>NZ_JBSRZE010000010.1:0-95112 GCF_054057355.1 Sphingomonas sp. UYAg733
GGCGACATCGCCGCCGCGCCGGGGTGGGTGGCCACCCACCCCGGCGCTCAGTCGCTTCCAGCAGAAACGAGCCGTGCTCGTCTAGATACAAGGGGTTGGCCGGCAGCGAAGCGCTTGCCTTCATCTCATTCCCATCGGTTAACGCCGGGAACGGCAATTTAACCGTGGGCGCGTAGAGCGCGCGGATGGACTATGGTAATCGGCAGGGCATGAAGGGGGACGCGCTGGCCGCGTTCGTCCTGGCGTTGCTGCTCGCCGCCGCCTGGAGCTTTCGCGACTGGCATCAATTGTCCGCGCTGCGCCTGCCCGACACCGACGATGTCATGCGCTTGCAGCAGATCCGCGACTGGCTCGGCGGGCAGCGTTTTTCCGATCTCGCGCAGCACCGCCTGGGCGCGTCGCCCGGCCTTGCGATGCACTGGTCGCGCCTGCCAGACCTGGTGCCGGGCGGGATCATCGTCGCGCTGTCTCCCTTCACTGGCCGGCACCTTGCCGAAATCGCCGCGGTGATCGTCTGGCCAACGCTGCTGCTGGCCGGAGCCCTGCTGCTGACCGCTCGCATCACGCGCGCACTGGGCGGCGCCGAGATCGCCCGCACCGCGCTGGTCGTGGCGGCGATCGCCTATCCGGCGACGACGATCTTCCTGCCCGGCAGAATCGATCATCACGGACTTCAGGTCGTGCTGTTGCTCGTCATCGTCCATGCGCTGGTCCATGTCCCGGACATGTCGCGGGGCCTCACCGCCGGACTGGCGGCGGCGGCAAGCATTGCGATCGGCTTGGAGACCTTGCCGTTGCTCGCCGCGGCGGCGATCATATTGGTGATCGGCTGGATCTCGGGGCGGCGGGGCGCGGACGACGCGTTGATGGGTTTCGGCATCGCACTCGCCGCCGGGCTGCTTGCCGCGAATACCGTGCTCAAGACCGAACAATTCGATTTCGCCGGGTGCGACGGCTTCACCGCGATCGTGTGGCGCGCGACCCAATTCGCCGCGTTCGCACCGATCGTGCTCGCGATCGCCGGTTACGCCAGCGCACGGCGCGATGTCCGCACCGGCCTGGCCGTCGCGCTGGGGATTGCCGCAACATCGGGCCTGTGGCTCGTCGCGCCGTCATGCCTGGCGCCCTATGGCGGGGTGGATCCGATGCTCAACCGCCTGTGGCTCGCCAATGTCGGCGAGGCGCAACCTCTGTTTGCCGCGCGCCCAGAGGTGGCGATCGGTTATGCCGGGCTGATGGTCGCAGGGCTTGCCGCAAGTCTTTGGCGGTTGCGCGCGACGCGTGACGGTTTCTGGTCGGTGCTGCTCGCGTTTCAGCTTGCCGCGCTGATGCTCAGCTGCCTGCAATTGCGCGGGGCCTATGCCGGCGCGATCCTCGCCGCGCCCGCGCTCGCGGCGGTGATCGCGGTCGCGCGGCGGCGCGGTTCGTTATGGCTCACCGCAGCATGGCTCGGCTCGGCCGGCATGCTCTACCCACTCGCCGTCAATGCTTTCGTGCCGCAATCGGAAGGCCAGGGTTCGACTCGGGCCGGGCCGGGCTGCACGTCGCCAGAGGCGCTGGCCGAATTCGGCGCGCTGCCCGAAGGACGGCTGATCGCGCCGCTCGATCTCGGCGCCTATGCGCTTGCCGCGACCCGGTTGACGGTGGTCGGAGCGCCCTATCATCGCAACAATGCCGGCAATGTTGCGGTTTATCGCTTCTTCCTCGGCACGCCCGATCAGGCGCGATCGATCGCACAACGCTGGCGGCTTCGCTATATCGCGCTGTGTCCGGGCAGTTTCGACGAACTCGGTGCGGCGATGTCGGGCAACCCCGACCATCTGCTCGCGCAGCTCCGCCAGGGCCGGATTCCACCCTGGATGCGGCCGACGGGCAAGAATAGCGAGGGTTTGACCCTTTTTACCGTCGAGCCGCGCTTGTTTGCGCCGCGTTCATCGCGGTAAGGCGGTGACCATGCACGGGGATACCGACAGGCTGCTCTGGTGGCAGACGCGCTGGTTCGTGGCCGTCGCGCTTATCGCTTCGATGCTGCCTCTTATATCACTCCCTGTCGCGCCTTTGACCGATCTGCCGGGCCATATCGGCCGCTATCGGATTCTGGCTGACGCTGGTGTGGCACCGCTATCGAGCCATTATGCGGTGCACTGGGCATTGATCGGAAATCTCGGCATCGACCTGCTGGTGCGGGCGCTAAGGCCATTGCTGGATGTTGAACCGGCCATGCGCCTTGTCGTCACCCTGATCCCGCCATTGGCCGTCGCAGCGATGCTCTGGCTGGCGCGCGAAGTGCATGGGCGTGTTCAACCCACGACATTATTCGCATTGCCCTTGGTCTATGCGTTTCCCTTTCAGCTCGGCTTCGTCAATTTCACGCTTGCCGCGACTCTTTCCCTGGCCGGACTCGCGTTGTGGATCAGGCTGGCGCGCATCGCGCCGCTCTGGGTCCGGATCCTGCTCTTTGTGCCGGTCGCCGGTATGGTCTGGCTGTGTCACAGCTTTGGCTGGGCGATGCTGGGTCTGTTCGTGTTTGGGGCGGAATGGGCCTTGCGGCGTGATGCCGGCGCACGGGGGGTACGCCCGGCATTGCTCGCAGCTCTTGTATGCATCCCGATGGCCTGGCCGCAAATATTGGCAATGTCTGGGGGAGTCACGCTGGTTGGCGACACCGGAGACTGGTTCCACTGGCTGGCCAAGGCGCAGTGGGTCGCGTCGATGTTGCGCGAACGATGGAAGCTCTATGACGTCGGCTGCGTCGTCGTGCTCGCACTCCTTTTATGGACCGCGATCCGCTCGCGCCGCCTGAGCTTTTCGCCGATCCTGCGCATTCCCGCCTTGCTCGGCCTTGCTGCGTTCATCCTCTTGCCGCGCCTTTACGCCGGCGGTTCCTATGTCGACATGCGACTGCTCCCGTGGGTCGTGGCGCTAGCGCTGATCGCGATCCGCGTGGCCCCGGGAGAAGGGCGTCTCGAGTCACGGCTTGCTCTGGCCGGCACCGGTTTCTTCGCGTTGCGTACGGTTACCTCGATCGCGGCGCTGACCCTTTTCGCGCGAGCGCAACAGGTCGAACTTGGCGCACTGGCCGCGATCCCGACAGGTTCGTCGGTACTGACTCTGGTGCAGGAGCCTTCGCCGGCCGATTGGGACAATCGCCGGCTCGGCCATATCGCGGGACTGGCGATCGCGCGCCGCCACATCTTTACCAACGAACAATGGTCGATACCGGGGCAGCAACTGATCCGCCCGATCCATCCTGCGGCGATGCCCTTCGATCGTGACCCGTCGCAACTCGTTTTTCCGCTCGGCAGCGATCTTCACATTACCGATTTCGACGGAGCGCTGGCGAGCTTCGATCGCGGGACTTTCTCATATGTCTGGACGATCGGCTTCCCGATCAGGCAGACGCGAGCCGCGGATCTGATACCGGTCTGGACCAATGGCCGTTCCGCGCTCTATCGGGTTATGCCGCAACCGGCGCAAAGGCGAAGTAACTAGGATTATGTCGACACATCGCCCACCCGATCCGAAGCTACTCTGGTGGCAGACGCGCTGGTTCGTGGCGTTGATGGTGCTCGTGTCGATCATTCCGTTGCTCAAGCCCGATATTCCGCCTCTGGTCGATCTGCCCGGTCATATGGGCCGCTACCGTGTTCAGCTCGACATCGGCACCTATCCATGGCTGCGCGACTGGTATGATTTTAACTGGTCGCTGATCGGCAATCTCGGCGTCGACCTGCTGGTCATCCCACTGACCCCGATTTTCGGGCTCGAACTGGCGGTCAAGCTGATCGTCATCGCCATTCCCGCCCTGACCGTCCTCGGCCTGTTGTGGATCGCGCGAGAGGTGCATGGCCGCATCCCGGCGACCGCTTTGTTCGCCTTGCCGCTGGCCTATAGTTTTCCGTTTCAGTTCGGCTTCGTCAATTTTGCGCTGGCGATGGCGATCGCGCTCAACGCCTTCGCTTTATGGCTGCGGCTGGGACGGCTCGGTCGACTCAGGCTGCGTGCGGCGATCTTCGTGCCGCTCTCCTGCCTGTTGTGGCTGTGCCACACTTTCGGCTGGGGCGTGCTCGGCGTGCTCGCCTTTTCGGCCGAGATGATCCGCCAGCATGACGCGATCCGCGGCAAGGGATGGCGGCGCTGGGCCAGGGCCTGGGTGCGCGCCGGGCTGAGCTGCCTGCCGCTGGCGCTGCCGATGCTGTTGATGGTCGCCTGGCGCACCGGCAACCATGTCGCCGGCCAGACCACCGACTGGTTCAACTGGCGCGCCAAGATGGGCTGGCTGACCATGGTCCTGAAGGACCGGTGGCCGTTCTTCGACATCGCCTCGACCGCGGTCCTATTCCTCATCCTGTTCAAGGGTTTTCGCGACCCGAGCATCGAATATTCGCGCAATCTCGGCCTGTCGGCGCTGTTCCTGCTCGCGGTGTTCATCGTGCTGCCGCGCATCGTGTTCGGCTCAGCCTATGCCGATATGCGGCTCGCGCCGTTCATGCTCGCGATCGCGGTGATCTCGCTTCGGCCCCGGCCAGGCCTGTCGGCACGCGGCACAGCGACGCTGGCGGTGCTCGGCTGCGCCTTCTTCCTCGTCCGGATCGGCGCAGGGACCGTCAGCTACTGGATGTTCGACAAGAAATATGATCACGAATTGCAGGCGCTGGAGCATGTGCCGGTTGGTGCGCGGCTGGTCAGTTTCGTCGGCGAGGTTTGCGGCAATCAATGGCTGATGTCGCGGGTCGAACATCTTCCGGCGATCGCGCTCGAACGGCGCATCGCCTACACCAACGACCAATGGTCGATGCCCGGCGCGCAATTGCTCACAGCGAAATACACCAGGGCGCTACGCTTCGCACATGATCCGTCGCAGATCGTGACCAGCTCGCAATGCCCGCGCGAATGGTGGCGCCCGATCGGTCGTGCGCTGGCGCGCTTCCCGCGCGACGCGTTCGATTATGTCTGGCTGATCCAGCCGCCTAAATATGATGCGAAATTCAATGCTGGCCTGATCGAGGTGTGGCGCGACGGGGACAGCGTGCTGTTCAAGGTCGATCATTCGAAGCGCGGTCCGAACGTCGCCGACGACGAACTCTACCCGAAATATGTCAGGCGGGTGCCCTTTTGAACGGGGTGAGCTCGGTCAGATATTCCTGATCGGACTCGACCGATTCCCGTTCGCGCTCGAGGAAATCGGCGATCGCGCGGCGGAAATTCGGATCCGGGATATAATGCGCCGACCAGGTTGTGACCGGCACATAACCACGCGCCAGCTTGTGCTCGCCCTGCGCGCCGGCCTCGACCGTCGCCAGCCCGCGCGCGATCGCCGCGTCGATCGCCTGGTAATAACAAAGCTCGAAATGGAGGAACCGCACCTCCTCGGTGCATCCCCAGTAGCGCCCGTACAATGTGTCCGCGCCGATCAGGTTGAGCGCGCCGGCGATCGCCCGCCCGTCGCGCTCGGCGAGGATCAGCAATATGTCATCGCCCATGCGCTGGCCGAGCAGCGTAAAGGCTTCGCGGGTCAGATAGGGGTGGCCCCATTTGCGTGATCCGGTGTCCTGATAGAAAATCCAGAAGGCGTCCCAGTCCGCCTCGCTGATCTCGCTGCCCGTGACATGGCGGATCGTCAGACCCTCGACCGCGTCGGCGCGTTCCTTGCGGATCGCCTTGCGCTTGCGGCTGGCGAGGCGGCCAAGGAAATCATCGAAGCTGCGATATCCGTCATTCTGCCAGTGGAATTGCGTCCCCGTGCGGATCAGCCAGCCCGCCGCCTCGAACAGCGGCAACTGGTCGAGTTTCACAAAAGTGGCATGAGCGGAGGACAGGCCATGCTGGTCGGTCACCGCCTCGATCGCCGCGATCAACGGCGCGGCCAGTGCCGGGTCGCGCAGCAATAGCCGCGGGCCGGGCACCGGCGTGAACGGCACCGCAATCTGCAGCTTGGGATAATAGGTCCCCCCGGCGCGCTCCCACGCATCGGCCCAGCCATGGTCGAAGACATATTCACCCTGGCTATGGCTCTTGGCATAGGCCGGCGCGATCGCTCCGGGCGTGCCGTCGGCGCTGTCGATGACGATCGGGATCGCCTGCCACCCGGTCTGCGGCGTGACGCTGCCTGATTCCTCGAGGATCGAGAGAAAGGCATGTGACAGAAAGGGATTGCCCGCGCCAGCGCACGCATCCCACTCGGCGGGCGCGATGGCGGCGACGCCGTGGGCGATTCGGGCAGTGACGGCGGTCATTGCCTCTTAGGTAGAGGCGGTGGCCTCCCGCTCCAACCCGTGGCGTCGTGTTAATCAGCGATCTTGATGATCGCGTCGATCTCCACCGCCGCGCCGAGCGGCAGCGCCGGTACGCCGACCGCGCTGCGCGCATGCTTGCCGGCATCGCCGAACAGGGCGACCATCAGGTCCGACGCGCCATTGGCGACCTTGGGCTGATCGGTGAAGCCACCCGCCGAATTGATGAATACACCGAGCTTCACGATGCGCTCGACGCGGTGGAGGCCGCCAAGTGCCAGCTTCATCTGTGCGACCAGCATCAGTGCGCAACGCTGCGCCGCTTCCTGGCCATAAGCGAGATCCTGGTCCTCGCCGAGCCGTCCGGTCATCACCGCGCCATCCTTGAACGGCAGCTGGCCCGAGATATGGAGCAGTCCGCCCGCTTCGACGGCCGGGACATAGGAGGCGATCGGCGCTGCTGCTTCGGGCAGGACGAGGCCGAGTTCGGCGAGCTTGGTGGCGATTCTGTCGGTCATGGCGCCTCGATGACGCGCGGCGGGGGGCGCGTCAATCCGGCTCCCGCGAACCGGGTCATCAGACCGGCGTCGCGCCCTCGCCCGATTGGTCGCGCACCGCCGGATCCTCGGCCCGGTGACCCCAGCGCACCAGCGACCAGGCGCGCTCGTGGAAATAGAACAGGATGATCTTGGTGAAGACCTCCGTGCCCGCGATCGCACCGGCCGATTTCGCGCTGCCGGTGAACAGGTAGCTCAGGATGAAGGTGTCGATGCTCCCCAGCGCGCGCCACGACACCGCCTTGATGAACGACCGGGGATGACTTTCGACACCTCGAAACAGAAACATCAGTTGAACAACAACATCAGGCCGAACGAGCCCCGGAACTGGCGGGAGTGTTGACCCCCATGCTCTGGAGATATTTTTTCACGTTGCGCGCCGCCTGGCGCAGGCGCTGTTCATTCTCGACCATCGCGATGCGCACGAACCCTTCGCCATTTTCGCCGTAACCGACACCCGGGGCGACCGCGACCTTGGCATGGGTCAGCAATTGCTTGGAGAATTCGAGGCTGCCGAGATGGGCAAGCGCCGGTGGCAGCGGGGCCCAGGCGAACATCGACGCGCGCGGTGAGGGGATGTCCCATCCGGCGCGGCCGAAGCTTTCGACCAGCACGTCGCGGCGATGCTGGTAGAGCTTGCGATTCTGCTCGACGATATCCTGCGGTCCGTTGATCGCGGCAACCGCGGCGGCCTGGATCGGGGTGAAGGCGCCATAATCGAGATAGGATTTCACCCGCGTCAGCGCGGCGATCAGCGTCGGATTGCCGACCGCGAAGCCGATTCGCCAGCCGGCCATCGAATAGGTCTTCGACAGCGAGGTGAATTCGACCGCGACGTCCTTGGCGCCGGGCACCTGCAGGATCGAGGGGGTCGGCTTGCCGTCATAATAAAGCTCGGAATAAGCGAGGTCCGACAGCACCCAGAGCTTGTGCTCCTTGGCGAACGCCACGACGCGCTCGTAGAAGGCGAGATCGACGACCTCGGCGGTCGGATTCGACGGATAGCCCATCACCAGCACGCTCGGACGCGGCACGGTAAAGGCCATCGCCCGCTCCAGCGCCTCGAAATAATGCTCGTCGGGGGTGGTTGGCACGCTGCGGATCGTGGCGCCCGCAATGATGAAACCGAAGGTATGGATCGGATAGCTCGGATTGGGCGCGAGCACGACATCGCCCGGCGCGGTGATCGCCTGAGCGAGGTTGGCGAGACCCTCCTTCGACCCGAGCGTCACCACCACCTCGGTATCGGGGTTCAGATCAACGCCAAAGCGGCGCTTGTAATAACCCGACTGCGCCTTGCGCAGGCCGGGAATGCCCTTGGAGGCGGAATAGCCATGCGCATCGGGCTTGCGCGCGACTTCGCACAATTTGTCGATGACATGCGGCGGCGGCGGCAGATCGGGATTGCCCATGCCAAGATCGATAATGTCCTCGCCGCCCGCTCGCGCTTCGGCCCGCATCGCGTTCACTTCGGCGATGACATAAGGCGGCAGGCGGCGGATGCGGTAGAAATCGTCGGACATGAGTGGTTCTCTGCACTGGGACGGTATTGTCCTGCTTACGTCTTTCTTCCTTTGGCAGGAATGACGCAAGCGCGGCCATGCGTTAGGGTGCCCGAAAACCCCGAGGAAGCTCCTGAGGAATCCCATGGCCAAGATCGACATGCCCATACCGACCTTGCCCAGCCTGGCGGAGCTTCAGCACTGGACCTGGGTGATGGGCCGGGCGCAGCAGATGATGCTCGAACAGGGGCTCGGTGCAATGACGCCGCCCGAGGTGAGCGGCATGCCGGTGATTCCCGGCTTCAACGATACGGCGACGATCGAACGCGTGCAGTCCTTTTGGACGGACAGCCTCACTCTCTGGCAGCGTTTCCTCGATCCGGCGCACGCGCCGGCGTCGGAGGAGAAACCCGAACATGCCCGCGACAAGCGCTTCAAGGATGCGGCATGGCGCGACAACCCGATGTTCGACTGGATCCGGCAAAGCTATTTCCTGATCTCCGACCATCTGCTGCAAGGCGTCGAGGCGATGCCGGGCGTGGATGCAAAGCAGAAGGGGCAGTTGCGCTTCGCCGCGCGCGGTTTCCTCGATGCGATGAGCCCGAGCAATTTCCCAGCAACCAACCCGCAAGTGCTCGAAAAGACGATCGAGACCGGTGGCGAGAATCTGTTGAAAGGCCTGCAGAACATGCTCGCCGATATCGGCAAGGGGCAGCTCACCCATACCGATCCGAATGCGTTCGAGGTCGGGCGCAATCTGGCGATGACGCCGGGCAAGGTCGTGCACCGCACCGATCTATACGAACTGATCCAATATACGCCGACCACCGACAAGGTGCTCGGCGTACCGCTGGTGATCTTCCCGCCTTGGATCAACCGCTTCTACATCCTCGACCTGACGCCGGAGAAAAGTTTCATCCGCTGGGCGGTCGATCAGGGCCTCACCGTGTTCATGGTGTCGTGGAAATCGGCCGACGCCGGCATGAAGGACGTCATGTGGGACGACTATATCGCCGCGCAGCTCGACGCGATCGACACGATTCGCGACGCGCTGAAGGTCGATGCGGTGCATGCGATCGGTTATTGCGTTGCGGGCACCACGCTTGCCGCGACGCTCGCGGTGCTGGCCGCGCGGGGCGAAGCGGACAAGGTCAAGAGCGCGACCTTCTTCACCGCCCAGGTCGACTTCGCCGGCGCGGGCGAGCTTCTCAATTTCATCGATGACGAACAACTCGCGATGATCGCCAAAATGTCGCCCGACGGGTTCCTCGATGGGCGCTACATGGCGCTGACCTTCAATCTGCTGCGCGGGCGCGATCTGATCTGGAACTACGTCACCAACAATTATCTGTTGGGCCAGGATTATGCGCCGTTCGACCTGCTGCACTGGAACGGCGACACGACCAATTTGCCGAGCAAATGGCATCTCAGCTATCTGACCGACCTGTACCGCGACAATTTGCTCGCCAAGCCAAATGCGCTGAACGCCGGCGGGACGCCGATCGACCTGTCGAAGGTAAAGACGCCGTCTTATATCCAGGCTGGGCGCGAGGATCATATCGCTCCGGCGGAAAGCGTGTGGAACATCACACATCATTTTGCGGGGCCGATGAAGTTCGTGCTTGCCGGGTCGGGCCACATCGCCGGCGTGGTCAACCCGCCCTCGCTGCACAAATACCAATATTGGCTCAATCCGCAGCCGGTGACGACGCTCGCCGAGTTCGTCGCGGGCGCGACCGAAACCAAGGGCAGCTGGTGGCCGGACTGGCTCGGCTGGCTGCACGATCAGGATGACGGCGTGGTGCCGGCCAACGCCGCGCGCCAGCCTGGCAAGGGCAAGCTCAAGGCGCTGGAAGATGCGCCGGGGAGCTATGTCAGGGCGCGCTAATATCCTGCATTATTTCGAATTTAATTCAGGTCGTTACGGTTATGTTGCATTGCAACAAAGATACTTGCGTTTGGCGCCGCAGCAATTATATTGCAGTGCAGCAACGAATGTAAGGAGGCCCGTTTTGGCCAGCAACTCGCCCATCACCGACGCGGCCGCCAAGGCTGTCGAAACGGCTGCAGTACCCGCTCCTGTCGTGAAGACCGAAGCGGCACCTGCGCCCCGGGCCGATCCGGTTCCCGCAGCGAAGGTCGAAGCCCCTAAGGTCGAAGCCCCTAAGGTCGAAACCAAGCCGGCGCCGGTCGCCAAGGCAGTGGCCAAGGCTGCCCCAAAGCCCGTCAAGGCCATTACCGCTCCCGTGCGCAAGCCGGTGGCCAAGAAGAAGGTTGCCGCGAAGGCAGCCAAAAAGCCTGCAAAGCTCGTCAAGCCAGTGACGGTCAAGCCGGCTGCATCGAAGCCCGCACTCAAGATCACCGCAATCAAGCCGGTCGTCGCTAAAGCGAAGGCCGTCATCCAGAAGGAAGTGAATGTCATGGAAGCCACGCTGAAGACCGCCACCGAGAAGGCCAAGACCCTGTTCGCCGATGCGAACGATCGCACCAAGACCGCTATCGAGAAGAGCACCAAGGCGTTCGAGGAAATCAACGAGTTCAGCAAGGGCAACATCGAAGCCATTGTCGAATCGGGCAAGATCGCTGCCAAGGGCATCGAGACCATGGGCCAGGACGCCGCCGACTACAGCCGCAAGCAGTTCGAAGGCGCGACCGCCGCGCTGAAGAGCCTGTCGGCCGTCAAGTCGCCGACCGATTTCTTCAAGCTGCATAGCGACTATGTCCGTTCGTCCTTTGATGCGATCGTCGCGCAGGCCTCGAAGAACACCGAAGCCATGCTGAAGCTGGCCGGCGAGGTCGCTCAGCCGATCTCGAACCGTGTCGCCGTCGCAGTCGAGAAGGTCAAGATCGCCGCTTAATCGCGAGCAATCGAACCGATCAGGAAAGGGCGGTCCCGCAAGGGGCCGCCCTTTTCGTTTGCGCTGACGAAAAACATCTTCGCCATCCCCAGGGCGAAAGCCGTCACTGCCAATTTTCTTCCGATCCCTCGACGGCGCACCGTGTCGTGCTAGGCTGCCCATATGGGGTAAATGGGGGAATCGACATGGCGTTCTGGAACATCGACCTGACAACTGAGGACGGCGCGCAGAGTGCGGCGCAGAATGGCGGCCTTGCCTGTTTCATCGCGGCGGGTTTTTGTGTCGTTGGCATGGCGCTGGCTATCGGGACGCATCTGGGATCGAAGGAAGAATTGATCGGTGTGCTAGCTGCCATGGCTGGTGAAATGCTCGTGTTCGTCGTTGCCGGGTTCCGCTTGCGTGCCGGCAAGGGGATTATCTGGGGCGGGGTCGCGGCGCTTTTGCTCGCGATCGAAATCGTCGCGAAGCTCGTTACGCTGATCGGTATCCCCGGCATCGTCGTCAACATCGTGATGCTGGTCGTGCTGATCAACGGCGTGCGCGCTGCTCTCGCGATGCGGCATGGCGATCTCAATACCGACGATGTGGCGAAAGTCTTCGACTAGCGTCCCGATATGTCGCGCCTGGATAAAATCAGGACTCCGGTCGTTCGAGTGCCGGGCAACATGCCTCGAAGGGTGAACGGTGGGCGATGAAAGCCGGGGAACTCACGGCCAAAACAACCCTAACTTGTGTGCACCCCCTTGCCCTGACGGCGCGCCATGCCATATTTTCGAACTTCATGATCGATCAGCTCAACATCAAGGCGATGGCCGAAGGCCCCGACGAGGGCGGTACCGGTGGTGACGACGAAGGCACCGGCCTAGGCGTCGCCACGCGCACCCGCGTCCGCACCAAACAACCGACACCGTACCGCGTGCTGCTGCTTAACGACGACTACACGCCGATGGAATTCGTCGTCCTCGTGCTGCAGCGCTTCTTCCGCATGGATATGGAGGCCGCGACGCGCGTGATGCTCCATGTCCATCAAAAGGGCGTCGGGGTGTGCGGGACTTTCAGCTATGAAGTTGCCGAGACCAAGGTCGCGCAGGTCACCGAATTCGCGCGGCAGAATCAGCATCCGCTGCAATGCACGCTGGAAAAGGCATAGGCCGGGGGGATTCCCGGGTTTGCGATCGCGCCCTCACTCCACCGAAGCAGGCAACCACCCCAGATCGAGTCCGGCATAACGATCGACATAATTCGCCGCCCGCGCCAGCGCGCGTTCGTCGAGGAACGACACCCGCCCTGCCTCTCGCGCAATCAACCCTTCTTCCTCCAACTGCCGCAGCATACGGTTGACATGAACCGCGGTCAGCCCGGTCGCGTCGCCGATTTCCTCCTGCGTCAGGCCCAGGATGAAGCTCACGTCGATCGCCTTGTCCCGCATGCGGTTGCCCAGTTCGATCAGCACCGCCGCGACGCGCGCCTTGGCCGATGTCCGCCCCAGCGCCGCGAGCCGGTCGGTCAGCGCGGCGCGCTCGATCTGGTTATAGACTATGATCAGTGCGGCGAGGCGGGGATGCCCGCAGATCAGCGTCGACATGGCCGAGCGTTCGAACGGGCACACGACGCAATCGGTCAACGCGGTCAGCGTCTCGGGCGCTTCGCGATAGACGAGGCTCGATATGCCGAGCATGTCGCCGGGAAACAGGAAGCGCAGGATTTGCCGGCTGCCGTCGTCGAGCAGCACCGAACTCATCATCATGCCTTTGCGCAGCACGAACATCTCGCTCGCGCGGTCGTTCTCGCGGATCAGTGCCGCGCCGCGCCGAAGGTGGCGCTCACGCTCCTCCAGCCGCTCGAGCACGTGTCGCTCGGCCGGGGTCAAACTCACCATGTCGCCCAAACGCTCGGCGAAACAACTACCAGACACCCAAGCTTCCCCCCGACCGCGTAACCTCAGAGCATTACGGGAGAATCCGCGCATTAAAGTCGATCGAGCATCGCACCGGCGCGATGGAGAGATTGATCCATCGCGACGCGGCGGTTGCGCCGCCGCGCACACGCGATAGAAGCTCGGCATGGACCGAATTCTCATCCGCGGCGGCAATCGCCTTTCGGGCAAACTGCCCATCTCCGGCGCGAAGAACGCAGCCCTCACGCTGATGCCGTGCGCACTGCTCACCGACGAGCCGGTGACCTTGCGCAACCTGCCGCGGCTCGCCGATGTCGACAGCTTCGGGCATCTGCTCAACCAGCTCGGCGCCTCGACTCAGATCGAGGGATCGCGGCCGGAAGATTTCGGTCGGGTGATGACGATCCGAGCCGGCAAGCTCACATCGACCGAAGCGCCCTATGACATCGTGCGGAAAATGCGCGCGTCGATCCTGGTGCTCGGCCCGCTGATCGGACGCGCCGGAGAGGCGACGGTGTCGCTGCCCGGTGGCTGCGCGATCGGCAACCGGCCGATCGATCTGCATTTGAAGGCGCTTGAGGCGATCGGCGCCAATCTTGAAATGGCCGCCGGCTATGTCAAGGCGACCGCGCCAGGCGGCCGGCTGTCGGGCGGTAAATATACCTTCCCGATCGTCTCGGTCGGTGCGACCGAGAATGTCATCATGGCGGCGGTCACCGCCAAGGGCGGCTCGATCATCGAGAATGCCGCCCGCGAGCCCGAGATCGTCGATCTGTGCAACCTGCTCGTCGCGATGGGCGCGAGCATTTCGGGCATCGGCACCGAGACGCTGGAGATCGAGGGGCGTGACCGGCTGCACGGTGCGACCTATCGCGTGATGCCCGACCGGATCGAGGCCGGTAGCTATGCCTGCGCCGCCGCGATCACCGGTGGCGCGCTCGAGCTGGTCGGCGTCGGCATGCACGACATGCGCGCGACGGTCGCAGCATTGGTCGAGGCCGGCGTGACGGTAGAGGAGCGCGGCAGCAACCTTTATGTCGAGGCATCGAACGGCCTTGGCCCGCTGACTCTGTCGACCGCGCCTTTCCCGGGCTTCGCGACCGACATGCAGGCACAGTTCATGGCGATGCTGACCCAGGCCGACGGCGCCAGCGTGTTGACCGAGACGATCTTCGAGAATCGCTACATGCACGTGCCCGAACTGGCGCGGATGGGTGCCGATATCCAGGTGCGCGGCCGCACCGCCGTGGTGCGTGGCGTCTCGCCGCTGGTCGGCGCACCAGTGATGGCGACCGATCTGCGCGCATCGATGAGCCTGATCCTCGCCGGCCTCGTGGCATCGGGCGAAACCCAGGTGCAGCGCGTCTATCACCTCGATCGCGGCTATGAGCGGCTTGAGGAGAAGCTTCAGGCGGTCGGTGCGGATATCGAGCGCGTCGGCGACGGATGAGGCGCGCGTCGCCTGCTCTTCGATGACCGAAAAGGCCGCGCCTGAAGGCCTGCCTGCTTTGGCTCTTGTCGCTTATGTCGGCCGCGCCGGCGATCGGAACGACCGGGCCGCCGCCGGGGTGGACCTGCTCGCGACGCGCCTTTCCCGTGAAACCCGCTTGCCGGTTCAGGTCGTCGGAACGCCCGGCAAGCCTCTTGCGGCGGATTGGACGATTGAATTGCCCGCCGCGATGCCGGGCCTGCGGCTTCTCGCGCGCGAACTCGACCGAGCCCTGTCCGAGAGGCGTCGCGCGCTGACCGTTCTCCCTCGCTGTGCCGCCGGCCTGGCGACTTTGCCGGTCATTTCGAAATGGTGCCCTGCCGCTGCCATTGTCTGGTTCGATGCACATGGCGATTGCAACGTACCCGACCGCACCAGCACGGGTTATCTTGGCGGGATGGTCTTGAGCGGCGCGGCGGGCATGTGGGCGACTGGCCTTGGCGCAGGCATGACCCTTGATCAGGTCATTCTGGTCGGCAGCCGCGATCTCGATCGCAGCGAGCGTGAGCTGATCGATGCCGGCCGGATCGAACTGGTGGAATGCGGCCCCGATCTGGCGGATCGCCTCCGGACGGCGGTGGCCGGCAGGCCAGTTTATCTGCACCTCGATTGCGATGTGCTGGAACCCGGCATCGTTCCGAGCGAGTATCAGGTTCCGGGCGGGCTCACGCTGGCAGACCTTCGGTCGGCATGCGACGCACTGAGCGCGTTCGAGGTGGTCGGCATGGAGATCGCGGAGCTGGAGGCGGTATGGCCGGACGGGGAGCCGGTTGTGCTGGATCCGCTGATCGACGCGCTCCGACCTCTTGTTGACGCGCTCACCGCCGGCGCCCGACCGATCTAAGCCGTGCGTTCCGGCACTGCCGCTGCATCCAGCGCGATCGCGACATCGGGCGCGACCGCTTCCCAGGGGAAGATAAACCAGTCCTTGGTCACCGACCGGTCGATCTCGCGCGCATGATATTCGACGCGCTGGTCGGAACGAATATTGTCGATCAGCGTGGCGAAGCGAATGCTGCCCGGTACTGCGCCCGCCTCGGCCAGTACGCGGCGCAGATTGGCGATGGTGCGGCCGGTATCGTTGATGTCGTCGAGGAACAGCAATCGCTCGCCGTCGCGCGTACGCGCCGCGAGGCGAACCAGCGGCGCGTCGGAGAAATCCTCGACCTGTGACGAAAAATCGACCGACAGCATCGGCAGCCCGGTGGTATGGCTCAGGAACACCGCGGGCACGAGTCCACCGCGGCCGATGCCGATGATGAAGGTCGGCTTCCAGCCCGCATCCCAGCCCGCACCGCTATCGAGCCGGCCCGCCAGCGCGCGGATATCGGCGACGAACTGCGCCTGCGGAATATGGGTGTAGATGGTCATGCCGCGTTCCCATCGACATAGGCATCGAGCGTCGCGAGGTGCCCGGCGACCTCGTCATCGTTGAGGAACGACCCGAGAAAGGAGTTGCGCGCCAACGCGACCAGATCGTCAAGATCGAGCCCGCGCCCGGCGGCGGCGGCGCGATAATTGTCCGCGATGTAACCGCCGAAATAGGCCGGGTCGTCGGAATTGACCGTTGCGCGCAATCCCGCGCGAAGCATCCGGTCGATCGGATGCGCGTCCATGCTCTCGACCACGCACAGCTTCAGATTGGACAGCGGACACACCGTCAGCGTCATGCCTGTCCGCGCAAGCCTTGCGGTCAGCACCGGATCCTCCAGGCTGCGATTGCCATGGTCGAGCCGGTCGATGCCGAGCAGGTCGAGCGCCTGGTAGACATAGTCGGGCGGCCCTTCCTCACCGGCATGCGCGACCAGCCGCAGCCCCAGCGCTCGCGCCGCCGCGAACACCCGCGCGAATTTCTCCGGCGGATGGCCGAGCTCGGACGAATCGAGCCCGACCGCGGCGATCCGGTCGATCCAGGGCTCGGCCAGTTTGAGCGTTGCGAACGCATCCTCCTCGTCGAGATGGCGCAGGAAACACAGGATCAGCTTCGAGGTCAGGCCGTGGCGAGCTTCCGCCTCAGCCATGCCCGACAACAGGCCGGCAATCACGATCTCGAACGAGATGCCGCGCGCTGTGTGCGTCTGCGGATCGAACATGATCTCGGCATGGATCACCCCGTCGGCCGCCGCGCGGTCGAAATAGGCGGTGGCGAGATCGTGGAAATCGCGTTCGGTGCGCAGCACGTCAGCGCCCTTGTAATAGATGTCGAGAAAGTCCTGCAGCCGCGAGAAGCTGTACGCCGCGCGCACCTCCTCGACACTGGCGAAGGGGATCGCGACCTGGTTGCGCTCGGCCAGCGCGAACATCAGCTCAGGCTCGAGGCTGCCCTCGATATGAAGATGGAGCTCGGCCTTTGGCAGGCCGGTGATGAAGCTGTCGAGATCGGTCATGCGGCATCATTGCCGCGAGCAGGTGCGCGCGCAAGGCAATAGCCGGCCGCGATTCTCAGGGCCCGCCATCGACCGAAAAATCATCGTGATATCCACCATTGGCCCAATTGACGTTGAACCACCCACGTGCGGCCTGGGCCGATCCATCGGGGGCGAGCGCGGGCAGGAATACCGCGCGCTTCAGCAGCAATGGGCAGACCGCGGCGTCGAGGTTGGTGCTGTAGCTCGTCTTGACGACGCGGCATTCACCGACCCGTCCGAACGGCGTGATCGCGAATTCGACCTTCACTTTCCCGGTGATCATGGTGCGGAGTTGTTCAGGCGGGTGATCGAAATGGCGAACCCAATTCTCTCGCGAAATAGGAATAGCGCCGCCGAACTGACTGTTGTCCGTTGCGACACGCCATCTGACCGTCGCCTCATAGCTTGCCGGTGCCGGCTTCCCGGAAGCATCGGTCGAGGGTCCGAAGATATCGCGTTGTGCGATGAGCATGCAGCTTGGTCGCTTCAGTGGCGCCAGCGCCCCGCCGGCCTTTGCCCGGCATGCGAGTTCGCCGGTTGCGCTGACTTCCAGCGTGACATCGACATCGCCTTCCAGCCCGGCGGCCAGAACTTCCGCCGGATAGAGCGCGCGTTCGGGCTGAATGATCAGGCGGTTCGATTTCGCTGGCGGCGGCGCGGCAGCGATCGATACCAAGGCGCTCGCGACAAGGCACGCAACTCCCGGTTCGATCTTCATTCGTCCCACCACCCCTCCTCCTTGGGCGTCCACCAGCGCGATGCCTCGGCGATGCGCTCGTCATACCCTGGGCCGCCCTGGTCGATCAGTGGCAGGCCAGTCTGCGCCATCAGCGTGGCACGCTCGCCCTCCTCCAGCCGCTCCGGCAGCGCGCCGCGCGCCCGGCAGGCGAGGCGCCACAGCTCCATTTCCTGTCCCCAGAAATAGATCGAGCCAGCGCCGATATTGTCCTGCATCCGCCGGACATCGTCCCATTTCTGCGGCTCGACGAACTTCGCCCAGATATCCGCCTGCAGGCTGTCGACCATGTCGCCGGGCCGCCAGGTCAGCGCATCGTCCCGCACCACGGCGATCTTGGCTTGCGCCGCTTCGGGCAACTGGCCGAACACGCGCAGCGTCCCGATCAGCGCGATGACATTGGGATCGCGCTCCACCACCGTGACGCGGGTCACCGCGGGGTTGAGCGCGACATTGGCCGCGCACCACCCCATGCCGAGTCCGAGCACCACGGTGTGCCCGTGCGCGGCGGCGATGCCGATCTCCTGGCTTTCGATCTCCATCGGCACGATCGACATCCAGGCGGCAGCGTCCTTCTCGAACGGACCCATCAGGATCGCCGTACCGTCGAGGCTATAGGTCCGCCCCCAATAACCGCGCGCGCCGCTCATCGCGATCACACGCAGCGACCAGGGACCCCAGACGCCTTCGCGATAGCGCGGAAACCATAAGGGCGTCGTGAAATCGCCGAGCATTTGCCCGGGGTCGACGCCCTCCATCACATCCGCGCTGTCGCTCAAATCGCCTCCAATGCCTGTTCGAAATCGGCGATCAGGTCGTCCGCATCTTCCACGCCGATCGAGATTCGCACAAGGTTGTCGGTGATGCCAAGTGCCTGTTTGCGCGCGTCGGGCACCGAAAGATGCGTCATCGCGGCCGGATGGCTGGCGAGCGTCTCGGTCCCGCCCAGGCTGACCGCGAGCTTGGCGATCTTGAGCGCGTCGAGGAACGCGAACGCCTCCTTCTCGCCGCCCTTGACGATCAGCGAGAAGGTCGAGCCTGCACCGGTGCAGTGGCGACGATAGATATCGGCCTGGCGTTCCATCCCCGGCGTACTCTCCAGGAAACCGAGATAACCGACGCGCTCGACTTTGGGATGGGTGCGCAGGAACTCGCACACCTTGACCGCATTCTCGCCGGCGCGGCTCATGCGCAGTTCGAGCGTCTCGAGGCTGCGCATCAGCATCCAGGCGGTGTTGGGGTCGCAGATCGTGCCGATCGTGTTGCGCATCAGCCGGATCGTGTTGATGTGCTCCTTCGACCCGAGCACGCCGCCCGCGACGAGATCGCTATGCCCGCCTGCGTACTTGGTCAGCGAATAGACGACGATGTCGGCGCCGTGCTGCAATGGCTTGAGCCATAACGGGCCAAGAAATGTATTGTCGATCGCGATCGGCGGCTTGGCCCCCTTGAAGATCGCGTCGCGGCTTGCCGCCACCGCCTGGATATCGACCAGCGCATTGGTCGGGTTGGCCGGGCTTTCGAGATAGATCAGCGCGACATTGCCGCTCGATGCCTTGGACAGCACGGCATCGATCTCCTCGCGCGTCGCGCCCGCCGGGAAGTCGAGCCAGTGCACGCCGAACCGGCCGAGGATGCGCGCGATCAATGTCTCGGTCGCGGCATAGAGCGGGCCGGAATGGACGATCGTGTCGCCCGGCTTGACCATTGACAGGAACAGGGTGGCGATCGCCGACATGCCGGAGGAGAAAGCGAGCGCGTCCTCGGCCTCCTCCCAGATGCCGAGGCGATCCTCGAGAATCTCCTGGTTCGGCCCGTTGAAGCGCGAATAGACCAGCCCCTCGGCGCCGCCGGGACGTTTGCCGGTGACGCCTTCGAAATGGCGCTTGCCCGCCGCCGCGTTGGGGAAGACGAAGGTCGAGGTGAGGAAGATCGGTGGCTTTAGCGCGCCTTCCGACAGCATTGGGTCATAGCCATGGCCCATCATCATGGTCGATGGCTTCAATTTGCGGTCGCCGATCTTCTCGATGCTCGCCTTGGGTTTACCGCGCGCGGGGACGCCGGTCAGGTCGGCTTCGGTTTCGTTCTTGATTGCCATGGTTCGGGTGTCCGGATGAAATGATGACCTGTCTAACGCGGGATAGTCGCATTTGATACCGGGTGGATGAATGCGAATTAGCCTCGTCGACGGGGACGTGGGATTAGGTTTTCAATCCTATCAACGAGATCTGCCGCCCATAACCCGGCTCGCCGTGGTGCGTTGCGCGGCGGAAGCTGAAGAAGCGATTCTCGTCGGCATAGGTGTCGAGTCCCAGCGCCTCGATTCGCGTCAGTCCGGCGGCGGCGAGGCGCGCGACGACATAGGCCTCGAGGTCGAACTGGTGATGCCCCGGCTTGCCGGGCGCGAAGAAGCGTTCGTTGGCGGGGTCGTCCTCTCCGAAACGCCGCATGAAGCCGTCATCGACCTCGTAACTGGCGCGTGCGATGCACGGTCCGACCGCCGCTGCGATCCGCTCGCGCCGTGCCCCGAGTGTCTCCATCGCCGCGATCGTCGCATCGGTGACGCCGCCGATCGCACCCTCCCAACCGGCATGCGCCGCGCCGATCACACCGGCTTGCGCATCGACGAACAGCACCGGCGCGCAATCGGCGGTCAGGATGCCGAGCAACAGGCCAGGCCGGTCGGTGACCAGCGCATCGCCGCGCGGGCGCTCGGTCGGCGGTGCCGTGACGGCGATCACATCGGCGGAATGGATCTGAAACACCGTAACCAGGCTTGCGCCCGGCAGCACGGCGTCGACCGCGCGCGCGCGGTTTTCGGTCACGGCATCCGGCTCGTCGTCCGATCCGATGCCGACATTCAACCCGGCATGGATACCGGTCGAGACGCCGCCGCGCCGTCCGAGAAAACCGTGCGGCACGCTGCCCAGCGCGCCGCTGCGGATCACTTCGACCTCGCTCACAGCGCTAGCCTCCAGATGCCATCGTCATACACCTGTCCGCCGGTGACGAAGTCGAACCGGCCGACCTTGGCGAAACCGTGCCGCGAATAGAAACGCACCGCGCGTTTATTGTCGTCGAACACGGCAAGATAGAGTTCGCCCACGTCACGTGCGCGGGCCGTGTCGATCGCCCATGCCATCAGTGCGGCGGCGATGCCGGCGCCCTTCGCGTCCTCATTGACGTAAAGCTGGCGCACCTCGAGCGCGCCGGGCAGGGCTGCGTCATAGGGCAGGCTCATCGGCATGATCTTGATGTAACCGACCGGGGTCACGCCCAGAAACGCCGCGCGCCAGAGAATCGCCGGATCGGCCAGATCACGCTGCATATGCCCGGCCGGACCATAAGCCAGATCGAGATAGGCGCCCATTTCGGCCGGCGCGATCTTGGTCGCGAAGGTGGTGGCGAAACTGTCGCGGGCCATTGCCGACAGGGCGGCGCCATCGTTCGGGGTCGGGGTGCGGTATTCGAGATCGGTCACAGGACGAGCCTCATCAGATTGTCGTCATCCACGGTTTCGCCGACGCGAAACGCGTAGCGGCCGATATCGCGAAAGCCGTAGCGTTGATAGAATCGGTGTGCGCGATGATTGTCGACATAGACGCTGAGGATGATTTCCTTCGCGCCATGCGAGCGCGAATGCTCCAGCGCCCATACCATCAACTCCTGCGCGACACCCTGACCCTGCCACGGACCCAGTACATAGAATTGATAAAGCTCGATCGCGTCGGGCCGCCATTCGCCGGGAAAGGTCACCGGCCCCATCTTGACGAAGCCGATGATCTGGTCGCCATCGAGTGCGAGCCGGACCGCGAAATCGGGATCGGACAATTGCGAGGGCAGACCGTTCGCGCCGAACGCGTCGTCCAGGAACGCGGCAAGATCGGACTGGCGGTACAGCGTGCCGAACGTCTCGGTGAAGCTGCGCCGCGCCATCGCCGACAGCGCCGGCCCGTCGATCGTGCGGGCATCCCGATAGCTGATCATGCGAAGCCCGCCGGGGCCGGCCAGCCGGGCGCGGTGATCGCGATCGCCTTGAACAGATCGCCCATCGCCGCGGGCGCGGCGAGTCGCTCGCGATCGGCGGCGATGCCCGCGGCACGATCCGGCGCGGCGGCGGCAAGTGCGCTTGCGCGGGCGGCGATGCCCAGCGTGTCGAGCAGCACGCCTTGCGTCACCGGGCCGCTCGCGATCGCGCCCTCGGCGCGTGCTGCAATTGCGAGTGTCGCCATGTCGACATGCGCGGTCAGGTCATGCTCGCCGGGGTTATCGAACGGATTGACGAAACCATGCGCGCGTACCGCCTGCAACGTGTCGCCGATCGCCGGCCCTTCATAACCATAATCTATCACCAGCGCCGCGCCGCCCTGCGCGACGATCCGAGCGCTCAGCTCGCGCATGATCGCGACGCTTGCCGGCGATGTTTCGACGATCGATCCGGGCGTCGCCGCGCGCAGCCGGATCGGCAGGATCGCCTCGGGCACCTGCTTGCCCGCGATCGGCAGAAACAACAGGTCCTGACAGGCGACGAGCCGCTCGTGCCAACCGCCGGTCGTACACACCAGCTGATGGATCGGCAGCGCGTCGAAGAATTCATTGGCGATGACCACCAGCGGCCGATTGGCCGGCAAGGTGGCAACGCTGTCGTGCCAGCTGGCGTGCGGCACACGCCGGGCTTGCGCGGTGCGCAGCACCGGACTGGTCTCGACGAAATGCACCGGCGGTGCCAGCCCGACCGTCGCCATCGCCCGCAGCGCATCGGCGGCAAGCGTGCCGCGTCCCGGGCCAAGCTCGACCCAGGCGATATCGGGCCGTCCGGCGCGATCCCACAGATCGGCGCACCACAGGCCGATCAGCTCGCCGAACATCTGGCTGATCTCCGGCGCGGTGACGAAATCGCCGGCCGCGCCAAGCGGGTCGCGCGTCGCATAATAATGCGCGTTGGCCGCGCCCATGAAATGCGCGATCGGGATCGGCCCGGCGAGCGTGATCGCGCGGGCGATCCGCTCCGGAAGGGGCGCGTCTTCAGTCATCGGAACCCCCTTTCCGGTCGTGTCGAGTGACATCGAGACATTAGGGCAAGTGCCAGCGGCCGTTTCTCGACGTCGCTCGACACGACCGGCGGAAAGGGTCGCGGCTAAATTAACTCAAGCGACGCTCTCGGTGCCGGCGATCGGCTCGACCCGCTCGCGCCGTTTCGCGGCGGTGGCGATCAGGTATGCGCCGCCCAGGATCATCGGCACGCACAGCCATTGCCCCATATGCAGGCCGGTCGATTCGACGAACGTGCCGGCAAATTGCGAATCGGGCTCGCGGAAGAATTCGACGACGAAGCGCGCGATACCATAGCCGGCGACGAAGATGCCGACGAGCTTGCCCGGATCGTAGCGTGCCTTGGTCTTCCAGAAGGCGAACGCCAGGACTGCGAACAGCACGATCCCCTCCAGCGCGGCTTCGTAGAGCTGGCTCGGATGGCGCGCGATCGGCCCGCCGCCACGATCGAAGATGATCGCCCAGGCGACATTACTCGGCTTGCCCCATAATTCGCCGTTCACGAAATTGGCGAGTCGCCCGAAGAACAGACCGAACGGCACGACACAGGCGACATAATCGTGGATGCGCAGCCAGTTCAGCCCGTTCTTGCGCGCGAACAGGACCAGCGCGATACTGGTGCCGATCACCCCGCCATGGAACGACATGCCGCCGTCCCACAGCCGCAGGATGTGCGTCGGGGTCAGAAACATCTCGGGCGCGTAGAAGATCACATAACCGATTCGCCCACCCAGGATGATGCCGAGCGTCGCATAAAAGACCAGATCGTCGGCATGGCGCCGCGCCATCGGGGCGCCGGGCTGGGCGATCAGCTTGAGCAGATACCACCAGCCGACCATGATGCCGGTGATGTAGGCGATCGAATACCATTTGATCTGGAAGAAACCAAGGTCGAGCGCCACGGGATCGAGCCCGAGACTGCTGAACGTCATGTGCGTCTGTACGGCGGTGGCGGCAGTCAGGATCAAGGCTTTTCCCCGGGCTTTCCAGTCTCCATAAAGGGGCTGGTCCCGAGAACCAATAGGAGAGAGCATGCGCACCGAGCTTGACCGGCGAATGGACGAAGGGCTGGGCAAGCTGAGCGGAGAGGGTGCGCCGCTGCCGCTGACGACTGTGTCGCTCGACCGGTTCGGTGTCGAGGTGCCGATGATTGCCACCGCGCCGCCCGCTCTATCCTGGTATTTCGCGCATTACTGCGCTGAACATGCCGACAAGACCTTTCTGGTTGCCGGTCCCGAGCGGCTCACTTTCGCCGAGGTCTATAGCCTCGCGCAGCAGGTCGCGGGCGCTTTGTCCGGGGAGCTCGGCATACAAAAGGGTGACCGGATCGGCATCGCGATGCGCAATTCGCCGAGCTGGATCGCGCTTTACATGGGCATCGTCATGGCCGGCGGCATCGCCACCCTGCTCAATGGCTGGTGGCAATCGGCCGAGCTCGACGCGGCACTGCGCGATGTCGAATGCAGCCTGGTCTTCGCCGATCCGCCGCGCGCCAAACGCCTCGCGGAGGTCGCTGGCCTGACCGCGCGGGTCGTGACGATCGACGATCTTCAGCCGCTCGTCGCCGCTTTGGCGCCGGTGACCAGTCTTGGTCAGGCGGAAACGCTGCCGCTGCTCGCGGGGGGCGACGATGCGACGATCCTGTTCACTTCCGGATCGACCGGCCAGTCCAAGGGCGCGATCAGCGATCACCGCGCGGTGCTGCAGGCGATCTTCAACTATCTCACCCAGGCATTGGTCATGCTCGGCATCTCGACCGAAGATGGCGTGTCGCCGCCGGCGCAGCACGCGACCCTGCTCAACGTGCCGCTGTTCCACGTCACTGCGGAGGTGCCGGTGTTCCTGCAAAGCTTCGCGATGGGGCGAAAGCTCGTGCTGATGCCGAAATGGGATGCGGAGGAGGCGATGCGGCTGATCGAAGCGGAGCATGTGACCTATTTCGTCGGCGTTCCGCTGATGAGCTTCGAGATGCTCACTCATCCCAACCGCTCGAAATATAATCTATCGACCGTGTCCGACTTCGCCGCCGGCGGCGCGCCGCGCCCGATCGACCATGTCCGGCGGATCAAGGACGAGATGGGCGGCCCCAACGGCCAAGGCGCGCCGCTGCTCGGTTACGGCCTGACCGAAACCAACGGCGTGGGCTGCGCCAATTGGCGCGGCAATTACATCGCCAAGCCCAATTCGACCGGCCGTGCGTCGCGGCCTCTGGTCGATCTCGCGATCCTCGACGGGCACGGCAAACCGGTGGCGGCGGGTGCGCGCGGAGAGGTCGGCATCCGTTCGGTGTGCAACTTCCGCGAATATTACAACCGCCCCGAGGCGACGCGCGAGGCCTATACCAGCGACGGTTATTTCCTGACCGGCGATATCGGCTATCTCGATGATGAGGGATATCTGTTCATCGTCGATCGCAAGAAGGACATCATCATCCGCGGTGGCGAGAATATCTCGTGCCAGGAGGTCGAGGCGGCGATCTACGAACACCCCGCGGTCGCTGAAGCCGCGGTGTTCGGCCTGCCCGACGAGCGTTTCGGCGAGGTGCCGGGCGCGGTGGTCAAATATCGCGACGGCGAGGAACTGGCGCCGGAAGAGCTATGCGCCTTCCTCTTCGCGCACATCGCCGCGTTCAAGGTGCCGCAGCGCATCTGGACCTCGGCGGAGCCTCTGCCGCGGCTGGGCACGGAGAAGATCGACAAGGTGAGCATCCGCGAGATGTATCGCGCGCGCGCGCTGGTCGAGGCTTGACGCGGTCAAGCCTTGGGTTTGCGGAAGATTTCGTTCGAGTGGCATTATTTGCTCGAGGGACTTCAAGATGGCTCTCGTTTCTTGAGCCAGGTCCCAAACCCAAAGATCGGGAACGTCCGATAGTGGTCTGGTCAGCGGTCTGGCCGCTTTTGGGAAGCCAATGCGCGTTACTGCCTTTCCATAAAGTGTCAGAACCGTTCGGTTTTGACACCAGGCGAAGCGCGGCGGCTATTGCCCAATCCCCGCCGTTTTAACGATTGGCGCGGCATCCTGAGAACGCTCGTTCGGAGAATGCGCGCCATTTCCTTTAAGTCGGTACGAAGCGTCGCCATCGTTTGTTTACCAATATTATATATCGATCCGAGCATGAAATGGCTGGCCTACGCAACGGATAAGCCCCGAATAGCGGGCTTGAATTTACAAAAAGGCCCGGGTCGCGCCGGCTTGCGAATGATATGGTCGGGCTGCTTCGTCTGTATCGTCATCCTAGCCTTGCTGACACTCGCACTCGTGAGGAACACGGACGCGGCTCAGGAACAGCAGGAACGTGCCCAATGGTGGCGCGCCCACACGCTTAATGTCCTGATCGATGCCGAAGCGATCGACACCGCCCTCAATAAAACACTGCGAGGCGAGCGCGGTTATCTCCTGACCACGCATCCCAAGTCGCTCGCGATATTCAGGCAGGGTTTAACCGATTATTACCGGCACGCCCGACGCCTCCACTGGCTCTCTCGTGACAATGCTGGCCAGCAGCGCCGGCTTGCGGAGTTGGACGCGCGCGTTTCGGCGTTTCGGCGGGTATCTGCTGACGTTGTCGATCTGGTTAGAAAGGGCCAAACAGAAGCCGCGCTGAATTCCGCTCGTACTGGGCGTGAAAGAGAGGCGGTCGAGAATGCGAGCAGCGTCCTCGATCAGATCAAGGCAGAGGAAAGGCGTCTGCTCAGCCTTCGTGAAGCGGCGCATAATCGGGCGGCGGTCCGGATCAAAAACGTCGGTCATATCGCCTTGGCGCTGAACACCGGGCTTTTGCTCATGATAGCGGGAGCGATAATTATATTGTTGCGCGCCAGGGTAGCGGCGCAGCGCGCGACGATTGCAGTACAAGACAGTGAGCAGCAGTATCGGCTGCTCGCCGACAATGCGACCGACGTGGTGCTCCGCACCAACGACGATGGATTTGTGGTCTATGCGTCGCCATCGTGCTTCGAGTTGTCGGGCTACAACCCCGCCGAGCTCACTGGCCAGCATTGTGGCGCGTTTATCCATCCTGCGGACGCGGAGACGGTCCATAACGCTCACGTGGCGCTCGTTTCGGGTGCGGAAAGTGCGCTCACCGTTGCGTACCGATTGCGGCATAAGTGCGGTGACTGGCGCTGGCTGGAATCGCACATGAAGCCTTGGCGCGCGCAGGATGGTAAACCCGGCGGGATTATCTCGGCCATTCGTGACATCGGCGCGCGTAAGGACCTTGAAGCCGAACTGGTCGCAGCGCGCGACAAGGCGGAGGGCGCGGCTCAGGTGAAAGCTATGTTCCTCGCCAACATGAGCCACGAGATACGCACGCCGATGAATGGCGTCCTGGGCTTCACCGAGCTTGTGTTATCAGGCGATCTCGACACCGAGCAGCGCCGCCACGTCGAGTTGATCGCAGAGTCAGGCCGCTCGATGATGCGGTTACTCAACGACATTCTTGATATATCCAAGATCGATTCCGGCAAAATGACCGTCGCGGAAGAACCAATCGATCTTCGGCATATCGTCCGGCGCTGCGTCGACCTTATGAGTCCGGTCGCACAAGCCAAGGGGGTGGCAGTGTCCGCGACGATCGACCCGACAATCCCGCCGCGCATCGTTGGCGATTCGCTCCGCCTTCGGCAGGTCATGCTCAACCTGATCGGCAACGCGGTAAAGTTTACCGAACATGGGGCGGTCGCCATCGATGCGAAGGTCGAAGGCGACACGCTTCGGATTGAAGTGACCGACACCGGCATCGGCATCCCAGCCGAGCGCCTGGGTCTGATCTTTGATCAATTCGCCCAAGCTGACGATACCACGGCCAGGGTGTATGGCGGCACCGGGCTCGGGCTCGCGATCAGCGGTGAGCTCGCGCGGCTGATGCGAGGGTCGATCTCGGTGCGCAGCGTCGTCGGCAAGGGATCCACCTTCGCCGTGGTCCTACCTTTCCGCAAGGCCGAGAACGTAGCGGAGGCACCGGGCGCAACGGCCTCTGCCTTGGCCCCGGACGTGCTTGCCACGCGAAGGCCAAAAGTTCTGATTGCCGAAGATCATGACATCAATCAGGAACTGATCATCGCCATGGCCCGGCGGGCCGGAATGGATCCGGAACTGGCGATCGATGGGGCAGAGGCGGTCAGGATGGTAACCGAGGCTGCGCAGGCGGGAAAGCCGTTTGAACTTGTGTTGATGGATATGCAGATGCCCGAAGTGGACGGCTTGGAGGCGACCCGCCGTCTCCGGGCATCGGGCTTTGGTGCCGAGAAGCTGCCGATCATCGCGCTGACCGCCAACGCCTATGCCGAGGACATCCAGGCTTGCCTCGCTGTCGGAATGCAGGCTCACTTGGCAAAGCCCGTCAGGGTGCGCGACCTGACCGATATGATGGCAAAATTTCTGATCATCGATACGTGTGCGCCAGCAATTGCCTCGGTGGTCAGCCCCAGTCTCCTCGACCGGTATCGCGCGCGTAAAGCGGACACGCTGCACAAGCTGGAGCGACTAGTCGAGCCGAACAACCACGATAATATTGCCGTGGCCGAAGCGGTGGACCTTCTTCACAAACTTGCGGGCACCGCCGCGATGTTCGGCGAAGCAGCACTCGGTGAGCTGGCGAAGCAGCTAGAGGACGATCTTCTCGCCTGGCCGGCGGGGGAGCGTGTCTCCCGAGTCCCTGAGGCGGTGGCTGCGTTCAAGCGCGCGGCATAAAAATGATGACCCGCAATGATCTTGACCCAGCCGCACATCGGCAGCAGTGCCTTTCGAAACGCGAACTAGACCAATGAAACTCTCCGTTCGTCGAATGAGCGTGGCGCGCTTCTCTTTCACCATCATGAAAGAGCGTCAGGAGCATTGTTCGATAAAGGAGGAGTGAGATGGCTCATATAATAATGGCGGACGACGACGAGATCGTTGGCGAGATTGCGCGCGATGCGCTTGGCGCGGCAGGTCATTCCGTCGGCCTCCTTGCGGACGGTACGGACATGATGAAGGCTATTCGAGCCAAGAATCCTGATCTGGTGATCCTGGACTGTAATATGCCGGAAAAGAACGGAATAATTGTTCTTCGTGAAATGCGTAATTCTCTGGAATTTTACGACACTCCAGTTTTGATTCTGACCGGCAGGCGGGGCGAGCGCGATGTCGAGCTTGCGATGTATGAAGGCGCGAATGATTATATAAAGAAACCGTTTGATCCCGATGAGCTGGTTTTTCGCGTAAATGAATTGCTGGAAAAAGCGACGCGCGATCGCGGATCGGCGTCCTAAACGTTTAAATTCGGGGCAATGGAAAAAGCCCAATAGAGCGAGTAACGTATGATTATCTCTTACTGGCAGAGTCATGCAAAAGCCTGATCCTTTATCCAAACGACCTATTAGAATAATCTATGTTGAAGACGATGATCTGATGGGAGATATCGTCAAGGACCTCCTGACCAAAGCCGGTTACCTGGTTGGAGTCATTGGGCATGGCACACTCGCCTACGAGACGATCGCGTTCAAGAAGCCGGATTTGGTAATCCTCGATCGCGCCTTGCCAGGTATGCAAGGTATTGAGATCTTGCAGCAGCTTCGGATGAAGCCGGAGACTTACCTTATGCCGGTGCTGATGCTGACTGGGGCAGGCGGCGGGGCGAAGATCGATGAAGGACTTGGTGCCGGCGCTGACGGGTATCTCGTCAAGCCTTTCGTTCCGGCGGTTCTCGTCGAGAAGGTGGCGAATATCCTCGACCGTAGCCTGTTCAACCGATCAGCGCGCTAATGACCTCCGTGTGCCGCCCGGAGATCGCTTTTTAGAGCCCGATAGATGGCGTTGAGTTGGATGACTTTACAGACACCCAAGCCATCTAAGGTAACAAACCGGTCGGTTCTGACACCAGCATCCGACCCATGCTTTCCGGAGCTTGGCGGGCGTCAAAAGCCCGTTTCACAATGTTCGCTTCCAGGATCGGCAAATGCTCTCGGCTACGGCCGACTATGGGTGCCAGCCGGCCGTTCACTTAATAAGCCTGCGGTCTTTGCTCCGCAGCCTGGAGAATAATGCAGGTTGAAGCGCTTTGGCTACCGCGTGGTCGGCTCGATTCAGTTCGTGCGTCAGCGTCGTCATGCCTGCTCTGCAGTGCGCGCTGTCAGTGTCACATGTGCAAATTCATTCGATGAACCGTTTTAATTGGGCACGCCCGGGATCGAGCAGAAAATGTTGAATCGACAGATCGGAATCGAACACCATGACCGGGGCCCAGGCCCGTCCAGATTTTCCCGTAAGCGTCCCGCGAAATTCCCGTTACGCGGGGCAGTTTTTCCCGCAGGTTTTCCCGCAGGTTTTCCCGTAAATTCCCGCAGGGCGCTCGAAAAAGCTTGTTCCCGCAAAACTTCCCGCAGCTGCGCGAATTTGGACGGTGGCGGGGCGGGTTGTGCCGGGTCGTCAAAGCCAGACAATTGTGCCGATTCAACCCGTATGTCCAACCGCCACATCACCCCCAACCGGCCCCTCGCCCAGCCCCGTTCCGCTTTCGATCGCCCCTTTCCCGCCCGCACGAATCGCCGAGCCTCACCATGTCTTTCCACACCTCGTTCACCACGATAGAGCGGGCCGATGGCGCAGCGTGACACTCCGGGAAGGATCGACCGACGCACGCTGCTGATCGGTGGTGGGGCCGGTGTCGGGCTGATCGTCGCCTGGGCCGTGTGGCCGCGCAGCTATGCGCCCAATTTGACCCCGGCCAAGGGCGAAACCGTGTTCGGCGCCTGGCTCAAGATCGGGGTCGATGGCCATGTCACCGTCGCAGTGCCGCAGACCGAACATGGCCAGGGCGTCTATACCACCTTGCCGCAGATCGTCGCCGATGAGCTTGGCGCGGATTGGCGCACCGTCTCGGTCCAGCCGGCGCCGCTTAGCCCGCTTTACGCCAATGCGCTTGCCGCGGGCGAGCTGTTCGGCGGTGCATTCGGCGCGCTGCCGGAAACGTTGCGCGCGACGCATGTGCAGCGCAGCGCGCTGGTGTTGACCGGCGGGTCGAGTTCGGTGCGCGCGTTCGAGGGCGAATTGCGTGCGGCGGGCGCGGCGGCGCGGATCATGCTGTCGAAGGAAGCGGCGCAGCGCTGGGGCGTCGACTGGCAATCGACCGGTACGGCGGCGGGCTTCGTCGTCCATGGCACGAGGAAATTGCGCTTCGCCGAATTGGCGGCCGACGCGATCGGCCATAAGGTGCCGAGCCCGATTCCCTTGCGCGGCGGCGACACCAACCGGCTTTATGGCCAGTCGCTACCCCGGCTCGATGTGCCCGCCAAGGTCGATGGGTCGGCCAATTTTGCCGGCGATGTGCGCTTGCCCGACATGGTCTATGCGGCGATCCGTCAGGGGCCGGTCGGCGATTCGAAACTGATCCGAGTCGATCGCGCGGCGGCCGACGAGATTCGTGGCGTGCTTTCGGTCGTGACCAATGACCGCTGGGTCGCGGCGGTCGCCAATAACTGGTGGGCGGCAAACAAGGCGCTCGACGCGCTCAGCCCGCGTTTCGAGACCAAGGGCGCGATCGTCAGCAGCGCGACGATCGATGCGGCGCTGGACGTCGCGCTCGACGGGCCCGGCATGCGCATGGCCGCGCTCGGCGATCTCGGGCCGGTGTTCAAGGGCGCGAACGTGGTGACCGCGCAGTATCGCGCCGGGCTTGCTGTCCATGCCGCGATCGAGACGATGACCGCGACCGCGCAGTATAAGGACGGCCTGCTCGAACTATGGCTGCCGACCCAGGCGCCGGGGCTCGCACGCGGCGCGGCGGCGGCGGTGCTGGGCATTCCCGAAAATCAGGTGGTCGTCCATCCGATGCTGGTCGGCGGATCGTTCGGCGCCAATCTCGAACATCAGGTTGCCGAACAGGCGGCGTTGCTTGCCGAACGGCTCAAACGCCCGGTCCAACTCGTCTGGTCGCGTAGCGAGGATATGCTGCACGATCGCTACCGCCCGCCCGCCTCAGCGCGGATGAGCGCCCGGCTTGGGCCCAATGGACAGATTCTCGGCTGGCTGGCGAAGATCGCCGCGCCCTCGACCGGGCGCGAGATCGCCGGGCGGCTGCTGTCGGGCGATACTACCGCGCGTGCGTTGCTCGCGACGAGCCGTGCCAATGGGAACTGGGGCGATGCCTATGCGGTGGCCGGGGCCAAGCCATTCTATCGCGTGCCCGCTTATGCGGTCGATCATCATCCGGCCGAGATCGGCGTGCCGACCGGGCATTGGCGTTCGGGCGCGCACAGCTACACCGCCTTTTTTACTGAATGCTTTCTCGACGAACTCGCGCATGTCGGCGGGAATGAGCCGCTGTCGTTCCGCATCGGCATGCTTGGCGGCGATGCGCGACTTGCGCGTTGCCTGTCGACCGTGGCGGCACTGGGCGGCTGGGAAGGCGGCGTCGCCGGCAGTGGCCAGGGTATCGCCTGCCACTCTTTCCGGGGATCCTATATCGCCGTGCTGGCCGAGGCCCATATCGGCGACGATCAGCGCACGGTGGTCGATCGGCTGGTCGCGGCGGTCGATTGTGGGCGCCAGGTCAATCCCGACGTGGTGATGCAGGCGATCGAAAGCGGGCTGATCTTCGGCATGGCTGCGGCGCTTGGCGGCGCGACCGGCTTTACCGAAAATCTCGCCGATGCGCGCGGTTTCGGCGACCTTGCCTTGCCGCGCCTCGCCGACACGCCGGACATCACGGTCGAGCTGATCCGTAGTGAGGCCGATCCCGGCGGGGTGAGCGAGCTCGCCGTGCCGCCGGTCGCCCCGGCGATCGCCAACGCGCTGCAGGCTGCGACCGGGTTCCGCATGCGTACCCTGCCGCTAAGACCTGGAGACGCGTGATCCTTCCTGCCGATCATCCACCTGTTGTGCCGCGGAAAATCGGCATCCTGCTGACCAATCTCGGCACGCCCGACGGGCCCGACGCGAAATCGGTGAAACGCTATCTGGCTGAATTCCTTTCCGACCGGCGCGTGGTGGAGATTCCGCCGATCGCCTGGCAGCCGATCCTGCGCGGCATCATCCTCAACACGCGGCCGAAGAAATCCGCGCATGCCTATAGCCTGGTGTGGCGCGAGGACGGCTCACCGCTCGCTGCGATCACCCGATTGCAAAGCGCTGCGCTGCAGGGCGTATTCGGGCCCGACGTGATGGTCGATTGGGCGATGCGCTACGGCAATCCGTCGATCCCCGACCGGCTCGCGGCGCTGAAACGGGCCGGGTGCGACCGCATTCTGATCGCGCCGCTCTATCCGCAATATTGCGCCGCGACGACTGCGACCGCCAACGACAAGGCATTCGCCGCGCTCGGGGCAATGCGCTGGCAACCGGCGATTCGCACATTGCCGCCCTATCATGACGACCCCGCCTATATCGATGCGCTGAAGCAATCGGTCGAGGCGTCGCTTGCGCGTCTCGATTTCCAACCTGAGGCGATCGTTGCCAGCTTTCACGGTATGCCGGAGCGCACGCTGGAACTCGGCGATCCCTATCATTGCCACTGCCAGAAGACCGCACGCCTGCTCGGCGAAGCGCTCGGCCGCGATCTGGTGATTGCGTTCCAGTCGCGCTTCGGTCGCGCGAAATGGCTCACGCCGGCAACCGACATAACGCTCGCGTCGCTGCCGGGTCGGGGTGTGAAGAGGGTCGCGATTGTCGCGCCGGGTTTCTCCGCCGATTGCCTCGAAACGCTTGAGGAGCTGGCGATCCGCGGCCGCGAAAGCTTCGAACAAGCCGGCGGCACGCATTTCGCGTATCTGCCATGCCTCAACGAAAGCCCGATTGGCATTGAAATGCTCCAGACTCTGCTCGCACGAGAGCTTGAAGGCTGGAACGTCACCGCCTAGCGTTCGCTTCAATGACAAAATTCTAGGAGAGAGTGTATGGCACGCGTCGCGATCGTTACCGGAGGCACGCGCGGGATCGGTGAGGCGATCAGCCTTGCGCTGAGTGAGATGGGCGTGACCGTCGCCGCCAGTTATGCGGGCAATGACGAACGCGCACGAGAGTTCAGCCAACGCACCGGCATCAAGGCCTATAAATGGGACGTGGGCGATTATGACGCGACCCAGGCGGGGTGTGCGCAGGTCGCCGAAGAGCTCGGCGCGGTGGACATTGTCGTCAACAATGCCGGCATCACCCGCGACGGCACGATCCTGAAGATGAGCTATCAGGCGTGGAAAGAGGTGATCGACACCAATCTCGGTGGTTGTTTCAACATGGCCAAGGCGACCTTCGCCGGCATGCGCGATCGCAAATGGGGCCGGATCGTCAATATCGGTTCGATCAACGGCCAGGCCGGGCAATATGGCCAGGTCAATTACGCCGCCGCCAAATCGGGCATCCACGGCTTCACCAAGGCGCTGGCCCAGGAAGGCGCGCGCGCCGGGGTGACGGTCAACGCGATCGCGCCGGGGTATATCGACACCGACATGGTTGCCGCAGTTCCGGCCGATGTGCTGGAAAAGATCGTCGCGAAGATTCCCGTGGGTCGGCTGGGCCAAGCGCATGAGATTGCGCGGGGCGTTGCGTTTCTGTGCTCGGAAGAGGGCGGGTTTGTGACCGGGTCGACGCTGTCGATCAATGGCGGGCAGCATATGTACTGAAGGGCGCAGGCGGCGAAGCTCGCCGCCGGTGCTCGCAAAGCGAGCAGCGCCCGGCACGGCCGGCGGGTGGCATCGCTGAAGCGCCCGCGAGCCGGTTTGGGCGCTGCGCTTTGCGCACCGCGCTCCGCTCAAACGAAGGGCCGGCCCCCTTGCGGGAGCCGGCCCTGGCCCTCGATACGCTACCGGAGGGCCAAGCTTACTACCGGGGAGCTATCAGCGGCAGTAACGGGGGTTATCCGAACGATCGATCGCACGACCGGCAAGGGCGCCGGCACCGGCACCGAGCACGGCGCCAAGAGTGCGGTCACCACGGCGACCGGCGATCTCATGGCCGAGCAAGCCACCGGCGATCGCGCCGATCACCGTGCCGCCGGTACCCTTGTCGCAACGGTTGTCGCGATAGTTGCGGCGGTTGTCGTTGTAATAACGGCGGTCATCGTTGCGATAACGGCGATCGTCGTTGCGATAATTGCGGTTATCATCGCGATAGTCGCGGTTGTCATAACGGTCGCTGTAACCGCCACCATGGCGGTGCGCTGCGGCTGGCGTTGCGGGGATCAGTGCGGCGGTGCCCATGGCGAGGGCTGCGGCGGCGAGCGAAAATTTCTTGAACATGATCGGTCTCCTTCGTCTCGAAACTCGTACAGACGGGATTGCTGGTCGCCGTCGATGCACTTGGTCTAAGAGAGTCGCATTGAGCCGACCCTGAATGCTTCCGTTATCGCCGGTTCATCTCGCCCCCGGTCCATTTTCCGGCAAAGGCCGCTGGTCGGCGCGCCGTTCGCGGTTATGAGGGGCGCGTGCGCATCCTGCTGTCGATCCTGCTCGTCCTGCTGCTGGTACCGTCCTGGAGCGGCCCAAAGCGTCTCGATCTGCTCGGCAGCACCGCGCGGATCGAATCAGCCCGCGTGGCGCTCGATCCCGATGACCCGGCACGCCGCCGCGTCGGCAAGCTGTACTGGCTCGGCGGCGTGCATCTCACCAGTCCGGACCGCACCTTTGGCGGCTTCTCCGCGATGCGGGTCCAGGGTGACCGCTTCACGCTGCTCAGCGATGGCGGCAATATCGTCCGATTCGCGATGGATAGTTATGGCCGCGTCCGCGACCCGCATTTTGCAGAACTATCCGACGGCCCCGGAAGCGGCTGGCAGAAAAACGATCGCGACAGCGAATCGCTGACCGTCGATCCGGCAACGGGCGATATCTGGGTCGGCTTCGAGCGCGCCAACGCGATCTGGCGTTATGATTCGTCGCTGACCAGGGTACGTGGCCATGCCGCGCCGCCGGCGATGTACCACTGGAACGAGAATGGCGGGCCCGAGACCATGGTGCGCACCACGGACGGCGGCATGATCGTCATCGCCGAGACGAGTAACGGGCCAAAGGGCAAAGGCCGGGCGGCGCTCCGATTCGCCGGCGATCCGGTCAGCCATCCGCGTACCGGTTTCCGCTTCGGCTATCTGCCACCTGACGGCTATGATCCGAGCGATGCGACGCTGTTGCCCGATGGCCGGCTGCTGATCCTCAATCGTCGATTCGCGCTGCCGTTCGATTTCTCGGCCAAGCTGACGATCGTCGACCAGCGGCAGATCCGGCCCGGCGCGATCGTGCGCGGGCGCGAGATCGCGACGCTCGCCGCGCCGTTGCTGCACGACAATTATGAGGGGATCGCGGTCACGCGCGAAGGGCGCGACACGATAATCTGGATCGTCTCGGACGATAACCAGTTCGTGCTGGAACGCACGTACCTGCTGAAATTCAAACTGGAACCAGGCGCCTAGGCGCCCGGACCGTCAGCAATTCAGGCGGCGACTGCCGTGGAGAGCTTTTTGCGAACGTCGCGCTTCAGGCGGCGTGCACGCAGCGACAGCTTGTCGTCGGTGGTCTTGACCAGCCAGTTGTCGAGCCCGCCGACATGTTCCACCGAACGCAGACCATGGGTCGAGACGCGCAGCTTCACGCTGGTGCCCAGCGCGTCCGACATAAGTGTCACATTCTGCAGATTCGGCAGAAAGGTGCGCTTGGTCTTGTTGTTGGCGTGGGAAACATTGTTTCCTACCAGCCGGCCCTTGCCGGTCAGCTCGCATATCCGCGACATGATCGTATCCTGAAGGTCGGGGCCATGACGGCCCGGTAATCCCATGAAGGCGGCGCGGATACCCGACACGGGACAGGGCGTCAACCGATTCAGCCTTTTCCCGTGCAACCAACCGCGCTGCTGTGGCGTTTGGTTACGGTAACGATTCGATTTTGTCGATCTGGAGAATGCCCATGCGCGCACTATTGGTTCTAATCGGCCTTGCTGCCCTCGTAGTCGTCGGCCTCATGTCGTTCGGCCTGCTGACCTTCCAGGGAACGGCCGGATCGCTGCCCACGGTCAAGCTTGAGGGCGGTTCCGCGCCGAAGGTCAAGGCCGACATGGCGACGATCTCGGTCGGTACCGAAAACAAGACGATCGAGGTGCCGACCGTCGGCACCACGCAAAAGACCATCGCGGTGCCCACGGTGAAGATGAACACGCCGGCGAGCAACAGCGCAGCGCCTGCTCAATAAGGGCTGCCTGGTCAAAAATGACCGCCGCCCGGGCTGGCTCGGGCGGCAGTGGGCGGGCATAGCGGGGTGATGTTCCCAATGCCTGCCCCGATGCGCGCCGCGCTCGATGCCGCCAATACCGCGGCGGCCGATGGCGAGGTGCCGGTGGGTGCCGTGGTGGTCCGCGACGGTGAGATCATCGCAATCGCAGCCAACGCGCCGCGTAGGCTCCGCGATCCCACCGCTCATGCCGAAATCCTCGCCATTCGCGCCGCGGCCGAGGCGCTCGGCACGGACCGTCTTGAGGAATGCGACCTGTGGGTCACGCTGGAGCCTTGCGCAATGTGCGCCGGCGCCATCGCCCATGCGCGAATCGCCCGGCTCTATTATGGTGCGGAAGACGTGAAGGGCGGCGCGGTCACCCATGGCCCGCGCTTCTTCGCTCAGCCAACCTGCCATCACCGCCCGGAAATCTATGCCGGCATCGGCGAAGAGGAAGCTGCGGCATTGCTCAGGGATTTTTTCGCGGCACGTCGCTAGCCATATCAAACCGTTCGCCCTGAGCCTGTCGAAGGGCTGCTTTCGACAGGCTCACGGCCTTGCTTGGGCAAGGAGGCTTCGACAAGCTCAGCCCGAACGGCTTGTCTGGTTGTTCAATCAGATGCCGGTCAGCGCAGATCGCTTTCCGGAATCGGTACGATCTTGATCTCGACCCGGCGGTTGGCGGCGCGGCCGTCCTCATTGTCGTTCGACGCGATCGGCTGTGATTCGCCAAAGCCGCGCGTCCCGACCCGCGCCGACTGAACCCCACGGCTCGAGAGATAGTCGGCGACCGACACCGCGCGGCGCTCCGACAGGCTCTGGTTATACGCATCGCTGCCGGTCGAATCGGTATGGCCATACACATCGACATAGGTGCGGTTATATTGGCCGAGCACCTGGCCGACCTGATCGAGCGTGCGCCGGAAGGTCGGTGCGACAGCCGCGCTGTCCGTGGCGAAGTTGATCCCCGACGGAATGTTGAGGATAAGATCGTCGCCCTGGCGAATGACCTGGACATCGGTCCCTGCGGTGCGCGCGCGCATCTCGCGTTCCTGTTTGTCCATATAGGCGCCGATGCCCGCGCCGGCGAGGCCGCCGATGCCGGCGCCCACGATCTTCTCGGTCCGGTCGTTGCGTCCGCCGACCAGATCGCCGAGCAGATAGCCACCCAGCGCGCCGCCGATACCACCGATCGCCACCTTCGATACGCGTCGCTCACCGGTCACCGGATCGGTCGTGCAGGCGCTGGTGGCGACCAGCGCGGCGAGGGTTGCACCGAGCAACAGTCTGGATTTGATCATTTAAATTCTCCCTTGGATTCATCGCTATGGAGCGACTCAACGGCCGCGATAACTCGCCTCATCGTGCGATTGTTCCGCATCCGATTTGAATGAAAGATGATCGCGCTGTTGTGAAACAGACAGATTCGCGCCAAAGGGTCAGGAGCGTCATGGCACCGCTTCCCCCCTTTCCCTGGATCGACGTCGCGATCATCTTCGCGCTGGTCGTGCTCAATGGCGTGTTCGCGATGTCCGAACTGGCGATCGTCTCGTCGCGCAAGGCGCGGCTCGAAGCGATGGCACGGACCGGCAAGCGCGGCGCGCGGACCGCGCTTGCGCTCGCCGCCGATCCCGGCAAGATCCTGTCGACCACGCAGATCGGCATCACGCTGATCGGTATCCTGGCCGGCGCATATTCCGGCGCGAGCCTGGGCGGGCCAGTCGCGGCGCGGCTGCACTGGCTTGGTTTCGGGGCGGAGACGACCGAGACGATCGGCTTTGCGCTGGTCATCGGTATCACCACTTATGCCTCGCTGGTGATCGGCGAATTGGTGCCCAAGCAGATCGCCTTGCGCGCGCCTGAGCCGATCGCGGCGCTGATGGCTGGGCCGATCCTTGCGCTGGCCTGGGGCACCGCGCCGGTCGTGTGGCTGCTCGATTCGTCGAGCGCATTACTTTTCCGCTTGATGGGCCTGAAGCGCGAGACCGAGGACCACGTCACCGCCGAGGAGCTTCACCTGATCGTCGCCGAGGCATCGAAGTCCGGCGTGATCGAGGAACATGAACGTTCGATCATCTCGGGCGTGGTGCGGCTTGCCGACCGCCCGGTACGCGAAGTGATGACGCCGCGCACCGATATCGAATGGATCGATGTCGAGCTCGATGCCGAAGGTATTCGTGCCGCGCTGATGATGGCATCGCATAGCCGCTTGCCGGTCGCCGAAGGATCGGTCGATGCGGTGATCGGCGTGGTGCAGGCGCGCGACGTGGCGATCGCGCTACTCAGCGGTGCGCCGCTCGATCTGCGTGCGCTGATGCGCCAGGCACCGGTCGTGCTCGATCAGCTCGACGCGATGGACGCGCTGATCGCGCTGCGCGAGGCTGAGGTGCCGATGGCGCTGCTGCACGACGAGTACGGCCATTTCGAAGGCATCGTCACGCCCGCCGATTTGCTCGCGGCGATCGCCGGCGAGTTCGTCTCGGACACCAATCCCGACGACAGTCCCTCGGTGGTCGAACGCGATGACGGGTCATTGCTCGTCGCCGGCCAGATGGCCGCCGATGCGTTGGCCGAACGGCTCGGAATCGACCTGCCCGAGGACCGCGATTACGCGACCGTCGCCGGCCTCGCGCTGGCGGTGTTTCGCCATTTGCCGGGTGAGGGCGAAAGCTTTGTCGAACAGGGCTGGAAGTTCGAGGTGGTCGATCTCGACGGCCGGCGGATCGACAAATTGCTCGTCAGCGTGGTGAAGAGGAAGGGCTGAAATGGACGGCGGTTTCGTCGCTCATGTTTCGCGCTGGCGTTCCGGCCTGATGGTGCTGGGCGCGTTAGCCTTCGTCATTGCGGCCGGCGTGATCATTCGAACCGAAGGAGCTACCGACCGGTTGGCGTTCGGGATCGGCTGGTTAGCGGCGTTGTTTTTCGGCGCGTGTGCGCTGGCTGGCGCGCGTCAATTGTTACGCACCGGACCGGTGATGGAGATTGACGCACGGGGCATATTGTGGCGGCGCTGGTCCGACGAACGCATTCCATGGACGGCGATCGTGCGCGCCGAGAGCAAGGCGATGGGACGCCAGCGATTCCTCGCTTTATGGTTGCAGGATCCGGGTCGATACCGATCCGGTCATGTGCTGGGAAAGCTTGCCGGCGCCAACAAGGCGATGGGATTCGGTGATATCGCCCTCAGCGCGTCGGGCATCGATCGCAGCTTCGAGCAACTGGTCGCGGCGTTCGATCGCTACGCGCCGGAGTCGCGCTAAGCCTATCCGCCGAGCTTGCCGAACTCCGCTTCATAGCCGGCGCGATCGCCCACGCTTAACAGCTTCGCCTGCTCCACCCAGCGATCGCGCGCGATGCGGCCCTTGAACGTGCCGAGCTTCGCATCGAGCTCCGCGATCTCCGCCGGGCTCATTACTGCGATCTGATCGACACGGGTGATGCCAAGCTCGGCGAGCTGTGCGGCAAGTTTGGGGCCCAGGCCCTTGAGCTGAGTGATGTTCCCTGCGAGTGATTCACCCACCGGCGTGTTGGCGACGATGTCCGCGGCGAGCGTCGCCGGACTGGCATCGTACGCAGCCGCAGCGGCGATCGGTTCGTTCGCGATCGGCGGCTCTTCGGCGATTGACGGTTCGTCGACCATCATGGGCGGCGTCGCCGCCACAACCGGCGTATCGACAATCGGCGGCGCGGCGGTCACGGGCGGCGCGACGACCGCTGCCGGAGGGGGTGCATCCGGCAGCGCATCGCGCATCGCCTCACGATGTTCGTCGGTGGTCGCTTCGGCCTCCACCCGTTCGCGCTTGCGTTTGACGCCCCACCAGATGCCGAACATCGTGACCGCCGCGAAGATCGCGATGATGATCAGCTCAGCGGCGGTCGGTGTCGTCATCATGTCGGCTGCCCTGTGGTAGCGTGAGTTTGCTGGACTTTCATGGACGGTGCTCCGTTTCGGATCTGCTCGACTCTAACGAACGGCCGGCGACAAAGCACCACCTGTGATCATCGATCCCATCACCAGATCAGCGCGTCTCGCGCTCCACCTCGCGCCAGCCGATGTCGCTGCGATAGAAGCCGGTTGGGAAATCGATCTCGCCGACCGCTTTATAGGCTGCGACCTGCGCCTTGGCTGCGCCCTTGCCGGTCGCGGTCACGGCAAGGACTCGCCCACCGGCGGCGACAAGCGTGCTGCCCTCCGCCCGCGTCCCGGCCTGAAACACGCGCGCACCGGTCGCTTCGGCCGCTGCGATCCCGGTGATCGCGCCACCGGTCTCGGGCGCGCCGGGATAACCGTTCGCCGCCATCACCACAGTCAGCGCGGTCTCAGTCGAGAAGCGCACCGCGTCACGCCCGGCGAGCTCGCCCTTGGCGGTCGCGAGCATCAGATCGAGCAGGTCGTCCTGCAGCCGCATCATCAGCACCTGGCATTCGGGATCGCCGAAGCGCGCATTATATTCGATCAGCTTGGGTCCATCGGCGGTCAGCATCAGCCCCGCGAACAACACGCCGGAAAACGGCGCGCCCATCGCCGCCAATGCGGCAACCGTCGGCGCGACGATCTCGTCGATCGCCCGCTGTTCCAGTGCCGGGGTCAGTATCGGTGCGGGGCTGTACGCGCCCATGCCGCCGGTATTGGACCCGGTATCACCGTCGCCGACGCGCTTGTGGTCCTGCGCGGACCCGAAGGTGAGGATATTGGCACCGTCGCTCAACACGAACAGGCTGACTTCTTCGCCTTCCATGAATTCTTCGATCACCGCTTCGGCCCCCGATACGGCGAACAGATCGGCGATCGCGCCTTCCGCTTCTTCACGACTCATCGCCACGGTCACGCCCTTGCCGGCGGCCAGGCCATCGGCCTTGATCACGACGGGGATGGTGAAATCGTCGAGCGTGGCCAACGCACCGTCGCGCGAGGTGACCTTGGCATAAGCGGCGGTCGGGATGTTCGCGCGTGCGCACAGATCCTTGGTGAAGCCCTTCGACCCCTCAAGCCGCGCTGCCGCCTTGTCGGGCCCGAACACCGGTAAGCCCATGGTGCGGATATTGTCGGCGAGCCCGTCGACCAGCGGCGCTTCGGGGCCGATCACGACGAAGCCGATCGAATGGCGAATGCAGAAATCGATCACCGCGCGGTGGTCCGCCGGGTCGAGCGCGACCAGTTCGGCGTACTCGGCGATTCCCGGATTTCCAGGCGCGGCATAGAGTTTCGTGAGCGTCGGCGATTGCGCGAGTCGCCATGCCAGCGCATGTTCGCGGCCACCCGACCCAATCAACAGGACATTCATGGCCGACCCCTTTTCCGACATACCCCAAACGGACATGGGCCGGCTCGTAGCCGAGGAGATCGCGGGCGACAACGCCGCGCCGGTCAGCGTCGGCGAACTCGCGCTCAAGCTGAAGCGCGTGGTCGAGGGCGAGTTCGGCCATGTCCGGCTGCGCGGCGAGATTTCCGGATACAAGCGCGTCGCCTCGGGCCATGCCTATCTCAGCCTGAAGGACGATAGCGCGGTGATCGACGGCGTGATCTGGAAGGGGCAGGTGTCGGCCCTCGCTTTCCAGCCGCAGGACGGGATCGAGGTGATCGTCACCGGCAAGGTGACAACCTATCCTGGGCGCTCGAAATACCAGATCATCATCGAGCGGATGGAGTTGGCCGGCGAAGGCGCGCTGATGGCGCTGCTCGAAAAGCTCAAGGCAAAGCTGGCGGGCGAGGGCCTGTTCGACAATGTGACGAAAAAGCCGCTGCCGTTCCTGCCGCGCGTGATCGGCGTGGTCACGTCGCCGACCGGCGCGGTGATCCGCGATATCATTCATCGGCTCGAGGATCGCTGCCCGACGCATGTCATTGTCTGGCCGGTCAAGGTGCAGGGTGACGGTGCGGCAGCGGAGGTCGCCGCCGCGGTGCGGGGTTTCGACGCGATCGTGCCGGGGGGAACGGTGCCGCGTCCCGATCTCGTCATCGTCGCGCGCGGTGGCGGGTCGGTCGAGGATCTGTGGGCGTTCAACGAGGAGGTCGTGGTGCGCGCAATCGCCGCCTGCTCGATTCCGATCATCTCGGCGGTCGGCCATGAAACCGACACGACGCTGGCCGATTTCGCTGCCGACCTGCGTGCGCCGACGCCGACCGCGGCGGCGGAAATGGCGGTGCCGGTGCTCGCCGATCTGCGGCTGGCGCTCGATGGCTATGGCCAGCGCAGCGAACGCTGCGCGCGGCGTTATCATGAGCGCGGCCGCGAACGGCTCGATGCACTGGTCCGCGTTTTGCCGAAACGCGACACGTTGCTCGGTCCGCAGCGTCAAAAGGCCGACGATATCGGCGCGCGGCTCGATCGCGGGCTCGAACGGCGCGTGACCTTGGCCCGCGGCGCGCTCGACCGATCGGGCGGCGCATTGCGGCTGTCGGTGCTCGAGCGTCAGCTGGCCGGCGCGCGCGACCGGCTCGACCGGACGTGGCGGCTGGTCGAATCACTCAACCCCGACCGGCTGCTCGACCGCGGTTATGTGCGTGTCTCGGCCAGACTGTCGGGTGCGGTGATCTCCACGGCGGCAGCGGCACGAGCGGCAGGGGCCGTCACGCTCCATTTCCGGGACGGAGAGGTCGAGGCGCGGGTTGAGCGCGGCGGCGGCACGACATATGACAGGGGGGCACGTGAAAAGAGCAAGCCCGACCAACCGAAACTATTGTAACCGGATGATACGCCATGTTGATGTCGAACAGTGACCGCCCCGCGCGCCTTCATTATATGGCGAACGGCTTTCGCGTGCTGACGACCGGCGATCATGTCGTCTGCGCAGTGTCCGGCGCGCGCATCCCGCTCGAGGATTTGCGCTATTGGAGCGTCGCCGCGCAGGAAGCCTATGCCAGCGCGGAGATTGCGACCGAAGCGATGAGCCCGCCCAGATGAAGCGCATGCGACGCCGAACTGTCAGGGGGACGGTGGGGGGCATCGCACTGATGCTGCTCGGAAGCTGCACCACGATGCCGGACCGCACAGTGCCGGACCACCCGGGGGTGCAGCCGGTGCCGCCATCGGTCCGGGTCGACAGACCCACCCCGCAACCGCGCCGTACGCCCGGCCCGGCCACCTTCAGCTATAGCGGCCCGCGTATGCAGGGCGGCGCGGTGATCGGTATCGCGCCCTCGGGCACGAGCGTGTTGACGTTCAACGGCGTGCCTGTTCCAGTGAGCGGCGATGGCCGTTTCCTGATCGCCTTCGATCGCGATGCGCCGCCTTCGGCGACTCTGGTCGCTACGCTCGAGGACGGCCGCCAGGTCAGCGATGCGCTGGTCGTCGCGCCGCGCGCCTGGTTGATCGAGCGGCTCAATACCCTGCCCAAATTCCCCCGGCCGCAACCGGAGATGGAGCGGCTGCGCCCCGCCGAAGTTGCGCAGATCAATGCCGCGCGGCGCGTGCGGTCGGATTCGCAAGGCTGGCGGCAGGTGTTCCTATGGCCGACAACCGGGCGTATCTCGGGCATGTTCGGGTCGCAGCGCGTCTATCAGGGACAGCCGGGCGCCTATCATTCGGGCACCGACATCGCCCGGCCGGCCGGAACGCCGGTGCTCGCGCCGGCGGACGGCGTGGTCATCCTCGCCGCCGATCATCCTTTCACGCTGGAAGGCAATCTGCTGATGATCGATCACGGGATGGAACTCAATTCGGCGTTCCTTCATCTGTCGCGGATCGATGTCCATGTCGGCGAGCGGGTGCGGCGCGGCCAGACGATCGGCGCGGTCGGGATGAGTGGCCGGGCGACCGGGCCGCATCTCCACTGGAGTCTCAAATGGCGCGATTCACGGATCGACCCCTTATTGCTCGCGGGGCCAATGCCGACCGCCCGATAGCGAATGTCGTTTCGCTAGTGCAGCATTATGGCAACATAATCGTGCGTGCAGGGGGTGCCGAACATGCTCAACATGTCGCGAATGTGTCATTTTAGCTACACCGCGCATGAAAGGCGTAAGCGCAACATGAATGCCAGCTTTACAGCAACGTACAGCCCCGCCATCCATCGCGGCTATGTTCCTCTCGATCGTATTGCGTGCGATCGACAGGAATGCGGCCATCACTCGACAGACCGCAAATGCGTGCTGGCGGGGACAAGCGAGGGGTATATTCGTGACCAATTCATTCAATTTCGGGCGCAAGGTGCGTTTGCTCGGAGCAGCGGCTCCGTTCGCACTGATTCTCGCCGCTCAACCTGCGTTCGCTCAGGACGCCGCACCGGCGGCACCTGCCGCTGAGGCAGCTCAGGAAGATACCGGCCAGGACATTGTCGTCACAGGTTCGATACTGCGCCGCACCAACACCGAGACCCCGTCGCCTGTCACGGTGCTGACGTCGGACGATCTTGACAAGCGCGGCGTCAACACCGTTCAGGAAGCTCTGCAGACGCTGTCCGCTAACAATGGCGGCACGTTGATGAACTCGTTCTCGGCTAACGGCGCGTTCGCCGGTGGCGCATCAGCGGCATCGCTGCGCGGCCTTACCACGTCGTCGACGTTGGTCCTGTTCGACGGCCTGCGCGCAGCATATTATCCTCTCGCCGACGATGGTTCGCGTAACTTCGTCGATCTTAACACGATCCCTGACGCGATCGTTGACCGCGTCGAAGTTCTGAAGGACGGTGCATCGTCGACCTACGGCGCCGATGCTGTCGCGGGCGTCATCAACATCATCACCAAGAAGCAGTTTGTCGGGTTCTCGGCGCGCGTCGAGGCTGGCATTTCCGAACAAGGCGACGCGGCTAACCAACGTCTTGAGGCGACAGCAGGTTTCGGCGATCTCGACGAAAAAGGCTTCAACATTTACGCTAGTGGTCATTACGTCCACAGCGACATCCTCTATAACAACCAGCGCGGCGCTCCATATAATTCGAGCAACCTGAGTAGCCGTTGCGCGACCAGCATTTTACCGCAAAGCGAGCGTTCAGCATATTTCAATGCTCTTACCTGCGATGCAAACAACGTTGGCAATGGCCTACAGAATGGCGCGCAGTATGGCGATGGTGTAGCTCGCTTCGCCGGCCAGTCGACCGGGACGCTGATCAACTATGCCCGACCCGCAAATGCGCTGACTGGGGCCGCCATCGGAGGCACTCGTTATCAGCAGCTAACCAATCCAGGGGGAGGATGCGGTCCACTCAATGCGATCACGCTTACTGGCAACCAGTTGACTAACAATTTGGGTAACGGTGGCGCAACAGCTCCTGCCAATGGCGTCGTTTGCCAGGAAGACTTCGTCAATCGTTATAGTGTGATCGCGCCTGAGATCGAGCGCATCGGCGGCTCCATTCGCGGCACTGTGAAGCTGGGTGACAATATTGAAGCCTATGGCATCTTCAACTATGAGCAAAGCCGGGTTAAGTACACCGGCCTGCAGGCGATTTATCGCGGCACGACCACGCCGGGTCCGCTTCTGCAGCGATACACCACGGCCAGCACGCCTCTGACTCAAGGCGCAGGTGGTTTGTTCGGCCAGCTCATCACGCTTCCGGTGTATATCTGCCCGCGTGGTACGACCGTTGCCTGCACCGCCGGTAACGGTGCGCTCAACCCGAACAACCCGTTCGCTACCGTCGGCCAGCGCGCGGCAATCATCGGGCGTTTGTCGGACATTCAGGAAACCAACGAAACGTTCAACCAGGCGTATCGCGGTGCGATCGGTGTCAGCGGAAGCTTCGGTGAAGGCTGGAACTTCGCTGTCGATGCGACCGGCATGCGTGTCGATCTGCAGCGCAAGCTTGGTGGCCGCATTTATGTCCAGAACTTCCTGGATGCGGTAAATGACGGCTCGTACAATTGGGTTAATCCGGAACAGAACAGTCAGGCCGTGCGTGACTTCATCGCGCCCCTGATCGACAAGAAGGCCACTTCGGAACTTTATCAAATCCAGGGCAGCATCTCTAAGGCGCTGTTCGAACTTCCGGGTGGTCCGCTGCAGGTCGCGGTCGGCGCATCCTATCGCGAAGAAAAGGTCAACGCGCCTTCACTCAACCCCGGCGTGCTCAATCAGCCGACGCAACAGTATATCCGCGTCAATGGTTTCAGTTCGCAGGGGTCGCGCAACGTGAAATCGGCCTATTTCGAAATCGGTGCTCCGGTTGTCGATCAGCTCGAACTTAATGTCTCGGGGCGTTACGACAAATACTCGACTGGTGACGACAATTTCTCGCCGAAATTTGCCGCGAAATTCACACCGATCCCGCAGATTGCCATTCGCGGGACCTATTCGCGTGGTTTCCGTATTCCTAGTTTCGCGGAAACCGGCTCGTCTCCTACCACGGGCTTCATAACCACCAATGCTCCTGCTTCTTGCCGTACCCAGAATCCGATTGGCGACGCTACCTATTGCAATGGTTACAGCCTCGGCCTCAGTCAGGCCGGCGCGCCAGGTCTCAAGCCGGAAAAATCGCGTAACATCACCGCGGGTGTCATTCTCGAGCCGGTCAAGTGGCTCACGGTTACCGCCGATTATTATAACATCAAGAAAACGAACGTGATCACCGGCGACGATTACACCCCGGCGCTGGCGGCATATTATGCTAATCAGCCGATCCCGGCCGGGTTCCAAGTTATCGCAGACGTTCCTAGCCTGCCCGACGTTGCAGTTAATCCCAACGCCCAGCCACGTGCCGCGTTCGTGCTTTACTCCTATGTCAACGGTCCTACCCAGAAGACCTCGGGCCTTGACTTCACTGCGACAGCACGGGTCCCACTCGGTGAAGGCATCCGCTTCACCAGCTCGGTCGATGCTACCTATGTGATCGACTATAAGCAGTCGTTCCCGGGCGGTGGTGGAACCCAGAGTTATGCGGGTACGCTGGGTAACTTCCAGATTACTTCCGGCTCCGGCACGCCGCAGTGGCGCGGTAACTGGCAGAACACGCTGGACTTCGGCGCAGCTAGTATCTCGGCGACGGCATATTACACGCAAGGCTACAGCACGACTGCTGAAGATAGTTCGGGCGCGGGCTCGTCGTTTATCTGCGGCGTACCGGCACTGTTCGACTCGGACGTGACGGCTGCGAACCCGGGGGGAGATGGCATCGTGGACAGCAGCAGCGACGCCAACTCGCACACCTATAATGACGGGGTCACGCCCGTGCAGTGCGACGTAAAGCACTTCGTCAACGTCGATATGTCGGCAAGCTACAATGTGAACGACAACTTCACTTTCTACGTCAATGTATTGAACCTCTTCGGGGCCAAAGCACCGCTGGATGCGACCACTTATGGCGGGTATCAGTACAACCCGGCATGGGCGAACTCAGGCATCATCGGTCGTTCGTTCCGGGTTGGCGCGAAGGTCAAGTTCTGATCCTTAGTCGATAAGCAAAAACCGGGGCGGCTTCGAAAGAAGCCGCCCTTTTTTTCTCTGTCGTATGGCGGCCGTCTTGCTCTGCGCCGATCAAGCCACAGCTAGTTCCAGCTTGCCGTCGCCCTCATCGACCTTGACAGTGGCGCCATCCTTAACGTCGCCGCGCAAGATCAAGTCGGCGAGCGGGTCCTGCAGGTAACGCTGCACCGCTCGCTTCAATGGCCGTGCGCCATAGACCGGATCGTAGCCCACCCGACCAAGCCACGCCCGCGCCGCATCGGTCAGATCGAGCGTGACCTTGCGATCGGCGAGCAGCTTACCGATGCGCGACACCTGGATGTCGACGATCGGCGCCATCTCGCTTTGCCCCAGCCGATGGAACAGGATGATCTCATCGAGCCGGTTGAGGAATTCGGGGCGGAAATGACCGCGCACGATCTCCATCACTTGCGGCTCGACATCGCTCACCGGCTGGCCATCGGCCAGATTGGTGAGATACTGGCTGCCCAGGTTCGAGGTCAGGATGATCAGCGTGTTGGAGAAATCCACCGTCCGCCCCTGCCCGTCGGTCAACCGGCCATCGTCCAAAACCTGAAGCAGGATGTTGAAGACATCGCCATGCGCCTTCTCGACCTCGTCGAACAGGATAACCTGATAGGGTCGCCGGCGAACCGCTTCGGTTAGAACGCCACCCTCCTCATAGCCAACATAGCCCGGAGGCGCGCCGATCAGCCGGGCAACCGCATGCTTCTCCATGAACTCGCTCATATCGATCCGCACCATCGCGGAAGGGTTGTCGAACAGGAATTCGGCGAGCGCCTTGGTCAATTCGGTCTTGCCGACACCGGTCGGCCCCAGGAACAGGAACGAGCCAAGCGGTCGGTTCGCTTCCTGCAGCCCGGCGCGTGAGCGGCGCACCGCGGTCGAGACGGCATGGACCGCCTGTTTCTGGCCGATCACGCGTTTGCCGATCGCTTCCTCCATGCCCAGCAGCTTGGCACGCTCGCCTTCGAGCATGCGATCGACCGGGATGCCGGTCCAGCGGCTGACCACCGCGGCGATGTCGTCGGCGGTCACTTCCTCGCGCAGCATCGCTCCTTTGGTCGCGCCCGCCGCTTCGTCGAGCTGGCGCTGCAATTGCGGGATCGTGCCATAGGAAAGCTCGCCCGCCTTGGCGAGGTCGCCGGCACGCTGTGCCTGGTCGAGTTCAAGTCGCGCGGCGTCGAGCTTCTCCTTGACCTTGGCCTCGGCCGAAATCTTGTCCTTCTCCGCCTGCCAGCGCGTGGTCAGTTCGGCCGACTGCTGTTCGAGATTGGCAAGCTCGCCCTCCAGCGTCGTCAGCCGATCGCGCGACGCGGCGTCGCTCTCGCGCTTCAACGCCTCGCGTTCGATCTTGAGCTGGATGATGCGCCGGTCGAGCGTCTCGATCTCCTCGGGCTTGGACTCCACCTCCATGCGGATGCGGCTCGCCGCCTCGTCCATCAGGTCGATCGCCTTGTCGGGCAGGAAACGGTCGGTGATGTAGCGGTTGCCGAGCGTGGCCGAGGCGACGATCGCCGCATCGGTGATACGCACGCCGTGATGGAGTTCGTATTTTTCCTTCAGGCCGCGCAGGATCGAGATCGTGTCCTCGACCGTGGGCTCGCCGACGAACACCGGCTGGAACCGTCGCTGCAGCGCCGGATCCTTTTCGACATGCTTGCGATATTCATCGAGCGTGGTCGCGCCGACGCAGTGCAGCTCGCCACGCGCCAATGCCGGCTTGATCATGTTCGAGGCATCCATCGCGCCTTCGGATTTGCCGGCACCGATCAGCGTATGCATCTCGTCGATGAACAGCACGATGTCGCCCTCGGCCGATTTGACCTCGTCGAGCACGCCTTTCAGCCGTTCCTCGAACTCGCCGCGATATTTGGCACCGGCGATCAGGCTGCCCATGTCGAGCGACATCAGGCGGCGATCCTTCAGCGTGTCGGGCACGTCGCCATTGGCGATGCGCAGCGCGAGCCCTTCCGCGATCGCGGTCTTGCCGACGCCGGGTTCGCCGATCAGCACCGGGTTGTTCTTGGTGCGCCGCGCCAGGATCTGGATCGTGCGGCGGATTTCCTCGTCACGGCCGATCACTGGATCGAGCTTGCCGTCGCGCGCCGCCTGAGTCAGGTCGCGTGCGAATTTCTTCAGCGCGTCGAAACGATCCTCTGCACCGGAGGAATCGGCGGTGCGTCCGCCGCGCACCGCATTGATCGCGGTATTGAGCGCATCGGCACGAACGCCGGCCGCCTGCAACGCCTTGCCCGCCGCGGTGTTGAGCGACAGGGCAAGCGCGACCAGCAGCCGTTCGACCGTGACGAAGCTGTCGCCCGATTTGGCGGCGATCTGCTCGGCCTGATCGAGCACGCGCACCGCGTCGTTGTCGAGCCCCGGCGTCTGTTGCGCGCCGCCGCCCGACACGGCGGGGATTTTCGACAGCGCCAGGTCGGTTTCCGTTACCGCACGCTTGGCATCGCCGCCCGCCGCGTTGATCAACCCGGCCGCCATGCCTTGCTCATCCTCGAGCAGCGCTTTCAGCAGATGTTCGGGCGCGATGCGCTGATGGCTCATGCGGATTGCGACGGTTTGCGCCGATTGCAGGAAACCCTTGGCGCGGTCGGTGAATTTTTCGAGGTTCATGTTGCTCCCATCTCCACTGGCCCACGCGATATAGTGTTGCACTTATGCCACACAAGCTCGCCGCGGCCGCTTTTGCGCTGCCACTGCAAGCTTAGCCTAGTCGGTCAAGCATGACGTCTCAAATCCGCCACGCGATCAGCGCCGATTCGTCATCGTCAAGGCGCATTTGTGCAACGCACAACGCCTAGGCGGCGGGTGACGCGCAATTGCGCGCAACCAACGCCGAAGGGAAATATGATGCGTGCCTTGACCGCCTGCCTGCTCGCTGGCGCCGCCCTCAGCTGGCCGCTCGCCGCGACCGCCGCCACGACCGACGAACTCGTCGCGCCGCCGGCTGTCACGACCGACGCTCCGGCTGACCCCGCGCCCGCCGAGGAAGCCGCTGACAGCCAGAGCGATATCATCGTGATCGGCCAGGGCGAGACGCGGCAGGTGCAGCGCTTGAATCAGGCCGATATCGCGATCCTGACCCCCGGCACCAGCCCATTAAAGGCGATCCAGAAGCTGCCCGGCGTCAATTTCCAGTCGGCCGATCCGTTCGGCGCTTATGAATGGTCGCAGCGCATCTCGATCCGCGGTTTCAACCAGAATCAGATCGGCTTCACGCTCGACGGTATTCCGCTCGGCGACGGCACCTATGGCAACACCAACGGCCTGCACATCAGCCGCGCGATCAGTTCGGAAAATATCCGTGAAACGCGCGTATCGCAGGGATCAGGATCGATCGGAACGCAGGCGACCAACAATCTCGGCGGCACGATCGAATTCTTCTCGGCCGATCCGAAGCCCGATTTCGGCCTGACGCTCGACGGCACCTATGGCAGCGAGAACACGGTTCGCGCCTTTGGCCGGCTCGACACCGGCACGCTCGGCGAAGACGGGCCCAGTGCCTATGTGTCATACGGCTATCTCGACACCGGCAAGTGGAAGGGCCGCGGCGCGCAGCGCCAGAACCAGGTCAATGCCAAGGCGATCGCGCCGGTCACGCCGGACCTTCGTCTCGTCGGCACGTTCAACTATTCTGAACGTCGCGAACAAGATTATCAGGACATGTCGCTAGAGATGATCGGCCGGCTTGGTTATCGCTGGGACAATATCACCGGTCAGTTCCCGCTCGCGGTCCGGGTGGCGGATGTTGCGAACAATATCGATACGGTGAACAATAATACCGGCGCGCCAGGAGCCGACGGCAGGTCGGATATCACAGGGCTTGCCCCTTCAAATCCGAGCGCCGGCAGTGTTTTTCCGACGCCATTCCGTTCTATCGACGACGCCTATTATGACGCGGCGGGCCTGCGGAACGATTATGTCGCCTCGCTCGGTATCGAAACCACCAAGGACGCGAAGGTCCATGGCCAGCTCAAAGCCTATTATCACGACAATCGCGGGCAGGGCATCTGGTTTACGCCTTATGTCCCCTCACCGTCAGGCGTGCCGATTTCGGTGCGCACCACCGAATATAACATGCACCGCAAGGGCGTGTTCGGATCGCTCGGCAGCGATCTCGGCGCATTCGGCGATCTCACCGTTGGTGGCTGGTACGAACGCAACGACCTGCGCCAGGCGCGCCGCTTCTACGGGCTCGACAGCCGAGTAGCGCCGACCCGTAATGCGCTGCAATTCCAGAACGGCGCGTTCGCCACGCAATGGGACCTGCGTTACCAGACCGATACGGTGCAATATTATGTCGAGGACAAGATCGCGATCGGCGATCTGACGATCAATCTCGGCTGGAAGGGCTATGATGTTCGCGGCACGTCGACGCCAATCCTTGCTGGTCCGCTCGCGACCGGCAAGGTCAAGACCACCGACTGGTTCCAGCCGCACGCCGGCTTTACCTACAAGCTGGGCGAGCGCGCCGAAGTGTTCGGTGGTTTCACTCAGGTGACCCGCGCCTTCGTCGCGGCCGCCACCAGCGGTCCGCTCGCCACCACTCAGGCGGGCTTCGACCGACTCGGCGACCTCAAACCCGAAGCGTCGGATACCTATGAACTCGGTGCGCGTGCGCGTTCGGGTATCTTCACCGGGTCGGTCAGCGGCTATTATGTCGATTTTCGCAACCGCTTGCTCGCCTTCGCCAATGGTGCGGGGATCCTCGGCAACCCGGCGGTCCTGCGCAATGTCGGCGGCGTGCGTTCCTATGGCGTCGAGGCGACCGGCCAGGTTCGGCTGCCCGGCGGGTTCGGTGCGTTCGGCTCCTATGCCTTCAACAAATCGACCTATCGCAACGACATCTTCAATGCCGATGGCAGCCTGTATGGCGGCGTGTCGGTCAAGGACAAGACGGTGGTCGATGCGCCCCGGCACATCGCTTCGGGCGAGTTGAGCTATGACGGTTCGATATTCTTCGGCCGGCTCGGCGCGAACTATATGAGCAAGCGCTATTTCACCTACAGCAACGACCGATCCGTGCCAGCACGCGTGCTGTTCGATGCGACATTGGGTGCCCGGGTGAAGCTTGCCGGGGACCGCCAGGTCGAATTGCAACTGAACGGCACCAATCTGCTCGACAAGGATTATGTCGCGACGATCGGGTCGAACGGCTTCGGCAACAGCGGCGATAATCAGACCTTGCTGATAGGCGCGCCGCGCCAGGTGTTCGTGACGCTCAAAACGGGTTTCTGACCCGGGTCGGTCTGCCGCCCCGCACTCCGCGGGGCGGCAGACGCTATTGCCGCTCGCCTTGATCTTGCCGCATCGTTAGGCTTGCCGCAAAACAATGCGGTGAGGATGGCGATGCGGCGATTTGTGAAGACCGGGGCGATCGGCCTGTTCGCATTGCTCGTGCTGGTCGCGATCGGCCTTGCCGTCTGGGAGCCGTTGCTGGCCGAGCGCGCCGCGCCGCCGCCGGACCATGAATATGACAGCGTCATCGCGCGCGACAATTTCGGTGTGCCGCACATATTTGGCAAGACCGACCCGGATGTCGCTTACGGTGTCGCCTATGCCCATGCCGAGGATGATTTTTCGACCCTGCAGGAGGCGGTAGCGATGACGCGCGGGCGGCTCGGCGCGATGACCGGCGCTGCCGGCGCGCAAACCGATTATGCGCTCGCCTTGCTCGGCGCGCGCGCCACCGCGCACCGCGATTATATGAAACAGCCGGCCGATGTGCGCGCGCTGCTCGATGCCTATGCCAGCGGGCTGAACAAATATGCGGAGCGGCATCCGGGCGAAGTCAGGCTGACCAATCTCTTCCCTGCCAATGGTGAGGATATCGCGACCGGTTTCGTACTGCGCTCGCCTTTCTTCTTCGGGCTCGACCAGACACTCGGCGCACTGGTCGGTGAGACACCGCTGCCGGTGGAAAGCGCCGGCGCCACGCCCGATGCGCCCGATCCCGCCGCGCTGCCGGCCGGTACCGACGCCAGGGGCGAGGGCAATCAGAACGGATCGAACGCCTTTGTCGTCGCGCCGAAGCGCTCGGCCGATGGTTTCACCCGGGTCGTGTCCAATTCGCATCAGCCGTGGCGCGGGCCGGTCGCCTGGTACGAGCTGGTCGTGCATTCGGGCACTGGCTGGAACTTTGCCGGTGCGACCTTCCCCGGTGTGCCCTTCCCGGTGCTCGGGCATAACGAAACGCTGGGCTGGACCAACACGGTCAATCGCCCCGACCTGACCGACGTCTATAAACTGGTGCTCGATGGCGACGGCACGCATTACCGCTTCGACGGGAAATGGTTGCCGCTCAAGCGCACGCGCGTCTGGTTGCATGTGAAAATGGGGCCATTCGTCCTGCCGGTGCCGAAGACGGTGCTGCGCAGCGTCCATGGTCCGGCGATCGCCAACCAGAACGGCATCTTCGCAATCCGCTATGGCGGCGCGGACCAGATGCGCATGATCGAGGAATATTACCGCCTGACCCGCGCGCGCAACTTCGCCGAATGGCAAAAGGCGCTGGCGATCCAGGGCGTGCCGGCGACCAATTTCCTCTATGGCGATGCCGCCGGCAACATCGCCTATTTCTACAATGCGAGCTTTCCCAACCGGAAGCCCGGTTTCGATTATGCAAAAATGCTGCCGGGCGATATCGCGCGCGATCTCGCGACCGGAACCGTGCCGTTCGCCAATGTGCCGCGCAACGTGAACCCGGCATCGGGCTTCCTGATCAACGCCAACAACACGCCTTATCAAGCCGCCGGCGCGGGGTCGGAAATGCGCGCCGCCGATTATTCGCCGCTGCTCGGGATCGAGACCGACACGACCAATCGCGGCACTCGCGCGCTTGAACTGATAGGTGCGGACGGGTCGATCAGTCGGGCCGATCTGGAGCAAATCAAATACGACACGGCGGTCAGCCGGGTCGGCTGGGCAGCGAAATGGTTCGCCGATATCATGGCGGTCGACGCCAGGGGCGACGGGCAAATCGCGGCGGCGAAAGCGGTGCTCGCGAAATGGGACTGGAATTACGACGGCAAGGGAGCCGGCGACTCAATCGCTGCCTTGCTGCTGCGTGCAGGCAATAAATGGCATTATCAGCGCCGCCCGGAGGCCGATCCGCGTGAGGAACTGGGCAAGGCGGCCGCCTATCTGCAGGACCATTTCGGGCGGCTGGATCCGCCGCTCGGCACGGTGCTGCGGTTGCGCCAGGGCAAGGTCGATCTGCCGCTCGACGGCGGGCCCGACGTGCTGCGCGCCGCTGCGCTATGGGATGAGGATCCCGACGGACGACTCTCGGTGAAGCATGGCGACAGCTTCATCATGTTCATGGAATGGGACAAGCAGGGCCGCGTCAAGTCGCAGTCGATCCAGCCGTTCGGCGCGGCGACGACGCGCCCGGCATCGCCGCATTATGCCGATCAGGCACCGCTGTTCGTGGCGCACAAGCTGAAACCGGTGCGTTTCGCGCCCGCCTCGCTGCGCGGCCATGTCGAGCGGGTCTATCGCCCCTGATTGTCGCGGCATGTCCATTATGGTTGAGTTGATCGAACCGCTTGGATTGCATGGTCTTATCCCGGTGATATAGTGTGACACAATGGTCGCAAACCAAGGAACCTCCCCGATAATGTCCCCCAGGATTCTCGCGCTCTCCGGCGTGGCGCTGTTCGCGCTCACCAGCCCCGCTCTTGCCGCGCCTGCCGCCGCACCCGCAGTTCAGGCCGCGAAACCCGCGCCGGTCGCCGAGCTCGTCAAGCAAGTCGATATTCCGTACGAGGAATTCACGCTCAAGAACGGGTTGCGCGTCATCGTCCATACCGACCGCAAGGCGCCGGTCGTCGCGGTGTCGGCCTGGTATGATGTCGGGTCGAAACATGAGCCCAAGGGCAAGACCGGCTTCGCGCATCTGTTCGAGCATCTGATGTTCAACGGCAGTGAGAACGCGCCGGGCGATTTCTTCGAACCGCTGAAGCAGGTCGGCGCGACCGACTATAACGGCACCACCTGGTACGATCGGACCAATTATTTCGAGACAGTGCCGACCCCTGCGCTGGAACGGGCGCTGTTTCTCGAAAGCGACCGGATGGGCTATCTGCTCGGTGCGGTGACTCAGCGCGTGCTCGATGTGCAGCGCGGCGTGGTGCAGAACGAGAAGCGTCAGGGCGACAATCAGCCCTATGGCCTGGTCGACTATGCCAAGACGTTGGCGCTGTTTCCGCCCGAGCATCCCTACGGCCATGACACGATCGGATCGATGGCCGATCTCGATGCCGCCAGTCTGGAGGATGTGAAGAACTGGTTCCGCGGTCATTATGGCCCGAACAATTCGATCCTGGTCATTGCCGGCGACGTCGATGTCGCGACCGCCAAACCGCTGGTCGAGAAATATTTCGGCGCGATTCCGGCCGGGCCGAAGACGGTGCGCCCGGCCGCGCCCGTGCCGACACTCCCCGCACCCAAGTCCGAGGTGATGAAAGACCGCGTCGCGACGACGCGGATCACGCGCACCTGGGTCGTGCCCGGCCTCGACAGCGATGACGCGACAGCGCTCGATGTCGCCGCCGGCGTGCTCGGCGGCCTCGCCAGCTCGCGGCTCGACAACGCGCTGGTGCGTAAGGAAAAACTCGCGGTCGGTGTGTCGGCGGGCAACCAGACTTTCGCCCAGATCGGCACCTTCGAAGTCAGCGCCGATGTCCGTCCCGGGGTCGATCCGGCGCTGGTCGCCAAGCGGCTCGACGAGATCATAGCCGACTTCATCAAGAACGGCCCGACTGCCGACGAGGTGCAGCGCGTCGCCACCGGCGAAGTGAGCGACCGTATCGAGGGGCTGGAATCGGTCGGCGGGTTTGGCGGCAAGGCCGTCGCGCTGGCGCAGGGCGCGCTCTATTCGAACGATCCCGGCTTCTACAAGAAACAGCTCGCGACGCTCGCGGCCGAGACTCCGGCCAATGTGAAGGCGGTAACGGCGAAGTGGCTGTCGCGTCCGGTCTATGCACTGACCATCGAGCCCGGCGCGCGTGCCGCCTATGACGAGGCCAAGGCACCTGCGGAAGTGGCCGAAGTCGCCGAGCCTGCGGCGTTCAAGGGTACGCGCGGCGAGATGCCGGCGGTCGGCACGATCGCCGATCTCGATTTCCCCAAGGTCGAGCGTACCAGGCTCAAGAACGGCATCGAACTTATCTATGCGCAGCGCGACGCGGTGCCGATCACGCGTGCGGTGATCAGCTTCGATGCCGGTGTTGCGGCCGATCCGGCGACTAAGCTCGGCACGCAACAGCTCACCCTGGGCATGCTCGACGAGGGCACGACGACCAAGGATTCGATCGCGATCGCCGAAGCGCGCGAGCGGCTCGGTGCGGAGATCGGCACGGGCGCGAGCCTCGATCAGACTTTCCTCTCGCTGTCGACGCCGAGCGCCAATCTGGGCCCCGCGCTCGACCTGTTCGCCGATGTGACGCTCAACCCGGCGTTCGCGCCGGCCGAGGTGGCGCGGCTGAAGAACCAGCAGCTTGCGGGAATCGCCTCGGAGCTGACCAACCCCGGTGGTCTGGCCGGCCGTGCGCTGCCCAAGCTCGTTTATGGACCGGCCTCGCCTTATGCGAAGTCGGCCGGACGCGGCGATCCGGTTGCGGTCGCGGCGCTGACGCGTGACGACCTGGTCGCGTTCCAGCATGCCTGGCTGCGTCCCGAAAAGGCCAAGATCTTCGTCGTCAGCGATCGGCCGCTGGCCGAAGTGACGGCGGCATTCGACCAGCGCTTCGGCAGCTGGAAGGGAATCGGCACAGCCGGCGTCAAGGATTTCGGCGCAACCTCAACACCGTCGGCGCCCAAGATCCTACTGATCGACCGCCCCGATTCACCCCAGTCGCTGATCCTCGGCGCCGCGCCCAACGGGCTCAAGGGCACTGCGGACCTGCTGTCCGTGATGACCGCCAACGACGCGCTCGGTGGCAGTTTCCTGTCGCGGATCAATATGGACCTGCGCGAGGACAAGCATTGGACCTATGGTGCGTCGGGCAATTTCAGCCGTGCGCAGAACGCCGCGCCCTATATCGTCTCGGCTCCGGTCCAGGCCGACAAGACCGGCGCGTCGATCGCCGCAATCCGGCAGCAGGTCGGCGATTTCCTGACCACCAAGGGGCTGACCAAGGCCGAGTTTGATCGCACGATCATCGGCAAGACTCGCGAACTGGCGGGCAGCTTCGAAACGTCGAACGATGTGCTAGGTGCGATGCAGACCAACGACCTCTACAAGCGTCCCGACGATTATTACGCGACCATCACGCAAAAATATCGCGCGATGACGCAGGGTGAACTTGACGCTGCGGCACGCGCGGCAATCGACCCCAAGACCTTCATCTGGGTGGTGGTCGGCGATGCCAAGACGGTCCGGCCCCAGCTTGACAGCCTCGGGCTGCCGGTTGAGGTGGTGCCCGCCGCGTCCATTGCGGGCGCGAAGTGATCCGATACCAACAGTTCCGAGTTGAGGGAGAGACGTAATGGCCGATGTCGATGGCACCTGGGATACCGTTGTGAAGTCGCCGCTGGGCGATCAAAAAGCCACGCTGGTCGTGAAGAGCGACGGCAATAGCTGGACCGGCAGCAACACCGGCGCGATGGGTTCGGTCGAGATCACCGATGGCACTGTCGATGGCAACACGATCAGCTGGAAGATGAGCATTGTCGTGCCGATGCCGATGACGCTCGACTGCACCGCTACGGTCGATGGCGATACGATCACCGGCAATGTCGGCGCGGGTGCGTTCGGCAGCTTCCCGCTGACGGGAGCACGCGCGGCCTGATTGGCTTTCGCGATTGCGAGATGAAGAGGCCCGCTACCCAAAGGTGGCGGGCTTTTTCGTTACCACGCCACCCTTCCGTCCGCCCTGAGCTTGTCGAAGGGCAGCAGCCATAAAAGCTGCCGGTCGCTTGAGGTACGGGGGCTTCGACAGGCATTTTTTGGGCGGACGACACCCAGCCAGTATTACTAGCCGCGCGAGAGCCGCGTGACATGGCCCATCTTGCGGCCGGGGCGGGTCTCCTTGCCATAAAGATGTAGGTGCGCGCCGGGCTCGGCGAGGATCGCGGCCCAGCGATCGGCGTCGTGGCCGATCAGATTCTCCATCGTGATCTTCGGCGCAGTCAGGCAGGTGTCGCCGAGCGGCAGGCCGCAAATCGCGCGGATATGGTTCTCGAACTGCGAGCAATTGGCGCCTTCGATCGTCCAGTGCCCCGAATTATGCACACGCGGTGCCATTTCGTTGAACACCGGGCCGTCCGCGCCAGCGAAGAATTCACAAGCGAGGATGCCGGCATAACCGAGCGTGTCGGCGATGCGGCCGGCAAGCGCCGCCGCCTCATCCCATTGCGCAGCGATTTCGGCCGGCGCCGGCAGCGTCGAGCGCGCCAGCACACCGTCCTTGTGTTCGTTCCAAGGCGGGGGATAGCTGACCGACGATCCATCGGTTCCGCGCGCGAGCAGGATCGAGAATTCATGGGAAAAGGCGACAAAGCCTTCGAGGATCGCGGGCCGTTTGCCGATCGCCTGCCATGCGGCTTCGGACTCGCTCGGTGAGGCGATCCGCACCTGGCCCTTGCCATCATAACCGAGCCGCAAGGTCTTGAGGATCGCCGGGCAGCCGATCGTGCCGATCGCCGCGGTCAATTCGTCGAGCGTCGCGACCGCCGCCCAGGGCGCGGTGCGGCCACCGATCTTTTCGACGAACGCCTTTTCGGTCGCGCGATCCTGCGCGATGCCGAGCGCGGCGGGCGCGGGGTGGACCGGTATCTTGCCGGCGAGATATTCGACCGGTTCGAGCGCGATATTCTCGAACTCATAGGTCACCACGTCGCAGGCGGCGGCGAATTCGTCGAGCACGATGCGGCTATGATAATCGGCGCGGGTGAAGCTTGACGCGGTCTGCGCCGCGACGCTTTCGGCATCCGGCGCGAGTACGCGAGTGTGGTAGCCGAGCTGCGCCGCGGCGACCGCGAGCATGCGGCCGAGCTGACCGCCGCCAAGGATGCCGATGGTGGAACCGGGTGGCAGGACCGTCATGCCGGGTCGGTCGCCACGCCATCGGTCTGCGCCGCGCGCCACGCCTGGAGCCGCTCGCTCAAGCCGGGATCGCCGAGCGCGAGGATCGATGCTGCGAGCAGGCCCGCATTGATCGCGCCGGCCTTGCCGATCGCCAGCGTGCCGACCGGGATGCCGCCGGGCATCTGCACGATCGAGTACAGGCTATCCATGCCTTTCAGCGCGGCGCTTTCGACCGGCACGCCGAGCACCGGCAGATGCGTCATCGATGCCGTCATGCCGGGCAGATGCGCCGCGCCGCCCGCGCCGGCGATGATAACCTGCAGGCCGCGCTCGGCGGCGCTGGTGGCATAGTCATAGAGCCGTTGTGGCGTGCGGTGCGCGGAAACGACTTTCGTTTCATGCGGCACGCCGAGTTGGGTCAGGATGTCGGCGGCATGGCGCATCGTCTCCCAATCGGAAGTGCTGCCCATGATGATGCCGATGAGTGGCGTGTCCGCCATGTCCGTGCCCCGTCCCAAGGAGGGGACTGACTAGCGGCGAGACGGGAGGAGAGCAACCGTGCAGCGAAGGCCGCAACTCCGGATCGGTCGGTTGTGATTGTATCAAATGCGAGCGCTTCCGCGGCGAAGGCCGGGATCCAGTCGGTATGGCAGAAGTAACTTGTCGTTGCGGCGGTTACCGTCTGTTTCTCAACTGGCCCCCTGTTTCTCAACTGGGCCCGGCCTTTGCCGGGGAAGTGTCGACCGGCAACGAGCGCTACCGCTCGCTGAGATAATAACGGTCGGTCGCGTTCAGATCGGCGTCCAGTTCATAGACGATCGGCTGACCGGTCGGGATTTCGAGCGAGGTGATTTCCTCGTCGGGAATGTTCGACAGATGCTTGACCAGCGCGCGCAGTGAATTGCCATGGGCGGAGATCAGCACGCGCTGCCCGTCTTTCAGCGCGGGCGCGATACGGCCGTCCCAATAGGGCAGGACGCGCGCGATCGTGTCCTTCAGGCTCTCGGTCGAGGGGATGGCGATGCCGGCATAACGACGATCCTGCGACAAATCATATTCGCTGCCCGCTTCGAGCACCGGCGGCGGGATGTCGAAACTGCGGCGCCAGATATGCACTTGCTCGTCGCCGTGCAGCGCTGCCGTCTCGGCCTTGTTCAGTCCGGTCAGGCCGCCATAATGCCGCTCGTTGAGACGCCAGTCTTTCTCGACCGGCAGCCATAGCCGCCCCATCTCCTCAAGCGCCAGGTTGAGCGTCTTGATCGCACGGGTCTGCAGCGAGGTGAATGTCTGGTCGAAATCCAGGCCCTTTGCCGCCATCAGCCGCCCCGCCGCGCGCGCTTCTTCCGCGCCCTTTTCGGTCACATCGACATCCCACCAGCCGGTGAAACGGTTTTCGAGGTTCCACGACGACTGGCCGTGGCGGATCAGGACTAGGGTGGGCATGGCATTCCTCACAGACGTCACCCTGAACTTGCTTCAGGGTTTATGCGCGGTCGGTGACCAAATGGACGTCGCCCGAGGGTCTGATGACCGCGCATGGTTGCTGAAACAAGTTCAGCATGACGGCGTCAATGGGTCAAAGCGTGTCGATCACCTCAGCCAACACTTCGAGGCACGAATGTGCGAGCGTCTTGCTGCGCTCGGCCGACCAGCCGAATTCGGCGTCGGCGTTGGCATCGTGATCCTTGAACGGCATCTCCAGCGTCATGCCGAGCGCGCCGAATCGTTCGGCGACCTGATTGGTCGACATGGTCAGATTGGCGCGGCCCGGTGCGGCCTTGCCGTAACCGAGTTCGGTCTGGAAGTCGGGCGTGTTGGCCGCGAGACGGCGGCCGAAATCGTAGAATTTCCCGCCCAGTTCGTCGGTCCAGGACGGGATACCCTCGAACCCGGCGATGAAGTTGGCGGCGATCGCTTCGTCGCCATGCACGTCCATCGCGAAATCGACACCGCTGGCGTCCATCGCGTCGCGCACGCACAGCACTTCGGGGCTGCGTTCGAGCGATGGCTCGTGCCATTCGCGGTTGAGGTTCACGCCCACCGCATTGGTGCGTAGATGGCCGCGGAAAGTCCCGTCGGGGTTCATGTTGGGCACGACATGAAAGGTCGCCTTGGCGAGCAGCGCGGCAGTTACCGGATCGGTCGCGTCGGTGAGTCGTTCCAGCGCGCCCTCGATCCACCATTCGGCCATCGATTCGCCAGGATGCTGCCGGGCATAGAGCCATGCCTGCTTGGGGCCGCGCCCAATGGTCAGGCAATCGATCGCCCGGCCATCGATCGTGGTGCCGAGCTGGCGGTGCGAGACGCCGGACCGAAGCGCGATGCGCGCGATCAGCGCGTCATGCCGTTCCATCGTATAGGGCGCGAAATAGGCGAACCAGGCCAGGTCGGTCTCGCCGGTCCAGTCGAATTCGAGTACGCCATCGGCATAACGCGTCGCGGTCTGGCGCCAGGTCTCGTGGTCGGTCGAGACGCGCGCCTTATAATCGGGCCAGCCCATCGGATAGGCCGAATCGCCGGCGTTCAGGATACGCAAGTTGAGCTTGCGACCCCTGGCACCGGCAACGCGGAAATAGAACCATTGGTAGAAATCGGACTGGTGATCATGCACGATCTCCAGGTCGATCCGGTCTCCGTCAATGGCGACGACCTTGATGTTGCCGCCGTCAAAGGCGGCGTCGATGGCGATGCTGTTCTGGTTCGAGCTCATTTGACCGTAATAGTGCGGCCCGATTCTCCGGGAAAGCCCCGGAACAGCGCATTGGCCAATTTCCCCGCTGCGGCACTAGCCTGGGCATCGGCCGCGCGCGAATCGGCGCCGGTCTGGGCGCGGCCTTCCCAGATCACCGTGCCATCGCTGCGCCGGCGGATCTGTACCGAGAGTTCGGACAGGATGACTTCGCGTGCCCTGGCCTTGCCGATCGGGAAGGAAATGCCGCCACCGACGCCGACACCGCCGCCGCGATAACCACCGCCACCGACGCCGCCGCCAAGGCCGATCGAAACCGGCGACCGCCGCGGTTCGATGTCCTGCGAGGTACGCGAAAAGCCGACCAACGCGAGATATTGCGCCGTGGTGCTGGTCGCGCTGGTGGTATAGCCGGCCTTGATCAGTTCGGTCTCGACCGCTGCGGCATAGGTCTTGAATTCGAGGCTGGGGGCGCCGCCGCCGGCCAGCGGCTCGACCGTCAGCGTGCCGCGTTCGAGTGGGGCGCCGAGATGGAAACGCGTAACCTCGACCGGACCGCTCGTCGTGGTCGTGGCGCAACCGCCGAGCGACACCGCCGCGAGCGCGATCGCCATTCCGTATGCCGCGTTCTTCATCTGCTATCTCTTTCGACAATATTGTTGCACGGGTGTAACGCTTCACCTCCCCTTGCCGGTTCCCGACGCTCGCATGGCCGGTTCGCCTTGACTTGGGCGGCAGCCGACTATAGGCGCTCACGTCTTTCCGGCACCACCAGAATCGAAGAAGTTTCGACCATGAAGATCCGTAATTCTCTGAAGTCCCTCAAGGACCGCCATCGCGACAACCGCGTGATCCGTCGTCGCGGTCGGACCTACGTCATCAACAAGACGAATCGCCGCTTCAAGGCCCGCCAGGGCTGATTGTTGAGCGGGTCGATTGCCGTCGTCTTCGACGTCGGTAACGTCCTTTATGACTGGGATCCGCGGGTCCTTTACGGGCGCCTGATCAAGGATGATCGGGCGCTCGATGCGTTCCTGCGCGATGTCGCGACCAAGGAATGGCATTTCCAGCATGACGCAGGGCGCCCTTTTGCGGAAACGTCCGCCGAACTGAGCGCGCAATATCCCCAATATGCCGAAATGATCGCGCTATGGGGGCCGCGCTTCAACGATCAGGTGCCGGGCATGCTGCCGGGCATGCAGGCACTGGTCGAGGAGCTCGATGCGGCGAGCGTGCCGCTGTTCGCGATCACCAATTTCTCGGGCGAGTTCTGGCCGCCGTTCCGCGATCGCGAAGCCGCGACCTTCGATCGATTCCGCGATATCGTCGTGTCGGGCGACGAGAAACTTACCAAGCCCGATGCGGCGATCTACGTCCTTGCGCTGAAACGATTCGGCTTGCGGCCCGAACAGGCGGTGTTCGTCGATGATCGCGAAGAAAATATCGTCGGCGCACAGAATGTCGGAATGACCGGCTTGCTGTTCACCGACTCGACGACGTTGCGAACCGATCTGGTCGGGCTCGGCCTGCTCGCCCGCCCCTGAATTACCCGCCCCTGAATTACCCGCCGGTCGATCCGTCCTGGTCGGTATAACCCTTTAGCTCGTCACCGATGATGCGCACGACGTGCAGCACGTTGGTCGATCCCGGGGTGCGGAACGGCACGCCGGCAATCAGAATCACGCGGTCGCCCGCCTTGGCGATATTGTGCCGGAGCGCCATGCGCTTGGCCTTCGCCACCATCTCCTCGAACGACTCGATGTCGCGTGTATGGACCGCGTGCGTGCCCCATAACAGGCCGAGACGCCGCGCCGTTTCCAGCTTGGGGGTCAGCACCATCAGCGGCACCGATGGACGCTCGCGCGCGACGCGGCGCGCGGTCGACCCGGATACGGTGAAGCAGATGATCGCCACCGCATCGACCGTCGCGGCGATGTTCTTGGCCGCCTCGGCGAGCGCGTCGGCGGTGGTCGGGTCGGGGCGGGTAATGGTGAAATGGACGCGGTCGCCATGTCCGGGGTCGCTTTCGACCGCGATGCCGATTGAATTCATCATCGCGACCGATTCGATCGGCCAGGCGCCGGCGGCGCTTTCCGCCGACAACATGATCGCATCGGCGCCGTCATAGACCGCGGTCGCCACGTCGGAGACTTCCGCGCGGGTCGGCGAAGGCGAAGTGATCATCGATTCGAGCATCTGCGTCGCGACCACCACCGGCTTGCCTTGGCGGCGCGACACTTCGACGATGCGTTTTTGCAACGGCGGTACCGATTCGGGCGGCAATTCGACGCCGAGATCGCCGCGCGCGACCATCACGCCGTCGCAATGCTCAACGATCTCCTCGAGGCGCTCGATCGCCGATGGTTTCTCGATCTTGGCGAGCAGCGCCGCCTTGCCGCCGATCAGCTTGCGTGCCTCGGCCAGATCCTCGGGCCGCTGCACAAAGCTCAGCGCGATCCAGTCGACGCCCTGGTCGATCGCGAAAGCGAGATCGCTGCGGTCCTTCGGCGTCAGCGCGGCCATCGGCACGACCACGTCGGGCACGTTGAGGCCCTTGTTGTTGGACAGGGCGCCGCCGACCTCGACCCGGGTGACGATATGGTCGGCGTCATGCTCGGTCACGCGCAGCACCAGCTTGCCGTCGTCCAGCAACAGCCGCGCGCCCGGTTCGATCGCGGCGAAAATCTCCTTGTGCGGCAATTCTACGCGCGTCGCATCGCCCGGCGTCTTATCGCGATCGAGCGTGAAGATGGTGCCGGTGACCAGTTCGGTGCGGCCGCCCTCGAACTTGCCGACGCGCAGTTTCGGTCCCTGAAGATCGGCGAGGATCGTGGTCGGGCGGCCATATTTCTTTTCGAGGCTGCGGATCGCCTTGATCACCGCGACTTTCGATTCCTGATCGCCATGACTCATGTTCACGCGGAACGCGTCGGCGCCGGCCTCGAACAGCCGGCTGATCATCTCGACGCTGTTGCTCGCGGGGCCGAGCGTGGCGAGAACGCGAACTTTGCGCGATCGGGGGCTGATGGCCTTGGTCATTCTTTACGTCCTTGCGCTTGCGGCCCCGGCTCTAAAGCCTATCTCCCGCCGATCAACCGGGAGAATTTCAAATGGCGCGGCTCGAAGACCTTGACGATGCCGTAGCGGCCGTCGCGTTCCGTCGGCTCGTCGCGCATCTGCGTCACCGTGACGATGCGCAGAATATCGACCTGATGGGCCTCGCCGGATTTTGCCGCAACTGCCTGTCGGACTGGATCGAAGAGGCAAGCGATGGCGCGCTGGACAAGGGCGCGGCGCGCGAAACGATCTACGGTATGCCCTATGGCGCCTGGAAGGCAGCGCATCAGACCGAGGCAACGCCGGAGCAGCTCGACCGCATGCGTGAGAGTGTCGCGAAGAATGCGTGACACGCGCGATTGATTAGCCGCGCTATCCCGCTAGGCTGACCCCAACGGAAAACGGGGGACGGATATGCGTCGGATATTGGGGTCGGCGATCATGCTCGGCATGGGCATGACGGGAACGGCGCAGGCGCAGACCGCACCTGTAACTCCGCCCAGGACAATTTATATCCAGGCCGGGCATGTCATCGATCGCCCTGGCCAGCCGGCACGCGACGCAACCACCATCGTGGTGCGCGAGGGCAAGGTGGTTGAGTTGCGCGATGGTTTTGCGGCACCGGACGGTGATGCCAGCGTCATCGACCTCAAGGATCGCTACGTTCTGCCCGGGCTGATCGACATGCACGTCCATCTGTGGGGCATTGGAGGGGATCCACTGCGCTCGCGGCTCGGCGAGCTCAACCGTGACGGCGGCGATGACCTGATCGAGGCCGAACGAAATGCGCGCGTTACGCTGGAGGCGGGGTTCACCACGGTGCGTGACCTTGGCGGCAATCCGCGCGGCATCCGCGCGCTGCGTGACGGGGTCGAGGCGGGGGCTGTGGTCGGGCCAACGATCGTCAATGCCGGGCTGATGGTCTCGGTCACCGGCGGGCATGGCGATGGCAGCAACGGCCTGGCCGAAGATTATGCCGAGACTGTCCATGCGCACCAGATCAACACGTGTGACGGGCCCGACGATTGTCGGCGTGCGGTACGTGCGCAGATTTCGCTCGGCGCGCAGGTGATCAAGTTCGCGGCGACCGGCGGCGTGCTGTCGAATGTCGCGGGCGGGCTCGGGCGGCAAATGACGCCGGAGGAAATGAAAGCGATCGTCGACACGGCACACGGCTTCGGCCGCAAGGTCGCGGCGCACTCACATGCCCGTGAGGGAACCGAGGCGGCGCTCGAGGCAGGGGTCGATTCGATCGAGCATGGCACGTTCCTCGAAGACTCGACGATCCGGCTGTTCAAACAGCATGATGCGTGGCTGGTGCCGACGATGATCGCGCCGGTCGCGGCGCTGGCCCAGGCGCGCGGCGGTCAATTGCCGCCGGCGACGATCGCCAAGGCGGAAGCGGCGGGCGCCGTCGCGGCGGCAAGTCATAAGCGCGCCATCGCCGGCGGGGTCAAAATCGCCTTCGGTACCGATACCGGCGTGTCGCGCCACGGCGAGAATGCGAAGGAGTTCGCGCTGATGATCAGGGCGGGGATGAAACCCGCCACGGCGATTCGCGCGGCGACGATCGATGCCGCCGATTTGCTCGGGCGCAAGGATCAGCTCGGCTCGCTCGAACCGGGCAAGTTCGCCGACATCATCGCGGTGACCGGCGATCCGCTGGTTGATGTGACGCGGCTGGAGCAAGTCGATTTTGTCATGCGCCACGGCGTTGCGGTCAAGATTAACGGTGTCCGTCAGGCTTTTCCACCGAATTGATCGCAGCCATGGTTGAGCCGCGTCGTGTCATGCCCTAGACGCGCGCCTTCATCTTTTATCCGGAGCTTTCCCACTCATGAGCGACATCATCGCCGCCGACCAGCTACGCCTCCTGATCGAGCGCATCGAGCGTCTCGAGGAAGAGAAAAAGGGCATCGCCGACGACATCAAGGATGTCTATGCCGAAGCCAAGTCGACCGGTTACGATACCAAGACGATGCGCGCGATCGTGCGACTGCGGCGCATGGAAAAGCATCACCGCGATGAGGCGGAGGCGTTGCTCGAAACCTACAAGATCGCACTCGGGCTCGCCTGACGGGCCTCTTCCGTTCGTCCTGAGCTTGTCGAAGGGCTGTTCTTTCTTCTACCACCGCAGGTTCAGCGAGGGGCAGGGCTTTAACAGGCCCGGCCCGAACGGTTAGTTTTTCAGGACTCTCCCATGGCAGGCCATTCCAAGTTCAAGAACATCATGCACCGCAAGGGTGCGCAGGATAAGAAGCGCAGTTCGCTCTTTTCCAAGCTGAGCCGCGAAATCACCGTCGCGGCGAAGATGGGCCTGCCCGATCCGGACATGAATCCGCGCCTGCGCATGGCGGTCAACGCGGCCAAGGCGGCGTCGCTGCCCAAGGACAATATCCAGCGCTCGATCGACAAGGCGAGCCGCAGCGATGCCGAGACCTATGAGGAAATCCGTTACGAGGGTTTCGGCCCCGGCGGCGTGTCGCTGATCATCGAGGCACTGACCGACAACCGTAACCGCACCGCGACCAATGTGCGCACTGCGGTGGCGAAGAATGGCGGCAATCTCGGCGCATCGGGATCGGTCAGCCATGGGTTCGACCGCATGGGCCTGATCAATTATCCGGCGAGCGCGGGCGACGCCGATGCGGTGTTCGAAGCAGCGCTCGACGCCGGCGCGGAGGATGTGTCATCGACCGAGGACGGCCATGAGATCTGGACGTCGAACGATTCGCTGCACGAGGTGGTCAAGGCGATCACCCCGGTGCTCGGCGAACCCGAGGGCGCGAAGCTCGCCTGGCGTCCGCAGACCATGGTCGAGGTCGGCGAAGGCGATGCGGGGCTGTTGTTCAAGCTGATCGACACGCTCGACGACGACGACGACGTCCAGACAGTATGGGGCAATTACGAAGTCTCCGACGAGGTGATGGAGAAGCTGGGTTGATCTCACTCCTCCCCGGCACGGGGAGGGGGACCATTTGCCTCCTCCGGCAAATGGTGGAGGGAGCTCTCCACAAGCGTAACGCTGTTTGGCACGCCCCCTCCACCAGCTTCGCCGGTCCCCGTTCCGGGGAGGATTATATATGATCATCCTCGGCCTCGATCCGGGTCTGGGTACGACCGGTTGGGGGGTGATTCGGGCTGAGGGCAACCGGCTGTCCCACCTCGCCAATGGCCGGCTCAAGACCGACAGCGCCGCGTCGCTGCCGCGCCGCCTCGCGCATCTCGACACGATGGTCGCGGCGCTGATCGCCGACCACTTGCCCGATGGCGCTGCGGCCGAGGAGGTGTTCGTCAACGCCAACCCGCAATCGACGTTGAAGCTCGCACATGCGCGCGGCGTCATCCTGTGCGCGGCGGCGCGCAGCGGGGTAGAGGTTGGCGAATACGCACCGCGGCTGGTCAAGAAGGCGGTGGTCGGCACCGGCACGGCAGAAAAGGCGCAAGTCCATGCGATGGTCGCGCGGTTGTTACCGGGGGTGAAGATCGACGGACCGGACGCGGCCGACGCGCTCGCGGTGGCGATCTGCCACGCGCATCATCTGGCGTCGGCGCGGGTGATTCAGCGGACCTGACCGAACGGGGTTTAGTATCAGGTCCAATTCCGCCTATGGATAACGGATGATCGCGCATCTCAAGGGCCGCCTCGACGCAACCGGTATCGATCATGCGGTGGTCGATGTCGGCGGCGTCGGTTATCTGGTCGGCGCCTCGACCAGGACGCTGGCGAGCATCGGGCCGGTTGGCGAAGCGGTAATGCTCCATACCGAAATGCTGGTGGCGGAGGATTTCATCCGTCTGGTCGGCTTCTCCACCGCGGGCGAGCGCGACTGGTTCCGGCTATTGACCGGTGTGCAGGGCGTCGGGGCACGGGTGGCGCTGGCGATCCTGTCGGCGCTCGACCCGGCCGATCTGAGCCGCGCCATCCTCGCGCAGGACAAGGCGATGGTCGCGCGTGCCAATGGCGTCGGGCCCAAGCTCGCCGAACGTATCGTGCGCGAATTGAAGGACAGGATCGGTGGCGTTGCGATCGGCGGCGCGACGCCCCTCGCACCGAGCGGTGCCGGCGCGGATGCGGTATCGGCGATGCTCAACCTCGGCTTCCGCCCCGCCGAGGCCAGCGCCGCGGTCACTTCGGCCGAGGAGGAATTGGGTGTTGGCGTGACGCTCGACGCGTTGGTGCGGCTGGCGTTAAGAAAGGCAGCGAAGTGATGTTTAGTAGAGCTTGCGGAATACTTAGTGCTGGGGCCATCCTATTTTCATGTAGTGCGCTCACGGCGCTGCGCGCACAATCACCGGGCGTCGCTGCGCCTGAATCACCTGAACTATATGTTGAGATCAAACTGCCCCCCGGAAGCCAAATCATTGGGCCACTATGGGGAGGTGGTGATTCAGGCCGACGTATCGGCTGAAGGAAATCCGGCGAACCTCGTTATCGTTCAATCAAGCCGTTCAAAAATTTTGGATGATTTGGCCCTCACTAAATCGAGCTCTCCTCGGTTCAAATTAGGCGATGGGGCTAAGGCAGTCGGTAAAGTACGTCTTAATGTTGATTTTAGCGATTACGACTTCGATAATCTTGGCTTGGGCTATCAATGTAAGCAGGCTGTACTTGACGCCGATTGGTATAAAACGTTATTTCCTGACAAGCCAATAGAAAGCAATAAATTTACGAAATATTTGCGAGGCGCTGGCCTGATCGACCACCGGCTGAAGTTTGCGCAGGACAAGGCTCAATTTGCTAAAGCGTGGCTCGAGGCAATTGAATATTGCCGTACGACACCTGATGCGCCATTAATGGGTATCGTTGTCTTGGCTGGTAACGGTAAATTGCCGCACAGCAAGTGACCGGGCTCAACGACACGCACCAAGCATGTTGACCTCAGGATTTAGATATCATCCACATAAACGTGGAGCGGGATTCAATCACGCCCCGACCTTTTTAGCCAGCGCCAGCGCAGTCTCGCGGCCCTCGGCGCCACCCGGCGTCGTAATCACGACGAACTTGTCATCGCCAATGAACACGTTGAGCTGGTTGATGCCGGGCACGAAGAATGCCGCCTTGCCGAGGCCGGGAATATCCTCGACCGGTTTGTCGCTGAAGGCCTTCATCGAAGCGGCGACACCGTCGCGTGCCATCTTGATCGCATCGGCGGTGTTGTCGGCGATCGGCGACCAGCGCGTCATTACGCTCGCCTTGCCGTCGGCGGTTTCATAAGTACATTCGGAGGTCGCGGCGTCGCTGCCGCTCGATTCATGGACCAGCCCGAGCGTGGCCGCGGTCACCGGGGTCTTGAGCACGTCGGCGACCACCGCCTTGTCGAGCAGCGCGCAGGCATCGGTCGCCTTGAAATCGGCCGGCGGCGCCTTCCCGCCACTGCTGCCACTCCCGCTGGTTTCGGCGGTCGTCACGCCGCTGGTGTTGCCGGCAGGCGTTCCGCCACAGCCGGCGAGCAGCAGGGCGCAGCCAAGGCCGCCGATGACGAGGGGGCTTTTGGGTTTCATGCGGTCACTCCATGCGAGGCTGTGGTGGTGCGACCCTTATCCTGCAGCGCGCGGACCATAGGGCAATACGCCGCGTCGCGATAGACAGGACCGCCCGCCGCCCGCTAGTTGGACCAGTGACTGATGCCGACCGCTTCATGACGCCCGAGCGCAAGCCCGAGGATATCGATGCCGCGCTGCGCCCCAAATCGCTCGACGAGTTTGTCGGGCAAAAGGCGGCGCGCGAGAATCTGCGTGTGTTCATCGCCGCCGCCAAATCGCGCGGCGATGCGCTCGACCATGTGTTGTTCTTCGGGCCGCCCGGGCTCGGCAAGACCACGCTGGCGCAGATCGTCGCGCGCGAGATGGGCGTGGGGTTCCGCGCCACCTCCGGTCCGGTGATCGCCAAGTCGGGTGATCTTGCTGCGTTGCTGACCAATCTCGAGGATGGCGATGTTCTGTTCATCGACGAGATCCACCGCCTTGCGCCGGCGGTCGAGGAAATACTCTATCCGGCGATGGAGGACCGCGCGCTCGACCTGATGATCGGAGAGGGGCCGAGCGCGCGCAGCGTGCGGATCGATCTGCCGCGTTTCACTCTGGTCGGCGCGACTACGCGGCAGGGGCTGCTGACCACGCCGCTGCGCGACCGGTTCGGCATTCCGGTGCGGCTCAATTTCTACACCGTGGACGAGCTTGAACGCGTGGTCGCGCGGGCGGCGTCATTGCTCGACCTGCATGTCTCGGCCGATGGCGCGCATGAGATCGCGCGGCGCTCGCGCGGCACGCCGCGGATCGCCGGTCGTTTGCTGCGCCGGGTGCGCGACTTCGCCACAGTCGCCGGGACAGCCATCGTTGACGCCGGCGCCGCCGATGGAGCGCTCAACCGGCTCGAAGTCGACTCGCTCGGGCTCGATGCGATGGACCGGCGTTATCTTATGATGATCGCCGACGTCTATCGCGGCGGCCCGGTCGGGGTGGAGACGCTCGCGGCGGGCTTGTCCGAACCGCGTGACACGATCGAGGAAGTGATCGAACCCTATCTGATTCAGCTCGGGCTGATCGCGCGCACCGCACGGGGACGGTGCCTGAACGCGGGGGGATGGAAGCATCTCGGCCTCAACCCGCCAGCGGATTCGCAGGATGGGCTGTTCGACTGAGTCTTTGCGGGTTCGGTCAGGCGAGGTGTTCCATGAGGCGAGCGGCGTGGGGACGGAGTGCGCTTGCCATCCACAGCCGCAGGTCGGAGATAGCGGGGGAATCGGACGCCCCAGGCGTGGCCACGAAATGATATGAATCGCCGGGCAGGACCGGAGCAAACGGCTGAACCAGCAGCCCGGCCGCCAGCGCGTCGGCGACGAGAACCAGGCTGGCGATGACAATGCCGTGCCCGGCAATGGCCGCTTGAATCGCATGACCGCCATCGGTGAAGCGGGGGCCGGCATTCACATCGATCCGATCGACCTGTGCAGCGGCGCACCACCGGGCCCAGTCCGGTGCCGGATCGGGTGCTCGCCGTCCGTCGATATGGAGAAGAACGGCATTCTTCAGTGTCGACGAGTCCCTTACGCCAAGCGACGGGCTGCAAACGGGCGCGAATACGTCATCGGCCAATTTGACGGAATCCACATTCGAATAGCCGCCCGGGCCGTAGCGGATCGCGATGTCCACCTCGCCGCGCCGAAGATCGACCAGATCGTCGGATGCGTGCAGGCGGAGGTCGACCGATGGAAGGATCGCCTGCAATTCCGCCAAACGCGGAACAAGCCACTGGCTCATAAAGGCGGTGTTCGCGGAAAGCGTTACTTTCTCCAGGCCGTTCCTTTTCCGCACGCGTCTGGCCGCGTCACCAATCGTCTTCAGCGCCGCCGCCGCCGCTTCATAGAGCTCGGCACCGCCGGGCGTCAGCAGAACCCACCTCGGGCTTCGGTCGAGCAATTTGATGCCCAGATAGTCCTCTAGCTGTCGGATCTGATGGCTGACCGCCGTTGGCGTCACCGAAAGCTCGAACGCCGCACGCTTGAAACTCGCATGCCGCGCCACGGCCTCGAACGTTCGTAGCGCAGCAAGCGGCGGAAGGTCATTCATGATGAATCCTGCTCATCTTATGCTGAGAATTGCTCAATTGTGGAGCTTAGGCCACTTGTATACCGAGACGGTGTGCAGATTTTGAGATGAATTGTCATCATCATTTGGAGTATCGCAATGGGTCAGCTGGCGTTCGGTATGGTCGATGTTTTTGCTGATGTTCCCCTGGAGGGTAATCCGCTGGCGGTCGTCGAAGGTGGCGAGCAGCTTTCGGATGACGTGCTTCGCGCGATCGCACGCGAGTTCAATCAGGCGGAAACGACCTTCATCATGCGCAGCACGAAAGCGGACCGGAAGCTCCGTTCGTTCACTGCGGCGGGATCCGAGGTATTCGGTGCGGGCCATAATGCCCTTGGCGCGTGGCTGTGGCTGGCGCGGGGCGATGCGCTCGGCCCGTTGGACTCGGCGACGACCTTTCATCAGGAGATTGGGGACGCGGTTCTTCCGGTCATTCTCGAACGCCGCGGCGATCGGGCGCATGGTCGAATGCGGCAGAAGCCGCTCCGGCTGTTGCCGGTCCTGAGCGATACGGGCGGCCTGGCGACGGCGCTGGGTCTGGCGGCTGGAGATTTCCTTTTCGACCCGGCGCCCCGGGTGGCCGATACGGGCGCGGCGCATCTGCTGGTTCGTGTCCGTGACAAGGCAGCGGTTGATCGGGCCGAACCGAGTGTGCCGGCGCTGCTGAGCATCCTTACAGGGGCGCAGGCGGAGGGCTGTTATCTCTATTGGTTCGACGCGGACTCCGGCTCGGACGCCTATGCGCGCTTCTTCAATCCGACGGTCGGCCTTTGGGAAGATGCCGCGACCGGCACGGCGGCGGGCCCATTGGCGGCATATCTTTTCGGGGAGCGCCTGCTGCGCGGAAACGCGCTGTTGGTCGAACAGGGAACGCGCATGGGACGTCGCAGCCTCTTGTCCATCGAGGTCGGGGAACAGCCGGAATTGTCCGGTTCGGGCATTGTGGTGATGGAGGGCCAGATACTGCTCGAGATTTTGGCAAAGTCGCATGCCTGCGCGATGGCTCCCCGCGCAACAATCTGATAGCGCTGGGGTCATGCCAACTGCCGCCAACTCCGCCCGTGAAATCCTGGTTCGATTGCACGATGTGATGGCGTCGCGCACGGCGGCACAGGCCAAGCTCAATTCGGTGGTCGGGATCGTCGGCGAAGCGATGTCGAGCGAGGTCTGCTCGATCTATCTGCTGCGCGAAGGGGTGCTCGAACTCTATGCGACGCGCGGCCTGGCGCAGGAGGCAGTGCATGTCACCAAGCTCGCGCTGGGCGAGGGGCTGGTCGGCACCATCGCCGAGCAAGTCGAGACGCTCAACCTCGACGAAGCCGCGAGTCATCCCGATTTCGCCTACAAGCCCGAAACGGGCGAGGAGAAATTCCACAGCTTTGCCGGTGTGCCGATCATCCGCCGCGAACGCTCGGTCGGCGTGCTGTGCGTGCAGCATGCCGATCCGCACAAATATGACGATGTCGAGATCGAGGCATTGCAGACCGTCGCGATGGTGCTGAGCGAGCTGATCGCCAATGCCGATCTGGTCGATGCCAGCGGCGAAGCGACATTGCGCCCGCAATCGACCGCCGCGATGCGCATCGAGGGGCTCAAGCTGGTCGAGGGCATGGGCAGCGGTTATGCCGTGTTCCACCAGCCGCGCATCACGATCGAGCACACCGTCGCCGAGGATATCGATGCCGAGCGCCACCGCGTCTATGCCGCATTCGACAAGATGCGCGAGCAGATCGAACGGATCGCCAGCCAGGCCGAATTCGGCGTCGGCGGCGAACATGACGAAGTACTGCAGACCTACAAGATGTTCGCTTATGACGAGGGCTGGAGCCGGCGCATCAACGAGGCGATCGATTCCGGCCTGACCGCCGAAGCCGCGATCGAGCGCGTACAACAACGCACGCGTCAGCGCATGCGCCAGATCGACGATCCATTGCTCGCCGATCGCATGCACGACCTGGAGGACCTGTCGAACCGGTTGCTGCGCATCGTGTCGGGCCAGATGGGCACTGCCGCGCAAGGCGGGCTCAGGCAGGACACGATCCTGATCGCGCGCAATCTCGGCCCCGCCGAGCTGCTCGAATATGACCGGCGCCGGCTGAAGGGCGTGATCCTCGAGGAAGGATCGCTGACCGCCCATGTTACCATCGTCGCGCGGGCGATGGGCGTGCCGGTGCTCGGCCGGGTCAAGGGTGTGCGCCGCTCGATCGCCGAGGGCGACATGTTGCTGCTCGACTCGACCGCGGCCAATGTCTTTGCGCGGCCATCGCCGGCGATGGAGGAAGCGTTCGAGACGAAGCTGCAGCTGCGCCAGAAGCGTCGCGCGGTGTTTGCCGCGCTGAAGTCCGAATTACCGATCACCACCGACGGCCACCGCGTGACGGTGATGGTCAACGCCGGCCTGCGCGACGATGTCGCGGCGCTCGACATGACCGGAGCGGATGGCATCGGGCTGTTTCGGACCGAATTCCAGTTCCTGGTGTCGGCCACCTTGCCCGCGCGCGAGCGCCAGCAGCGGCTCTACAAGGAAGTGCTCGACGCGGCCGGCGACCGGCCGGTGATCTTCCGTACCGTCGATATCGGTGGCGACAAGGCACTGCCTTATCTGATCCAGGACGGCGGCGAGGAAGAAAATCCGGCGATGGGCTGGCGCGCGCTGCGCCTCGCGCTCGAACGTGACGGGTTGATGAAAGTACAGGCACGCGCGCTGCTCGAGGCGGCGGCGGGGCGGACGCTCAATGTGATGTTCCCGATGGTCTCCGAACCTTGGGAATATGAGGAAGCGCGCGCGCTGTTCGAGACGCAGCGCGAATGGTTCGCGCAGCGCGGTCGCAAATTGCCCAACGAGATCAATTATGGCGCGATGCTCGAAGTGCCGGCGCTCGCCGAGCAGCTCGATATCCTGCTGCCCAAGCTCGATTTTCTGTCGATCGGTACCAACGACCTGACTCAGTTCCTGTTCGCCGCCGACCGTGCCAATCCAAAGCTTGCCGAACGCTATGACTGGCTCAGCCCGGCGATCCTGCGTTTCATCGCGCGGCTCGTCGCACCGACTGCGCAAGCTGGGGTACCGCTCGGTGTGTGCGGCGAGATGGGCGGCCGGCCATTGGAGGCGATGGCGCTGATCGGGCTCGGCATCGATCGGCTGTCGATCACGCCGGCGGCGGTCGGCCCGATCAAGGCCATGGTCCGCTCGCTCGATCGGGACGCTCTGATGGCGCATATGAAGACGCTGCTGGCGGCGCCGCCGCGCGACATGCGCGGGGAATTGACCGCCTGGGCGGTGGAAAGCGGCGTCGAACTGGCGTGATTGCGTGACGGGTGGGTAAAGCGGGCGTTGACACCGCCGCGACCCTTTGTGAGACACGTCGTAATCGCAGGAAATAATATCGGGCCGCACCCTCCTGCCGGAGACACTCATGACCGACGTCGAATCCGGCGAGGAAGCCACCCTGTTCCCCAAGACGGCAGGTGAGCGGCTGCGCGATGCGCGCGAAGCACAGGGGCTGTCGCTGGCCGAGATCGCGGCGCGCACGCGCATCCCAATTCGTCAGCTCGAAGCGATCGAAACGAGCAACTTCGCGGCCTTGCCTTCGGTCACCTATTCGGTCGGTTTCGCCAAGGCCTATGCCCGGGCCGTCGGCATGGACGAAGTCGCGATCGCGCGCGAGGTGCGCAGCCAGAATGACACGGGTGTGCGGCGCACCGAATATGAAGCCTATGAGATCAACGATCCCGCGCGCACGCCGACCGGCGGTGTTGTCGTGGTCACCGCGGTGCTGGCGGTCCTCCTGCTGATCGCGGCGGGGCTGTGGTTCGGCACCAATCTGTTCCGCGGCGAAGGCTCCGCGCCTGCCTCGCCCATGGCCGAAGGCGGGGCCGTACCGATGGCACCGGTCGCCAATCCAACCCCGGCCGCGCCTGCCGGCGGACAAGTAACGCTGGTCGCGACCGACGATATCTGGCTGCGCATCTATGACGCGACCGGCAAGACCTTGTTCCAGAATACGATGAAGCCGGGCGATCGCTATGATGTACCGGCCGATGCCAATGGCCCGATGATCAATATCGGCCGCCCCGACAAGCTTCAGATCCTGCTCAACGGATCGCAGTTACCGCCGCTCGGTGACGGGCGGCTGGCGATCAAGGATATCGGTATCAGCGCCGCCGCATTGAAGGGACGGGTCAATGGCGTGTCGGTGCCGGTCGCCGCGCCGACCAGCCGGGCGACGCCGACCGCCACTGCGACGCGGATTCCACTTGCATTTACGACGCAGCGCCGACCCGAAACTTCCCCGACCGGCGTACCGACACCCGCCGCCTCAGCTACGCCGCCCGCGCCATCGGCGCCATCGACACCCACTCCTTAAGACTGGCGACAGGATGACAATGTCAGCTATACCACCCCATTCACTGCACCGGGGGGTGTTCATGCGTAACTATTTGACGGCGGCTGTTCTTCTGATCGGGGTCGGGGCGATCCCCGGCACCGCTGTCGCGCAATCGGCGGTCGAGAACCGCGTCGAGCGGCTCGAAGGTCAGATGCGCGCCGTGCAGCGCAAGGTCTTTCCGCCACAGGGTCAGGGGGGCAACAACCAGCTGATCCAGCCCGACATCGCGCCCGGCGAATACCCCACCCAGCCATCGGGGACGCCCTCGGGCAGCCCGGTCGCCGATCTTACTGCGCGGGTCGATGCGCTCGAATCGCAATTGAGCGGCCTGACCGGACAGATCGAGCAGCTCCAGTTCAAGAACCGCCAGATCGAGGAAGGTTTTGCCGCATTCAAGCGATCGACCGAGGCGCGACTGGCGGCGATCGAAGGCACGACGTCGGGCAGTGCGGTGGCCGGAGATACGGCGACGCCGCCAATCGCGACTGACCCAACCAGGCCAGTCACGCCCAAGCCGTTGACGCCAAAGCCAGTACCGCCAAAGCCGACGACACCGGCGGTGGCCCCGGCAGCGGGCACGTCCACGTCCGCCAAGGATCCGGCCCGCGCCGGGCGCCTCGCGGCAATCGAGAAGCCGGCGACCGACGACGCCGGCGAAGACACCTATAATTACGGCTATCGGCTGTGGGAGGCAAAGCTCTACCCGGAGGCCGAGGTGCAGTTCAAATCCCTGATCAAGGATTATCCGCAGCATCGGCGCATTAGCCGCGCACAGAATATGCTTGGCCGGTCGCTGCTCGATGGCGGCAAGCCAAACCTCGCGATCCTCGCTTTCTACGACAATTATCGCAAGATGCCGAAGGGCGACCGGGCGCATGAGAGCCTGTTCTATCTCGCCCAGGCGCTGGTGAAGCTCAACAAGCCGGCGGCCGAGGTGTGCAAGGTCTATGACGAGCTCGAGGATGTCTATCCCGACAAATTGTCGCCGCAGATGAAGGCCGATGTGACGGGTGGCCGTGTCACCTCCAAATGCAAATGAGGTGACGGCCTCCGACAAGGTCGCGCGTTTCCGCCGCGACCTGGAGGCGGCGTTGCGGCGGCCGTTGGGGCCGGACGATCGGCTGGCACTGGCGGTGTCGGGTGGACCGGACAGTATGGCAATGCTCGCCCTGGGCAACGCGGCTCATCCTGGGCGGACGATCGCAGCGACCGTCGATCATGGCTTGCGGCCGGAGGGTGCGGCGGAGGCGGCAATGGTTGCCCGATATTGCGCGACCCATGACATCCCTCACGCGACGCTGGCGCTTGCCGGACAGATCGGGCCGGCCAATATTCAGGCCACCGCTCGCGACGCCCGTTACCTCGCTTTGCGAGACTGGGCGGTCGAGAGCGGCGCCACCATGCTCGCCACCGCGCACCATGCCGACGACCAGGCCGAAACATTCCTGATGCGCGCGGCGCGCGGTGCCGGTCTGTCGGGGCTGGCGGCGGTGAGACCGGTTCAGGATCTGGGCCACGGGCTGATGCTGGTCCGGCCGCTGCTCGGCTGGCGCTGCGCCGAATTGCGCGCCGTGGCCGAGACCGAAGCGCTGCCGTTTGTCGATGATCCGAGCAATGCGAATGATCGGTTCGGCCGGACCCGCTTTCGGATATTGTTGCGCGAAAATTTATGGCTTGATGCGGGGCAGATCGCCCGGTCTGCGGGTTATCTCGCCGAAGCGGATCATGACCTGCGCGCCCTGGAGGCATGGCTGTGGGGCAGTCGCGCGATTCAGGGTGACGGCGACGAACGGCGGGACGAGCAGCAGGTCGATGTCACCGCGCTGCCGCGCGAGGTTCGCCGCCGTCTGGCGCGGATCGCGATTTCCCGGGTGCGCGAATCGGCGGCGATCGATTCGCCGAAATGGTCATCCGCCGCCAATATCGAAGCGCTGCTCGATGCACTGGAGGGGGGCAGGTCGGCGACCCAGGCCGGCGTGATGGCGTCGCCAAAGGGTGATATCTGGCGATTCCGCGAGGCGCCGCCCCGGCGATAGCACCTATCAGCCCGAGTCCTGCGCTTGTTCCATTGCCATTAACCTCGCGTCGCCTATCTTATGGTCACGAAAGGTACGCGCACCGATGAACGACAACGACAAGCAGCCCGGCCCCGACGGCGGCGGCCCCAACCCCTGGATGAAGAGCCTGCTCGTATGGGTGTGCATCCTCGTCGCGTTGGCGCTGTTCGTGACCATGATCGACACCCGCACCACCCCGGCGGCGAGCGGCGCGATTGCCTATTCGACCTTCCTCGACAAGGTTCAGGAGGGCACGGTCAAGGAGGTCAATGTCGCTGGCGACGTGATTTCCGGCACGCTGCGCGACGATACGCGTTTCCGTACCTATGCGATGGCCGATCCGCAGCTGACCGAAAAGCTGCGCGCCAAGAATGTCGTGATCACTGCCAAGCCTGAGGAAGGCCCGGCGATCTGGCAGGTCATCCTGATCCAGTCGCTGCCATTCCTGCTGTTCCTCGGCATCGCATTTTTCGTGCTGCGCCAGATGCAGAAGAATTCCGGCTCCGGCGCGATGGGCTTCGGTAAATCGCGTGCGAAGATGCTGACACAGAAAGAAGGCCGCGTGACCTTCGACGACGTCGCTGGCATCGACGAAGCGCGCGAAGAGCTGCAGGAGATCGTCGAGTTCCTGAAGGATCCGACCAAATTCGCGCGCCTCGGCGGCAAGATTCCCAAGGGCGCGCTGCTGGTCGGCTCGCCCGGTACCGGCAAGACTTTGCTCGCCCGCGCCATTGCGGGCGAGGCTGGCGTGCCCTTCTTCACTATTTCCGGTTCGGACTTTGTCGAAATGTTCGTCGGCGTCGGCGCGAGCCGCGTGCGCGACATGTTCGAACAGGCCAAGAAATCGGCGCCATGCATCGTCTTCATCGACGAAATCGACGCGGTCGGTCGCCATCGTGGTGCCGGCCTTGGAAATGGTAACGACGAACGAGAACAGACCCTCAACCAGCTGCTGGTCGAAATGGACGGGTTCGAGGCGAGCGAAGGCATCATCATCGTCGCGGCGACCAACCGTCCCGACGTGCTCGATCCTGCCTTGCTGCGTCCGGGCCGCTTTGATCGCCGCGTGACGGTGCCGCTGCCCGATATCGAAGGCCGCGTGAAAATCCTCGAAGTCCATATGAAAAAGCTGCCGCTGGCACCTGACGTCGATGCACGCACGCTCGCGCGCGGCACGCCGGGCATGTCGGGCGCTGATCTCGCCAACCTCGTCAACGAAGCGGCGCTGATGGCCGCGCGGCTCGGCAAGCGCCTTGTCGCAATGGCGCAGTTCGAGATCGCCAAGGATCGCGTGATCATGGGCACTGAGTGGAAATCGCTCGTCATGACCCCCGACGAGAAGCGCATGACCGCCTATCACGAAGCGGGCCACGCGCTGGTCCGCGTCCATGAACTGGCGTCGGACCCGATCCACAAGGCGACGATCATCCCGCGTGGCGGTGCCCTGGGCATGGTGGTGAGCATGCCGGAGCGCGACAATTACTCGTACCACCGCGACAAGATGTATGCCGATCTGGCGTCGGTCATGGGTGGCCGCGTCGCCGAAGAAGTGATCTTCGGTCACGACAAGGTGTCGTCAGGCGCCTCGAGCGACATCAAGCAGGCGACCAAGCTCGCCCGCGCGATGGTCACGCAATGGGGCATGTCGGAAGCGATCGGCCCGCTGCAATATGAAGAGCAGCAGGGTGAGACGTTCCTCGGTTATTCGCAGACTCAGCGTCACAACATGTCGAACGAGACGGCGCTCGCGATCGATGGCGAAATCCGCCGATTGGTCGAGGGCGGGCATGCTCGCGCGACTGAGCTGATCACCAGGCATGTCGATCAGCTGCACGCCATTGCCGGCGCATTGCTCGAGTTCGAGACGCTGACCGGTGAAGAGATCAAGGCGCTGGTCGCGGGCAACGCAATCGATCGCGACAGCGGGCCCAAGGCGCCATCGGTGCCGGCCGGCGGAACCTCGATCCCCAAGACGCGCCGTCCCAAGGGTCCGTTCGGCAACCCGGCACCGGCCGGGGCCTGATCCAGGTCATCAGCCGCTTCGGCGGTTCGACCATAACCCTCCCGCGCGGATCCGCGCGGGAGGGTTTTTTATGACCCGATGCGTTCGTGCCGAGCGAAATCGTTTGAGCGAAGCCAAATCGGGCACTCGCATGAACGATATTCGGCGGGCGGGCTTCCCGCCGGTCATGGGAAACGCTTGAGGCTCCCAATCTCGGCGTGTCCCGCATCCAATGTTGGCTGCTTTATATTAAGCTATTGATATATAAGATAATAATATAGCGAGCTCCTGTCCCGGCGGCGGCAGGAGATTTGACACTAAGGGGTGTGACATATCTCTGACCGCTCGTCGCCGCGGTCCTGCCGCCGGTGGTGATTCACCCATGACGGCTAAGCTGGCATGTCATCCCCTGCCGGTTTTACACCGGCGCGCTCTTTCTCATTGTCCGAACGGGGTTGCCGCAGGCGAGCGCAAGGCTTCGCGTCTGACCAGCTCTACCCGTGCGTCTGAACAGCGCTCGACGTCTAGCCGGTCAGGCCGAGCACCAGCAGCAGCATCCCCCAGAGAATCAGCGCGAACAGTGAAAAGGTCATCAAGATGACGGTGCGCCACAACGCCGATCGCTTGCGCAGCGAATAGGCACCGCGCAATTGCGCGAACATATGTACCGGCGGTGCGATCAGCAGCAGCGCGGTGAGCCATCCGCTCGGCACGTTGACCATCAGCCCGAGGCTGAAGACGGTCACCAGCAACATCATGAAGCACAGCGAATAGGTCACGAAGATCGCGTGATCGTAAAGCTTGAAGCGACGCCGCCACAGAAACAGCAGAGCGACGAACGGCACTGAGATCGGGATCAGCGCCCAGCTATATTTATACGCGCTCGACTGCAGCTTGTAGAGCATCAGCCCGGGGTTGGCGTTGAATTTGGCGACGCCCTTGTCGAGTGCGGGCCAGCTGGTCGTGAGATCGGAATGACTGCCCTTGGTGCCGCTGCCGGGTGCCGCGGTGGCCGTGCGTGCGGTCTGCAGCGCCTTCACGGTGGAGCGCATAGCGACGATATCGTCGCCTGGGTCGGTCGTGCCGGCCTTGGTCGACGCCGCTTCGAGCTTGGCCAGTTCGGTCGAGGCCTTGGCGATCTGTTTATCGAGATTGCTGATCGTCGTTTGACGCGCCGCCGGGGTCAGCCCGTCGTCGAGTTCGCCGCCGAATGTGTGGATCGAGGCGAACATCAGGAACACGAAGAACAGGTACAGCGCGAGCGGCGAGACGAAGCGCGCGCGCTCGCCCGCGACATAGCGCCGGGTCAGCGCACCGGGATGGAACAGCAGCATCGGCAAGGTGCGCCAGATCTTGCCCTCGAAATGGAACACGCCATGAAGCAGGTCGTGGCCGATCGAGCCGAGCGAGCGATGGACATGCTCGCTCTGGCCGCACGCATGGCAATAATCGCCGATCAGCGCGGTGCCGCAATTGAGGCACAGGCCATGTGCATGGCCCGTGGCATGGCCATCGCCGGCGCCCGGTTCGACCGCGCGCCCGATCAGAGCACCCGTGGCGATATCGCCGACTGCTTCGATTTCCCCCGTCATCACCGCGCGGAATAGCATCACGATGCGAAAAGACGATAGCGTTTTGGGCGATCAATATTTGGCCGTGCGCGGTGGGCGTGATAGCCACGGTCATGGCTACCGACGTTCTCGATCTCGATCCCGTCCGGCTCATCGCCGATATGGGCGCCCGCGCCCGCCAATCCGCACGCATGGTTGCCGCGCTGCCGTGCGTCGCTAAATCGCGTGCGCTCGATGCCGCGGCGCAAAGATTGCGCGACGCGGCCGCAGAGATTCTGGCGGCGAACGCGCTCGATATGGCGCATGGGCGGGAGATCGGGCTGTCGGGGGCGATGCTCGATCGGCTGATGCTCGATGAAGGTCGCATCGAATCGATGGCCGCCGGGGTCGCGGCAATCGCCGCGCTACGCGATCCGGTCGGCGCGGTAATCGACGAAAGCCGCCGCCCCAACGGGCTGGTGCTACGCCGGGTCCGCGTCCCGATCGGCGTGATCGGCATCATCTATGAAAGCCGCCCCAACGTCACCGCCGATGCCGCCGCCTTATGTGTCAAGGCGGGCAATGCAGTGATCCTGCGTGGCGGATCCGAAGCGGTGCATAGCAACCGCGCGATCCATGCCGCCTTTGTCGCTGGGCTGGCGGAGGCGGGGCTGCCCGCCGATATCGCGCAACTCGTGCCGACGACCGATCGCGCCGCTGTCGGCGCCATGCTTATCGCCGAAGGAGCGATCGACCTGGTCGTTCCGCGCGGCGGCAAGAGCTTGGTCGCGCGCGTCCAGGCCGAGGCGCGCGTGCCCGTGCTCGCGCATCTCGACGGGATCAACCATGTCTATGTCCATGCATCGGCCGATCCGGCGATGGCGACGTCGGTCGTGGTCGATGCCAAGATGCGTCGTACCGGTATCTGCGGCGCAATGGAGACCTTGCTGATCGACCGCGATTATCCCGATCCGACGGGGCTGACCGCTGCGCTGCGGGCGGCCGGATGCGAACTGCGCGGGGATGCCGCGACGCGCGCTCTCGATGCCGGTGTCGGGATCGCGGACGATGCGGATTGGGATACCGAATATCTCGACGCGATCGCCTCGGTCGCGATCGTCGATGGGGTCGATGCGGCGATGGCGCATATCGCGACGCACGGGTCGCATCATACCGACGCGATCATTGCCGCAGACGATGGCATCGCGGAACGCTTCATCGCCGGGGTCGATTCGGCGATCGTGCTGTGGAACGCCTCGACCCAGTTCGCCGATGGCGGCGAATTCGGACTGGGCGCGGAGATCGGTATCGCGACCGGCCGGCTCCATGCGCGCGGCCCCGTCGCGCTGGAAGGGTTGACGACCTATAAATGGGTGGTGCGCGGTACCGGTCAGGTGCGGGGTTGACGATGTGTATCTGATGTATACATTCGAATCATGAGCAAGACTTCGGTCATTACCGCAAGGCTCGATACGGAAACGGTCGAACTCGTCGATCGCATCGTCGAGGCGCGTGGACAAAGTCGTTCTTGGTTTATCTCTCGGGTCGTCGGCGAGGCGGCTCGCCGCGAAGAGGCATTTCTCGCTTTCGTTCAACAGGGTATAGATGAACTTGATCGTGGCGAGGGGATCCCGCACGAAGTGGTCATGGATGAACTCGACGCGATGATCGCGAAGCATGAGGCACGATGCCGCGACTGATCTGGTCGCCTTCATCGCTTGATGATCTGAAAACCATCGACCTTTATCTCAAGCCGATCGATGGCGGCGTTGCAGGCCGAACGCTCCGCGCCATTCGCGCGACAGCCGATCGGCTGCGTGATTATCCTGGGATCGGTCGCGCGTTGGCGGAGCCATTTCGCGTTCTGGGGGTGCGGACAACGCCCTATCTGCTGGTCTATCGTGTCGCCGAAGCCGGAATCGAAATCGTGCGTATTCGACATGCGAGAGAAGACTGGCTGACCGAAATCGAGGGTGAGCTATGACCCGCATCGGCTTGCTCGGCGGTTCGTTCAATCCTGCGCATCGCGGCCACCGCGCGATCAGCCTCGCGGCGATCTGCGCGCTCGATCTCGATGAAGTGTGGTGGCTGGTGTCGCCCGGTAATCCACTCAAGGACCCACTCATGAATGGCGCGCGGGATATGGCCCCGCAGGCCGTGCGGCTTGCCTCGGCGCGGGCGATGGCGCGGCATGCGCCGATCCGGGTCAGCGATATCGAGGCACGGCTCGGCACGCGCTATACCGCCGATACGCTCGGCAAACTGGTCCGGCTCTATCCGAAGAAACGCTTCATCTGGCTGATGGGGGGGGATAATCTCGCCCAGTTCGACCAGTGGCGGAACTGGCGCGGGATCGCTCGCGAGGTTCCGATTGCGGTAATCGCGCGTCCGGGGTATGACCGGGCTGCTCGCGCGGCTCCCGCGATGGGTTGGTTGCGGCGCTTCATCCGGCCCGCATACCAGGCAAAGAGCTGGACGACGTGGAGAATGCCGGCACTTGTGCTGTTGCGATTCCGCCCTGACCCCACCTCGGCGACCGGGCTGCGCAAGGCCGATCCCGCCTGGCAACGGCGTTTCTTGCCGCAATCCGGATTAACACGCTCATCATAGGAATCGTTTTGGCTTCAACTTCACCCGTCATTCGCGCGACCGACCCGGAAGAGGTCGAGGCACTGCACAAGCTGGTCCTGGCGTCGCTCGACGACGATCAGGCGGTCGACACGATCTCCATCCCGCTTGCCGGCAAATCGTCGATCGCCGATCATATGGTGATCGCAAGCGGCCGGTCGACGCGCCAGGTCGCGTCGATGGCGTCGAAGCTGGCCGAAAAGATCAAGGGCGAGCTTGGCCGCCAGACGCGGATCGAGGGGCTGCCGACCGCCGACTGGGTGCTGATCGATGCCGGCGACGTGATCGTCCATCTGTTCCGCCCCGAGGTCCGCAGCTTCTACAATCTCGAGCGGATGTGGGCGTTCGGCGACGCGCCGCTCGTGCCGGACGCACCGGCGCTCGACGCTGATTCTGACGACTGAGAGACGTTCGAAAATTCGCGAAAGAACGAATTTTGGAGCGGCACCGGCCCGCTTCCCCACCCGGCCACCCGTTCAGGATATTCTGTGGGTGGCCGGGTGGGGAAGCGGGCTGGTGCCGCTGAAATGCGCCGGCGGCGCATTTCCAAACGGACTCTAGGCCTTGCTGCTCCACATCGTCGCGCGCGGCCGCATCGGGCAGAGCCCCGAGGCGGAACTGGTCGCGCGTTATCTGAAGCGGCTTTCCTGGCCGACCAAAGTCACGGAACTGCCCGATACCGGCGGCAAGATGCCGCTGGTCGAGCCGCAGACGCGTATCGTCATGCTCGATGAAACCGGCGATGTGCTGCCCTCGCGCGTTTTCGCCGAAAAGCTCGGCCGCTGGCGTGACGACGGCGTGCGCGAAACACGTTTCATGATCGGCGCGGCTGATGGTTTCGACGATGCCGAGCGTGACGGCGCCGACCTGCTGCTCTCGTTCGGCCGCGCGACCTGGCCGCACATGCTCGCCCGCGCGATGCTCGCCGAGCAATTGTGGCGCGCGGCGAGCATCCTTGCCAACCACCCCTATCACCGCGAAGGATGAGCGGCATGCGGGGCGGCATCAAAATCGCTGGCTTGGTCGTGGCGGGTGCCGCTGCCATCGGCCTGGGTGCGCCATCGCTTCCCGCTCAGGACCAGCAGCAACGGCTCGCCGAGGCCAAGGCGCAATCCCAGGCCGCCGCGCTCCGCTCGCAGCGGCTCGAGGCGCAGGCCGGGCGAGAACGCGACCAGGCGCGCCAGGCGCGTGCGCAGGAAGCCGCCGTCGCCGCACGTGTCCAGCAGGCCGAGGCCGATATCGCCGCCGGTCAGGCACGGATCGAGATCATCCGCCGCCAGCTCGGTGAGCAACGCGCGCGGCTTGCGGAGCGTCAGGGGCCGATCGTCCGGCTGGTCGCGGCGCTGCAGTCGCTGGCGCGCCGTCCGGTGCTGATCAGCGTTGTCCAGCCCGGATCGGTCAACGACATCGTCCATGTCCGCGCGGTGCTGGCGAGCAGCTTGCCGGTGATCCATGCCCGCACCGCCGATGTCCGCGCCGATCTCGCGCGGACGCGCGCGCTGCAGGCGGATGCCGCGCTGGCCACCCGGACGCTGGCCGACAGCCGCACCCGGCTCGAGGCGCAGCGCCTTGCGCTGACCCGGCTCGAGGCCGAACACCGGCTGCGCTCGCGCTCGCTCGGGCGTGACGCGCTGTTCGAATCCGACCGCGCCATCGCCATGGGCGAGCGGGCGCGGGATATCGTCGATCTGATGGATCAACTCGGCAATCAGGCGGCGGTGCGCGAAAGCCTCGAATCGCTGCCCGGCCCCTTGCCGCGTCCGCCGCGACCGGGCGAAGTCGCCTCGCCGTTCGACAGCGTGTCATGGTCGCACGGTTCGCCACCATATCGCCTGGCGGTGCTCGGCAAGGTGGTTATCGGGCTGGGCGAACTCTCCGATGCCGGCGTGCGCTCACGCGGTCTGACCATCGCCTCGGCCGCCGAAGCCGCGGTGGTCGCGCCGGCGGCCGGACGGATCGCCTATGCCGGCGCGTTTCGTGGTTATGGCACGATCGTCATCATCGACCATGGCAATGGCTGGACCTCGCTCGTCTCGGGCCTGGGCGCGACCTCGGTACGGGTCGGCGAAAGTGTCGGCCAGGGCGCGCCGATCGGCCGTGCGACCAAGGGCGACGACCCGCGCGTCACCATCGAACTGCGCCGCAAGGGGCGAGCGGTCGATATGACACCGCTGATCGGTTGAGGGTCTTTTTCGCGAATTCTCAAACGAACTCCGACCGCTCAGACCCTGTTCATCCTCTGGCCGCTTTGATCGTGCCGAATTAGCCGCTAGAGTCGCGGCAACACGCTCTTCCCGAAATGGAATTCAATGGCTCGTCCCTTTATCCAGGCCACCGCGATCGCCGCCATCCTCGCGCTCGTGCCGACAGCGACCGCCGCGATGGCGCAGGTCGATACTGATGCTTATCGCGAGATCGACCAGTTCATGGACGTCTTCAATCGGGTGAAGGGCGCCTATGTCGACAAGGTCGACGACAAGACTCTGATCAAGGGTGCGATCGACGGCATGCTCGCCGCACTCGACCCGCACAGCGCGTTCGAGACTGGGCTCGATTACGACAATCTGCGGATCCAGACGATGGGCAGCTATGGCGGGCTCGGCCTGACCGTCACGGCGGAGGACGGCGCGGTCAAGGTCATCGCGCCGCAGGAGGACACGCCGGGCTTCCGCGCCGGGATCAAGTCGGGCGACTACATCACCCATATCGACGGCAAGCTGATCTACGGCCTGAGCCTGGACGAGGCGATCACCCAGATGCGCGGCACGCCGGGCAGCAAGATCGCGCTGACCCTGGTTCGTCCGGGCCGCGACAAGCCGATCGAGGTGACGCTGGTGCGCGAGAAGATCGTGCAGAAGCCGGTGAAGTGGGAGGTCAAGAACGGCATCGGCATCCTCAACATCAACACTTTCTCCGAAAACACCGGTGCCGCGGTGAAGGCGGGCATGCTGGGGATCGAAAAGTCGCTCGGCCATGCGCCGCTCGGTTATATCGTCGATCTGCGCGACAATGGCGGGGGCTTGCGCGACGAGGCGATCAACGTCGCCGACAATTTCCTCAATTACGGAGAGATCGTTTCCGAACGCGGCCGTGAAAAGGGCGATATCGAGCGGTTCTACGCCAAGAATGGCGACCCCTCGCACGGGCTTCCGGTCGTCGTGCTGATCAATTCGGGCTCGGCGTCGGCGTCGGAGATCGTCGCCGGCGCGCTGCAGGATCACCACCGCGCGCTGGTCATGGGCGTTCGATCGTTCGGCAAGGGATCGGTGCAGACCGTGCTCGACCTGGGCAACAACTCGGCCCTGCGCCTGACGACGTCGCGTTACTACACGCCGTCGGGCCGGTCGGTGCAGGAGGGCGGGATCGAGCCCGACATCAAGGTGCCGCAGATTTCCGATCCCGATTTCAAGACGCGCCCGGTGTTCCGTGAGGCCGATCTGCGTCGCCATCTGATCAACGAGGTCAAGGCCGACAATGCGGTGTTGGAAGAGGATACCAAGGACGATCCGCGCTACAGCGCGACGCCCGACCAGCTCAAGACCAAGGGGGTGACGGACTTCCAGCTCGATTATGCGCTGAAGACGATCGCGCGACTCGGTGCCGCGCCGAAGATGGCATCGGGCAAATAATGTCGCGCACGCGTTTCCAGCTGGCGCACGAGCTCGCCTTTTTCCTGCCCGTCACGCTGATGGCGGGGGCGCTGCTCTCGCAATATTGGGGCGGGCTATATCCGTGCGAGATGTGTCATTGGCAGCGCTGGCCGCATTATACCGCGATTGCCCTGGCCGGCTTCGCCTTCTTTGTGCCGCCGGCCGCGCGGCGCCCGCTGGTGATGCTTGCCGCGCTGGCGATCGCGACCAGCGGCGCGATCGGCGTGTTCCATGCCGGGGTCGAATATCATTGGTGGCAGGGGATCACAGCCTGCGCATCGACGATCACCCAATCGGGCGGTACACCGGAGGAGATGCTGGCGCGCATCATGGGCGCGCCGCTGATCCGCTGCGACGTGGCGCAATGGAACCTGTTCGGAATCTCGCTCGCTGGGTTCAATGCGATCTTTTCACTAGGCGGTGCCGCCACCATCTTGTGGTTGATGCTACAAGATCGACGTAGATGAGCGGCTGGAAACCCGGTGACGCGAAGCGTGCCACGCACAGCATGATCCGGGTGGATCAGGCGGGCGAATATGGCGCGACGCGGATCTATGCCGGGCAGCTGGCGGTGATGGGCGACCGTACGCCGGCCGCGCGCGCAATCGCCGGCATGGCCAATCAGGAAGAACGCCATCGCGCCTTTTTCGATGCGATGATCGCGCAGCGTGGCGTGCGTCCGACTTTGTTGCAGCCGTTCTGGAATGTCGCCGGCTTCGCGCTCGGTGCGGTGACGGCGGCGCTCGGGCCGGCGGCGGCGATGGCTTGTACCGTCGCGGTCGAGACCGAGATCGACAAGCATTACGCCGATCAGCTGGTCGAACTCGGCGACAGCGATCCCGAACTCTCTGCCGCGGTACTGGATTTCCAGGCCGAAGAGGTCGAGCATAAGGAAGCGGCGCTCGCCGCGGGCGCGGAGATGGCGATCGCCTATCCGTTGCTGAGCGCGGCGATTCGCCTGGGTTGTCGCGTCGCGATCGCCACGGCGAAACGGATATGATTGAATTCATGGAGACGCGAACGGCGCTGGAGCGTCGTTTGGTCGGACAGGAGCAAGGCCGATGAAACTCGCACTTCGCACGGCATTCGCCGCAACCATACTCGCCACCGGCGGAGCCGTCGTACCGGCATTCGCCCAGAACGCGCCGCAGAATGGCGTGCTGGTGATCTACGGCACGCAAAAATGTCCCACCGATCCGAACGGCAACGAAATCGTCGTGTGCGAACGGCGCAGCGCACAGGAACAGTTCCGCATCCCCAAGGAATTGCGAGAGCTTGAAGTCACGCCGGAGAATGAAAGCTGGGCGGTCCGCGCCCAGTCCAACGATCAGGCGGGTGCGGGCGGTATCGGCAGCTGCACCACGGTCGGACCGGGCGGCGCGAGCGGCTGTTTCGTGCAGCAGGCCAACCGGACACGAAGCGAAAACAAGGCCAAGAAGAAGGCCAATGAGCAGGTGCAGGATTCGCTGCCCTGATAAGCGGTTGCACCGCGTTGCCCGCGCGCTAGAGACGGTTCCGGGTGGTCGTATAGGTCGCCGGTCGCGGGGAAATGATGGCAACGCTCGCTGATACCTATCCGGCGCCACGGCCGAAATCGCTCGCGCCCGATAATTTCGAGCGAATCCTCGCCTTTGCCGCGATCGCGCTTTTGCTGGTCGTGCTCGTCGCACTGGCCAAGGGGCATGCGCAATGGGGCCTGTTGCCATGGCAGGTCTGGGCTCATCTCGCGACGGTTTTGACCGCGCTTGCACTTACCCCGGTGATGCTGCTGCGGCGTAGGGGCGATCGGCCGCATCGCGCACTCGGCACGGTCTGGCTGGTCGCGATGATGGCAACCGCGTCGATCTCTTTCGAAATTCGTCTCTCCAATCGCGGTGGTCTCGGCTTCATCCACATCCTGTCGGCATGGACGCTGATTCAGGTGCCGATCATCTGGTGGAGCGCACGGACGCACAATATCGCGCGCCACCGCAGCGCGGTGCGCGGCATGGTGCTGGGCGCGCTGATCATCGCGGGGTTCTTTACGCTGCCGTTCGGGCGGTTGCTCGGCACCTGGCTGTTCGGTTGATCGCGTGAAAGAAACGCCAATCGTGCGTGCGCCGCATGCGATCGCGATGGGGTTGTTCCTGCTCGCCTGGCTGTCGTGCGTCTGGTTCGGATCGTGGGAGTTCAATCCCAACAATTCGACGCGGCTGTTCGCCGCGATTTCGCTGGTCGAACAGGGCGACGCGACGATCGACGAATTCCACCCGATGACGATCGACAAGGCGCAGTTCGGGGGGCATTATTATACCGATAAGACGCCCGGCATGACGCTGATGGCGATGCCGGCGGTATGGATCGCGGACTTGCTGACAGGTGACCGCGCGGACCAGCATACGCCCGATTTCGGCGATGCGCGTTTTGAAACTTTCGTGAAATTGCGACTGCGCCTGGCGGTCGCGACAACGGTTGCGGTGCTGATCGCCTTCGCGGCGGTGCTGTTGTTCGATCTGGCGACCGGCATCACCGGCAATGTTAAAGCGGGCCTGATCGCGGCACTCGGTTATGCCATGGCGACACCCGCCTGGGGCTGGTCGACCACCCTGTTCGGTCATGCACCGGTCGGCGCATTGCTGCTGATAGCGACCTGGGCGGTGTGGCGCGGCACTTCTGGGCCGCGTGAACTCGGCCGCTGGCGTTATCCGCTGATGCTCGGTGGCGCGCTCGGCTGGGCGATCGTGGTCGAGCTGCCTGCGGCCCTGCCCGGCTTCGCGATTGGTGTGTGGGCGATCTGGCGTACGCGCGAGCTGCGATGGCCTGAGCGCCTGACGCTCGCCGGCCTGGCCGCCGCCGCAGGACTCGTCGCGCTGGTGCCGATGGTCGTTTATAACGAAATCGCCTTCGGCGTGCCGTTCAAGGTCGGTTATCAGGGCGTGGTCGGCTTCGAGGGGATGGAGCAGGGGCTGTTCGGCCTGACCTATCCGCATATCGAAGTGCTGGCGCAGATCATTGCCGGGCCGGAGCGTGGCCTGATCTATGTCGCACCGATTCTGCTCCTCGCGCCATTCGCCCTGTCCCGGCTGATCCGAACGCGCGAGACCCGCGACCTCGGCTGGCTTGCGCTGGCCATCACGATCATCGTGCTGCTGTATAATTCCTCCTATTATTATTGGGACGGCGGCCATTCGACCGGGCCGCGCCATTCCGTGCCCGCGCTCGGTTTCCTCGCGCTCGGCCTCGCACCGCTCTGGCAGGTATCGGGCCGGATCGGGCGGCGCTGGTTTGCCGGGCTGATGGCCGTGAGCATGTTCATCAACCTGGCCATCGCGGCGGCGGAGATCGCCGCGCCGCATGGGTTCAGCTTTCCGGTCTATGACCCGGTGATGACGCATTTCCTGACTCTTGGGATCACCACCCTGCCGAGCGATTGGTGGGGATGGCGGCGCGGCTTCGGGCTGGGTTTGTATCTGGCGCTTGCGCTGCCGCTGCTCTGGTTCCTGGTCCGTGCCGCGGCCTTGTCGGACGCATCGACGGAGAGTAATCCAGCGATGGTCGCGTGACTGGCGAAGCGTGGAGCACCACGGGGAAGCGGGACCGATCCACGCCGCTCGCCTGGGCAAGCTCACCGTATAAGGAGAGATTCCCATGGTCGAACTGTCCCCGATCCGCGTCGCCTTTCTGCTTTTCCCGAACGTTACACAGCTTGACCTGACCGGCCCTGCCCAAGTGCTGTCGCGGCTTGGCAATGTGACGATCGATCTCGTCGCCAGGTCGCTCGATCCGGTCGCGACCGATTCGGGCTTTGCGCTGCTGCCGACCACGACGTTTGCGACCGTGAGCCAGCCGGACATCGTCTGCGTGCCGGGCGGCTTCGGCGTCACCGATGCGAGCGAGGATGACGCGACGATGGCCTGGGTGCGCTCGACGGCGGCTGGCGCGACCTGGGTGACCAGCGTCTGTACCGGGGCACTCCTGCTCGGCGCGGCGGGGTTGTTGCGCGGCTATCGCGCGACGACGCATTGGGCGCAGCACCAGCATCTTGCAGCATTCGGCGCGATCCCGGTGCATGATCGCGTGGTGTTCGATCGCAATCGCGTGACCGGCGGCGGGGTCACGGCGGGCATCGATTTCGGCCTCGCGCTGACCGCCGCCATTCGCGGCGAGGATCATGCCCGGCTGGTCCAGCTCAGCCTTGAATATGATCCCGCGCCGCCGTTCGATTCAGGATCGCCAGATCGCGCCGATGCGGCAACACTCGCCCGCTATCAGGCGCTGGCGGCGCGCGGCGCGCCGGATCGCGACAAACGCACGCTGGCGCTCGCCGCGCGAATGCCGCCGGCTTAGGGCTTGCGTTTCATGCCCCGCACGCGGTGCCAGATATAGAAGGCGATCCCGGCGAACAATACCACGCCGATCAGCGCATCGGCGCTGTGGAACGCGGCCTTGAGACGCGGGTCGCTGTTCCATTTCTCGCCCAGGACCATGCCGAGCCAGGCCAGGCCGAAGCACCACGGCCATGACCCGACAAACGTGTAAATATGGAACGGCAGCAGCTTCATCTTCGCCACGCCGGCGGGAAAGGCGATGAACGAACGGATCACCGGCAGCAGCCGGCCGATCAGCACCGCCGAATTGCCGAAGCGCGCGAAGAAGCGATCGGCGGCGTCGAGTTCGCCCGGGCCGATCAGGACATAACGGCCCCAGCGCTCGATCGCCGGGCGGCCGCCGCGCTTGCCCAGTTCATAGGCCGGGATCGAACCGATATTGCAGCCGATCGCACCGGCCGTTGCCGCCAGGTACAGATTGAATTGCCCGGTCGAGACGAGATAGCCGGCGAACGGCATGATGATTTCGGACGGCAGCGGAATGCATGCCGATTCGATCGCCATCAGCAGCGCGATGCCGAGATAGCCGCCGCTGGAGATAACCCAGATGGTGAAGGTGGCGAGGATGCCCAGGATGTGCTCGATCATGCGCCGGGGCGATGGGGGAGGTCGAAGCGAAAGGGAAGAGATTTTCGTCTTTGCCCTCTCCTCGGGGGTCTACCGGATGCACGGAAGTGGGTATTCAAGTTTGTAATAAGCTGATTCATTGATCCGGTGATGGATTGGGGATTGGCATGGAACGGCTTGGAGTTGGCGATCCGCGCGTTGAGGCGCGCGGGGTCCATTTGTTTGAGCGGATAGTGGAGACGGGCTCGGTTGTGC
>NZ_JBSRZE010000011.1:0-93685 GCF_054057355.1 Sphingomonas sp. UYAg733
AATCGTGATACCAGTGCGCATGTCGCAACGTCGCATGCCGCAGCCGCCATGGGAATCCTAAAACGGACTCCTTCGTTCCGATCAATCCACTAGCGATATAGAGTACCCGGCTGAGACGTGCTTTCAATGACAATTAGATCCAGATTCAACGTATTTGGGGTTAAGTTTTCATAACCATCTTCTCGTTCGCCGGCTTGCCGAAATATTGGCTGTCGGCTGCGAAGTAGCGCTCGCTACTGTGCATTCAGCAGCTCTTCGCAGGGCTCAGTTGAGTAAGCGCGCTCAAGCCTTATCGACCACCACCGCTGCATCGAAACAGCTCGACCTTGCCGCCAACCCCACTGCCGCGTACAATGGTGGTGCGCTGCGTGAAAGCCGCCGCGTGGGGCGTGGAAACCTCAGCATACAAACTCGGTCGCGAATTATTCGGGGCCGGGTGGCATGCGCGCATGTCCAGCCGGCTTGCCGGTAAAGGCGCATGCGCCTGTGTGTATGCCAGGTTTCCAACATCCGGCTTCGGCCGTCGCCCCGAGTGGACATACGGGCGGCGCGAGGTTGAGGCCCGAACCGCCCCTGCAACAGGGGACGAACTATATGAGCATCTGGAAGACACTGAAATGCACGGCGGTCGCCAGCGCGGTTATGCTGTCGATTTCCGCACCACTGCTGGCACAGACAAGCGGCTTCGATGGCTTCATCGATGACCCGCTCGGTCATAGCTTCGACGTCTTCATCGACAGCCCAGAGTGGAAATATTTCCGTACGACCGGCTATTGTTACGCGTCGGCGGAGAACGAGCGTGGCGTTCTGTTGCTCGGTTATGATCGACGCCGCGATCAGGGGCACGTCGCCTTTTGGAATAAGAACATCACGACGTACAATTCGGCGGACACGACCTATCTCGAGATCGTCTTGATCAACATAATTCCAGGCGTGGGATTAGGCGATCCCGATCGTCGCTGGGGTTCGAAAAAATTTGTGATCGGCGTCAATCGGGCCGGGCAGCGCGTGTTCAACACCAAACTCGACGGGGCGCAAATGTTGACCAGTTTCAGCCGGTTCGATCGCCTCGTATTTTTCGATGCCAACGCAAAGGTTATCCAAAACTTTGACATGACGCATAGCGCCCGCGCGATGAATCGGCTGCGCGCCTGCGTACCGCACTAAACCCAACCGCCTCCCGGTCCCGAGGGCCGGTCGACGCCTTAGCCTTGCGCACCTCACCAAAATAGATGGAGTTCCCGATGTACAAATCAGCGCTGACGCTCGTCAGCCTCGCAACGACGCTTGCCGCTTGCTCGGGCGAGAGTTCGACCAATAACACGATGCAATTGCTTCGCGCAGGCGATGCTAAGGTCTGCATTGCCGGCGATGTCGAGCAATCGCTCCGCAAGCTCGTGCTGCCCAAAAGCGATGACGCTAAAGGCTATACCGTCTCCTTCTCAGACGCGACATTGGAGACCTTCGACAAGGTCGTGAGCAAGGCCACGTGTCACGCCAATATCAAGGTCGATGGCCCCTCTGAGGAAATCGTCGGTCGTACTGGCTTCGACTTCACAATCGTTCCATCGGCGCAGAATGCTGACGAGTTTGTGGTCGCGGCTGCGCTCGATGCCTATTCTGACCAGCTGGCAACGGCGATCGACAGTGACAGCACCGCCAACGACGAGCGGAAGAACGAGGAGGAAGAACAAGCGGCTCTTACCGCAACAGTCAAGGATGGCTGGATGCGTGGGCGATGGGTCTCTGCTGATCTTGGCTCCAACGTGTGCTTGAATGGGCCATTCTACGAGTTTGCCGGGAAAGGCCAGTTCGCCGACCAGAGTGCGTCAGCTGGCACATGGCGTCTGGCTGACAAGCAGCTGACGATCATCGGCACAGGGCGTGCGATCAACCTTTTGATAAACGAGGCTGACCAGAACAGCTTTACGGCTGATATCTCTGGATCCAGCTCAGCATCCTTCCGTCGCTGCTCGCGTCAAGAAAGCACTCCCCCGCATCAGAGCGAGACCCAGGCCGACGAGCCGGGTGACACCTCCGGCATCGATGCCGAAAACCCAACAACAGGCGTGCAATAACTGTCACCGCTTAGACAGTCGCATCGTGGCGAATAAGGCGGCGGCTTGTCGGCAAGCCGCCGCTTCGGCCGGACCACCTTTTGACATTTTCGCGCAGGCGTGGTAGTATAGCAACACAGTCAACGGTGCTGTTTCCACACAACGGAGATCCAAGATGCCTCAGCCCGCCCGGGTGCTGGAGGTCGCGGACGTGCGTCGATTGATCGGCCACGTTCGCGACCACCGGCACGCGACCCGCAACCACGTCATTATCATGTTGAGCTTCAAGGCCGGCCTAAGAGCCTGTGAAATCTCTGGGCTCGACTGGTCAATGATCCTCCGACCAGACGGCCAGTTGGCTTCCCTCCTCTCCCTTGCCGGCACTATCACCAAAAACGGTTTGGCCCGGCGTATCCCCATCCATCCAGATTTGAAGGCTTCGCTGCAACGGCACCGCCTTGAACAGGGCAGACCTCGCGACGGCCCGGTAATCCAGTCGGAACGCGGCACGCATATGACCGCCCGCAGCATCGTCAATTGGTTTATCGCCACCTACGCCGAGCTTGGCCTGGATGGCTGCTCCTCCCACTCCGGGCGGCGTACCTTCATCACTCGTTCGGCCCGCATGCTCGCCAAAACCGGCGGCTCACTTCGCGACATACAAGAACTGGTCGGTCACCGCGATCTCGCGACGACCCAGCGCTACATCGAGGGCAATCGTGATGCCCAGCGCAAGCTCATCAACCTGATCTAACCCCAAACCGACGGAGAAAAAACGATGACGGACATTACTGGAGACCTGCGCCTGCCATCCAAGGCTGTCACGGCTTCTTCGACCGCGACCATCCGCGCACTGAACGACGCTTTTCGCAAGCACGGTGCGGGCGGAATCGCCGCAGTCACACCGGGGATCAAGGCATTGGGTCAGGAAGCGCTCATTGAGATCGTCCGCACCATTCGCGAGACGACCGATTTCTCCGCCGACAACGATCCGTATGGTGAGCACGATATGGGTGCGTTCTCATATGTGGGCGAACGCATTTTCTGGAAGATCGACTATTATGACGTCGATCTGCTGTACGGTTCGCCCAACCCCGCCGACCCGGCCGTTACCACCCGCGTTCTGACGGTCATGCTGGCGTCGGAATATTGAGCCGGTCGATCGCCAACCCTTCGGCGCCTCGCACGAGGCATTAAGTATGCGCTACTTTAGCCAGGGCGACCATGACGGGCTTTGCGGCTTCTTCGCGGTTCTGAACGCCTTTCGATTCCTGCAGCAAAGTTCGGGGCATTCGGTGCTGATCGACAACGATACAGCCTTCTTCGACGAAGCCGTGGAATGTCTAGCACGGGTTCCGGGCGTCGATATACGCGTGCTGAAGAGCAACCCAGCAATCGGTGGAATTGACCAATTTCAAATTCGTGACCTCTGCGCGCTTTTCGCAGAACGGATTGATCTCGGTATCACCGTCGGCATTATCGGACCACGCCAACGGATGCCGTTTGCTCGGCGATATCGATCGCTTTGGCGCTGCGGCAAGGCGTTCGGCGTAATCGCCGCGCACCGGGACGGATCTCACTGGATCGTCGCTGCCAGGCACAACCAAGATGCATATCTGTTGATCGACGAGGGCACTTCGCGGTCGATCCCGCTGAAACCAGCCGAGGAGCCAAAGCTCGCGGCCGACGCGGCCGTTATCCTTGCGTTGTTCTGAATATTATCGAGCGGAGCGGCCAGCGTGCCAAAAGCGCCTATACTTTCACGGTGATTGCTATGTGATTGCTACAGAAAAAAAAGCCGGTTCAATCTGAACCGGCTCAAACGTCGCTTTTAGCGGATTTTGTCTCGTAAAACCTCTTGGTCGGGGCGACAGGATTCGAACCTGCGACCCCCACACCCCCAGTGTGATGCGCTACCAGGCTGCGCTACGCCCCGACCGAGGCGAGCGCGTTTATGCGGGTGTGGCGCTGGATGCAAGCGCCCAGTGTTCGCTGCCGCATGTTCATCGCGCACCACGAATGTTGCGTGTCCCCGGTGATGATGATAGCGCGCGGCCCTTATAGCGTGGGGCGTCCGCCCTGCCATCCCGCCATTCAGGTAGAAGCATGTTCATCCCATCAGCCTACGCCCAGACCGCCGGTTCGGCCGCCAGTAGCGGCATGGGCTCGTTCCTCAGCCTCGCCCCGCTGTTTCTCGTCTTCATCGTCTTCTATTTCCTGATGATTCGCCCGCAGCAACGCCGCATGAAGGCGCTGCAGGCGTCGGTCGAGGCGGTCAAGAAGGGCGATTCGGTCGTTACCGCGGGCGGCATCGTGGGCAAGGTGACCAAGGTCGAGGAACGCTTTGTCGAGGTCGAAATCGCCCCGACGGTCAAGGTTCGCGTGGTCAAGGCGACGCTGACCGACATCACCGGCCCCGGTTCCGTCAAGCCAGCGAACGACTAACCCATGCTCGATTTTCCGCGCTGGAAAGTTAGATCGATCGTCGCCTTGCTGGTGGCTCTGATGCTGCTTGCCGTTCCGAGCTTCCTTCCCGAAAGCGTGACCGACAAATGGGGCGCTTTCCCCCATCCGCGGATCAATCTCGGCCTCGACCTCGCCGGTGGATCCTATCTACTGCTCGAAGCCGACACGACCGACCTGGCGAATTCGCGCCTGGAGACGATGCACAACAACATCGCCGATTCGATGAAGTCTGTCCCACGCATCAGCATCGGCGACATATCGTCGCAAGGCGGCAAGCTGAGCTTCATGTTGCGCGATGTGACGCAGCTCGATGATGCGCGCGAGCGGCTGAACAAGCTGACCAAGGGCGCCGGCATGACTGGTCAGCGCGATTGGGACCTGCAGGTCGTGGATGGCAGCCGGATCGTGATGACACCGACCAAGGCCGGCACGGATCAGGCGATCACCGATGCGATGAGCACCGCGACCGATGTCGTGCGCAAACGCATCGATAGCCTCGGCACCAAGGAGCCGACGATCATCCGCCAGGGCGCGACACGGATCGTGGTCCAGGTTCCTGGCCTGAAAGACCCGAGCGCGCTGATTGAATTGCTCGGCAAGACCGCCAAGCTCGCGTTCAAGATGGTCGATGAAACGCCGACCATTCCAGGCCAGACCACGGCCCCGGTCGGCAGCCAGTTTCTTGACTATCCCGAGGGCGGGCCGCAAGCCAAGATCCTGGTCAAGCGCCAGGCGATCCTGACCGGCGATCAACTCGTCAGCGCCAAGCAATCTTTCAAACAGGAAGATAATTCGCCGATCGTCGATTTCGCCTTTAATACCGCCGGCGGCAAGAAGTTCGCCCGGATAACTCAGCAGAACACCGGCAAGCGCTTTGCCGTCATCGTCGACGACAAGGTCATTTCAGCGCCGCGCATCAACACGCCGATCCTGGGTGGCGCGGGTTATATCGAGGGCAGCTTCACCGTCGAATCCGCCAACAACCTCGCCATATCGCTCAGTTCAGGAAAGCTCCCGGTAGGGCTCAAGGTGATCGAGCAACGCTCGGTCGGCCCCGACCTGGGGGCGGACTCGATCCGCGCCGGTATTCTCGCCTCGGTGATCGCGGTGACTGCGGTCGTGATCTTCATGCTGCTGACCTATGGCCGGTTCGGCGTGTATGCGAACCTCGCCGTGGTCATCAACGTGATCGTCATCGTCGGCGTGCTCGCCGTCATCAACGGTACGCTCACCCTACCCGGCATCGCCGGGTTCGTGCTGACCATCGGCACCGCGGTCGACGCCAACGTGCTGATCAACGAACGTATCCGCGAAGAACGGCGGCGCGGGCGCAATGTGATCCAGGCGGTCGAGCTCGGCTACAAGGAAGCGAGCCGGACGATCTTCGAGGCGAACGTGACCCACTCCATATCCGGCGTGATCATGCTGATGCTCGGCTCGGGCCCGGTCAAGGGTTTTGCGGTCGTGCTGCTGATCGGCATCGTCACATCGGTGTTCACCGCCGTCGTCTTTACGCGAATGATGGTCGCCCTCTGGCTGCGCAAGGCGCGGCCGAGCGACATCAACATTTGATCGGCGAACAAATATGCGCCTCCTGAAACTCGTCCCCGACAATACGAACCTGCCGTTCGTATCCTTACGCAAATGGGCGTTTGCCCTGACCATGGCATTGTCGATCGCCGCGGTCGGACTGGTCTGGGCCAAGGGCCTGAATTTCGGCGTCGATTTCGTCGGCGGCCTGATGATCGAGGAAAAATTCGGGACCGAGCCGAATCTGGATAAATTGCGGACGACGATCGACCGGCTTGGCCTGGGCGAGGTCAGGCTGCAGCAGTTCGGAGATTCCCGGACAGTCTCCATTCGCCTCCCACCGCCCGAAAGTAACGATCCGGCAGCGACCAACGCGGTGGTGCAGAAGGTCCAGGCGGCGATCACCAGGGATTTCCCGGACGCCAAATTCTCGAAGCAGGACGCGGTTTCGGGTAAAGTCTCCAACGAACTGATCTGGTGGGGTATTGCGGCGGTCGTACTCGCCGTGCTCGGTATCGGCCTGTTCGCGATCTTCCGTTTCGAATGGCAGTTCGGTGTCTCGACCGTCGTCGCGATCGTCCACGATCTGCTCATGACGCTCGGTTTCTTCGCGCTGACCCAGCTTGAATTCGACCTCAACATCGTTGCCGCGGTGCTGACCATCATCGGTTATTCGATCAACGACAAGATCGTCATCGACGACCGTATCCGAGAGAATATGCGCCGTTATCGCAAGATGGAAATGCCGCAGATCATCGATCTGTCGGTCAACGAGACGCTGCCGCGCACCGTCATGACCTCGCTGACCATCCTGCTCGCGCTCGGATCGCTGCTCGCATTCGGCGGCCATGTGCTGCGCGGTTTCACCTCGGCAATGATCCTCGGCATCTTCGTCGGCACCTATTCGTCGATCTATGTCTCGTCGTCGCTGCTCATCTCGCTCGGCCTGCGCGCCGACCCGAACAAGGCGGATGCGCCGACGGCACCCCAGAATGCGGAGCGGGTCGGACCCAAAGACCGCCCCTGATGAAGATGGAAAAGGCCAGGACCGACGGCCCGATGATCTCGGGCTTTTCGGCTGGCGGTTTCAAGATCGACGACGGCGTCTATGCCGCGTTGCTGATCACCCCGGTGCGCGCCGATGGCTGGGCGCCGCCGCCGGTTGCAGCGCTGACGCTCGCCGACCTGGAGCCGCTGCTCGCGATCGATCCGCCGCCTGAGTTCCTGCTGCTCGGCACGGGCCCCTCGCTGATCCGTCCACCAGTATCGCTGGTCGGGACGATCGAGGCGCGCGGCTGCGGGATCGAGGCGATGGACAGCCGTGCCGCCGCGCGCGCCTGGGCCGTGCTACGTGGCGAAGGCCGCTGGATCGCCGCCGCGCTTTATCCGCTGGGCTGACACCCCCCGCCCGATGGGCGCATTTCGCCGGCGAATACCCGATCAGATCAGCCGCACAGACCCCCCTCGACGCGAGCACGGCGAGCGCGCTAGATTGTGGCGAAATAGGGAGGGAATGATGAGATCCACCGCGCTACTGCTTGCCCTGGTCGCGACGCCCGCCGTCGCCCAGACCGCACCGACGACATCACCGCAGAACGTGCCGCCGGCACCGGTCGCGGCGTCGGCACCTGCCAGTCCGTCACCCGCGCCCGATTACGCCCAGGACGCCAGCTGGCTGTGCCGTCCGGGCCGTACAGACGCGTGCGCCGCCAATCAGGACGTCACGGTCATCCGCCCCGACGGCAAGCAGAAGATCGAGAAGTTCAAACCCGATCCGCTGATCCAGTTCGACTGTTTCTATGTCTATCCGACCGTGTCGCTGGACACGTCGCCGAACAGCGACATGACCGCAGGCAATGAAGAAAACACCGTCGCCGCCGCCCAGGCGGCGCGCTTCGGTCAAAAGTGCAAAGTCTATGCGCCGCTCTATCGCCAGGTTACGCTGACCGCCCTGCGGGCGGTGATGCTGGGTAAGCCACTCGCGGCGGACCGCGCCATGGCCTATGCCGATGTGAAGGCGGCGTGGGAGAATTATCTCGAGCGCGACAATAATGGCCGCGGCGTGGTGCTGATCGGCCATAGCCAGGGCGCCGGCATCCTGAAGGAATTGATCGCCCGGGAGATCGAACCCAATCGCGCGATGCTGAAGAAGGTCGCCTCGGCGATGTTGATCGGCACCAATGTCGCGGTCCCGACCGGGCAGGTGGTCGGCGGCGACCTGAAGAAGATGCCGCTGTGCCGGGCCGATGGCCAATATAATTGCGTCGTCACCTATGTCACATTCCGCGCTGATTCACCGCCGCCGGCCGGCAGCCGTTTCGGCAAGGTGGCGACCGCCGGCCAGTCGACCGGCTGCACCAATCCGGCGGCACTCGCCGGCGGCAAGGCGGTGACCAATGCGATCCTCGGCGCGAAGGGCGCAGGGCTGGGCAGCACGCCGATGGGGCCATGGGCCGCCGGCGGATTGCCGGTCACGACCAGTTTCGTGAAAGTGCCCGGCCTGATCTCCGCCGAGTGCGTGTCGAACGACGGCTTCGACTATCTCGCGGTGACGGTGAATGCCGATCCGAAGGACGCGCGCACCGACACGATCGTCGGCGATGTGGTGGTCGACGGGCAGATGCTCAAGGACTGGGGCCTGCACCTGATCGATATGCCGGTCGAGATGGGCGACCTGGTCATGCTGGCCGATCGTCAGGCGGCGGCGTGGCGCGGCGTGTCGTGGAAATCGCGGAAGTGATCGACCAGTCCCGCTAGATGGTCGTACAGCGCGGCGGTGTTCGCTTCCCAGGTGAAGCGCGCCACCGCGTTTCGCGTTTCGGCGCGCGCCGGCGGATCGCCGAGCAGGTCGGCGATCGCCGCCGCGAAAGCGCCGGCTTCGCGCGGCACGATCCGGCCTGCGGCTGGCGTATCGACGACTTCCCCCGCCCCGCCCGCATCGGTGATCACGATCGGCGTGCCGCAAGCGAGCGCCTCGACCCAGGCATTGGCCAGCCCTTCCGACGATGATGCCAGCGCCATGACATCGGCGGCGGCAAGCAAGGCGGGCAGATCGGCATGCGGTACGCCGCCGAGCAGGCGGATGCGATCGCTCGCTCCGGACCGCGCGATCGCCGCCTCGAGCGCGGCGCGTTCGGGCCCCTCGCCCGAGATCAGTAATGAAACACCGGGCAGCGACGCGACCGCGCGCAGGACGATGTCATGCCCTTTGCGCGGAATCAGCGCTCCCAGCGACACGACCAGCGGCCCGGTGATGCCAAACGCCACCTTGCCCGTCGCACGATCGCGCGGCGCGAATCGGGTGAGATCGACGCCGGTATGATGGACACGAATACGCTCCACCGGCATGCCGATCGCCGCCATGTCGGCCTGCATCGCCAGCGAGACGGCGAGCAGGCCCTGAGCTTTTCGCCCGGCGGCGGCGACCTGCGCGGCAGTGGCCGGCGCCGTTCCCCAATGATGGATGTCGGCACCGCGCGCCTTGATCGAGACCGGCACGCCGAAATACGCGCCGAGTGCGACGGCGGCAGGCCCGTCGGGAAAGAAGAATTCGGCGTCGATCACGTCAAAGGCGAAATCGCGCCGGACCTCAGCAAGTAACGGCTTCAACATGCGCACCAGTGCGGCGTTGTGCCAGTGCCCCTTCGTGCCTGGGATCGTCACGAAGCGCGGCCGGCGCGTATCGAGACTCTTCCAGGTCTCGCGCTCGGGCACGGCGGCAAACGGCCGGTAGTGCGCCAGCGTTCGCAGCGGCCAGGGCGGCATGCCAATCGGCGCGACGAGCCGGAGATCGACGTCGGGATGCGCGGCCAGGCCCAGCGTCTGCCGCTCCACGAACACCCCGAAATTGGGCCGCGAAACATCGGGAAACAGGGTCGAGAGGGTGAGGACACGGAGCATGGTGAAGACCCGTGTAACGCGCGAAGGTTACTTTGCCCCTATCTGGCCGGCGCGCCCGGACTGGCGCCCCCCCGGACCGGCGCCCTGCGCACAGCGACCGGCAGCATGGCGCATGCGCCGTTAAGCAAGATCGATATCGCGGTTGTTAATTGTAAGAAAGTAGAGGCGAACCCAAGGGAGAAGCGTCGCCGTCTGCGGGAAAGGACGGCGATGCCTGATCCAGTGAATGAAAACGATCGCAAGCCTGGACTGCTTGCAGGGGGAATGCCGCATGCTTGAAGACGATCAGGACTATAGGTCGGCGGTTATTGCGCCGTCCGGCGAGCAGGTGCGGTTGCCGGAGCGCCGGCGTGACCCCCGGCAAGTGACCGTCCTGCGCGTTGCGAAATTGCAGAGCGCGGCCGGCGAAGAACTATGTCTTGTCCGCAATATTTCTTGCGGCGGCCTGATGGCGCATGTCTATTCGGTACTCGCCACCGGCGATATCGTTACCGTCGAGTTCAAATCGGGCCATGCAATTTCCGGACATATCCTGTGGCACCGCAACGGGCTTGCCGGCGTAGAATTCCACGAGAAAGTGGACCCGACCAGCGTTCTGTCCGGCGATGAACTTTCGCCGCAGCCGGCGCAACAGCGTGCGCCGCGCGTAGAGTTGGAATTGTCTGGCCGAATCCGCGTCGGTGCACATTATCACGCCGCCACCTTGCTCAACATCTCGCAGGGCGGCGCAAAAATCCGCGTGGCGGAGGCATTCGAGCTGGCGGAGAAACTGGTCCTGACGGTCAATGGCCTGCCACCGATCGCGGCATCGGTGCGCTGGTCCGACAATGGCCAGGCCGGCATAGCGTTCGATGTACCCGTGCCGTTCGACGTGTTGGCGCATTGGCTTCCCATGATGCAACGTCAGGCGCAGCGATGGCCCGACGGGTTAGCCTCCGAGCCCCGAATCTAGCGTCCAGATCCTGGAATCAGATTCGTTTGTCCCCCGGATAGGCGAACAGCAAATCGCTTCCCCGCGATGCCGTGATGTGAGTCGTTTTCTCCAGCAACAGGCATTCGCCCGCTTTCCAGGGGAGGCCGTCCGCATGCCCCTCGCCGGTGATCGGCACGAACCAGCCGGACACGCCCGCCGGCAACACCACCGATCGGTCGCCGCCGGGCCAGCGTTCGAGCACGAATTTCGGTCCTTCGACCAGCAGGATGCGGTCGTCCGCGACGCGGCCCGGTGCACTCGGTGCAACGAACGGCACGGCATCGGCCACCGCGACGCCATCATCGAGATGCAGCTCGCGCGCGCGGCCATAATCATAGAGGCGGTAGGTTATGTCCGCATTCTGCTGCGTCTCGATCACCGTGATGCCGGCACCGATCGCGTGAATGGTGCCGCTCGCCGAATAATAGAAATCACCCGCCTTGACCGGCTTCCAGTCGAGCTTTTGCTCAATCGACCCATCAAGCGCCGATTGCCGCAATTCCTCCTTCGACATCGGCGCGAGCGTACCGAGCGCGATCGTCGAATCGGGTTCGGCCGCCAGCACCACCCAGCATTCGTCCTTGCCGCGCGCCAGACCGCGGGCATTAGCCTCCTCATCGCTCGGATGGACCTGGACCGAAAGTTTTTCAGAGGTGAAGAGATATTTGATCAGCAGGTCGGGCTCCTCCGCATGCGGCGTCTGGAACCACACCTCGCCGATCGGCGCGTCCTGCGGCGCGGGATCGGGGAAACCGGGCCAGAGCGTATGGCGCCCCCATGGCTTTTCCACCCGGCGTGTGGTGAGCAAGGTCGCGGTCATTAGGTCGAGTCCCTTCGATGTTATCGATTTCCTTAACTGCAACGCACAAATCACGCCACGCGATCCCGTCCGGGGGGCAACGCGAAAAACATTGTGGGCGCGCGGGCGGCTGGGCTAAGGATGCGCCGATGCGTATCTCATTGTCCCGTCCGCTAGCGCTTGCGCTCATCGCCGTGCTGGCGCTTCCGATCGCCGGTTGTGCGCGTAATCGCGGCAAGAACGACGTTCCCTATGTCGCGCGCGATGTCGGCACGCTCTATTCGGCGGCCAAGCACCGGCTCGACCAGGGCCGTTACAAGGAGGCCGCGGCACTCTTCGACGAGGTCGAGCGCCAGCATCCTTATTCGGTCTGGGCGCGCCGCGCGCAGTTGATGAGCGCGTTCTGCAACTATCTGAGCAAGGATTACACCAGCTCGATCCAGTCGTCGCAGCGTTTCCTGTCGGTCCATCCCGGCAACCGCGACGCACCTTATGCCTATTACCTGATCGCGCTCGGCTATTATGAGCAGATCAGCGACGTGACCCGAGACCAGAAGATCACCCAGCAGGCGCTCGATTCGCTCGGCGAACTGACGCGGCGCTATCCCAACACGCGCTACGCGTCGGATGCACGGCTGAAGATCGATCTGGTCCGCGATCACCTTGCCGGCAAGGAAATGGAGATCGGGCGTTTCTATGAAGGGCGCGGCCAATGGCTCGGCGCGACTCTGCGCTTCCGCAAGGTCGTCGACGATTATCAGACCACGACCCATGCGCCCGAGGCGCTGATGCGGCTGACCGAAACCTATCTCGCGCTCGGCGTGCCGGATGAGGCGAAGAAATCCGCCGCAGTGCTCGGCGCCAATTATCCCGGCTCCGACTGGTATCAGCGCGCCTATAAGCTGATCGGCGATCATCCCGCCGTGGAGATGAAGCCGACACCGCCAGGCCAGCCGATCATTCCCGAAGGGACTGTCGGCGCGAAACCGACATTGCCCGGCAGCAGCGCGGTCGCCCCCAAGGACGAAAAGACGCCGGCCCCGTCGAACAGCAGCCCGAGCGGCACCTGACACCGGGACGGCAGCGTGGTGGGGCGCGGCTGAGCGGCGCGGCATGACCATCGTGATCGGCATCGCCGCTGTGATGGCCGCGCTCATCGTCACAGGGCTGGTCTATTCGATGCTGCGCGCGCGCCAGGTCGAGCGCCTGGTGCCACCGCTCGGCCACTTCTTCGAGATCGACGGAAAGCGCCTCCATTATACCGATGCCGGCAGCGGCGGCGCGGTCGTGCTGATCCACGGACTGGCCGGCAACGGTCGCAATTTCGGCTATGCGCTGACCGATCTGCTCGCGGCGCATCACCGCGTGGTCACGGTCGATCGGCCGGGGTCCGGCCATTCCGACGGCATCGCGGGCAATTTCTCGCTGCCGACCCAGGCGCGGATGATCGCCGGACTGATCGACCACCTCGCGCTCGACAAGCCATTGGTGGTCGGTCATTCGCTTGGCGGCGCGGTCGCGTTGGCGCTTGCCGTCCTTCATCCGGACAAGCTGCGCGGCGTCGCGCTGCTGTCGGCTCTCACCCGGGTGATCGATACGCCACCGGCGGCGTTCCGTACGCTCCAGATACGCTCGACCACCGTACGCCATTTTATCGCATCGGCGATCGCGGTGCCGATGTCGGCGATCAATTCGGCGAAATCGGCACACGCCGTTTTCGCGCCCGAGCCCGCACCGGCCGATTTTGCGATTCGCGGCGGCGGCCTGCTCGTGCAGCGCCCGGGCGCGATCTTCACCGCGTCCACCGAACTGACCCAGGCGCCCGAACAACTGGCGCCGATCGTCGCCCGTTATGGCGAGATCGTCATGCCGGTGTCTATTCTCTATGGCCGATCCGATGAGATACTCGATCCCATGCTTCACGGCGAAACGCTGCCGATGCTGATCCCGCACGCGCGGACCGCGCTGATCGATGGCGGCCATATGATCCCGATCACTGCCGCCGCGACGGTCGCCAAATGGATCCAGCAATGTGCCGCACCGGCCTGACCCGCAAAGAACAATTCCAGAACGGGGAAACAGTCGCTAAAGGCCGCGTGGAACCATGCTGACCGCGCTTTCCATCCGTGACGTCGTGCTGATCGAGGCACTCGACCTGGAGTTTCGCGAGGGGCTCGGCGTGCTCACCGGCGAGACCGGGGCGGGCAAGTCGATCCTGCTCGACGCGCTTGGCCTGGCCCTGGGCGCGCGCGGCGACACCGCGCTGGTCCGGCACGGCACAATGCAGGCGGTGGTCACCGCAAGCTTTGATACGCCACACCGCGACGGCCCGATCGCTGCGTTGCTCGGTGAAAACGGCCTCGATATCGATCCCGGCGAGCCGCTCATCATCCGCCGCATCGTCAAGGCCGATGGCGGCAGCCGCGCCTTTGTCAACGACCAGCCCGCTTCTGCCGGCCTGCTGCGCGAACTCGGCGCTTTTCTGGTCGAAATTCACGGTCAGCACGACGATCGCGGCCTGCTCGCGCCGAGCGGCCACCGCGCGCTGCTCGATACGTTCGGCCGGATCGACACCGGCCCGGCGGGGGGCGCGCACCGCGTCTGGCGCGCAGCGCAGACCGAGCTGGCGACGGCGCGTGCCGAACTCGATGTCCAGGAACGCGACCGCGAATGGCTCGAACATGCCGTCGCAGAACTGACCACCTTTGGTCCTGAGGCGGGCGAGGAGGAAATCCTCGCCACCCGCCGCGCGGGCATGCAGCGCGGCGAAAAGATCGCCGACGATCTTCAGGCGATCGCCGACCTGCTCGAAGGATCGGATGGCGGCCTGGCGAAGTTGCGCCAGGCGGCGCGTATCCTCGAACGCGTCGGCGGTGACCATGAGGCGCTGGCCGAGGCGCTCGCGGCGATCGACCGCGCGATCATCGAAGGCGCCGAAGCGCAGGAGAAGGTCGATGAAGCCGCGGCCGCGCTGGCGTTCGACCCGGCCCGCCTCGAAGAGGACGAGACAAGGTTGTTCGACTTGCGCGCGCTGGCGCGCAAGCACCGCGTCCAGCCCGACGATCTCGCTGCGCTGAGTGCTGACCTGGCCGCGAAACTGGAGCGGATCGAGAGCGGTGGTGCAGGCATCGCGGCGCTCGAACGCACGCTGGCAGACGCCGCTGCCGCTTACGATGCCGAGGCCGAGCGGCTCACCAACAGGCGCAGCGATGCCGCGGCGCGACTCGACGCTGCGGTAAAGGGCGAGCTTGCCCCGCTGAAACTCGACGCGGCGCGCTTCCGTACCGCGATCGCACCGCTCGCGGGCGACAGCTGGAGCGCCGCCGGCAAGGACCGGGTCGAGTTCGAGATATCGACCAACCCGGGCGCGCCGTTCGCGCCGCTGACCAAGATCGCGAGCGGCGGCGAATTATCGCGTTTCATCCTCGCGTTGAAGGTCGCGCTGGCCGAAGAAGGCGCCGCGGCGACGATGATCTTTGACGAGATCGATCGCGGCGTCGGCGGCGCGGTGGCCAGTGCGATCGGCGAACGACTTGCCCGACTCGCCGGGAGCACCCAGTTGCTGGTGGTGACGCACAGCCCGCAAGTCGCGGCGCGCGGCGGCCATCACCTGCTCATCGCGAAAAGCCATGACGGGACCGTCACGCGTACCGGCGTCCGGGCGCTGGACGATGCGCAGCGCCGCGAAGAGATCGCCCGCATGCTTTCCGGATCGACCATCACCGACGAGGCACGGGCCCAGGCGGAGCGGTTGCTCGAAACGGCCTGACCCGATTCGCTAAAAAGCCTCAGGCAAAAGATTCCCTAAAACGGCATCGTGACCGTCAGCATGATTCGCTTGTCGGGTAATCCGTCCGCCCGGGCGCCGGTGGTGGTGTAAACATTGCCGTGCGCCTTGCCGATGTCGAAGTCCACGCCCGGGCCGTCGATCGGCGTTTTCATGCCGGCCGGAAGCGGAATGGGTTTCAGCCGGAACTGGTCGTCATGTCGCCTGTCGCACACCACGATCTCATCGATATCGGGAGATACCTCGCAGGGGCGGCGAACGCGCAACGGGAGATCGACCCGCGTATCTTGAGGCTGCGTGCTTTCCGGCAGGGTCGCCGCCTGCAAAAGCAACATCAATGCTATCGTCACCGGACGTCGCCTCCCGATTTGCGGCATGACAATATTACGCGGCGATAAGGCCACAATAGGGCCAGAGCTAAACGATGCGACAAATCCGTAAAACCATGCTATAGATCGTCCATCGCGCGAGATTGCCACAAGCATCGCGCGACTGAGAGACCTTCGCGCTCCCGCTTGTTTTAAGCCCCGGAGCCGTTTCTTGGACCTCAATTACCTGCTGAGCCGCGAACAGATTTCGTTGATGCGCGCTGATGGCGCCGCATGCGAATCGTCGCGCGCTTCGCATAGCGGACTTGCGCGTGGCTATGCCGCGCTGCTCGACGCCGAACCCTATCCGTTTCGCAACTCGGTCGGCCCACTGGCCGACTGAGACGACCGCCTTCGAGATGCACCGGCCGGGGCCGGACGGTGCTTTCGGTTTTTCTTCCCGGCTCCGTCTACCCAAGGAAATATCTATGCCGATCGGCACCGTAAAATTCTTCAACGCCGACAAGGGCTATGGCTTCATCGCGCCTGAGGGTGGCGGGAACGACGCCTTTGTCCATATCAGTGCCGTTGAAGCAGCAGGCATGCGCACGCTCGATAAGGAGCAGCGCGTTTCGTACGAGCTCGAGCAGGATCGTCGCGGCAAGATGTCGGCTGTGAACCTCGCTTCTGCGTGATTGATGTGCGGGCGCCGGATTCGTCCGGCGCCCGCGCTCTTTCACCTGGAACCCCGAGGAGAAGTCCCACGAACACCACCGCACTGTTCTATCGCGATCGCGCTCGTCAGGCTGAGGCCGACGCCGATTCCGCGACCCTCGACAATGTCCGCTCGCGCTGGCTCCGCGCCGCAAAAGCATGGGACGAGATGGCAACCCGCGCCGAAAAGACCGCCGAGCGCCGTTCCGTCAATGAAGAAGCCAAGGCGATGGCCGGCGAAGACGACGATTAGCCTTCGCTAACGCCCCGATAAAATTTCCGTTGGTTTCGAACAGGGGCTCGAAACGAACGTTGGGTTGGGTCGCCGGAATCCTACTTACGCGTTGTCGCTGACCGATAGCCGTTTCATTCAAAGCCGCTTGATTGCCCCCCTGCCCCTCCGGTAGCGCTGGCGCATGACCGCGCCCCTGCAATCCGACCTGCCCGACACCGACGAAAATGCGGCCACCGAACTGGCCCGGCTCGCCGAAGAGATCGCGCGGCACAATGCGCTTTATCATACCGATGACGCACCGGAGATTTCGGACGCCGACTATGATGTTCTCGTCCGACGCAACGGCGCGATCGAAAAAGCCTTTCCACATCTCGTGCGCACCGATTCGCCGGGTATAAAGGTCGGTGCCGCGCCCGCCGGTCATCTTGCCAAGGTCGCACATGCCAAGCCGATGATGAGCCTGGAAAACGGCTTTTCCGACGAAGAGATCGTTGAGTTCGTCGCACGTGTCGGTCGCTTCCTGCTGTTACCAGAGGGCACCTTGGTGGCACTCACCGCCGAGCCAAAGATCGATGGCCTGTCCTGCTCGCTGCGCTACGAAAACCGCATCCTGGTCCGCGCCCTGACACGCGGTGACGGCCAGGTTGGCGAGGACGTGACCGAGAATGTCCGCACGATTGACGACATCCCGACCATTTTGCCGACCGATGCCCCGAACCTGTTCGAGGTGCGCGGTGAGGTCTATATGGACAAGGCCGCCTTCGCCGCCCTGAACGCGCGCCTGCTCGCCGAGGCCGAGGCGGCGGGCGATGCGTCGAAAGCGCGGCAATTCGCCAACCCGCGCAACGCCGCCGCCGGATCGCTGCGGCAAAAGGATGCAAGCGTCACCGCCTCGCGTCCGTTGCGCTTCCTGGCGCATGGCTGGGGCGAAACCAGCGCCGTGCCGGGCGAAACGCAGACAGATGTCGTCGCGGCGCTGCGCCGATGGCAATTCCCCATCGCCGATGCCTTTACCCGCGTCGAATCCGTCGATGACGCGCTGGCCGTCTATCGCGGCATCGAAGCCGGCCGCGCCGATATGCCTTTCGACATCGACGGCGTCGTCTACAAGGTCGACCGACTCGACTGGCAGGCCCGCCTCGGTGCGGTCGCGCGCGCGCCACGCTGGGCGATCGCGCACAAATTCCCCGCCGAACGCGCGCAGACGTTGCTCGAGCGGATCGACATCCAGGTCGGCCGCACCGGCAAGCTGACGCCGGTCGCGCGGCTGACCCCGGTCACGGTCGGCGGCGTCGTCGTGACCAATGCGACCTTGCACAATGCCGATGAGATCGCCCGCCTCGGCGTCCGCCCCGGCGACCGGGTCGTGCTGCAGCGTGCCGGGGATGTCATCCCGCAAATCGTCGAGAATCTCACCCGCGACGAGGCGCGTCCGGAATGGCATTTCCCGATCCTGTGCCCCGAATGCCAGTCCGACGCCGTGCGCGAGGAGGGCGAAGTCGATATCCGCTGCACCGGCGGATTGATCTGCCCGGCGCAACGCATCGAGCGGCTGCGCCATTTCGTCGGCCGCGCCGCGCTCGATATCGAAGGGCTCGGCCTGAAGCAGATCGAGGATTTCTTCCATGATGGACTGATCCACAGTCCCGCCGATATTTTCCGCCTGACCGAAGAACAATTGCTCGCGCGCAAAAAGGACGGCCGGGTCTGGGCGACCAATCTGCTTGCCGCGATCGAGGCCAAGCGCACGCCCGATCCCGCACGCTTCCTGTTCGGACTCGGCATCCGCCATATCGGCGCGGTCACCGCGCGCGACCTGGTCAAGGCGTTCGGCACGATCGAACGCATCGCCGAGATCGCACTCGATCCCGAGGCGCGCGCCGAACTCGAATCGGTCGAAGGCGTCGGCCCGGTCGTCGCCGAAGCGCTGGTCGACTTCTTCGCCGAGGAACATAATCGTGAAGCCTGGGGCGATCTGCTCTCCGAAGTGCACCCCCTCGCTTATGTCTCCAATGTCCGCGAGTCGCAGGTCAGCGGCAAGACTCTGGTGTTCACCGGCAGCCTCGAAACCATCAGCCGCGACGAGGCCAAGGCTCAGGCAGAGGCGCTCGGCGCGCGCGTGGCAGGGTCGGTGTCGGCCAAGACCGACCTGGTGATCGCGGGTCCGGGGGCCGGGTCGAAGCTAAAAAAAGCCGCGGAACTGGGCGTCGAGGTGATCGACGAGGCGACATGGGCAGAGATATTCGCCGCCGCGCGTTAAGTTCACCCGTGATTCATGTGATGCTTTTTTGCAACGCACCATGAAATGAATCTCGGGGGTCTGGCGTAACCGCCCCGATGTCATCTATCCGAAATAATCAAGGTGCAGGGGCCCGGCAACGGACAAGCGCCGTCTGACAGAGCAAAGACGCTCGAAGGGGAAGAAATTCATGCGTAACAACCTATTCCTGGGCGTGGCATTTGCCGCCCTGATGATTCCGGGCGTCGCGTTCGCCCAGTCGACCGGCTCGACCGAATTTGGCGACGACGACATCGTCGTTACTGCAACCACCACGCGTGGCGTCGATGGCATCATCATCCCCGATTCGCCCAAGGCGCGCCAGGTTCTGACCAACGAGATTATCAATCGTGGCTCGTCCGGCAACACCGTACTCAACGCGCTGAATATCGTTCCAGGCGTGAATTTCACGCAGAGCGATGCCTTTGGTTCGTCGGGCGGCAACATCCGTATCCGGGGTTTCGACGGCAACCGCATCTCGCTGACTTTCGACGGCTTCCCGCTGAACGACACTGGCAACTATGCGATCTATTCGAACCAGCAACTCGACCCCGAGTTGATCCAGGAGGTCAACGTCAATCTCGGCACGACCGACATCGACAGCCCGACCGCCAGCGCCGCCGGCGGCACGATCAACTACAAGACCATCATTCCCAGCGACGACTTCAGCGCAACTCTGGCGGGCTCGGCCGGCGAAAATGACTTCATGCGCATCTTCGGCCTAGTCCAGACTGGGCAGCTGACCTCTTTCGGTACCAAGGCTTTTGCCTCTGCCAGCATGGCGCGCAATGACAAGTTCAAGGGTCCCGGCCGGATCGAGAAGCAGCAATATAACGTCGGCATATACCAGCCGATCGGCGATAACGGCGATTTCTTCCGTCTCTCCGGCCATTACAACCAGAACCGCAACGCCTTTTATCGCAATCCGGGCATCAACGATCTTCGCACGCTATTTGGTGCAACGAGGATCCAGCCAGCACCGCCAACGACAGGCACTCCACCAGCTGGAACGGCCACCCCAGCCAACCCTATCGATCTCGATGGCTTCTCGCATGCGCAGCAGGACACCATCAATAATTTCGAAAATGGAGCGCTGTGCCTTCGCCCGACCCCTGGTTCGGGTACGCAGAGTGACGGTACCGGCGCGGCTGCGGCTTGTAGCAATTACTATGGAGTGCGCATCAATCCATCGAACACAGCCAATGTGCGCTTCAATTCGCGCTTCACGTTGAGCGACAAGCTTCTGCTGACCGCTGACGCCTCCTATCAGTACACGCTCGCCAATGGCGGTGGCAGCACGACACTTGCGGAGAATTCGACCCGCGCGAGAGGCGGCACGCCTGGCGCGCCCGGCGTCGATTATAACGGCGACGGCGACTATCTCGACACCGTTCGTTTCTACACGCCGAACAACACCAACACGAACCGCATCACGGCCACTACATCGTTGATCTACAGTCTCGACGAACAAAACCGCCTGCGGATCGCTTATACCTTCGACCGCGGTAATCACCGCCAGACTGGCGAATGGGGCTATCTGAGCCAGACTGGCATTCCAGAAAGCGTGTTCGGCGGCCGTGGTGACGCCCGTCCGGTGCTCACCGCCGATGGCTATCAGATCCAGCAACGCGACCGACTGTCCATCGCACTCCTGAACCAGATTTCGGGCGAGTATGTCGGCAAGTTCCTGGACAACGCGCTGACCGTGCAGGTCGGGATACGTGCACCGTTCTTCAAGCGCGAACTCGATCAACGTTGCTTGACGGAAGCACGCGGCAGCGGCTTCGCCTACTGCACGAGCGAGGTCATTCCAGCGGCCCGGATCATCGCCCCTGGCGCAACGGTACCGGGAACGGACGTAATTCCGAGCACAGTCTATTATGCTCCTTTCAAGAAGACCTATAATTTCAGTGCGGTCTTGCCGAGCGTGGGTGTCGTGTACAAATTCGGCGACGGCGCGAACATCTTCGCAAGCTATGCGAAGGGCTTCTCGGCGCCCCGAACAGACAATCTTTATCGTTCGCCATTCGTTGATGTTAAGCCCGAGAAGACCGATGCGTTCGATCTCGGCGTGCGTATGTCGAACGGCCGGGTGCAGGCTCAGGCGACCGCGTGGTACATCACTTACAAGAACCGCATCGTGACATCGTACGATTTCGATCAGGGCATCTCAATCGACCGCAACGTCGGCAAGGTGGACAGCTATGGCGTCGATGCCGGCGTGACGCTGAAGGCGACCGATTGGGTCTCGCTGACAGCGTTCGGTTCCTATATCCATGCGGAACTGAAGGACAACATTCAGATCGGCGGTACGGCGGCAAACCCGACCTTCGCACAGACAAAGGGCAAAAGCGTAACGGAGACGCCCGATTGGCAGGTCGGCGGTCGCGCGGAATTCACTCTCGGTCCGGTCGAGCTTGGTGGCACCGCCAAGTGGGTCGATAAGCGCTTCGCAACCGACGTGAACGACGTCGTAGCGCCAGCCTACACACTGGTCGATCTTGATGCGCGCCTCAATCTGAAGCAGTTCGGTCTCCGGAAGACTTATCTTCAGCTGAACGTGCTGAACCTGTTCGACGAGTTCTACTTCGGCAACATCTCGACGCAAATCAACGCGGCAGGCAACCCGAACTTCTCGGTCGGCTATCCGCGCACCATCACGGGCAGCGTTCACTTCGAATTCTGATCGCTGATCGGCACAAAAAATCGGCCGCCGTCCCAATTAGGACGGCGGCCTTTTTTATCCGGTGGCTGGGCTCGCGTCAGGCGAGCCCGACTGCCCCTACCGCATCAACACCAATTCCTCCGCCATCGACGGGTGCAACGCCACGGTCTGGTCGAACGCGTCCTTGGTCAGGCCCGCTTTCACCGCGATCGCCGCCGCCTGCAGGATCTCCGGCGCGTCGGGGCCGATCATGTGCAGGCCGAGCACCTTGCCCGTCTCGCTGTCGCAGACCATCTTGTAGAGCGAGCGTTCATTGCGTCCCGCCAGCACATTCTTCATCGGCCGGAAGTCCGAGGTGTAGACCTTGCATGAGCCGAGTTTGTTCTTCGCCTCGCTCTCGGTCATCCCCACGCCCGCCATCGGCGGATGGCTGAACACGGCGGAGGGAATGCAGCCATAATCGACGCGGGTCGGCTTGTTGCCGAAGACCGTATCGGCGAACGCCTGGCCCTCGCGGATCGCGACGGGAGTGAGCTGCACGCGGTTGGTCACGTCGCCGACCGCATAGATGCTCGGACAGGTGGAACGGTTATCCTCATCGACCTTTACCGCGCCCTTGGCGTCGAGATCGACGCCGGCGGTTTCCAGCCCCAGCCCCCTGGTCAGCGGCTCGCGGCCGGTGGCGAACATCACCGTGTCGACCGTAACCGGCTCATGGTTCGACATACTGACCGTCAGGCAGCCATTCTTTTCCTTGGTGATGCCTTCGAACTCGGCATGGAAGCGGAACTCGATCCCCTTCATCATCGAGATTTGCAGCAACCGGTCCCGGATCGATTCGTCATAGCCGCGAAGGATCACATCGGTGCGGTTGATCAGGATGACGTGCGCGCCAAGCTGATGGAAGATTCCGGCGAATTCATTGGCGATATAACCCGCGCCGGCGATCAGGATGCGCTTGGGCACCGCATCGAGGTGGAACGCCTCGTTCGATGTGATGCCATATTCATGCCCCGGGCATTTCGGCACCGACGGTGTCGCGCCGGTCGCGATCAGGATGATCTTTGCCGTCACCTCGCGCCCGCCGGCGAGCTTCACATTGTTCGGCCCGGTGATCGTCGCCCGTTCCGTGATGATCTCTACACCGTGATTTTCCAGCGTCGCGGTGTACGCGCCGTTGATCCGGTCGACTTCCTCCAGCACATTGTCGCGTAGCACCGTCCAGTCGAAATCGCATTTCGGCACGTTCCAGCCGAAACGGCGCGCGTCGGCCAGATCCTCCGCGAAATGCGCACCATAGACGAGCAGCTTCTTGGGCACGCAACCGCGGATCACGCAGGTGCCGCCGACACGATATTCCTCGGCCACCGCGACCTTCGCACCATGCGCGGCGGACACGCGCGCGGCGCGCACCCCGCCTGAGCCGGCGCCGATGACGAACAGGTCATAGTCGTATTTAGGAGCGGTCATGCTGTACCCTCGTCAAAAGAAACCGTTCGTGCTGAGCTTGTCGAAGCACCGTTCTTCTTCTCTCGCGGCCGGGGAGGAGAACGGTCCTTCGACAAGCTCAGCACGAACAGATGTTATACGTGATCAGCCAAAGGCCCGCTTGATCAGATCATCGGTCGAGGCGTCGAAGCTCTGTCCGCCGGCGATCGCCGCCTTGGCCATTTCCTTGCCCAGCTCGACGCCGAACTGGTCGAACGAATTGATCCCGAGCAGCACGCCATTAACGAACACGCGGTGTTCGTAGAATGCGATCAGCGCGCCCAGACTACGCGCGTCGAGATCGTCGAGCAGGATCGTCGATGACGGCCGGTCGCCCGAATAGCTGCGCGCCGGGTCGTCGACCGTCTTGCCCGCCATCAGCGCGGCGCCCTGCGCAAAGGCGTTGAGCAACAATTGCCGGTGATGATCCTCGGCCAGGGTATCGCCCGCCTCGATCACCGCGACGAACTCGACCGGCACCAGATGCGTGCCCTGATGGAGCAGCTGGAACACCGCATGCTGGGCATCTGTACCAACCCCGCCCCAGGTGATCGCGGCACTCGGCCGATCGAGCGGCTTGCCGTCGATCGTCACGCCCTTGCCGTTCGATTCCATCTCGAGTTGCTGAAGATAGGACGGCAATAGCCGCAACCTCTCGTCATAGGCGAAGGTGGCGCGCGTCTCGGCATGGCGTACTTGAGTGTAATAGAGATCGGCAAAAGCGGCCAGCGCGGGCGCATTCTCATGCAGCGCGGTCAGGCGGAAATGCCGATCCATCTCGGCCGCGCCTTCAAGCAATTCCTCGAAACAATCCCAGCCCAGCCCCAGCGCCGCCGGAAAACCGATCGACGACCAGAGCGAATAACGCCCGCCGACCGATTCGCTGAACGGCAGGATGCGCGTTTCATCGACACCCCATTCGAGCGCCTTGTCGGGCTCCGCGGTCAGCGCGACGACCCGGCCATAAATGTCCTCCACGCCATGCTCGGTCATCCATTGCAGGACGCTCTGCGCATTGAGCATCGTCTCTGTGGTGGTGAAGGTCTTGGACGCGATGACCAGCAGGGTGGCGGCGGGATCGAATTTCTTGAACACCTCCTCCAGCGCGACGCCATCGACATTGGAGACGATCGCAACGTCGTAACGCCCCGAATCGCGGCCCAGCGCATCGACCAGGAGATGCGGGCCAAGCGCCGACCCGCCGATACCGATATGCAGGATGTGGCGGATCGGTCCAAGCGCCTCGCCCTCGATCGCATCGATCAGCGAACGCATCCGTGCGTGTAGCGCGCGCGCCCGCGCGACACTCTCCCTGGCACCCTCCCCGCGTTCGGCGGTATGTTCGACCGCCCGCCCTTCGGTCAGGTTGATCGCCTCACCCGCGAACAGCGCTTCGCGCTTGGCCGCCAGCCCTTGCGCCTTGGCCAGCGCCTCGAATGCGGACACCGCGCCTGCGGTCAGATGCGTCTTCGACCAGTCGAAATGAAGCCCCGCGACATCGGCCGAGAAGCGCGCGAGCCGGTCCGGGTCATCGGCAAACAGGCTCTTCAACGTGGCGGCGGGGAGCGCCTCGATCGCGGTCCAGTCGGCTGCGGGCATGGGCACGTCCAATCCTTGTTGTCTGGGGTCGTCGGGCGGGGTCGTTTGTCGTGAAGGGGTCGATGTGGTGGGCTTAAGGTCGATACTCAATGGCCGCAACGGCACATCTCGCGCCCGCACCTGCTTGACGCCCCGCGCGCGCATGCGCAAACCGCGCCGATGGCCGATACCGACACCCTGCCCGATGCGGCACCCGCAGATCCCCCGCCCTCTGATCCCCCGAGCACCGGCTCGAAAGCGATCAAGCCCAAGTCGGAGACGGCCGAGACGCTGATTTTCCTGCTCAAGCTGGCGATCGTCGTGCTCATCTTCCGCAGCTTCATCTTTTCGCCGTTCAGCATCCCGTCGCAATCGATGCTGCCGCGCCTCTATATCGGCGACTATCTGTTCATCTCGAAATGGAATTACGGCTATTCGCGTCATTCGTTGCCGCTGAGCCTACCGCTCATTCCCGGTCGCGTCTTCGGACGCGATCCGACGCGCGGCGATGTGGTCGTGTTTCGCGGGCCGGGTCCGGATGAGCATGACGTGATCAAGCGCGTCATCGGTCTGCCCGGCGATTCGATCCAGATGCGCGCGGGCCAGGTGATCCTGAACGGCACCGCGATTCCCAAGGAGCGCGTGGCCGACTTCACCATCCCGCTGACGCCGAATTATTCAGGTTCGGAATGCCCGTCCGAGTTCCAGGATGTCGATGCCACGCGCAAGCCGATCTGCCGTTATCTGCAGTTCCGCGAGACGCTGCCTGGCGGCAAATCTTACATGGTGCTCGACCGCGGCGACAATCCGGTGGCGGACGAAACCTCCATCTATTCGGTTCCGACCGGTCATGTCTTCGTGATGGGCGACAATCGCGACGATAGCGGCGACAGCCGCTTCGAACCGCCGCAGGGCATGGGGATGGTGCCGCTGGAGCGGATCGAGGGCAAGGCGGTGGTCAGCTTCTTCTCGACCGATGGTTCGGCCAATTGGTTTCTCCCCTGGACCTGGTTCAGCGCGGCGCGGTGGAGCCGCATCGGGGAAGGCTTTTGAGCGCTAACGCCGAAAACAGCCCCAAGGCCTGGATCACCAGCATTTTCGGCCACACGCCGGCCGATCTCGCGCCGTTCGAGCGCGCGCTGACGCATGGCAGCCAGGCAGCGGCGAATTATGAGCGGCTCGAATTCCTCGGCGACCGCGTGCTCGGGCTGGTCATGGCCGAATGGCTGTTCGCGCTCTTCCCCGCCGAACCCGAAGGCGCATTATCGAAGCGGTTGAACGCGCTGGTCACCGGCGCGGCGTGTGCCGATGTCGCGCGCGGTCTCGGCGTGGCGGCGCATCTCAAGCTCGGCAAGCAGGCCCGCGACGACGGCGCAACCGACAGCGACAATGTGCTTGGCGACGTGATGGAGGCGCTGATCGGTGCGCTTTATCTCGATGGCGGGCTGGAGGTCGCGCGCGCCGCGATCCGCAGCGGCTGGGGTGAACGAGTGACGACGCAGGGGTCCGCGCCGCAACATCCCAAATCCGCGCTGCAGGAATGGGCCGCAGCGCATAGCCGGCGCACTCCGACCTATGACGTGATCGACCGCTCCGGCCCGCACCACGCCCCACGCTTCACGGTGAAAGCGGCGATCGGGGCCCTGGCGGAGGCGACCGCCGAGGGAAGCTCGAAGCAGGAGGCGGAAACGGCCGCAGCGTCAGCGTTGCTGGCGAAGCTGGGGTAATTATCGATTTTTAGGCGCTACCCACTCCCTGTTCGTTTCGAGCGAAGTCGAGAAACATTGACCCGGCGCTGAAATCGGTTTCTCGACTTCGCTCGAAACGAACGGAACAGAAGAATGACCGAACTCCAACAAAAATGCGGCCTCATCGCCGTCGTCGGCGCACCGAACGCCGGCAAATCCACCCTGGTCAACGCGCTGGTCGGGCAGAAGGTGGCGATCGTCAGCCCCAAGGCGCAGACCACGCGCGTACGGCTGATGGGTGTCGCGATCGAGGGCGATACGCAGTTGCTGCTGGTCGATACGCCCGGCATCTTCGAACCCAAGCGCCGACTCGACCGCGCGATGGTCTCCGCCGCCTGGGGCGGAACCGAGGGCGCCGACGTGCTCGCGCTGGTGGTCGATGCCAAGGGCGGATTGGGTGCCAAGGTCACTGACATCGCGGAGTCGATCAAGGGCCGCAGCGAGCCGAAATACCTGATCCTCAACAAGGTCGATCTCGCCGACAAGGCCAAGCTGCTGCTCCATGCCGAGAAGCTCAACGCACAGGTCGGTTTCGCCGAGACTTTCTTCGTCAGCGCGACGACCGGCGACGGGCTGGTCGAATTGAAGAAACATCTCGCCGCCGCGATGCCTGAGGGCCCCTGGCACTTCCCAGAGGATCAGGTGTCCGACGCGACCGAACGCAGCCTGGCGTCCGAAGTCACGCGCGAACAGCTCTATCTCCAGCTCCACGCCGAACTCCCCTATGCCAGCGCGGTCGAAACCGAACAGTATAAGGAGCGCGAGGATGGATCGGTCGAGATCCATCAGCAAATCCTGGTCGAACGCCCGACCCAGCGCGCGATCATCCTCGGCAAGGGCGGTTCACGGATCAAGGAGATTGGCGGGCGGGCACGGACTGAACTTGCCGCGATCATGGGCCGGCCGGTGCATCTCTACCTTCATGTAAAGGTAAAGCCGGGCTGGGATGAGGAACGCGACGTGTATCGCGACATGGGGCTCGACTGGGTCGATTGAGGGTCAGCCCCTAGCCCAGCACCTCATCAACCCATGCCGGCACCAGCACGCCCGCCGCGCCCATTCGCGCCTCATGGAAATACATGCTCCCCGCCGACGGCTCCAGATTGAGCTCCAGCGTCTGCGCGCCATGATAACGCGCGGTCTGTACGAACCCGGCGGCGGGATAGACCGCGCCCGACGTACCGATCGACACGAACAGATCGGCGCGGGAGATCGCGCGCTCGATCTCCTCCATCCGATAAGGCATCTCACCGAAGAACACGATGTCGGGCCGAAGCGCCGCCGCCCCGCACGCGCCGCACACCGATCCCGACGGCAAGCCATGTCGCCACGCGACCCGCGCGTCGCACGCCGCGCATAGCGCCGAATTCAGCTCGCCATGCATATGCAGCATGCGCTCCGCCCCCGCCCGTTCGTGCAGGTCATCGACATTCTGCGTCACGATGAGCAACTCGCCCGGCCACTCCCGGTCGAGCCGCGCCAGCGCCTCATGCGCGGCATTGGGCACGACCTCCGCCAGCGCCGCCCGGCGCAGGTCGTAGAAGCGGTGGACCAGTTCCGGATCGTGGGCGAGCGCCTGGGGCGTGCAGACGTCCTCGACGCGGTGCCCTTCCCACAGACCGCCCGGCCCACGAAAGGTCGCGATGCCGCTCTCCGCAGAAATGCCCGCGCCGGTGAGGACGACGATGGTGTGGATATCACTCATAAGGTGCATTTAACGCAGCAGGCACATGTTCGGAAATGGGGAACACGAAAACTGGCGCCAACGCACCAAATGCGTAAGGGCGACCGGCCCACCCCAACCGTTGATTCCAGCCAGCCCAACGATACTCTAAAGCTCGCGCAACGCTTCCGCCGGTCGCGCACGCAAGGCCGGCAGACTGCCCGCCAGCCCGGTGCCGAGTGTCACGATGACCGAGGCCGCCAGAGTCAGTGCGACGACATCGTAACGCGGCCCCCACGCCAGGTCGAACAGGCGCACCACGACGAACCAGCCCGCCGCGCTGCCCATCACCAGCGCGACGATAATCAGCACCAGCGACAGCATCGCATATTCCAGCGCCTGCGCGCCGAGCACTTGGCGCCGGCTGCCGCCGAGCAGTTTCAGGATCACCGCATCGTAACGCCGCGTCCGCCCCGATGCCGCGACCGCGCCGACCAGCACCGCGATGCCGGCGGCAACCGTCACCGCGGCGGCGGCGCGGACCGCCAGTGCCACCTGGCCGAGCACCAGGCCGATCTGGCTGATCACATCGCCGACCCGGATCAGCGTCACCGACGGCAGTGCCGTCCCGACCCTGCTCGCGACCGAGCCATCCTTGGTCGCGGCGGAATAGACGCTGGCGAGCAGGCCGTGCGGTGCTTCCTCGATATAGCCGGGGGAAAACACGATCGCGAAATTGAGTCCCAGCCCGTTCCAGTCGATCTTGCGCAACGACGCGATCCTTGCCGGTACATCGACGCCCAGCACCGACACGGTGATCGTATCGCCGATCTTCAGGCCAAGCGCCTCCGCCGCCTTGTCCTCCAGCGACACCAAAGGCGGCCCGCGATAATCGGCCGGCCACCAGCGCCCGGCAACCACTTCGTTGCGCGGCGGCACGGTCGCCGCCCAGGTGATCGTGCGATCGCCGCGCAGCACCCACGCGTCCTCGGGCACCACTTTCATATCGGCGACCCGCACCCCGCGCAGCACGGTGATCGACCCGCGCAGCGACGGCACGGTTTCGACCCGCGCGCCCGGCGATGCGGCGATCACCGCATCACGAAAGCGCGCCGCGTCCTCCGGCTGCAGATCGATCGCGAAGAAGCGCGGCGCCTTGGCAGGGGCGGTGCCGGCCAGTTCGGCCGACAGGCTGGTGTCGATCACCGCCAGCGCCACGAACAACGAAAAGCCAAGGCCAAGCGCCACCACCAGCCGGTCGGTCTGCGCGCCGGGGCGATGCAGATTGGCCAGCGCCAGGCGCAGCAGCGGCCGGCGCGGACGCGGCAATCGCGCCACCCCGACGCGAATGATCAGCCCGATACCCCATAGCAACGCGATCAGCCCCGCCACCGCGCCGACAAAGCCGAGCGCCAACAATTGGTCGGACGAGGTCAGCACAGCGAGCGCGACAAGCGCCACGATCAACAACGCCATCGCGCCGAGCACGCGTACAGAGGGCAATCTGCGCCGTGCGACCACGTCGCGCAGCAGTGACGCGGCCGGGACATAGCGCGCTCGTGCCAGCGCGGGCGTCGCGAACAGCAGCCCGACGAGCAGAGCGAGCAGTGCGGCGGTCGCCAGCGGAACGGGGTAAAATGCGAGGCGCGGCGGTACCGGCAGCGCCGAACCCGCAACGCCGGTCACGATCCACGGCACCAGCGCGCCGACCGCAAGCCCGGCCGCGACTCCGGCCGCCGCCACCAGTCCGAGCTGTGCAATGAAGATCGCGGCGATCGTCGCGGAACGGGCGCCGAGTACCTTGAGCGTCGCGATCATCCGCGTCTTGGCCGTGAGATAAGCGGCAACGCCGCTGCCGACGCCGATCCCGGCGATCGCCAGCGCGGCGAGGCCGATCAGCAGCAGGAATTGGCCGAGCTGGCCGATCCCCCGGCGCAGTCCGCCCGCCGCGCGGTCGCTCGCCTTGGCCGACCAGCCGGTATCGGCGAACCGCCTGACCAGCCGGTCGCCAGTCGTCGTCGCTGTACCTGGATCGGTCAGCAACAGGCGATAGCGGCTTTCATAGAGGCTGCCCGGCTGCACCAGCCGCGTCGCGTCGAGCCCAGCCATGTCGACCAGCACCGGCGGCCCAAGGCTGAAGCCGGCGCCGAGCCGGTCCGGCTCCTCCGCGATCAGCCCGATCACGCGCAGCGTCACCGCACCGAGCCGCACATCGTCACCGACCTTCACGCCGAGCCGTTCGGCCAGTGCCGGCGCGATTGCGATCTGCGCACCATGCGGCCGGGCGACAAGCGCGCCGGGCGCCAGCCTGAACTGCCCGACCATTGGCCATGCGTCATCGATCCCGCGCAAGGCGACCAGCACGCCGCCGGCATCACCCCCGGCACCCGTACCGGCGCTCTTGCCGACGCCGGCATACGCCATGGCGCGCATCGATACGGTTTCCGACATGCGACCGGCGCCGGCGAACGCCGCCGCTTCCTCCACCGTGGCGCGGCGTTGGGAGACCGTCAGCTCGACATCGCCACCAAGCATTTGCCGGCCATTGGCATCGAGTGCGGCGACCATGCTCGCCGAAAGGCTGCCGATCCCGGCGAGCGCGGCGGTGCCGAGGAACAGGCACAGGAAAAGCAGCAACAGCCCATGTCCACCGCGCCTTAAATCGCGCAACGCAAGCCGCCAGATGATATTCAAACGGTGGTTCCAGTGGCCGTTACGGTCAGGCGCCGATCGGCGACGATCCGCCCATCGGCCAGCTCGATCACGCGCGCGCACCGCGCGGCCAGCGCCGGATCATGGGTGATGACGAACAAAGTCGCGCCGCTCGTCGCATGCCGCGCGAACAGCAAATCCATGATCGCGGCGCCCGTCGCCGTATCGAGATTGCCGGTCGGTTCGTCGGCGAACAACAGGGCCGGGCCGGTCACCAGCGCGCGGGCAATGGCGACGCGCTGCTGCTCCCCGCCCGATAATTGCGCGGGATAATGATCGCCGCGATGGCTGAGGCCGACCGCCGCGAGTTCCGCTGCGGCGCGGGCGAACGCATCCGGCGCGCCGGCCAGCTCAAGCGGCACCGCGACATTCTCCAGCGCGGTCATCGTCGGCAACAAATGAAACGCCTGCAGCACGATGCCGATCCGCCCGCGCCGCGCGACGGCCAGCGCATCCTCGTCCAGCGCCGCGAAATCGAGTCCCGTAACCCGCACCACGCCACCGCTCGGCCGCTCCAGTCCCGACAGCACCGCCATCAATGAAGATTTGCCCGATCCCGATGGCCCGAGCAGCGCGACGCTGTCGCCGGCGGTGACGGTCAGGTCTATGCCGCGCAGGATATCGACCCGGGCGGGCGGGCGACCCAGCGACAGCGAGAGATTGCGCGCGACGATCAGGTCGCTATCGGCGGGGGATGGAACGATGGTCACAAAAGCCGCGATACGGATGCCGATGGCTGCTTGTCCATCTCGCGTTGCTGTTCGCCACAACGATAGTTCAACCGGCGCTCGCGCAACCCGCGGCGAAGGCGCCCCGCGCGCCGCTTATCTGGGCGTTGGGCGACAGCCTTACCGCGGGGTATGGCCTGCCCCCCGAACAAGGGTTCACGACGCGACTTCAGGCGGCACTGCGCCGCGACGCGGTCGCCGCGACGGTACGCAATGGCGGCGTCGCGGGCGACACTGCGGCGCAAGCGCGGGCACGCTTGCGCTGGGGCCTGCGCGGGCTCCGCGCCACACCGGACCTGGTGATCGTCGAACTCGGCGCGAACGATATGTTGCGCGGCCTGCCGGTCGCGCAGGCGCGGGCGAATCTCGACACGATCCTCGCCGAACTGAAGCGTCGCAACATTCCGGTGCTACTCGTCGGAATGCGCGCCGCACCCAATCTCGGCCCCGATTATGTCCGCGCGTTCGAGGCGATGTACCCGGCCCTTGCCCGGTCATATGGCGTGCCGCTCTACCCCTTCTTCCTCGACGGCGTGGCGGGCAATCGCCGCCTGCTTCAGGCCGACGGGCTTCATCCAACCGCACGCGGCGTGGAAATCATCGTGGCGAAAATCCTGCCCAGCGTGCGCCGGGCGCTGCGCTGAGACCGGGGCGCATATTGTGATCTGCAACGACTCTACCTCACCGCAATTCGGGTGCTGAAACAGCCGGTCCGCCAATCGTTTCCGCTGTGGCAGAGTCCGAAATCGGGCGAGCTGACCGCTTTTCCAAATGGCGATCTCGGCTTAGCCACTGCATCGGTGCGATATATGCATATTCATTGGCCCCGCGACCGGCTGATCGTCGGCGCGGGTTCAAAAAGAGCAAGATCGGGAACGCATCGGACCATCGATCGACACATATTGGAGCTCCGATAGCGGAGATATATTCATGTTCTTGTTTTCACTCGCCCTTGCGATCACGTCGGCGCAACCCGCCAATGCCGATACCACCGTCCGGGCAATGTTCGCGGCGTTCAATCGACATGACGCGGCCGCGATGGCTGCGCTGTACGCCGATGATGCCCGCCTCTCCTCATCCGACTTTTGCGCGCCCCGTGGTCAGCGTGATGTGGTGCGTACCTATACAGCCCTTTTTGCTGCCTTTCCGGACATTGAAGATCGGGTCGACGACCTGGTGGTTCAGGGCGACCGGGTTGCGGTCCGCTTCACGGCGGTCTCTGTGGCGTCCGGTTTTCGAATGCCGATCGCGACGTTTCTGAAGGTGCGCAATGGAAAGATCATCGCCGACGACAGCTATTTCGACGCTGGCAGCAAGCCGTGCGAAAAGTGAGCGCGTGACGATGCGTGAGGCGACGAGGATCGACTATGCGGAACGGATCGATCGTGTCGCGGCCCATCTCGAAAGCATGGACCTGGGCGATCGTCCCGCGACGCTTGAGGCGTTGGCGGAAATTGCGGCGTTGTCGCCGCACCATTTCCATCGCGTCTATCGGCTCATGACCGGCGAAACCATCGGCGATACGGTTCGCCGGGTTCGGCTCGCGCGGTCTCTGCCGCGCCTGAGAGAGCGAGGCGTTTCGGTAACGGAAGCGGCAGCGGCGAGCGGTTATGCCACCAGCCAGGCATTTGCCCGCGCGATCCGTGCGGTGACCGGACGTTCCGCGAGCGCGGCACGCAGCTCGGACGAGGCGGCGAACGAACTCGCCGCGGTCCTGGGACGCGGCAGTACGACGGGCGCCCCACTATCCGTCGAGATCGTTTCCACCGCACCGTTCCGCGTCGCGGCCATTCGCAATATCGGAGCGTATGCAGAGCTCGACCAGGTTTTTGAAAGATTGTTCGCGATCCTGTTCGCCGAGTTGCCGACGGAGTCGCTGATCGGTGTTCACGGCATTCCACACGACGATCCTCGTTTCACCGCCGCCGACGATGTCCGCTTCGATTGCGCACTGGATCTCGGGCAGGAGGCACAATTGCCATCGAATGTCATATCGATCCCGATCGCGGGTGGACCTCACATCCGTCTTCGGCATGTCGGCAGCTACGAGACGATCTTCGCAACGGTCGATCTCGCTTATGCCGTCGCTCTCGCTCGGGGTCTTGCGTTCGCCGACGCCCCGTTGCGCATCCACTATGTCGATACGCCGGAAGATGCGCCCGAAGATCAGCTGCGATCGGACATCTATCTGCCGATTTCGCTCCGTTGATATTGCTCTGACGCAGGAGGTTCCCGGGCGTTACCCGCGTATGACGGCTTTGCGCCCGACCTGGGCCATCTGGCGAGCTTTGGCCCCATCTTGAAAGGCGATTATATCTTTTGCAAACACTAAGGATGCGAAGCGATATCCGCGTCGATGATGCGATGGGCCTCGGATCGCAGATAATTTCGGCTATTTGATCGATCTGCCACGGCCATTTCGTTCAGCGCGCCCAAGTCGCCCGGTCTATAAATCCACGCGAAGCGATCGCCGCGTTGATACGAAATCAGGTAGCCCCGATACTGTTCATCCCACGTCGGCATTGGATGTCTCGGGTTCGGGTTTCTGTTTTGCGATCTTTTTAAGGTTCGCATCCCAGCGTCCCTCGTCCTCGTCACATTCCAGCTCGCGCGCGGCTTGCTTGAACTTCTCGCTCTGGTTCTGATCGTCCATCGTGTTGCTCCTGATCGAGTTGATATAACCTAAGCGCACACCTGTTGCCAGAAGCCGGGGAAAGAGCCCGGCACAACAGATTCTTCCTGTTCTTCGAGGAATACCTTGTCGCGGGTCACAACGAAGCGCTGCGCCCCGCTCATGCCGCCAAAGCCATTCCGTGAATTGACTCGGCCGCACACGGTACGGACGCCTTTCACATCGACATCAGAAAATTCGGCGGAAGCTGGATCGCGCAATTCGGCTTTCACGCGATCTTGAGCTGCGAATATTTTCTGGTCCCGATCAACGGATCGGCGCGCGGCATCGCCATCACCGCAAGCGGCCAGCGAGCACGCACACAGCAAGGCAAGCTGGCGCATGTGATTTCCCATGTTCACCGCGCCGCCCCGCCAGTCGGGACGGTTGAACGACGCGAACACAGGAACACGCCTCCCGCGTATTTCCCGAAGGTGTTATATTCCGCAGGCCGCCCGACCGTAGCCGAGAGCCTGTGTTCGCCGCCGATTGCGGGCCGCCCCTTCCGTTCAAAGTCGGGGCAACGATCGGACGTTATGGCGAGCCGTGCCGCTTGTCCATGCGCTGCCATCGTGGCAGCTATTTCCGGGAAAGGCGGAAATGCTCAATGGGGAAGGATCAGGCGAACGCGCGCGACCTTGCGGCTTGGTACTCACCCGCTCTGGCCCTTGGTCTGCTCAATCACATCAACTTCGAAAATGTAGCAAAACAGATCGGCCCCGCTCTTGCGTCTGGACACCTTACGGCGGCGGCCACAACGCTTACGATCGGTGACGCCGCGATGCATTCGACCGACATCCCGTCAAGCCTATGGGCGACTTGGAGCGCACAAAAGGATCTAAGGTTTTGGGCGACGGGGAACCTGATCCGACCGATCGAAGGATCGCGAGATGCAATCAACGCTTTCGGAGTCCGCCTTGATCCGGTCGGTTTAGCACTGTTATTCCCCAATTTAGGCGGGCCGCCGGCATTTGTTGAAGCAGGTTTGGTCAGTATCAAAGGGGGCCGACCTGCGGGAAAGAACGGTGAGCCGATTGCTGGCGTAGCAAAGCGCCTTCTCGCGCTCACTGAAGCTGACCTGGCATCCTATACCGCAGAGGCTGTAGCGACAGAACTTGTCGAAGAGTACCGGCGACTGCACTTACAACCGCCCAGCTCGGACAACGCCAAGCGCGATGCCGCAGGCATCCTGCGCGCCGTGCGGAACTAGGTTACGCACCCTTTCACACAGGATTTCGCACCCTTTCACCCGGTAGCAGCCACCCGTCTTGCTGGGCCATCCCTAGGTCGAGGGCTTGGCTTGGTGCGGTGGAGGGACGGCTAACCTAGAAGCTCCGGGTTCGATTCCCGGCAGGTCCACGAAATAGAAAAAGCCGCCCCGGATTTCCGAGGCGGCTTTTCCCATGTGCGGATGGTCGGCTAACCAGAAGCGGTTATAGCGGCAGCTTCAACTGGCGTCCACGCGCGTCTCGCATCGAGCGACGATGCGGTTGCGTCCGCCAGCGCTGATTGCGCATCTTGATCGCGATCTTCGCCTTGGTGTCAGGCTGCGATACCAGTGCTGCTATAGGTCAGGCGCTTGCCGACGATCCCACGCATCGCCTGTTGCGTGCGTTCGCCATCATCGAAGCCGTTGGCTTGACGGTATGAATAGCGGAACTCGAACTCGGCGAGATAGCGGTGAAGGTGACGCTCGCCACAGTGCTGATAGACGCCTTTCATTCCCCGCTTGAAGATCGAGAACGAGCCCTCGATCGTGTTGGTGTGGATCACCGGATTCTCGCGATCGACATATACGCCTTTCTGGTGTGGCGTCGTCGCGTGCGAGGCGAAGTGGCGATGCATGTGACGGTACTGGCCCGCATCGTCGGTTAGCAGGTTCGCTTCGGCGGCGATGTTCTCGATCAGTATGGGGGTGAGACTGGCGACCGTTACCTTGTCCACCACCATCATGCGCGTGCGGCCGGTATCGCGATCCAATAGCGACAGCACTTTCATCTTGTGCTCGTAACCCCCCTTGGCCTTTTCCGCGCCCTTGCGGCGTCCGATGAACGTCTCGTCCACCTCGACGAAACCGCCGCCCGAGCCGAACGGGGCAAGGTCGCCAGAGCGCATCGCTTCTCGGATGCGATGGGCGAGGAACCAAGCCGACTTATAGGTGATCTCAAGGATGCGGTGGAGTTGGTGCGCCGAAACGCCCTTCTTACTCGCGGTCATCAGATAGACGGCTTGAAGCATGATATTCAGCGGCAGGCGGGCGTGTTCGAACACGGTCCCGATCTTGACCGTGAACTGCTTTTTGCAATCCCCGCACCGCCACAGCCCAACCCGGATGCGCTTGGCCGGGTTGGCTGTTACCTTCGTGATCCGATCGACACCGCCGCAGTGCGGGCAGGATTTCCCGTCCGCCCAAATGATCGATTCCAGATGCGTGAAAGCCTTCGCTTCATCGTGAAATTCGGGACGGGAAAGAACCGACATTGCTTTGCTCCTGACGTGCCATTTTCATAGCTGGTCAGGAGCGTATTTGCAAAGTATATAATCGCCTCTTGAAAGCCGCCGTCGGTTCAGCTCGAGGCCGAGCGTCCGCAATCAGTGGGAATGTGTCCGACAGCGTCGCTCCAGGAACCGCCAAACAGCAACACACGCTAGCGAACCGATTTAGGAGCCGTTTTTGCTTTTTTTGTCGATCAGGACTGCCTGCTGCCATCTGCTTGGCGCCTTGTCGGTGCGGTGAATGCAGCCCACCCAGCAGCAGGGCCGCTTTTTCCCCTCCAGCAATTCGTCACATGTTCGCTCGATGCGATGCTGCCGCGTCGTTGCTTGTTTCGCGTCATCCACCCAGCAGATGAACTCATTCCGACCAAGCGGTGTCAGGCGTTCCCACAGCACAAGCACTTGCGGGTCGGCTCGCAGGGCAGCTTGAAGGTCATCACGTGCTTCGTGAACAGTGCCACCGGGAAAAGCTTTTGCCACGAAACCTCCAGGCAATGCCTAGAACCGGCGAGGCTGATTGCGGATCACGTTACAGATGCCACGGAAACCATAACTCGCGCCATTCTGCTCGCATGGATCGGGTCGGCTCTGATCTTTGGGGCGATACACTTGCCGACCTATAACTGGAATATAATTCAAGCATTATTGCTGATCGGCCCCATTCGTTTGGTCCTTACGCTGGCATATATGAAGACAAAAAGCATTTGGGCATCAACTATCGCGCATATCGTGAATGACTGGAGCATGTTTATCTTGCTGATAGTGGTTAGCGCGATATCGAAATGAATTGAGCGTCACGATCCTTGCATAGCTGACGGAGGCAACGCCTGCGGAATGGCAAAGCAGCCATACCGATCGCCACGCGATGTCTGCCGGTAATCCGGCGATCCAGACCAGCCGCGTCATCGATGCGCGTGGCGATGCCGGGGTCGCTCGCTGATCGTTCCGGGCCGACGACGGTTCGATCTGGACCGGGCGGGCACTGATGTCCGCATGCTCTATGGCTGGCGCACGGTGGTGCCGCTTTTCACGAAGAAGACTCCCCTGGTGACTATGGAATCGAACTCGCCCGGTAAATGAAGCCAGATCGGCAATCGCGCGCTCGGAATCGCGCGGATCGAGCGCGGGATTCCTGGCGGGAAATCTCAGGGGGCCAGGTCGGTCACCTTACCGCCGGCCGCCGCCTCGTCACGCCATGCGGAACTTCGGCGGCGGCAGATTCAGCCGGGTGTCGGCGACGGCCTCGCCGCGGAAGAATTGCACCAGCAAGGCCTGCACGTCGGGATGAGCCTCAAAGACATTGTGGCCGGCGTTCTCGACAATCACGCGGGACTTTTGCTGGAACTGGGCCGCCACTTCGTCCTGCTCGGCCAGCGGCGTGCGACCGTCCAGCGAACCGGCGACCAGCAGCGCGGGCTGGTCGATGCGGATCGGCGCCCGGAAGCCTTCGCCCAGGTCGACGCCCGGGACCGCGCCCAGCAGTTGCGGCATCGGGAAGTTCAGCGTCTCGCCCAGCACCGCGGTCCGCGCTTCGCTCCGCACCAGGGCCAGCCGGCGCGGCGAAATCCCGGACGCCAGATCCATCGCCTCGGGCATGCCCCTCATGCTCAGCAAGTCGGCTACATCGCCCAGGAAGGGCGCCAGCATGGCAGTCTGGCCGGCCTCCAGCGCCAGGTACAGACCCGGCAGCATGGCCAGGGTGCCGGGATTGGCGATCAGCCCACTCGCCAGCATCTGGACGCCGAAGCCGCCCATCCTGATCTCTGCCGGCGCGCCCTTCAGCGTGACTTTTGTCACGACCGGCTGCGCCTCCATCCTGGCGTGCACACGGCGCATCAGGGCCAGCAGATCCGGCACAGCCGCTCGGGCGGCGGGGTCCGCGCCCAGCACGGCGTCCACCTGGCGCAGATACGCGTCGATCCGCGCCGGCCGCTTCACCGTCTGGTCCTGGCCCTCCAGGCTGGACAGGGCCACGCGGTTCACCCTGTCGCCGTGCCGTTTGAGCACGCTGAGCGCCAGGTGCGAGCCATAGCTGGTACCCCAAAGGTCGATCTTTTCCGCGCCCAGATGCCGTCGCAGGGCGTCGATGTCGTCGGCACTCTGTTCGGTGTTGTAGCCCTTCATCGCTACGCCGGCCCTTGTCCATTCGGCCCAGCCGCTCTGGAATTCCTCGCGGAAATGGGACGTCAGCCCAGCCTGGGTGAACACCGGCGGTGGGCGCGTCGAGGCTGGCCGTTCCGGGATGGTGCTGGACAGGCCTGTGCCCCGCTGGTCGAAGGCGATGACGTCGGCCACTGCGCGAAGCGCCATGAAGATCGGAAAGCGCGGTCCGGTCGCCGCCCCCGTCGCCTCACCGCCCGGTCCGCCGGCCAGGTAGACGATCGGCGGACCCGGCCTGGCCGCCGTCGAGGCGAACCGGACATAGCCAAGCCGAATCTTCCGCGAGCCGGGATCGCGACGATCCTCCGGGACCTCGAGGAAACCCCGCTCGGCGTCGGTCTCCGCGCCGCGCCAGCCCTTGAAGCGGAAGGGGCCGGCCTGCGACGGAGACGCCGTCTGAGCGAAGACCCGGGTCTGAGCGAAGGCCCGAGTCTGTGCGGAAGCCCGGGCGAGCGCCAGGGCAGGAAGGGCGAGAGCGGCGGCGGCGAGCACGGCGCGGCGATTGAGCGATGTGTTGGTCATGCCGATGGCTGAGCCGTTCGCGGCGCCGTCCGCCACCCCGCTTCGGTCAATGGCGACCGGTCATCGGCGAATGGCGGTGCATCTCGGCGAGCGGCGCCCTAGAGGGGAGCCATGTGGCGAATCCTGCTCCTCACCGGCCTCCTGATGGGCTTCGCGACCCCGGCCCGAGCCCAGGGCACGGCGTGGCAAGCCTGTCGTGGTGCGGTCGGCCCGGCCGGACCGGTGCTGAGCGACTGTCATCCGATTCAGGATTTCGTCGACCCTCAAGGCCGCGAACTCTGGATCCGGTCCGCCGTCAGCGTCCCCACCGACACTCAGCCCCGCGCGCTCTATGTGGCGGGCGTCGCCTCGTCCGAGGCCTGGCTCAACGGCCAGCGCCTGGGCTCCAACGGCCACCCCGGCGCCACGGTGCGGGCCGAGATACCCGGGCTCTACCAGGCGACCTTTCCGATCCGTGAGACTGCCTGGCGGCCCGGCGGGAACACGCTGGTGCTGCGCCTGTCGTCCTTCCATAGCGGCCTGCATTTCGCCCGCCCGATGAGCGCGATAGGCATCTGGCCTTATCCCTTTCCGCAAAGCACCACGCCGCTGGCCATCACCTTCGTGGCGGCCGGCGCCCTGCTGGCCGCGGCGTTCGGCTTCGGTGTCATCCATGCCATGCGCCGCACGGGGTCCAGCCTGACCCTGACCGCCATGGCCGGGGTCGCGGCCCTGCAGGCAATTGTCGAAAGCTTGCGGACGTTGTTCGACTATTCCTATCCCCTGCACGCCTGGCGGATGAGTGCCATCTGGGTGCTGGCGGCCGCCTTCGCGATCCTGCTGGTGACCTATGTCGCGACCCGGTTCCTGCCCAGGGCACGCGGCCTGATGATCGGCCTGGCCCTGGGCATGGTCGGCGCCACGGCCCTGCTTCCGGGCTTCGACGTGAAGACGGTCTGGGCACTGATCCTGGGGGTGGCGCTCGCCGCGCTGCCGGCCGCGGCGGGCGTGGGTCTGCGCGCGCCCGGCGCGCGGCTGGTCCTGGCCTGGCTGGCACTGTTCCTCGCGCTGGCCCTCGGGTTCCCCGAATGGCTGGCCGACCTCTCCTACTTCCTGCTCGCCGCCGGCCTGGTGTTGCCACTGCTGATGGTCGAGGTCCTGCGGCTGGGTCGCGACGACCGCGACCGCGAGGCCGCCCTGACCCGCGCCGCCAGCCGCCCCGACCGCCTGACCGTGGCCTCGGCGCGAGGCGTCGAGTTGGTGCCGATTGCCGATATCCTGGCCGTGGTGGGCGCCGACGACTATGTCGAACTGCGGCTGGTTGGCGGCCGCAGCCTGCTGCACGCCGCTCGTCTCGACGGCCTTGCGACTCAGTTGCCGGCAAGCTTCCTGCGCATCCACCGGTCGGTGATCGCCAACCTGGCCCACGTGGAGCGCCTGGAGCGCGACAGCGACCGCTGGCTGCTACACCTGAGCGAGGGCCCGCCCCTGCCCGTCAGCCGCTCCCGCCAGCCCGCTCTGCGCGAGGCCCTGGACGTTACTCGCCCGTAGCGGCAGAGAGCGGACTTCTGATTCCGCGCCAGGCGCGAATGGGATCAACCGTCACGGGACGCTGGAAGACCGCGGTTTTAGAGATCAGGCTCACCTGAATTGGCCTCCCTCTCTGTGGCTCGGTCGTCGATGCGCGCCGGACAGGCATCGGATCGATCTGGTATTCCTCACCCTTTTGCCGACCTCGAAAACCTCTCCCGAGCGGCCTTCTGGCTACCGAGACTATTGATCACGAGAGGTTGGGGTTGGGTCACGGCTGGCCGAACGATAATTCTGCTGCCGAAGGTCAAAAGTCATGAAACCGAATATGGCCACCCTGGTGATCGAGGCGCTGGCTGTCATCGTCGTTCACCGGTCTCAGCGGGCGTTCACCGTTCCCACTGCCTATTCACCGCTGTCCCAGGGTGTTCACCGATCCGCTATTGGGTTGCGCTGGAACTGGGGCTTGAGCGGCCCGAGTTGATCGGGGAGTTCAATGCTTCCAACCCGTTTTGTTACCGTCGCGGCCCTGTCGTGCCTTGCTACCAGCGTGGCCTGGAGCGCCGCTGCAAAGAATATGAGTCTCCCACCCGCCGCGACGCAACGAGGTCGACCTGTAATCGACCTTGATGTCGACCTTGCGCCGATCGCTCCGACAGGACCTGGCTGCGCGGCGGGCGTGACGATCGCCGGCGCGGCACCGCTGACGCGAACCTTAGGCCTCGCCGACCTTGAACACCCGGTGCCGATCACGGCGGACAGTGTTTTCGAGACCGGCTCGCTCGCCAAACAGTTCACCGGTGCCGCGATGCTGCTGCTGGTTCAGGACGGCAAGCTGGCGCTCGACGACGATATCAGGCGCTACGTGCCGGAAATGCCGGACTACGGGACTCCGATCACGATCCGGCATCTCCTCACCCACACCAGCGGTCTGCGGGAGCAATGGAGTCTGCTGGCACTGAGCGGCAATCCGCCCGGGACTCAGGTGCACAGCCAGGGAACGATCCTGGATCTGGCCTCGCGTCAGAAGCGCCTGAACTACGCGCCGGGGGCTGAATTCCTCTACACAAATACCAATTATGCCCTGGCGGCAACGATCATCGAACGGGTCAGCGGCGCGAGCCTGCAGCATTTCACCAACCAGCGCCTGTTCCAGCCGCTCGGGATGCGTCACAGTCGCTGGCGCGAGGATTTTCGTACGATCGTGCCGGGGCGGGCGATGGCCTATGCCGCGACCAGTGATGGCTTCCTCGCCAATATGCCATTTACAAATGTCTACGGGAATGGCGGCCTGCTCACCACGATCGGCGATTTGCTGCGCTGGAACGCGTTTCTGGACGATCCGTCCGCGCTCCCAGGCGGCGCGACGCTGGTCGCAGCTTTGCAAACCCCAGGCAAGTTGCGGAGCGGGGTGGAACTCGAATACGGCCTTGGTCTGGAGGTGACCCGCGCACATGGATTGCGCCTGGTTTCGCACAGCGGTTCGACAGGCGGCTACAAGACCTGGCTCGGCCGTTACCCCGAAAAGCGCATCTCGATCGTCGTGCTCTGCAACAATGGCGGCATCGACCCGGTGGCTATTGGCGACAACATCGCGAAGGACGCACTTGATGCCATTGGCTATATCGAAGACGCCGCCGACCCAATATCCCGGCCTGCCGCCCCGCCACAAAAAGGGGACCGTTCGGACTTGCCGCAATACCAGAGCCTCTTTCGAAACCCGGTGACCGGTGAACTGGTCGAGACGAAAGTGATCGATAACCGGCTTACGTTGCGGCAAGGGTCGACCCAGATGCTTATCCCCGTCGAGGGCGAGCATTTTGCGCGCGAGGACGGTGACCTCGTTCAGTTCGCATCGGCTAAAGGACGACCGGTCGAACTTATGCTTGCACACGGTGCGACGCGCCAGCGCTTCGTCGCAGTCGCGCCCGCCAAGACGAACGGCAATGCGCTCGCTGCCTATGTCGGCACCTACTACAATGCAGAACTGGATACGCGAATTGCGGTGGTGCGAAAGGGGGATTCGCTGGTTCTGCGTCAGCCCTTTGCGGTTGAATGGCAATTGCTGCCGAGCTTCGCCGATGGCTTCACCGCCCATCTGCGAGGGACGACCACGTTCGTTTTTTCGCGAAAGCGCAACGGCCAGATCAATGGCTTTGCCGCTTGGGCGAATGGTGCCCGCAATGTGCAGTTCGTACGGCTGCACCATTGAGGACAGAGCGCGTGGGGCGGGTGCTGAACCGAGTCTCGAACGTCTACTTCTGCGGCAGCGTGCGCGAAACCGGCCAGCCAGCAAACGGCCAAGCGTTCGCGCTGCATCTTCGGCCAGATTCAAATCGCTCCCGGGTATCGTCATGCCTTCTCTCGCGCGCAAGCGTTTCACCTCACGATCGAACCCATTCGACAATCCGTCGAATCAAGCAGACCCGGACTCAACCAGATCATGCCCCCCATCCCTTTCCCGATATTCCCGCAGCACATCCGAATTTTCCCGTGCAGCCCCGTCGTTTTTCCCGCAGTTTTTCCCGCAGTTTCCCGCAGAACCCCCAGAAAAACATCTTCCCGCGGAACTTCCCGCAGCTACGGGAAAAATTGGCGTGGCGATCGCCCCGGCCGGTTGCCGGTCTCGATAGAATCACCCCGCCCAGGACGCGCATCGACCGCGCACAATTTGCTACCGCCGCTCGCCCCTTCCCCACCCTCGATTCAATCGCCAAACCCTGCGACCCAAACCCGTCGACACCGCCCCCAGCCGCGCTACAAGCACCATGATGCGCCGCCTGCCGCCGATCCTCGACCGTCGTCTGGCGCTGCGCCGCAGGAGCGCGACGCCACCCTGGCTGTTGCTGCCGTTCCGCGTCGCGCTGGCGTTCGCGCTGATCGGGGTCGCGCTGGCGATCTTCTGGTTCGACCGCGACGGCCTGCGCGACAATGCCGATGGCGCGATCAGCTTCACCGACGTGCTCTATTTCATCATGATCACCATCACCTCGGTCGGTTATGGTGATATCGTGCCGGTCTCGGATCAGGCGCGCATGTTTGACAGCTTCCTGGTCACCCCGACCCGGCTGTTCATATGGCTGATCTTCCTTGGCACGGCGTATGATTTCCTGCTCAAGGGCGTGTGGGAGAGATGGCGGATGAAAGTGATCCAGCAAAAGCTGCACGGCCATATCATGGTCGTCGGTTACGACACCAGCGGGATGGAGGCGGGCAGTGAGCTGACCCGCCGCGGCACCGACGCGTCGTCGATCGTGGTGATCGACGATCGCCCCGCCGCGCTCGAGGCGGCACAGGATAGCGGCGTCACCATCATCGACGCCGATTACCTCGCCGCGTCCGATGGCCGCGTCGCGCTGCACGAACGCCGCGTGCGCCGGGACGAAGTGGGCGAGCCGTTGGCCGCGATCGCCACCGGGGTCGGCTTGCGTGTCTATCGCGCGGATGATTGCTATGGTTGTTCGGAACCGGAGGCCGACCGGCTTCAGGGCGACGACCTGCCGATCGAGATCGTGCCGAAGGGCGAAGTGAAGACCGGCATCGCCGCCCCCGCCTGAACTTTCGCCAAGGCCCAGCCGCCCAACCCCCTCCTTTCAAGCTCTGGACGACATCATGACTACCACCGGTATCATCGGGATCGGCATCATCGGCAGCGCGGGGCGCATGGGCCAGGCACTGGCCGCGGCGATCCCCGATCTCGGCGCGACCCTGGTCGGCGGGATCGACGCGGGCGGCGACCCCGCCGCGCTGGCGCGCGATGCCGATGTGCTGATCGACTTCTCCGCCCCCGGCGCGCTCGCGGCGACGCTCGCCGCGGCGCGCGCGTCGGGCACGCCGATCCTGATCGGCACCACCGGTCTCGGCCCGGCGCACCATGCGTTGATCGACGCGGCGGCGGCCGACATCGCCGTGTTGCAGACCGGCAATGTCTCGCTCGGTGTCACCTTGCTCGCGCAACTGGTGCGTGACGCCGCCGCGCGGCTCGGCCCCGATTGGGATATCGAAATCCTCGAAATGCACCACCGCCACAAGGTCGACGCGCCATCGGGCACCGCGCTGCTGCTCGGGGAGGCCGCCGCCGAGGGGCGCGGCATCACCCTGGCCGAGGCCAAGGTCGCCGACCGATCTGGCCTGACCGGCGCGCGCAGCGAAGGCACGATCGGCTTTGCCAGCTTGCGCGGCGGATCGGTCGCCGGCGACCATCTCGTCGTCTTCGCGGGAGAGGGCGAGCGGATCGAGATCGGCCACCGCGCGGAGAACCGCGCGATCTTCGCGCGCGGCGCGGTCACCGCTGCGCTGTGGCTCGCCGGCCAGCGGGCGGGCCGCTACACCATGGCGGAGGTGCTCGGCCTGTGAAGCGCGCCGACGTCGTCGAGTTCTACGCCCGCCTCGCCGCCGACAACCCGCACCCCGAAACCGAGCTGGCCTATGGCAATCCCTATCAGCTGCTCGTCGCCGTCGCGCTTTCCGCCCAGTCGACCGATGTCGGCGTCAACAAGGCGACCCGGCTGCTGTTCGAGGGCGTGGACAGCCCTGACAAGATGGTCGCGCTGGGCGAAGCCGAGCTCAAACAGCATATCAAGACGATCGGCCTGTTCAACACCAAGGCGAAGAACGTCATCGCCTTGTCCGAGGCGCTGATCCGCGACCATGACGGGCAAGTGCCGGACGACCGCGACGCGCTGGAGAAGCTCCCCGGGGTCGGGCGCAAGACCGCCAATGTCGTGCTCAACACAGCATTCGGGCATGAAACCTTCGCGGTCGACACGCACATCTTCCGCGTCGGCAACCGCACTGGTCTGGCGCGCGGAAAGACTCCGCTGGCGGTCGAACTCAAGCTCGACAAGGCGACGCCGCAGCCGTTCCGGCTCCATGCGCATCACTGGTTGATTCTACACGGGCGTTACACGTGCAAGGCGCGTACACCGGAATGCTGGCGTTGCATCGTTTGCGACCTGTGTGCGTTCAAACCCAAGACGCTCGCCCCGAAGGGCGCCCCGGAAGCAATCGGGCGCCAGGAGATATAGCCATGCGCAACCTGCTCGTCGCTCTCGCCCCCACCCTGATCGCCGCCGCGATCGCTTCCCCCGGTGTGGCGCGCGACCGCAACAAGGTCCCGGAGGCGACACCCGCCGGCAAGGCCGAAAGCTGCATCTCGCTCAACCGCATCCGCCAGAGCCATGTACGCAGCGACAGCGTGATCGATTTCGAGATGCAGGGCGGCAAAATCTATCGCAACACCCTGCCGCAAAGCTGCCCCGGTCTCGGGTTCGAGGAAAGCTTCAGCTACAAGACTTCGCTCAGCCAGCTCTGCTCGGTCGACATCATCACCGTGCTGCGCTCGCCGCCATCGATCCCGGGCCCGAGTTGCGGCCTTGGTCAGTTCCAGCCGGTGACGCTGGCGAAGAAGGTGAAACGCTGATCGCCAGGGCGTGGGGCACAGGTTGCCTGACGCCACGGCAACTGCTGTGACGACCGAGGTGAGCGGTTTATGATGTGGCGCGTATCAAGGGTAGATCGACGGAAAAGCGAGCTTCACTGCCTCCCGCAACAGGCTCCGCGCGTCAAGGTACAACTCCGCAAGACCGGTGAAGCGGTCCCGAGAAATGTTCGGCTCGGTCTTGTCTCGCCGACCGGCGCCGAAATTCTCGCGGGGCTGACGCCCGGCGATGAAGTCATCTGGCCGGTGACACCACCGTCCATTATTCCTGCCCCACCCTGGTCCAGGCGAGCGATGAATCCGAAACGGCTGGCGCAGCGCGACGCGCTTTGCTAGTCGCGTCCACACTCCAGGCACCCGTAGCTCAGCTGGATAGAGCGCTGCCCTCCGAAGGCAGAGGCCACTGGTTCGAATCCAGTCGGGTGCACCATTTTTTCAATGACTTAGGTAATAATAATCCAGTCTGATCGGTCGTCGGGGAAACGACGGGGGAACTATCGGCGCGGCAGCTGGCGGCCTGCGAATAGGAAGACAGCCCGTGGGTCGCGCTCCACGGGCCGCCCCCTTGGTCCTCCTTGGACACCTCTCCCGCCCTGGGGCGGGCTGTTGTCCATTGTACAGTGGGGTGTTCGTCAGTTCGCGGGTGCACCTGCACCAGCCATGTTCATCCACATTGCTTCCCAGACATGACCGTCCGGGTCGGCAAAGTTCCGATTGTACATGAAGCCAAGATCCTGAACCGGGTTGATGTCGTCCGTCCCGCCATTCTCGGCGGCCGCCTGGTTCATGGCATCGACCGCCTCGCGGCTGTCGCAAGTGACGGCGAGCATGACTTCACTCGACGTTGCGGGTGCGATCGGCCGGCTCGTGAACGTGCCCCATTTGGCATGCGTCAGCAGCATCACACTGATCGTGTCCGACAGAACCATGCAGGCAGACGTTTCGTCGCTGAACTGCGGGTTCCTAGTGAGCCCGATCGCTTCATAGAATGTCGTTGCCTTGGCAAGGTCGGTCACCGGCAGGTTCACGAAAATCATCCTCGTCATCACTTTATCCTTCATTTAGCTCGCGAGTTGCATTATTATCTCTACATCGAGTTAGTAGATGCCATGTCTCTCGACATCAAGAGACATTGCGTCAAGAGGAATTATAATGGATCGTGCAGATATGGCCGTTCAACAATGGGGACGCGAACGCCCCGATCTTCCCGCGCTGCCGATGGCGATATTCGGACGCCTCTCGGACGCCTCCGAACGCGTTCTTCGGGATCACATGAACCCGCTTTTTGCGGACGCCGGGCTTCAGCCCGGAGAGTTCGATGTGCTGGCAACGCTCCGGCGTTCGGGCGAACCCTATATGCTCTCGCCGACAACGCTCTATGAAGCCCTGATGATCTCCTCCGGCGGAATGACCCATCGGCTCGACCGCCTCGAGAATGCCGGGCTTGTCGAGCGTCGGCCCGATCCCAGCGACCGGCGGGGCAAGCTGATCGCCCTTACCGATGCCGGTAAGAGCGTGATTGACGAGACGATCACTGCCCACGTCGCGAACGAGACCCGCTTGCTCGCGGCGCTGACGCCGAGCGAGCAGGAAAGACTGAACACGCTGCTCAAGAAACTCATTGCAGCGCTTTAGGTGGTTCTGCAGGCGTGCGAGACTCACACCAAGTCACCCGGACTTGCTGTATTTCCAGAAACGCCCCTTGCCTTCCGCGATCCAGGCGAGCGCATCCTCGATCCGCTTGTCGCGTGTCGCGTCGGTCTTCGCCTCGCCGATCCAGACATTGTATTCCTTTTGGAACGACGGTGATTTGCTTTCGAAAATGGCTTTGACATGCGGATTGGCCGTAAGCACTTCGGAAAAAGCTTCGGGCGTCGTCGCCACCGCTTTTGGACCTTCGGATTTACGCGGCGGCAGTTTTACGCCTTGTTCATTGAGCGTCATGGCCTCCCTGATCAAGTTCACGAGTTCGCTGTCTGATGGCAGATCGGCCGCCTTCGTCAGCTTGCCCATGAAACGCTTTGCCGCTGGCAATTCTGAATTGGCGACGAACCGGGCGTCGCCCATCAGTGATTCCTTCCAGAAGCTGAAGGAACAGTGCTTTTTGTAGGCGGCGAATATGCACATCATCTCGCCTCGGTAATCGAAATGCGGAATCCCCCATTTCATCTCCTCCACAACTCCTGGGCAGTTCGCGTGGATCAACGAGCGCAGATGGGCCAGAATCGGCTTCGCAAATTCTTCTGCTTCGTCAATATAAGAATCGACTTTCGGATTGTGTTTGGGATTGGGCATTTCGGATCCTTTCGTTCGTTGATCAGAGCTTATGTGCGATTGTGATCGCAGTATCTATTTCGGCCGGGACGGCCTTATCGGCGAACCGCATGATTTCGGACGTTGCCCCCGACTTCACATCGCCGGGGGAGGCGTCGGTGATCGATGTTCAAGAACGAGGTCATAGATCTGCGCCGCCCCCAGCGAAATCGTCAAGCTAGGAAATATTCATTTATAACAATGTGTTAAGTGAACATTGATGGATCGTCCACAACCACTCTTCGCCCGCAACGAATGAAGTCGATCGTAACCAGGTTTGCAAGCGCGGGTTCGACGCTGCTCAGCACCGCGAAAGTCAGGATGTCGCGCGCTTCCGGGCGACACGGTTGCGCGGCAGAAGCCGCTCGTCCTTCTCGCCAATGTGCAAGAGGATTGCGCCGCTTTCGAAGTGTTGGATCTCTCCTTCGCGATACGCCGGAATCTGCTCGAAGGGCTGTTCCAAACGATAATCCGCAGGTCGGGGGGCGAAGGTGTCGAGGAGTCGGGTTCTGTAGGGCAGGTCGATCTCCTCGCACGCCCAGCGCAGCCGGAAGTCCCTCACCAGCCCCGCGACGAGATTTTCGCGAGCGCGGGCGGCGGAAGACCGTCACGCGCCATCACAAGGAAGATGCGGCTCTGCCCGTAGAGAAAGGCCAGGATCACGGTGGGCAGCGCAATAACCGCCGCCGCCGCGATGATCGTGCAGATGACCATCGATCCGACGATGCCGATCGGCAGGTCGCGTGCGGGATTCTTGGTTTCCTCCGCCGCGGTGGCGATCGCATCAAAGCCGTAAAATGCGAAGAAGATGATTGCGGCGACTGCCATCACGCCGCGCTCGACGCCGTCGGGCGCCATGGTCTTGCCGAAACCGAACGGCATGAACGGATCGAGATTGGCCGCGTCGAAATGCGGCAGTGCCACCACGACGAACAAATTCAGCGTGACCATCGGCAAGGCCAGCGACGTGGTTAAGCCTCGCTGCGCTGGTCATAGGCCTTTCGTGCCGTCTCGATCTGGTCGAGGTGGCGCATCGCCCATTGCCCAAGGCTGACCACGGGTTCGCACAACGAGCATCCCAGCTCGGTCAATTCGTAATCGACGCGCGGCGGCACTGTCGGAAACACCGTTCGTGTCACCAGGCCGTCGCGTTCCAGCCCGCGCAACGTCAGCGTCAGCATCCGCTGCGAAATGCCGTCAATCTCCCGCTTCAGTTCGTTGAACCGACGCGGCCCGCCCTGCGCCAGGATCATGATGGTGAGGATGCTCCATTTGTCGCCGACGCGCGCAAGCACCGGCGCGACCGAACGGCAGCTTGCCTGCTGCGCGTCACGCTTCGGCATGGTTACAGCGATGTGCCCGAGTGACAAAATAGTGCCTCCTTGCGGCGTTCCCGGCAGGTCACATATCCAGCCTCAGTTACTGATATATACCTGAAGGACTGAATATGAAACTTCTCCATATCGATTCGAGCATCCTCGGCGACAATTCGGTCAGCCGCATCTTGTCGGCATCGGTCGTGCAGCGACTTGTCGCGGCGACACCCTCGATCGAGGTCAGTCGCCGTGATCTCGCGGTGAAACCGTTGACACATATCGAACTCGCCTCGCTGCCCGCCGACACATCCGAAGCCGCGCTCGCCAGTGCGACAGTGCTCGAAGAATTCATTGCCGCCGACATGGTCGTGATCGGTGCGCCAATGTATAATTTCACCATCCCGAGCCAGCTCAAGGCATGGATCGACCGTATCCTGATCGCGGGCAAGACGTTCAGCTATGGCCCCGATGGCGTGACGGGTCTGGTGACCGGCAAGCGTGTCATCGTCGCGGTGTCGCGCGGCAATTTCTATGGTGCCGGCTCGCCCGCCGCTTCGTTCGAGCATCTCGTATCCTATCTCGCATCGGTGTTTGGATTCATCGGTATCGTTCCAGAGTTCATCATTGCCGAAGGCGTGGCGACCAGCCCAGAGGGCCGCACCACTGCGATCACCGCCGCGCAGGGCGAAATCGCCGCGCTTGCCGCTTGATTCACACGCTCGCTAAGGTACTGGACGTTCAGCGCAAACACACTATATACCGATCGGTATGGAACAGACTCTCGCCCCTCCGCCCGTAAAGGGCCGGCCTCGGGAATTTTGCACCGAGGAGGCACTTGCCGCCGCGTTGCGCGTATTTTGGCGTAACGGGTATGAAAGTGCGTCGATGGCGGAGCTGACCGCGGAGATGGGTATTACCAAGCCCAGCCTCTACGCCGCGTTCGGCAACAAGGAAGCGTTGTTCCACAAGGCGCTCGACCTCTATGAGCGCGAAAAACTTGCTTATACCGTTGCCGCGCTCGACGCGCCGACCGCACGGGGCGTTGCAGAACGCTTCCTGGTCGGCGCGCTCGAGATGCAAATGAGCTCGTGCGACCCGAAAGGGTGTCTCGGCGTGATCAGTTCCGTATCGTGCGGCGGTCCAGAGGCCGAATCGATCAAGGCCGATGTCATCGCACGCCGCGCATCGTCGGAAGCCGCGCTGATCGCGCGATTCGAGCGAGCCAAGATCGACGGCGACCTGCCCGAGACGCTCGAGCCCGACGCGCTCGCCCGTTATCTCTATGCCCTGCTTCAAGGCCTGTCGGTGCAGGCGGGATCGGGTGCCTCCTGCGCCCAGTTGCAGCAGCTGGTCGATACCAGTCTCGCCATCTGGCCAACCCGCTAAAAAATAATTATACTCAGCGGTACACAAAGCGGTTGACGCAGCGCAGCGCAAAGTTATATACCGTTTGGTATTGAAGTTGGACTCTCCGGTGAGCCCAACGATCGGCACGGGAGAACCCCTGATGACGAACAACTAATTCGACCGCGGCGGGTTTCGACCTTTCGCATTTCACCAATTTCAGCAGACGGTTGCGGCACCCTTTAGCGGTGTTTCCGTGAACGTTTGAATCATGCCCCACGGCCAGTCCGGCGCGAACGATGCTCGTTCGTGGAAGGACGCCGTGCGACCATCATCCAAGGGGATTTCCAATGGCGTATCTGGACATCAACAACATGACCGCCGCACCGATGACCGCCCGCACGGCGGCCAATACGGACACGCGCCGCGACATGACCGCACCCGCCGGTTTCTCGGCGCTGGAATGGAGCGTTATCGCGCTGGCCAAGCGCGACCGGATCAGCAGCCTGTCCGAACCAAGCCGCGTCTCGCGCGCATTGGGCGGCCTGTTCGGCCTCGGCACCACGTCCAGGCTCGCCGAACCGAAGCTGGAAACGCTGCGCCGGCTTGCCGTGCACGCATGGAAGCGCGGTTATGCGCTGCCTGCGTCCGAAGTCGCCAATTTCCTGAATGCCGGGTTCAGCATGAGCCAGGCCGAAACATTAGTGGCAAGCGTGACCGGCGGACAGGTCGGCCAACTTGCCTGGAGGATCGCCGCGTGAACATGATTACCCCGATCGAAGCCGGGAACAGCACACCGGTTCGTCCTTTGCGCGACGGCTTTGCGCGCCTGCCCGGTTGGCAGCGCGGTGCCCTGATCCTCATCCCTCTCGCCTTGGTCGGCGCGGCTGGCGCAAAGCTTGCCGACCAATCCCCGGCAGTGGCGGCGGCGCCACCCCCCGCCGCCGTCACTGTCGCGGCACCCCTGGTTCGGCAAGTCAGCGAATGGGACGATTATGTCGGCCGCTTCGCACCGAGCCGGTCGGTCGAGATCCGTCCGCGTGTCGCGGGCGAAGTCACCGGAATCCATTTCCGCGACGGCGAAATCGTGCACAAGGGCCAGTTGCTCTTCACCATCGACGCGCGCCCGTTCGCGGCGGCGCTGGCGGAGGCGCGCGCCAATGCGGCAAGCGCGTCGAGCGCGCTGGCGCTGGCGCGAACCGATCTGGGCCGCGCCACTCAGTTGATCGACGACGAGGCGATCTCCGCCGGTGAAGTCGATTCGCTGCGTGCCAAGGTGCAGGCGGCAAGCGCCGCGCTGGCCGCCGCCAATGCCCGGGTTCGCGCCCGCGCGCTGGACGTCGAATTCACCCAGGTGCGCGCACCGATCGGCGGCCGGATCTCCGACCGCAAGGTCGATGCCGGCAACCAGGTGGCGGGCGGCGAAGGCACTGGCGGCACCGTGCTGACCACGATCAACGCGCTCGACCCGATCTATTTCAGCTTCGACGGATCGGAAGCACTGTACCTGAAGACTCAGCGCGAACGGCAGCCCGGCGCGGAAGCGGCGGCGGTCGAAATCCAGTTGCAGGATGAAAGCGAGCATCGCTGGAAAGGCAGACTCGACTTCACCGACAATGGCCTCGATCAGCGTTCCGGCACGATCCGCGGCCGTGCGGTGCTGAACAATCCGAATTACTTCCTGACCCCCGGCATGTTCGGCAATATGCGCCTCGCCAGCAACGGCACGGCGAATGCGCTGCTCGTGCCCGACGCCGCGATCCAGACTGATCAGGTGCGCAAGGTGGTGATGGTCGTCGATGCGCAGAACCAGGTGGTCGCCAAGCCGGTGACGCTGGGTCCGGTGGTCGATGGCCTGCGCATCATCCGGTCGGGCCTGACGCCCAGGGACCGGGTGGTGATCGCCGGGATCCAGATGGCCATGCCCGGCTCCAAGGTCGCGCCGCGTCTCGGCAAGATCAGCGCTCAGGCCCAGGCCCAGGCGCCGGTATCGCAGGTGTCGTTGCCGGTGGCCGGCGAGGCGACCCTGGGCGGACGCTAACAACACCCGTTCGACGCACTAACTCCTTCTTTCGAGGACAGTCTTATGCGCTTCTCGCGCTTCTTCATCACGCGGCCGATCTTCGCCGCGGTGATCGCGGTCGTCATCACGCTGGTCGGCGCGATCGCCTATCTCAGCCTGCCGGTGTCGCAATATCCCGACATCGTGCCGCCGACCGTGACGGTCAGCGCGGTCTATCCCGGTGCGAGCGCCGAGACGGTGGCCGAGACGGTCGCCGCGCCGATCGAGCAGGAAATCAACGGCGTCGACAACATGCTGTACCAGTCGTCGCAATCGACCGGTGACGGCAAGCTGGTGATCACCGTGACCTTCAAGATCGGCACCGATCTGGATGCCGCGCAGGTGCTGGTGCAGAACCGCGTCGCGGTCGCCGTGCCGCGCTTGCCGGAGGACGTGCAGCGCCTCGGCGTGGTCACGCGAAAAACCTCGCCCGACTTCCTGATGGTGGTCAATCTGGTGTCGCCCGACGATACGCTCGATCGCGGCTATATCTCCAACTACGCTCTCACTCAGGTGCGCGACCGGTTGAGCCGGATCGACGGCGTCGGCGACGTGCAGCTGTTCGGCAGCCGCGACTATTCGACGCGCGTATGGATCGATCCCGGCCGCGCCGCGTCGCTCGACCTGACCGCGGGCGAGATCGTCGCGGCGCTGCGTGCGCAAAACGTCCAGGTCGCCGCCGGTACGCTGGGGCAGCCGCCCTATGCGAACAGAAACGCGTTCCAGCTCAATGTGGAGACGCAAGGCCGCCTGACCGATCCCAAGCAATTCGCCGATGTGGTGATCCGCACCGACGCCGATGGCCGGCAGGTCAAGGTGTCGGATGTCGCGCGGGTCGAACTCGGCGCGCAGGATTATGGGACGAACACCTATCTCAGCGGCAAGCCGACGGTGATCGTCGCGGTGTTCCAGCGCCCCGGTTCCAACGCGCTGGCCGCAGCCGATGGCGTCAATGCGGCGATGAAGGACATGTCGGCGCGCTTTCCCAAGGGCCTTGCCTATAGCGTCATCTACAACCCGACCGAATTCATCTCGCAATCGATCGATGCGGTGAAGGACACGTTGTTCGAGGCGATCCTGCTGGTCGTGCTAGTCATCCTCGTCTTCCTGCAGAAGTGGCGTGCGGCGATCATCCCGGTGGTCGCGATCCCGGTCTCCCTGATCGGTACCTTCGCGGTGCTTGCGGCGATGGGCTATTCGCTCAACAATCTGTCGCTGTTCGGCCTGGTGCTGGCGATCGGCGTGGTGGTCGACGATGCGATCGTCGTGGTCGAGAATGTCGAGCGCAATCTGGAACATGGCCTGTCGCCGTTGGAGGCCGCACGCAAGTCGATGGACGAAGTGTCCGGCGCCCTGGTCGCGATCGTCCTGGTGCTGATCGCGGTGTTCATCCCGACCGTGTTCCTCACCGGCCTGTCCGGCGCATTCTACCGCCAGTTTGCGGTGACCATCTCGACCGCCACGGTGATCTCGCTGATCCTCTCGCTGACCCTGTCCCCGGCGCTTGCGGCGATCCTGCTCAAGCCGAACCAGCAGGCGAGCGAAGGTGGCCGCTTCAAACGGACGATCCGGCGCGCGGGCGACGCGTTCAACCGCGGGTTCGAACGGTTGAGCACGGGATATGCCAGCCTGACGCACCGGCTGGTCACAGCGCCGAAGAAGATGATGACCGCCTATGCCGCGCTGATCGCGGTGACCGCGGGCGTGTTCTGGATCACGCCGACCGGCTTTATTCCCGCGCAGGATCAGGGTTACTTCCTGACGGTGATCCAGTTGCCGCCGGGGTCGTCGGTCGAGCGTACCGATGCCGTGATGCGCAAGGTCGCCGCGCGGATCCTGCCCGGTGCGGGAATCAAGGGCGCGGTGATGCTCGCCGGGTTCGACGGGCCATCGCAGACGCTCGCGCCGAACGCCGCCGCGGCGTACTTCCCGCTGAAAAGCTTCGAGGAGCGCAGGAAACTCGGCGTCAGCTTCAAGGACATCATGGCGCAGGCGCAAAAGGCGACTGCGGACATCGACGAGGCGCGGCTGATCATCATCCCGCCCCCGCTGATCCAGGGCATCGGCTCGGCCGGCGGATACCGGCTGATGGTCAAGGATCAGGAGGGCCGCAGCTATCAGGAACTGGCCAAGGCATCTGGCGACCTGATCGCAGAGGCGGGCAAGACCGAAGGACTCGCGCAGGTCTTCACCTTCTTCGAAACCGCCACGCCGCGCGTGTTCGCCGATGTCGACCGGACCAAGGCCAATATGCTCGGCGTACCGCCGGAGCGGGTGTTCGAGGCGCTGCAGGTCTATCTCGGATCCGCATTCGTCAACGACTTCAACCTGCTCGGGCGCACCTATCGCGTCACCGCACAGGCGGATTCGCCGTTCCGTGAAACGACCGCCGACATCGCCAATCTGAAGACGCGCTCGAACTCCGGTCAGATGGTGCCGATCGGTTCGGTATCGACCTTCAAGGACAAGGCCGGGCCGTACCGCGTCGTGCGATACAATCTGGCGCCGGCGGTCGAGATCGATGGCGACACCGCGCCGGGTTATTCGTCGGGCCAGTCGCTGGTCGCGATGGAGAAGCTGGCCGATGCCAAACTGCCCGCGGGATACAGCCATGAATGGACCGGCATCGCCTTCCAGCAAAAGGCGGCGGGCAGCACCGCGGCCCTGGTCTTCGCGATGGCGGTGGTGTTCGTGTTCCTGGTGCTGGCGGCGCAATATGAGAGCGTCACCTTGCCGCTGGCGATCGTGCTGATCGTGCCGATGTGCCTGCTTGCGGCAATGACCGGCGTGAACCTGCGGGGTATGGACAATAATGTCCTGACCCAGATCGGGCTGGTCGTGCTGATCGCGCTGGCCGCGAAGAACGCGATCCTGGTGGTCGAGTTCGCCAAGCAGGCCGAGGACCAGGACGGCCTGTCGCCGGTCGAGGCGGCGGTACGCGCGGCGAAGGACCGGTTGCGGCCGATCCTGATGACCAGCTTCGCCTTCATCCTCGGCACGGTGCCGCTGGTGACGGCAAGCGGCGCGGGTGCGGAGCTTCGCCAGGCGCTGGGCACAGCGGTGTTCTTCGGCATGATCGGGGTGACCGGCTTCGGCCTGCTCTTCACGCCGACCTTCTATGTGGTGTGCCGGGCGCTGGCCCAGCGGTTCGAGCGCAAGCGCCCGGCCGCGGGACAGTCGCCGGAAGGCCCGGCACCGACACTTCAGCCTGCCGAATAGGAGCGGCACATCATGAAACACATCCTTCTCGCCACCCTGTCCTCGCTCGCGCTTGCCGCGTGCGCCGCCGGGCCCAACTATGTCGCGCCGATCCCCGCGCCCAAGGCAGCGGCGGCGTTCATCGGCGGGGCCAACCCGGCCTTCACCACGGCGGCGGCGGACGATCACTGGTGGCGGCTGTACCGCGACCCGGTGCTCGACGGGCTGGTCGCCGATGCGCTGGCGGCCAACACCGACATCCGCGTCGCGGTGGCGCGACTCGACAAGGCGCGCGCGTCGCTGCGCGGTGTGCGGTCCGACCGCTTGCCGCAGACCAGTATCGGCGCGAGCGGCACTTATGGCCGGTCGCCCGCGACACAGCGTCTGCCCGGCAGTGCTGCCGAAGACTCCGCCTTCGATGTCGGCCTGAGCGTGTCCTATGAGCTCGACCTGTCGGGGCGGGTCAAACGCAACATCGAAGCGGCGCGCGGCGATGTCGCGGCGGCGGATGCCGATAGCGACGCGGTGCGCGTCGCGGTCGTCTCCGCAACGACTCGCGCCTATGTCGATGCCGCGTCGTCGGCCGAACGGCTCGAGGTCGCCAGACGCGTGGTCGACCTGCTCGACAAGTCGGCGGCGCTGACCGGCAAGCGGGTCGCGGCGGGCCGCGCGGCGAAGCTGGACCAGGTGCGCATCACCACACTGCGCGACCAACGCGCGGCGAACGTGCCGGCGATCGAGGCGGAGCGCCAGGCAGCGCTGTTCCGGCTCGCCACGCTGACCGGGCGCGCACCGCGGGAGCTGCCGGCGGCGGCCGCCGCGCGCACTGTCACGCCGACGCTGGACCAGGCGATCCCGGTCGGCGATGGCGCCGCCCTGCTCGCGCGCCGGCCCGACATCCGCGCGGCGGAGCGCCGGCTGGCCGCGTCGACCGCGCGGATCGGTGTCGCCACCGCCGAGCTCTATCCGCAGATATCGCTCGGCGGGTCGGTCGGCACGGCGGCGGCGAGCATCGGCGACCTGTTCACCGGCAGTGCGCTGCGCTGGCTGCTCGGGCCGTTGATCAGCTGGTCCTTCCCCAACCAGGAGGCCGCGCGCGCGCGCATCGCGTCGAGTGAAGCGGACAGCCGCGTGGCGCTGGCCGAGTTCGACGGCGTGGTGCTGCGATCGCTCGAAGAGACCGAGACCGCGCTGTCGACCTATGCGCGCGAGATCGAGCGCAACGCGGCGCTGCGATCGGCACGCGACGGTGCGGCGGCGGCGATGCGCATCACCCGCGCCCGCCAGCGCGCCGGGCAGATCGATGCGCTCGACGTGCTCGATTCCGAGCGCACCTTCGCCGACACCGAGGCCGACCTGGCCGCGTCGAGCGCACGGATCGCCGGCGCGCAGATCGACCTGTTCCGATCGCTCGGCGGCGGTTGGGACAAGGCCGACCAGGCGGTTGCGGTCGACGCGAAAGCGGGCGGTTCGAGCGGGCGCTGAGGCGAGGAGAATCGGCCCCTCGTCCCGGAGCTCGCTGACCCGGGGCAGTCGCGTCGGGCACTGCCGCCGACGCGCCCAAAACAGCGCCAATTTCCCGCAGCTGCGGGAAGTGCTGCGGGAAACCGTTTTTTTGTGCGTTCTGCGGGAAGCTGCGGGAAAAACTGCGGGTATTTCCGCGCGACTGCACGGGAAAATTGTGCGGCGTCTGCGGGAATATCGGGAAATTTCCGTGGCGGAGATCATACTCTGCTTGCCCCGGGGCTTTGTTCGAATCAGCTGGTCCATCGGGACAGGCTGGCAGCGGCAGCCTGAAGGTTGAATCGAGGCAACCGGCGCGAGGATCGCGCGCTAAATATCCGCGATCCGTCGTCCGGTTGGCCGCACGGTGGCGCACGCGGGAGTGCCGTCATCCCCGGTGCCGTTGACCGATATTTCGATCACACCACCACCCGCAGCCGCCTGGTCGAGCAAACTCTGTTCGATATCGTGGATGTCGATTTTCATCCTGCGTCCCCAAGGGGAAGAACGGTCGCCGGCCGCTTGTCCAACGCGAATATAAACGAACCGGCGTTCCGGCCCCTCGCGCCGCACCTGATCGCCGAAGAATTTGGGGCCCGAAGCGATGCGGATCGGAAAATCGAACGCCAGCGGCTCGCCCGCATCCGACCGTTTCGGATCGAGCGGCAAGTCATCCCCGGACTGCAGGCTGTGAAGCACGCCCGCGACCGGCTGCTCGACGACGATGCGCAGGCGAATTTCGATCTGGTCTGCGCGGGTCATGGCCCCGTCTATATCCGCTTTCATGCCGATGAAAGAAAAGTCCGGTCCGATAGCGGTAGTGTCTCAGTTTGAATTTTGACGTTAGCTCCAGTCCGGACCGTCATACCCCTGAGACGGCTCTACGGAATCCCATCGGGCAGCTGCTTCATGGCAAGATGACGTGATCGTGCGGCGAAGGCGATCGGTAGCCGTTGGCGCTTTGGTGATTTCGCCACCGAAGGGATCAAAAGACATGCAAAGGCGCGGCATCGGCTCGATTTGTGAGCCGGTTTCTTGCAGCGCCCAATGCACCAAAGCAGCGACATGCTTGCGCCGATCCTCGACATTTTTCCGAGCGTCGGGTGTACTCGCCATCAAAAGGACACACCCTCCACAGAACAGTTGCCCATCCTTCCCCTCTTCGGTGATCGGGGCATCAAGGCGCACATTAATGCGGACGTTGGAGATTTTGAAGGCGAGGTCTTGCGGGCCAACAGAGTACCGGAACTTGCGCGGTGGTGTGGCAAAATACATGGATTTAAACGCTTCGATAGCCGCTTGGCACCGTTTCGCCTCCTCGCGGTTATACCCCTCTTCACGGCGCTCCTTATCAGCGAGCCGGGAAAGAACGTCATCAAAATATCGGGCGTCGCCAGAATTTGAGGAAAGAAATTTACCGATGGTCGGCAATGCTTGTGCGTACGCTACGACCGACACTTTGCGAGGGAACTTTGCTTTGCGAATGACCCCTTCGCGCTGGGCAGCGTTGGTTGTCGAAAGGTATTCGGCGAGATGATTGGCGGAAAAACGCGGGTTTCGATGAAACCCATAATTGGGAGCGTCGGACATGGATGACATGATCCTTAAGACAGAGATCGATTCTCAGACGACATTATACGTGTCGCCAATTGCTCCTGAAACATACGCGGAACAGATCGAAGATGACAACCTCGGTGGCGATGGCGGCTACTTCGTTCTGCGAGAATGCCGAATTGGTTTGAAAGGCCACTTGGAAATACTTGCAAAGGCCCCATCCTTTGAGGCGGCGGGGATGCTTTTTGATATGTTTGTTTCAGCCGGGAAGCGCATGGCGGTTTAGGCTTCTCGTTTCTTATACGGGCCGCGCTTAGCGGCGCGGGGTGAACTTCTATCCTTAGAGTCAAGCATTGTCGTCAAATTCGAGCATGTAGTTTTGCCCGATCGGTATCGCTTCAGGGAAGGCTCTGTAGAAGCTTCTTTCGAATTGCTTGATGCCAGAACTGGCGTTGCCAATCCCGACGACCTGCCAGAGATGCGCTCGTATCGTCTTCATCCCGACCTCTTCGCTGAGGAATTGGAATAATTTATAGCGTCGCCCGCCGTTAGCATAAACCACAGGGTTTTTCTCGTCTAGTAATTCTAATATCTTCCCGTGGCTATTGGCCAACGGGTGATAGATAAACTTCCTAGTAAATTTAGAAAAGAAGCGTGGATGCTTAGTGCTATCTGGATCAAACCTTTTATATCCATAAAGCTTATAAAGCATATCGGCAAATTGATCTGGGAACTCTTGCTCCCATTGCGCCCATTCATCTCGAATAAATTGCTGAAATAATATCCGGTACTCATCTCTGCCTTTATCTCTAAAGCCAGTTGCTTCATCAATAAGACCAACGATGCCTAGTTTTGCGGCGGATCGTACGATTATTTCTGCATTGTGAGCAAGAAAGAACTGTTTCGCTACTAGCTTTTCACTTCGCCCGGCGTCAATCAATGCTGTGCAGGCGTCGATTAATACTGCACCCTCGTACCCATCGATGATTTGACCTTGCGGGCCTGAATCGGTCGGCATTCTGCGAAAATGGTCTGGCTGGTCTATCAGCGACCAAAGATCTTCAGACACAAACTCCCGGACGGCGGGGCGCGTCATCGACCTGAGAAAGGCATTGCCACCTTTCGATTTCAGTCCCAGGGCCCCCGCCATTGCGGCTTTGGAGAGCATCCGGCGACCATCATCGAGCCGATAAGCATCGACAGTCACCGCTCCAATCTGGAGAGGCCCTTGATGCGTAGCCTGCGGCAACCGATCCGGATCGTTGATTTTTGCCCAGCGCGTTTCTGCCGCTCGGACTGCAATATCCCGCCGCTCGGCAGGAGTAAGTCGCTTTGCGCGCTCGCTGCCGCCTTTACTCTGTTTCGAAACCATGCGACCACACTCCATGCTTGCTACATAGAGAGCTAAATGATGCTTGCTTGCTTAGCAAGCATCAGAATTTAAACTCTACGAATTATGCTTGCTTGCCGATCACCGCTTAGCGGCACCAGCCTTCGCAATCTTAGCCCGCCGCTCTGGCATCATGTTCGCAGCACGCTTCGTCCCGCCGAGCGAGCCAAGCTGAGCGGCGGCGCTGGACGCGGCCCCACGCGTATCCTCAATCCCGCCGGTGGCGATCCTGCCGATCATCACCGCAAGGCCGATGGCATTGGCGGGGCGCTCCTCTTCGTTGGGGCCTTTAGGCATCGTCGCCGATCTTCCAAACAACCGTACCGTCCTCCCGCGTGAGGCGAGCCCAGTTTGCTAAGCCTTCGCCTAAAACGACGGGATGAGCCTTCGCATCCGCGATTGCCATGGCATCGGAGTCTGTGATTATTGTACGGTCGATTGAGATGGCAGCGGCTCCGGCCATCCTTCCCTCCAACCTGTAATGCATCGTCGCTTCCTCCATGCTTTCGCTAAGCATACATGACGCAAGGCCGGTTGGCGCCGGGTATCAGCAGCTAATTTGAAACTGAAACACCGCCCCGATAGCCGCTGGTTATGACCGTCGAACACCTGTCGCATGGACACGCGCTCGAAGCAGGCCCAATTTCCGGCCTGGATCAGGACAGCAGGGAATTACCGATGCTCAACCGTCGTGCTTTCCTGCTGGGGTCGACAGCGGTGCTCGCGACGAGCGCTGCCGGCGCTGCGATATTGTTGCAGCCGCGCGTGTTTGTTGCTGTGCGGAAGGAAGTTGTGCAGGGGCTGGGAGCACCTATCGAGATCGTCGATGATGCATTGGGCATCCCGCACATCCGCGCGGAATCGATCCCCGACGCGTTTTTCGGCCAAGGCTATGTCGTCGCGCGTGATCGCCTGTTCCAGATCGACCTGGCGCATCGCCGCGAACTTGGCCGGCTCTCGGAAGCGTTCGGCGCGCGGTTCACCAAACACGACGCCAATGCGCGGCTGTTTCACTATCGCGGCGACCTGGATGCCGAGCTGCGCCGTGTGCCGCCGGACGTGCTCGACTGCGCGCGCGCCTATGTAGCGGGGATCAACGCGCGCATCGATGAGGTGGCGGCCAATCCCGAACTGCTCCCGAGCGAGTACCGGATCCTCAAGATCGCGCCGATCAAATGGGACCTCCGCGAGCTGGTGATCGCGCGCGAAGGCGAGGCCGGCAATGGCGATGACGAGATACGCCGGGCGCAGCTTGCGGCACTGGGGTTGCTCGAACTCGACGCCGTGGTCGCGCCGCTGCGCCCGGCATGGACCATGCGTGTGCCCGAGGGGCTCAATACCGCAGCAATAAGCGAGGCGGATCTGGGCGTGCTCCAGCTTGGAAGGCTGCCGTTCGAGCCCGAGCGGCCGACGCCGGATCCCGCCGGTGCGGCCGCGCGCGCCAATGCCGGCAGCAATGCCTGGACGGTCGCCCCGTCGCGGTCCGCCACGGGCCGGCCGATCCTGGCCAACGATCCACACCTGGGCATTGGCGGCTTCGGCCCGCGCCATGTCGCGCATCTGAGCGCGCCGGGTCTCGACGTGATCGGCGGCGGCGCACCCGGGCTGCCGGGCATCATGCAGGGCCATACCGACCGGTTCGCGTTCGGACGCACCAATTTCCATATCGACCAGAGCGACCTGTTCGTGCTCGAGCTCCACCCCGACGATCCCGAACGCTATCGCCATGACGGCGGCTGGAAGCGGTTCGAGCGCGTCGAGGAATCGATCGCGGTCAAAGGTGCTGCGGCCGAAAAAGCGACGTTGCGCTATTCCGTCCAGGGACCGGTGGTCTCGCACGATCCGGCGCGGCGTCGCGCAACCGTGCTTGGCGCGGTCTCGATGCAGCCCGGCGGCGATGGTGTCTTCGCGATGATCGCGATCAATCTGGCGAAGGATTGGGCGAGCCTGCGCAAGGCCTTTACGCTGCATCCGTCGCCGACCAATTTTCACTATGCCGATGTCGATGGGAACACCGGCTGGCAGGTGATCGGCTTCGCGCCGGTGCGCAAGCAGGGTGACGGGCTGCTGCCCGTGCCAGGCGATGGACGCTATGACTGGACCGGCATGCGCGATTTCACCTCGCTGCCGAGCGAGTATAATCCAGCCAAGGGCTGGTTCGCATCGGCCAACCAGAATAATCTGCCCGCCAACTGGCCGCGCGACCGCATCCCCGCCTTCTCGTTCCGCGATCCCTATCGTTACGATCGAATCGCGCAGGTGCTGGCGAGCCAGGACAAGCACAGCCTGGCCGACAGCGTCGCGCTGCAGCACGACACGCTGTCGACACCAGCCCGCCAGTTCCTCGATCTGCTGCCAAAGCGACCGTCCAGCGGTGCCAAAGCGGCGATGGAGATGTTGCGCGGATGGGACGCGCGGATCGCGGCGGACAGCGGCGCGGCGGCCTTGTTCGAGATGACATGGCGCGAACTGGGTAAGCGCATGCTCGCCGCGATCGTGCCCGAACGGGCGAAAGCGCTGGTGACGGAGATCGCGCCATCGGTGCTGCTCGACCTGCTTGCGCATCCGGACGCGCGGCTCGGCGCCGATCCGCGCGCCGCCCGCGACGCGATGCTGGACGCGGCGCTGGTTTCCGCCTGGGGCGAGGCGCGCGGCCGGCTCGGCGCCGATCCCGCGACATGGCGCTACGGCACACTCCACCAGGTGCGAATTCGCCATCCGCTGTCGACGATCCCCGCGATCGCCGCGGCCTTCCCATCGATCGAGGGCGAGGGATCGGGCGGTGACGGCTATACCGTGATGGCGCGCTGGCTCGGTTCGGGACCGGGCTGGAGCGTCGGCGGCGGCGCGAGCTATCTGCAGGTGATCGATGTCGGCGCCTGGGACAATTCGCTGATGTTGCTCCTGCCCGGCCAGTCGACCGATCCCCGGTCGCCGCATTATCGCGACTTGTATAAGCCCTGGGTCGCGGGCGAGATGCAGCCGATGCCGTTCAGCCGTAAAGCGGTCGATGCGAATGCCGTATCACGCACGATCTTGCGGCCCCCTGCGTAGGGCATCCTCGACGTGAATGGCGTCACATCCTCCGTTCGTTTCGAGCGAAGTCGAGAAACCTTGCTCAGCGCTTGTGGCTTGTTTCTCGACTTCGCTCGAAACGAACGGATAAGGGTGAATCCACGCGGCTCGAAAATGCCTTAGACCAAGGAAGATCGCCATGTTCCGTCGGCTCGCCGCCTGCGTATTGTTCGCTGTATCGCAAATTCCCGGCCCGGCCGCGGCCGACGACCGTGCGTTCGATAAGGCGTTGACCGATTTTCGCGCGCTTCAGCGCAGCGAAATCAAACGGTCGGGCATTGTCGGCAGCAGTTTCTACGTCGTGCGCGATGGTCGCGTCGTCGTCGCCGACCATATCGGGCAGCAGGACGCGGATGCCGGCGTGCCGGTAGATTCACAAACCATCTATCATTGGGCGTCGATCACCAAGACCATGACCGGGATCGCGATCATGCAGCTGCGCGATCGCGGGCAGCTCACGCTGGACGATCCGATCACACGTTATGTACCGGAACTTGCCGCCGTGCATAATCCGTTCGGCGATACCGGCGCGATCACGCTGCGCCAGCTGATGAGCCACAGCGCCGGCTTTGGCGGCGCGACATGGCGCTGGCGGGACCGCGACTGGCAGCCGTTCGAACCGAAGAGCTGGGCGCAGCTGACCGCGATGCTTCCCTATACCGAAGTGCAGTTCCAGCCCGGGACAAGGTTCAGCTATTCCAATCCGGGTATCGTCTATCTCGGCCAGGTGATCGAACGGCTCTCCGGCGAGGATTTCGAAGTCTATATCGACAAGAATATCCTGCGCCCGCTCGGCATGCAGGCGAGTTATTTCGACCGCACGCCACCCTATCTGCTGCCGCACCGGTCGCACAGCTATACCATTCGCGACGGCAAGCGGGTCGCGGCGCCGTTCGACGCCGATACCGGGGTGACGGTGTCGAATGGCGGGCTCAATGCGCCAATGCCCGACATGGCGAAATATATGGCCTTCCTGCTCGGCGATGCGACGCGCCAGGCCGATTATGACCTGGTACTCAAGCGATCCTCACTCGAAGAAATGTGGCGGCCGCAGATCGCCGCGGGCGACGACTTCACGCAAGGGCGGATGGAGACGACCACATGGAGCGGGCTGTCCTTCTTCCTCGACCAGAGCGACGGGATCCGTTTCATCGGCCATAATGGCGACCAGAACGGCTTTCGCACCTATCTCAGCCTGTGTCCCGACCAGCATATGGGCAGCCTGGTCGCCCTCAACACCGAAACACGCGGCGTCGAGAATGATGCCGCCAACCGGAACAGGCCGGAATCGCGTATCGCGCTGGCCACCGACAGGCTGTGCAAGGCGGTTAGCCAGTCGGGAAACTGACTATCCGGCGCGCAGCAAGTGTCCGGAATGGCCGACCCGTTTGCCGCCCGCAAAGGCGGGCCGGCCGTTCACCATCACCAGGTCGAACCCTTCGGCCATGGCAAACGGATCGACATAGGTGGAGCGCGCCCGGACCTTGGCCGGATCGAACATGATGAGGTCGGCCGTGGCGCCGACCCGGATCACGCCGCGATCGGCGAAACGCATGATCCCGGCGGGAAAGGCGGTCGCCTTGCGGATCGCTTCCTCGATCGGCAGCTTCTTGTCGCGCACGACATATTCCTCGATCCATTTGGCGTAGGTCCCGGTCGCGCGGGGGTGCCGCATGCCCGGACCCCCGTCGGTCGAGATCGCCACGAAGGGATCGAGGATCAGCGTGTCCTGCAACGCCTTGTCCATCGTGAAGTGCGCGCCGGAACCGCCCTCCGGCCCCAATTTGATGAGGAAATCGGCGAAGTGGAGCCCGGCCTCCTGCGACGCCTGGGCGACGGTCTTGCCGGCATAGGGCTTCGATCCCAGCAGCAGGGCCTCCGGACCGCCACGACGGATCATGCGCTTTTCCAGATGATCGCGCAGTTCCTGCCGCCGTTTGGCGACGACCGAGGCATAGTCGGTCGGCGGCAGCGCCCATTGCGGGAAGAGAAGATCGATCCCGGTATAACCGGCGGTATAGGGGTATTCGTCGGCGGTGAGATCGATCCCCTGGCGGCGCTTCGCGGCCAGTGACGCAAGCAATTCACGCGCACGCTGCTCGCCTTTGCCGAACACGACTTTCAGATGCGAAATGTGCGGGCGGGCGGGCAGTGAGGATTTGATCAGCTCGTCGATCGACGCCTCGATCTCGTCGTCATTCTCGGACCGCATATGGCTCATGACGACGCCGCCGTGACGGCTGACCACCCGGCCGAGATTGGTCAGCTCGGCGGTCTCCGAATAGATGCCGGGCACATATTCCAGGCCATAGGAAAGGCCGAACGCGCCGGCGCGAAGTTCCACTTCGAGCTGTGCCGCCATGCGTTCGAGCGCTGCGGTGTCGAGATGACGGACCGCGTCCGACACGCCGGCGGCGCGCCGGAGCGTGCCGTGGCCCGCCAGCAGCGCCACATTGATCTCCAGGGGGGTGCGATCGATCGCGTTCATCCAGCTTCGCGGGTCGAGATCCTTCCTGATCCTGGGCCCGTCGCCGTCCTGCCCGAGAACGATCGTGGTAACGCCCATTGCGAGGAAGGATTCGAACGATTCCTTCAGCGGATCGCCATGGCTGTGGGTGTCGATAAAGCCCGGGGCCAGGACACGACCCTCACCCTCCACGACGCGGGCGGCCGACCCGGATCCTGCAGCGGCCGGGTGCGTGATCCGTGCGATCCGACCGCCCGTGACCAGCACATCGGCCAGCCGCGGTGCGGCGCCTGTCCCGTCGACGAGCAGAACCTCGCGGAACAAGGTCGAGCGTTCGGTCGGCACCGCCGCGCGACCCGGCCAGATCGCCAGGCCTCCGGTCGCCATGGCGCCACCGATAAGCTGCCGCCGCGTCAGACGCTGGGACATGAACCCTCCCCATATTGATCTCGGGCCAGGCTAGCAGGGTCGATCTGCCGCCGCCATGAAGGAAGGAGGCTTACAGACCAAAACCGCCGGCCAATTTCCGCTGGCGCCGCTTATTGACGATATGCCGGAGCGTAATCGACTGGCGGCGGTCGTGCGCGGGCGCTATCATCCAGTCTATTCCAGGAACAGCGGGACAGCATCCATGGCCTTCACTCTCTATGCCGCGACGATCCCGTCCTATCTGCAGATCCTCGGGTCGGTGACGAGGATGGTCGACAAGGCCGAGAAATTCTGCACCGATACCGGGCTGGCTCCCGAAGCGCTGATCGAGACACGATTGATCGATAGCATGCTGCCCTTCGCCTATCAGGTTAAGTCGACCGCGGTGCATTCGCGGGGTGCGATCGAGGGGGTCCGACGCGGCACCTTTTCACCCGACAGCACGACGCCGCCGGACAGTTTCGATGGGTTGCGCGCGCTGATCGCGGGCACCATCGCGGCGCTGGAGGCGATCGACCCGGCCGAGGTGGAGAGCTTTATCGGGCGGGACATGCGGTTCGAATTCGGCCCCAACCATCTCGACTTCCTGGCGGAGGATTTCCTGCTCTCCTTCTCGCAACCCAATTTCTATTTCCATGCGGCGACGGCGTACGACATCCTGCGCATGAAGGGCGTCGAGCTGGGCAAGCGCGACTTTAGCGGGCGAGTGCGGCAAAAGGCCTGAACGGCGATCGAGCGGTCAGCGCGCGTCGCGGCGACGGTTCACCAACGCATTGATCGCGGCGCGCACGGCGAGACCGATCGTCACGGCGATGACCATGGCAGCGACGATGATCTTCCATCGATCGATGCAGTCCGCGCCGGGCGCGCAATGGCCCAGCGCGGCATCGATCAACGCGAGGTCGACAAGCCGTATGCCGGCGAGCACCGATACGCGCAGCCCCATTTGCCGCCTGCGGCCCCGCTACCCCTGTAACCGGCGTCTTCCATCGCGCTAGGGCATACCGGTTTCGATGGTGACCAGGTGCCAAATGGAACGGGAGCCGACACAAGCGGCTGGCTTATTGCGGCGCGCCGCAATTTTCGTCGCGCGCGCGGACGGGCAGTCGCATTGCCTAGAGGAAAACGGTTCAACGACAGAAGCGCACGGCTGATCGCGTGCGATATGGGCATTCGTGGTGAAATTCAATTGAGATCAAAGTTGCCGTACCTGTGCCCTCCCGTGCCCTTTCGCGAGATCAGGAAACTGGCAAATGCCATCCCGGGTAATTCCGTTAGATAGTAACATTAACGAATACTTCCCGGTATTTCTGTCGATGAATTCATAAATAACCTTGGAGCAATACCAATCATCGGTATTTAGCCTGCCCCATGGCTGCCAGTTCTAAAGAATTAACATAATTCTATACTTGTATTATCACAAATAATTATACTATAGATTAACGATTCTTCTGGATTTTTCTGTAAACCGTTTTAAAAAGGCGCCATACTCGAACAGACGGTTTTCACATGATAGTCCCAGGCTTAGTACTGGACCGCTCTGCGGTCCTGTTGGTCGGCGTATGCGCGGGCGCGGCGATCGGTTTCAGCTTTGTCGGCCGTGGTGAGTCCTTGAAGGCGCCAGTAATCGCACCGCTGTGCGCGGGGCCTGCTGCGCTTACCCAAAAGTCACCGGAGGTGGTGGCGGCGCTTAGTTGTGCGGCGCCGGCACAGCGGCAGTTGCTGCGCACGATCCGCAAGGGCGGGCCGGTACGGGTCGCGGTGTTCGGCGACAGCTTCGGCGACGGGGTCGCGTTCGGGCTGCAGCAGCAACTGACGCGCAAGGCCGGTTATGACGTGCTGAAATACAGCCAGCCGGCGACCGGCTTCACCCGCTACAAGCGGCTCAATCTGGAGAGCAAGGCGGCGGAGCAGCTGGGTGCCGGACCGATCGATGTCGCGGTAATCTCGTTCGGGGCGAACGACGCGCAAGGGATCATCACCGACAAAGGCGAATATGCCGCGCTGATGGGCCCCAAATGGCAGGACCAGATCGGGGTGCGGATCGACCGATTCGTCGGCGTGCTGCGCGCGCATCATGCAATGGTTTATTGGGTCGGCCTGCCGCGCATGCGCGAAGCGGGGCTTGACGGCGATGTCGGCGCGATCAACCAATTCTATGCGCAGCGGATGGCGGCGCTGGGCATACCGTTCATCGATACGCGGCCGATCGCGTCGGACGCCCAGGGCAATTACGCAGTTTATCTCGACGATCCGGCGACCGGCAAACGCACTTTGGTGCGCGAGGCGGACGGCATCCATATGTCGATGACCGGCTATAAATGGATCACGCACGGGCTGAGCGAGCGGATTCGCGGTTATGTCGAGGCGACGCGCAAGATCGATGCGGTGGAGACCGGGCCGGCCGCAGCGGTGACGCAATGAAATTGTTCGCGGCGATCGCATTACTCTCTGCGCCCGGCGTGGCGGCCGCCCAGACGCCCGCGCCATGCACTTGGGCGGCCTGCGATTTCGATACGCTTGCGCCGTATTTTGCCAAGCTCTCGGCGGCACACGATGACCAGGGCGCGCCGCTGCACATCATCCAGATCGGCGACAGCAATACCGCCAGCGATACGGTGACCGGCGGCTGGCGCGACTTGCTGCAGGCACAGGTGGGCAGCGGCGGGCGCGGGATATTGCCACCGGGACGACCCTATGGCGGGTACGTCACGCACGGGATTACTGCGTCGATGTCGACCGGCTGGCGCATCGCGGCGAGCCTTGGAAAGGGATCGGTCGAGCCCCGGCCGCCACTTGGCGTATCGAGCTACAGCTTGACCGCGACGCGGCCCGGAGCGGCCATGAGTCTGGTCGCGGATGCCGCGATGCTGTTCGACCGCTTCGTTCTGTGCGGAATCACCGGTCCCGATGCCGGTGCGATTGCCGTACGGATCGGCGCCGAGACGGAACGGCGGATCGATTTCCACGCCGCGGCGGTGGCTCCCATATGCCATACGATGCGCGTCGCGTCAGCGCAAAGCTCGGTCAGCGTCACCTCGCTCGATCGACCGGTGACGATCACGTCCTGGGCGACATTCCGCGATCATGGCGGCATGGTGTTGTCGAACCTCGGCGTGGTGGGATCGCAGCTCATCCATTTTGGGCGTACGGATGACGCGGTGCTGGCAGCGGAGCTGAAAGCCTATGCCCCCGACCTGATCGTGCTCGCATTCGGCACCAACGAGGGGTTCGTGCCATTGTTCGACGCCGTTGCATATGAAACGGTATTGCGGGCGCAGATCGCGCGGATACGGCGGCTTGCCGGTGAGGTGCCGATCCTGATGATCAGCCCGCCCGAAGCACTGACCCGCAACCGGGCGCTGCGCCACAATGCGTCCGGCACGGCGCGGTTGTGCGCGGGGCTGACCGAGTCCGCGGAGTTGTTCGCGCCACCAGCGCTGATTCAGGTTCGTTCGGTGCAGCGTCGGGTTGCCGCCGAATTGCGCCTTGCGTCTTGGGATGCGTATTGGCGGATGGGTGGTTTCTGCTCCGCCGCGACCTGGGCTCGTGAGACACCGCCCCGGATGCGCCGCGACTATGTCCATTTTACCCGGGCGGGCGGCGCCGAGCTTGCACAACGACTGCAGGACGACCTGAACCACGCGACGGAGGAGCAGTGAGATGCTGTTTCCCACCCTCACCTTCGGCCTGTTCTTTCTGGTGATGTTCGCGGCCGTTTGGTCGCTGCGGTCGAACGACTGGCGCAAGCTGGTGTTGCTGGTCGGCAGCTGGGTATTCTATGGCGCGTGGGACTGGCGCTTCGTGCCGCTGCTGATCGTATCGGCGGTGATCAACTGGGGCGCGGCGGCGCTGATCGCGCGCAGCGACGATGCGGGACGGCGCAAAGGCCTGCTTATCGGGGCGGTGGTCGGCAACCTGCTGATGCTCGGCTTCTTCAAATATTTCGGCTTCTTCGCGGAACAGGCGGGCAGCCTGCTCGCGCTATCGGGGATCAGGCAGGATCCGGCGCTGATGCAGGTGATCCTGCCGATCGGCATCTCCTTCTTCACCTTTCAGGGGATCAGCTATGTCGTCGATGTGGCGAAGGAGCGCGTGCCGGCGGCGCGGCTGCTCGACATCCTGTTACTGATGTCGTTCTTCCCGCACCTCGTCGCCGGACCGATCGTGCGCGCCGCCGACCTGGTGCCGCAATTGCAGGCGGTGCCGAAGCTCAATCGCGGCATGGTGTCGATGGGCTTGCTGCTGATCACCTGGGGACTGTTCAAGAAAGCGGTGATCGCGTCGGAACTGGCAACGCAGTTCGTCGATCCGGTGTTCACCGCGCCACAGCTCTACGGATCGGTCGACCTGATCCTCGCCGCTTACGGCTATGCGGTGCAGATCTATTGCGATTTTTCGGCCTATTCGGACATGGCGATCGGGCTGGCGGCGCTGCTCGGTTATCGCTTCCCACGCAACTTCGACCGGCCGTACCGGGCGGAATCGCTGCAGGAATTCTGGCGGCGCTGGCATATCAGCCTGTCGCGGTGGCTGCGCGACTATCTCTATATCGATGCGCTGGGCGGTAGCCGTGAAAAGGGTGGGAAGGGCGGCAAGTTCCGCGTCTATCGCAACCTGATGATCACCATGCTGCTCGGCGGGCTGTGGCATGGCGCGAGCTGGACCTTCGTGATCTGGGGTGGGCTGCACGGTGCCGCGCTGGTGGTCGAGCGACTGTGGGTGCGGATGCCGGCGACGGCGGGGATCGTGCTGCCGCGCTGGGCGCGAATCACGCTGACCTTCCATGTCGTGGTGCTGGGCTGGATCTTCTTCCGCGCGGCGAGCTTCGGGGATGCGCTGGCCTATCTGGGCGGGATTTTCGCGCCCGCCGGAGGTGAGGCGGTGACGGTTACTCCGCTGGTCGTGCTGCTGATCGCCGGCGGGCTGGCGATCCATGCGCTGCCGTGGGACGGAATGGCGCGTGCGGCGCAGCGCATCCGCAGCGTGCCCGCGCCGCTGGTCGCGGCGGGGCTGGCGATGACGATGCTGGTGGTCGATGCGATGCGTTACGAAGGGGTCGCGCCCTTCATCTATTTCCGCTTCTGAAGGGACGCCGGCGATGATCGACGCTTATGAATTCCCGACCGAAATGCCCGACGATGGCACGCCCGGCGCCTTGCGCTGGACCGCGACGATCATCGGGCTGACCGCTGCTTTGCTCGCCTTGTTCAACGCACAGGCGATCACCGGCTGGGTTGAAGACCTGACGCCGGGGCCGAGGACGGTGAAACTGGTCGCGGCGGCCAATGCCTGGGAGGAGGCGATCGCCAGCGCGGGGCTCGGCACCGGCCATGCGCGGCTGCACAAGGCCTGGACCCGGGTCGAGCGGACACGCTGGTCGGGCGAGGGCGAAGTGCAGCTGGCGCAGCGCTAGGATCTGGGGCGAAACCTCGACCCTTCATAAGTGCGCACCGCGCTGCCTGGCGGAGAATTTGGGGACGCAGTGTCGATCAAATCGGCACCGCGTCCCCGCATTCAGGTACCTCAGGCCTCGGCGCGGAGCTGCCGCGCGGCGGCGACCATCGCTTCGATCGCGGGGCGGACTTCCGCCCATTTGCGTGTCTTCAGGCCGCAGTCGGGATTGACCCAGAGCTGGTCGGCGTCGAGGTGCGTGCGGGCGAGCCGCATCAGGTCGACCATCTCATCCAAGCCGGGCACGCGCGGGGCGTGGATGTCATAGACGCCCGGACCGATATCGGCGGGATAGCGATAGCTGGCGAAGCCTGCGAGCAGCTCCATCTGCGACCGCGCGGTCTCGATCGAGATGACATCGGCGTCCATCGCGCCGATCGACGTCAGGATATCGTTGAACTCCGAATAGCACATATGAGTATGGATCTGGGTCACATCGGCCACGCCGGCCGCGGAAAGGCGGAAACATTCGACCGCCCAGTCGAGATAATGTTGCCAGTCTTTTCGCCGCAGCGGCAGGCCCTCACGCAAGGCCGCTTCATCGATCTGGATCGCCTTGGCGCCGGCGGCTTCGAGGTCGGTCACCTCGTCGCGGATCGCCAGCGCGACCTGACGGCAGCTTGCGCTGCGCGGCTGATCGTCACGCACGAACGACCAGTTCAGAATGGTGACCGGGCCGGTCAGCATGCCCTTTACCGGACGCGGGGTCAGCCCTTGCGCGAAACGCCACCAGTCGACCGTCATCGGTTTCGGCCGCGACACGTCGCCATAGAGGATCGGCGGGCGCACGCAGCGCGAGCCGTAGCTTTGCACCCAGCCCTGGCGCGTGAAGGCGAAACCGGCGAGCTGCTCGCCGAAATATTGCACCATGTCGTTGCGTTCGAATTCGCCGTGCACGAGCATATCGAGCCCGACATCCTCCTGCCAGCGGATCGCGCGTTCGGTCTCCTCGCGCAGGAACGCGTCATAGGCGGCATCGTCGAGTACGCCTTTGCCGTGTTGCGAGCGGGCCTGACGCACCTGAGCGGTTTGCGGGAAGGAGCCGATCGTCGTGGTCGGGAAAAGCGGCAGCGCGAGGCGGGCCTGTTGCTCCGTCCGGCGCAGCGCATGGACCGAGCGGCGCTGTAGCAGGTCGGGCGTGACCGCGGCGATGCGCGCGGCGACGGCGGCGTCATGGATCAGCGGCGAAGTGCGGCGATTGGCCGCCGCCTGTGCCGATGCCGCGAGCGGTTCGGCGACACTGTCGCGGCCGTCATTGAGCGCGCGTTTGAGGACGCTGAGCTCCTCGATCTTCTGCACCGCGAAAGCGAGCCATTGCGCGACCTGCGGATCGAGGCCGGTTTCGAGCGCGAGGTCGATCGGGGTGTGGAGCAGCGAGCAGGATGGCGAGAGGATCAGGTCGCGCGTCGCCGCGATCGGCTCCAGCAGGTCGAGCAAAGCGGGCAGATCGGCGCGCCAGATATTGCGGCCATCGATCACACCGAGCGACAGGAGCAGGCTCTTCGGCGCCTCGGCAAGCACCGCGCCGAGTTGTTCCGGCGCGCGCACCAGATCGACGTGCAGGCCGGCGACCGGCAAGGTCAGCGCGAACGGCAGATTGTCCTCGAGCCCGCCGAAATAGGTCGTCAGCATCAGCTTCACGCCGTAGCGCGACAATCGGGCATAGGCCTGGGCCAGCGCATGGCGCTGGCGATAGTTGAGGTCGAGCACCAGGCACGGCTCATCGATCTGCACCCATTCGGCGCCGGCGGCGGAAAGCTGGCTGAGCACCGCGCCGTACAGGCCGACGACCTGATCGAGAAAGTCGAACGGATCGACATCGCGACCCTTGGCCAGCGACAGCCATGTGACCGGGCCGAGCAGCACCGGGCGAGTCTCGAACCCCTGCGCCTTCGCCTCGCGATAATCGTCGACGATCTTGGCCGACCCGAGCGCGAGACGTTGTCCGGCGACCAGTTCGGGGACCATGTAGTGATAATTGGTGTCGAACCATTTGGTCATTTCGAGCGCGGTCTCGCCGCCGCCCTGGGCATGGGCGTGACCGCAATCCCCTGCCCCGTCGCCGGTCGATCCGCGCGCCATCGCGAAATAGGTGGCAAGCGTCGCGTCGCCGTCGGCGGCGGCATAGCGTTCGGGGATCGCGCCGAGCATCATGCTGGCGTCGAGCACATGGTCGTAAAGCGAAAAATCATTGGACGGCAGCCAGTCGGCGCCGAGCGCGCGCTGGCGCGCCCAGGCCGCGGTGCGCAGGCCGGCGGCGGATTCGAGCAGTTCGGCTTCGCTCGATTTACCCGACCAATAGCGTTCGAGCGCGAATTTCAGTTCGCGGCGCGGGCCAATGCGCGGGAAACCCAATGTGGCAGTCGTGACGGTCATTTTCCTCATACCCCGATAAAGGGCGAGGAACCGGGCGCGGACACGGGCAGGCGCGCCGGATAGCGCCCGGCCACGATATGCAAGCGACCCGCCCGGAATCCCCGCCGGTGGACGTAATCCTTCGCTCCTTCCCGGCACGGGGAGGGGCGTCGCGACGAGGCAGGTATCCTGGCTCGCGGGTCGTCACGTCGGCCTGGCCTTCCCGGCGGTTCGCACCGCCAGTGACACTTGGGTGGCCGCCGCTCGCCGCTTACAGTTGCGGGGGCAGCGCCGGCATTGGTCGTGGATCACTCCATGGCCGCACCGGCTTCCCGTCTTAGCTCCACGAACGACATGTCCGCGGAGAACCTCGACACATCATCATCCCAGCGAATGATGGCGGCGTCAAGCATGATATAAAGATATCTTTATATTGTTATGAGTAGGTCGACTCGGCTCATCGCTCTTCTCCGGTTGGGCAAGGCGTTTCCGACGGCCTGATCACTTCAGGCCATCTCGGCTTGGGATGGCGCTCCATCATGTAACCGGTTACTTGGAGCATCTGAGACCGGCGATCAGCGTCGGCGGGAGAGGCTGAATGGCGGACGTGCGGCTGACGGGCGCATCCAAATCCTTCGGGACGACCGAGGTGCTGCTCGACATCGACCTGGAGATCGCGGACGGCGAGTTCGTCGTGTTCGTCGGCCCCTCCGGTTGCGGCAAATCGACCCTGTTGCGGGTCATCGCCGGGCTCGAGGATGTGAGCGCGGGCGAGGTGTCGATCGGCGGGCGCGTGGTCAACAACGTGGCGCCGGCGGATCGCGGCATCGCGATGGTGTTCCAATCCTATGCGCTCTACCCGCATATGAACGTGCGCGAGAATCTCGCCTTTGGGCTGAAGCTGCAACGCCTGCCGCGAGCGGAGATCGACGCGGCGGTCGAGGCGGCGGCGGCGACGCTCGATATCGGCCATCTGCTCGACCGCAAGCCGAAGCAATTATCGGGCGGTCAGCGGCAACGCGTCGCGATCGGCCGCGCGATCGTGCGACAGCCGCAAGTGTTCCTGTTCGACGAGCCGCTGTCCAATCTCGACGCGGCACTGCGTGTGCGCATGCGGTATGAATTCGCCGGGCTGCACAAGACGCTCGGCACGACGATGATCTATGTCACGCACGACCAGGTCGAGGCGATGACCCTGGCCGGCCGCATCGTCGTCTTGTCGGCGGGCCGGATCGAGCAGGTCGGCACCCCGGCCGAACTCTATGCGCATCCCGACACGATCTTCGTCGCGGGGTTTATCGGATCGCCGAAGATGAATTTGCTACCGGCGGTCCTGACGTCGAATTCGCCGGGGGGCGCCGTGGTGCGACTGGCGGGTGGGACCGAAATCCATGCCGCGATCGACGCGAGCCGGCTGGCACCGGGCGCGGCGGTAACATTGGGCATCCGGCCGGAGCATTTCGCGATCGGTGGGGAGGTCAACCGGATCGAGGCGGTCGTGCGTTTCGTCGAATCGCTGGGCAGTGCACATTTCGGATATCTCGACCTTGCCGGGCTGGACGAGCCGCTGACTTGCGCCTTGCCCGAGCGGCCGGCGGTCGATGCGACCATCGCGGTCGGCCTGCCCATCGAGCATCTTTATCTGTTCGATGCCGAGGGCAAGGCGCTGGCCCGGCCACGGGCAGAAGCGGCCAGCGCCGCCGCCTGATGGACCGGAGCACTCCCTCTTAAATAACGCTGGCAGCGCTCCGTGTAACCGGTTACACAATTCCCGTGGAACCGGTTACACGCGTCGCGAGAACGCAGGCCGACCACCGTACCGTGTCGCCGGATGATCCGGGGCCGGCCCGTAGCGAGAGGGACTGAAGGGGCAATGCCCACCGCCACGATCAGGGATGTTGCGCGCACCGCGTCGGTATCGGTCGCGTCCGCATCGCGCGCGCTCAACGGTCATGCCAGCGTGACCGCGGCGACCCGCGCACGGGTGATCGAGGCCGCCGATGCGCTCAACTATGTCCCGCACCTTGGCGCGCGGAGTCTTTCGACCAGACGCTCGAACACGATCGGCGTGGTGCTGCCCGATCTGTTCGGCGAATTCTTTTCCGAGATCATTCGCGGCATCGATTATGCCGCGCACCGCCGCGGGCTGCAGCTGTTGCTGTCGAACATGCATGGTAGCGCGCAGGAGACCGCCGCGGCGCTGCGCGCGATGCGCGGACGAGTCGATGGGCTGCTGGTCATGTCGCCGCAGCTAGATGCCGATTTCCTGGCGCATAATCTGCCCAAGGGGTTGCCCGCTGTGGTGATGAACGGTCGGATCGAGGGCGCGCGCCATGCGTCGATCGCGATCGACAACCAGGCCGGCGCGCACGCCGCCGTCGCGCATCTTGTCGCGCAAGGGTGCAAGCGCATCGCTCACCTCGCCGGACCGGTGGGCAATGCCGATGCCGACGAGCGCGCGCTGGGCTTTCGCGAAGCGGTGGCCGAAATGCTCGGCGATCGTGATCCGATCGTGCTGGCCGGCGATTTCAGCGAGGAGGCCGGAATCGCCGCTGCGGCCGATCTTGCCGGTCGCGGTGTGGACGGCGTGTTTTCCGCCAACGACATCATGGCGATCGGCTGCATGATCGCGCTGGCCGATACCGGCGTCGATATTCCCGGGGACGTCGCGATCGTCGGTTTCGACGATGTGCCAATCGCGCGTTACGTCACGCCCGGGCTCAGCACGATGCGCGTCCATATCGCCCAGCTCGGCGAAAGCGCACTCGAACGGCTGGTCGCAACGATAGAGGCGGACGAAGCGCCCGAGGCGACAGCCGAATTTCTGACACCAGAACTCGTCGTGCGCGCGTCCCGCGCGCGCGGCGACACCACCGCATCAATAACGGGTCCGAAAAATCGGACGCAGGGGAGAGTAGTATGAACGGGTTCATGAAAGCAGGGCTACGGGCCGCCTTGGTCACGACGACCATCCTTGGCGGCATGTCGATGATGGCGGCGCCGGCGGCGGCGCAGACCACGACCGCATCGGTGCGCGGCCAGGTGACGGGCGCGGACGGCGCACCGGTCAGCGGCGCGACCGTGACGGCGGTCAATACGGGGACTAACCAGACGTTTCGGGCGACGACCGATGCGAACGGCAATTATGGGCTCAACGGCCTGCGGCCGGCGTCGTATGACATGACGGTGACCGGTGCCGATGGTACCGAGAAGAAGCAGCGCATCAGCGTCGGGATCGGTCAGAGTGCTAGCCTTAACGTGACGCTGGGCGCGGCGGTGGCCGATGCGGGTACACCGTCTGCGACGGAAGACAGCGGTAGCGGCGACATTGTTGTGACCGCCGGCTCGCTGGTCGAAAGCCGAACGAGCGAAGTCGCGACCAATGTCAGCCAGCAGCAGATTCGATCTCTGCCACAGACTGACCGTAACTTCCTCTCCTTCGCGGCGCTGGCACCGGGCGTGCGCTACAATGACAGCGAGAATGGCAAGGGGTTCACTTCGGGCGCATCGACCGGCAGTCAGGTCAATGTGTTCATCGATGGCGTTTCGTTGAAGAACAAGCTGCGCGAAGGCGGCGTCGCCGGTCAGCAGAATAGCCGGGGCAATCCATTCGGCCAGCTAGCGGTACAGGAATTCCGCGTTCTTACCCAGAATTACAAAGCCGAATATGAGCAGGCCGGCGCTGCGATCATCACCGCTGTAACAAAATCGGGCACCAATGATTTTCATGGCGAGGTGTTTGGTCAATATACCGGAAAAGGGTTAGCCGAGAAAGACTATTTCAACAAGCGCGACAATCGTCCGGAGCCAAAATTCTCTCGTAAGCAATACGGTATATCGCTGGGTGGACCGATCATAAAGGACAAGCTGTTCTTTTTTGGTACCTACGAAGGCAATGACCAAGATCGCGCTTTCAATGTGAATGCGGGCGGCAGCCCCGCGTTACGGACAGCGTTCGAAGCCAGTACCGGTCGTCCTATTAGCGACTTTGAGGGATCTTTTGTTAGCCCGTTTCGCGGTGACTTTTACTTTGGCAAGCTGACATTGACCCCCGATGAGCGGCAGGTATTTGATCTGTCGTTCAGTCGTCGTCAAGAAAGCGATATCCAAAACTTTGGTGGCAACACCTCTTTTGAGGCAGCCGAAAACAAGCTTAACACCATAGATACCTATCAGTTCAAATGGACTTACACCGGCGATAAATTTGTCAATGAATTCAATGCTAACTATTTGAATTATGAATTCAACCCAGTGTCGCTGAACCCCGAATTGCCATCCCGTGAATATGCCGGCGTGCTGACAATCGGCGGCAAGGATTCAAGTCGCCGCGAGTTGCAACAAGGCTACACGATCCGCGACGATTTCACCTATTCTGGTATTGATGGCCATACGTTCAAATTCGGCGCGCGCGTAGAAGTAACCGATATCGACTTCGATAATCAGGCATATATTCAACCGCGATATACATTCTTCAGTGACGACCGAGGCACCCCGACACCGACCGACGATCTGAATTTCAGCTTTCCCGCAGAAGCTCGGCTAGGCCTCGGAAACTCTTTGATCAAATCTTCGAATACGCAGGTAGGTCTGTATCTGCAGGATGACTGGAATGTCACCGACAAATTGCTGCTGAATATCGGCCTGCGTTGGGATTACGAGACGAACGGTTTTGCCAACGAATATATAACGCCGGCCAGTGCAGCTGCTGCACTTCGTGCTTTGCCCAAGACCTTCTACTTCGATCCCGAAAATTACATTACCGATGGTCATAATCGCCCGCCGTTCAAGGGGGCATTCGCACCGCGATTCGGCTTCTCGTATGATATCAAGGGCGACCAATCTACGGTCATCTTTGGCGGGGTCGGTCGCTATTACGATCGCAATAATTTCAGCAACACCGTCGATGAACTCGCTCGCCGTCTGAATCCGGTCGGGGTATTCCGTTTCTCCCAGGATGGACTGCCGCGCAACGGCCTGCCGACGGTGCTCTGGAATAACAGTTACCTGACCCGCGAAGGCCTGATCGCGTTGCGCAACACATCCACATCGGGGCTGCCCGAACTGTTTGCGGTAAAGAATGATGCCAAGCCGCCAGTCAACGATCAGGCCAGTCTCGGCGTACGCCAAAAATTCGGTGCCTGGCAGGCATCGTTGACTGCATCCTATATCCGTGGCCGCAACGGCTATACGCACTTGTTTGCCACGCGAAACAACAATGGCCTGGGTGGATGCTGCAACACGGCGCCGGTCGTGCCATTCGGTTATTCGAATGTCCTGATCGGCTATGACGGCCTCGATACTCGCTACAAGGCGATCTACTTCACGCTCGATAAGAATTATACGAAATCGTCTGGCTGGGGCCTCAACGTCGCCTACACCTTCTCCAAAGCGGAGCAGAATGGCAACGATCTGTTCAGCCTCGATGGCTTGGTACCGGACAGCTATGGCTGGCGTCCGATCAAGGACCGCGACGAAAGGCATCGCCTTGTCATATCCGGCGTCGTCGATTTGCCGGCAGGTTTCCAGCTTTCCACGCTAACCACACTTGGTAGCGGCACTGCTTATCGTACCACTGATAATACAGACACCGGCCCAGGCGGAGCAAAAATCTATAATTCATACCCCCAAAAGAACTGCATTGGAGGATTTCTCGCGTACTGCGAAGTCAATCTCTCTCTGGAAAAACGGCAAAAACTCTTTGGCGATCATGAAATAAGCTTTGCCGTCGATCTGCTGAATGCGTTCAACAACAAGAACTTTAAAGACTTCGACGAATCTTTCTCAACCAGCGATCCGCTATTGCCCGATGGTAACGCCCTACTCACCCTCCCCCGGCGCATTCAGTTCCGCGCCGGTTACCGCTTCTAACCTCCTCCCCCTACCGGCGGCGTCCCCCATCCCCTTGTCGGGCGCCGCCGGGATTCTTTAGTTTCGCGTAATTCGACGGAGTTTCCCATGACCACGCGCCGCGAGCTTCTGCACGGATCGGCGTTGGCGCTGGTTGCGCTCGGCGCGGGTTGTGCACCGGTTGTGGGGATCGCCAAGGGGCCGGCCGTGCCAGCGCTGATCGGCGATCTGCAGGAACGGACCTTTCGCTTCTTCTGGGACACGACCGATCCCAAGACCGGGCTGGCGCATGATCGCTGGCCGACCCAATCCTTCTCCAGCATTGCCGCGGTGGGTTTCGCGCTGACCGCTTATCCGGTCGGTGTGGTCAATGGCTGGATCACACGGACCGAAGCACGCGCGCGGACGCTGACTACATTGGAATATTTCGCGGCGCTGCCGCAGGGGCCCGCCGCGACCGGCATGGGCGGGTATAAGGGTTTCTTCTACCATTTCCTCGAACGCGACACCGGGCATCGTTTTCGCGACACCGAGCTGTCGACGATCGACACGACCTTGCTGTTCGGCGGTATGCTGTTCGCGCAGAGCTGGTTCGATGGCGACGATGCCGATGAGCGACGCATCCGCGCACTAGCCGAGGAACTTTACGGCCGCGCCGACTGGACCTGGATCCGCCCGCGCGCGCCACTGATCGGGATGGGCTGGCGGCCGGAGAACGGCTTTATCCCGAGCGATTGGGACATTTATAACGAGGGCCTGCTGACCTATCTGCTCGCGCTCGCGTCCCCCACCCATGCGGTCGAGCCGGAGACCTGGGACGCATGGACCTCGCGCTTCGAACCGCAATGGACCGACAAATGGGGCGGTAAGCCCTATCTCCATTATCCGCCGCTGTTCGTGCACCAATATAGTCATTTATGGGTCGATTTCCGTGGCATCGCGGATCGCTACATGACCGCCAAAGGCATCGACTATTTCGAGAATACGCGCCGCGCGACCTATGCGCACAAGGCCTATGCGGCGGCCAATCCGGGCGGGTTCAAGGGCTATGGCGGCGATATCTGGGGCCTGACCGCATGCGACGGGCCGGCCGATTTCCGGACGACCATCGATGGCAAGGAACGTCAGTTCTTCAGCTATTCCGCGCGCGGGCCGGGCGACCGTGACGACGGCACGATCGCACCGACCGCCGCCGCAGCCTCGATCGCCTTCGCGCCGGAGATCGCGGTGCCGGCGATCGAGGCGCTGCACCGGCAATATGGCAGCGCGATCTACGGCAAATATGGCTTTATCGATTCGTTCAATCCGACGCTGACCGATCCGCAGGCGCGGCACGACCATGGCAAGGTCGTGCCCGAGGCAGGCTGGATCGGGCCCGATTATCTCGGGATCGACCAGGGGCCGATCGTGCTGGGGATCGAGAATTGGCGCACTGGCATGATCTGGGCGACGATGCGCAAGAATCCGCATATCCGGCGCGGGTTGAAGCTGGCCGGGTTCAAGGGCGGATGGCTGGGTTGACGGTCTCAAGCTCCCAAATCCGTTCGCTTCGAGCGAAGTCGATAAGCCGGTTCCTGGAACTGGCCTATCGACTTCGCTCGAAGCGAACGGGGGAGTTGGGCATGCTAGCGCTCGTTGGGCTCTTCCTAGCAAGCTGCGCGCCCGCCTCCACCAAGACCACACTCAACATCTGGGCGATGGGCCGTGAGGGCGAGGTGATCGGGCAGCTGATCCCGGCGTTCGAAAAGGAGAATCCGGACATCGAGGTGCGGGTGCAGCAATTGCCGTTCACCGCCGCGCACGAGAAATTGCTTACCGCCTTTGCCGGCGACGCGCTGCCCGACATGGCGCAGCTCGGCAATAGCTGGGTGCCTGAGTTCGTCGCGCTCGGCGCGCTGTCGCCGCTCGATCGGCGTGTCGCGGCGACGCCGGCGATCGACAGGATCGATTATTTCCCCGGCGTATGGGATTCCAACATTGTCGGCGGCGCGCTGTACGGCGTGCCCTGGTATGTCGATACGCGGCTGCTCTTCTATCGCCGCGACCTGCTCAAACAGGCGGGGTATGACCATCCGCCGCGCGACTGGGCGGAATGGCGCGCGCAGATGCGGGCGATCAAGAAACTGGTCGGGCCGCAGAAATACGCCGCTCTCCTCCCGCTCAACGAATATGAGCCGCTGACTATGCTCGGGCTCAATCAGCCGCAGGAAATGTTGCGCGATGGTGGCCGCTACGGCAATTTCCGCGGGGCCGGCTTCAAGGCAGCACTGGCCTTTTATCTCGAGATCTTTCGCGACAAGCTCGCGCCGATTGCGACCAACACCGAAATCTCCAATGTGTGGGATGAATTCGATCGCGGGTTGTTCAGCTTCTACATCACCGGCCCCTGGCAGATCGGCGAGTTCAAGCGCCGCCTGCCTGCAACCCGACAAGGTATCTGGATGACCGCGCCGGTGCCGGGGCCCGATGGTCCGGGCAGTTCGAATGCGGGCGGATCGAGCCTGGTGTTGTTCAAGGCGTCGACCAAGCAAGCGGCGAGCTGGAAGCTGATCGAGTATCTCTCGCGACCCGCGACGCAAATCCGATTCCACGCGCTGACCGGCGATTTGCCGCCACGGCGCAGCGCCTGGGCATCGCCGTCGCTGCGCGAGGACCGTTATGCGCGCGCCTTTGCCGACCAATTGCTACGCGTAAAACCGACTCCCAAAGTGCCGGAATGGGAACGCATCGCGACCGAGGTACGGCTGGTCGCGGAGGCCGCCGCGCATGGGCGAATGACGGTCGATCAGGCTGCGGCGGAGATGGATAAACGGGCCGATGCGATCCTCGCCAAAAGGCGCTGGATGCTGAATCAAGGGACGGCGAAGTGATGGCGCCCGCCCTCTCCGTATTCGGGTTCGTCGCATGAAGCGCGAGGGTGCCGCCTGGATTTTCGTCGCGCCTGCTCTGGTCGCGCTCGGACTGTTCTTCTTCCTGCCGGTGGTCGCCGCTCTGGTGCTGAGCTTCACCGATTTCGACATTTATTCGCTCGCCGACATCCGCAATCTGCGTTTCGTCGGGCTCGACAATTATCTCACGCTGCTGAAGACGCCGCTGTTCTGGAAGGCGCTCGGCAACACGCTGTATTTTGTCGTGCTCGGCGTGCCGTTGTCGATCGCGCTGTCGCTCGGCGCCGCGCTGTTGATCAATTCCAAGCTGGCGCGGTTCAAGGGACTGTTCCGCACGATCTATTTCGCGCCGGTCGTCACCACTTTGGTCGCGGTGGCGGTGATCTGGCGGTATTTGCTCCACACCAAATACGGGCTGATCAACTGGGGCCTTGGCGGATTGGGGATCGATCCGGTCGATTGGCTCGGCGATCCGAATTGGGCGATGCCGGCGATCGTCATCTTCGCTGTGTGGAAGAATTTCGGTTACAACATGATCATCCTGCTCGCCGGGCTGCAGACCATCCCCGAGGAGCTGTACGAAGCCGCGAAGATCGACGGCGCGGGACGCTGGGCACAGTTCCGGCACGTCACCCTGCCCGCGCTCGCGCCGGTCATGCTGGTGGTGTCGATCCTGACCATGGCGGGATATTTCCAGCTGTTCGCCGAACCCTATATGATGACGCAAGGGGGGCCGGTCGAAAGCACCGTCTCGGTCCTCTATTTCATGTTCGAGCAGGGTTTCAAATGGTGGAACCTGGGCTTCGCGACATCGGTCGCGTTCGTCCTGTTCGTCATCCTGTTCGCGATCACGCTGGTCCAGCTGAAACTGTCGCAGCGCTGGAGCGACCAATGAAGACCCCGACGAAACAGGGCGCCCTGATCACCAACACGCTGATGGTGCTGCTCGGCCTGTTCGCGGTTGCGCCGTTGCTATGGATGCTGTCGGTGTCGGTGATGCAGCCGGGCGAAGCGGCGCATTTCCCGCCGCCGCTGATCCCGGCCAACCCGACCATAACGAACTACGTCACGCTGTTCGCCTCGACCGACATGGCGCGGTATTTCGCTAACTCGCTATTGCTCGCGTGTCTCGCGACCGCGCTGTCGCTGACCTTTAACGTGATGGCGGGTTATGCCTTCGCCAAGCTCAATTTCCGCGGGCGCGACCGGATCTTTCGGTTTCTGCTCACCGCCCTGGTCATCCCGGCGCAGGTGGCAATGATCCCGCTGTTCCTGATCTGCAAGGAACTCGGGCTGGTCAACAGCTTCGGCGGCGTGCTGGTGCCGTCGATCGCGACGGTGTTCGGCATCTTCCTGGTGCGGCAATATGCGTTGGCCATTCCCGACGAGATGCTCGAGGCGGCACGGATCGACGGAGCCAGCGAGTTCCGCATCTTCCGCGTCATCGTACTGCCTTCGCTCGGGCCGATCCTGGTGACGCTGGCCACATTCAGCTTTCTCGGGTCGTGGAGCGATTTCCTGTGGCCGCTGATCATCCTCAATGACGGCGACAAGGCGACCTTGCCGGTCGCGCTGGCCAATCTCAGCCGCGAACATGTGCAGGATTTCGAGCTGATGATGGCGGGCAGCGTGGTGACCTTGCTGCCGGTGCTGATCCTGTTCGTAGTGCTGCAGCGCTACTATATTTCCGGGCTGCTCGCCGGGAGCGTCAAGGGATGAGGATAACCGCAGTCCTTTTGCTTGCCGCCGGCGGCATCGCGCCACCCTCCGTTCGCGCTGAGCCTGTCGAGGCGCCGATCGCCCCTTCGACCGCGAAAGAGGCCCTTCGACAAGCTCAGGGCGACCGGGGTGGGATGCTGGACCCGATGGACGCAGTCGGCCCGTGGCAAGCCAAGGCATCCGATGGCGTTTCCGCCACTGTATCGAGCATCGCCGGACAGGCCGGCAGGGCGCTGCGGCTCGACTGGGATTTCGCCAAGGTGTCGGGCTATGCCTATGTCCGGCGGCCGTTGCCGATCACCCTGCCGGAGAATTACGCGATCAGCCTGTGGGTGCGCTGGACCGGCGGCGTCAACAATCTCGAATTCAAGCTGGTCGATGCGAGTGGCGAGAATGTCTGGTGGGTGTCGCGGCCCGATATCCCGCTGAAGCCGGGCTGGCAGAGGCTTACCTTCCGCAAGCGTGACGTCGAGTTCGCCTGGGGGCCCACGAACGACAAAATACTGCGCCAGGCGGCGTCGATCGAGTTCGTCGTCAGTCGCGGCAAGGATGGCGGCAAGGGCAGCGTCGACATCGACCAGCTCGACCTGACGGAGCTGCCTGCGGTCGCCGCCGCCCTGCCCGCGCCGAAGCTCAGCGCGCCCGATGGCGATGCCGCGCTGGCGATGGACGGCAAGCTCGCGAGCGCCTGGACGGGCAAGGCGCCGCTGACGATCGATTTCGGCGGAGCGAAGGAGTTCGGCGGTGTCGTGCTGCGCTGGGCGAGTCCGCCGCCCGATTATCGCATCGAGACGTCGATCGACGGCAGTGCCTGGGATCTGCGCCGCTCGGTCGTGGCGAGCGATGGCGGCGACGACCCGATCGCGCTCCCGGAGAGTGAGGCGCGCTATCTGCGCATCGTGCCGGGCGGCCGGGCGCGGCTGGCCGAGATCGAAGTGAAACCGCTCGACTGGGCGGCGACGCCCAATGCCTTTATCGCCTCGCTCGCCAGGGACGCGCCGCGCGGCAGCTACCCGCGCGGATTTTCGGGCAAGCAAAGTTACTGGACGCTGATCGGCACCGATGGCGGCACGGCATCGGGCCTGATCGGCGAGGATGGCGCGGTCGAGACCGGCAAGGGCAGTTTCTCGATTGAGCCGTTCGTCGAGGTCGATGGCAAGCGCTTTAGCTGGGCCGATGTGAAGGCGATACCGAGCCTGGCGGATGGCTATTTGCCAATCCCGTCGGTGACATGGAATGCCTCGGGCTGGACGCTCGAAACGCGGGCATTTTCCGATCCTGCTGTGCGCGACGGGCGGATGATGCTGCGCTATATGTTGCGCAACAAAAGCTCAGCGCCAGTCAAGACGAAGCTCGTGCTGGCGGTGCGCCCGTTTCAGGTCAATCCACCCGCGCAATTCCTCAGCCAGCGCGGCGGGGTGAGTGAGATTTCCCGGCTGTCGTGGCGCGACGGCAAGCTGGAGGTGAGCGGCGCGAGCGATACCGGTGCGCCGGTCACGGTGGTGCAACCATTGGCGACACCGACGGATGTGAAGGTCGCGCTCTTCGATTCGGGCGGCGCGCTTTCAACTAGTGCTTCCCCGGCGAAGGCCAGGGAAACGGTTGAGGATGAGACAGGTCTCGCGTCGGCCGCGTTGACCTATGACATCGCGCTGGCACCGGGCGAATCGCGCGCCATCTATGTCGCCGCTTCGACGCCGGGCAAACCGTTCTCCGCCGTCGCCAACGCTGCAGCATTCGACGCGACCGAGAGCGCCACGCGTGCCTATTGGCGCGAGCGGCTCGACCGGGTCGCGATCACAGTGCCGCCAGCGAAACAGGCGCTGGCCGACACGGTGCGGAGCAGTCTCGCGCACATTCTGATGAGCCGCGACGGGCCGATGCTGCGGCCCGGCACGCGCAGCTATGCGCGGTCGTGGATCCGCGACGGGGCGATGATCTCCGAAGGATTGCTGCGCCTCGCCCAGCCGGAGATCGTGTCGGCCTATGCCGACTGGTACACGCCGTACATCTTCCCCAATGGCAAGGTGCCGTGCTGCGTCGATTTCAAGGGTGCCGATCCGGTGCCGGAGAATGATAGTCACGGCGAATATATCTTCCTCGCGACCGAGCTGTATCGCTACACCGGGGATGCCGCGCGTTTGGCGCGATACTGGCCCGCTATCCTCGGCGCCGAGCGCTATATGGAGAGCCTGCGCGTCGAGACGCGGACGCCGGGCACCGACAAATGGCTGTACGGCCTGATGCCGCCTTCGATCAGTCACGAGGGGTATTCGGCCAAGGCGCAATATAGCCTGTGGGACGATTTCTGGGCGCTGCGTGGCTACAAGGATGCGGCCTATACAGCACAAGTGCTGGGCAAGCCCGAGGCCGCAGCAATCGTGCAGCATCGCGATCAGTTCCAGGGCGATGTGCACGCCGCGATCGGTGCGGCGGCGGCACATTGGAAGATCGGTTTCATCCCCGGCGCGACGAGTCTTGGCGATTTCGACGCGACCTCGACAACCATGGGGCTCGACCCGGCGGGTGAGCAATTGCGGCTCGATCCGGTGCTGCTCGCGGGAACGTTCGATCGTTACTGGGGCGACTTCTTGCTGCGCCGCGACGGCAAGAAGCCGTGGAAGGATTATACGCCGTACGAACTGCGCAACGTGTCGGCGATGATCCGGCTGGGCAAGCGCGATCGAGTCGATCCGATGCTCGATTTCTTCTTCGCCGATCGACGTCCACAGGCGTGGAACGGCTGGGCGGAGGTCGTGGGCAAGGAGCCGCGCGAGGTGCGTTTCATCGGCGACATGCCGCATGCGTGGATTTCCTCAGACTTCATCCGCGCCGCGCTCGACATGTTCGCCTATGAGCGCGCCGATGACGGTGCGCTGGTGATCGGCGCGGGGCTGTCGGACGCGTATCTCGACGGGCCGGGATCGTCGATCAGCGGCTTGCACACGCCACATGGCAGCCTCGACCTGACGATGCGCGCGACGCCGGCCATGCTGCGCGTGACCATCGGTGGCACGGCAAAGCCGAAGGGCGGGTTCGTGCTGCCCTGGCCGTGGAAGACCAAGCCGGGCCGCGCGACGATCGACGGCAAAGCGACCAGCTTCGGCGATGGCGCGCTACTCGTCCCGGCCACCGGGCGTCCCATCATTGTGGAGGTATCGCGATGATCGCCGCGACGCTTATGGCACCGGGACTTGCCATGTCATCATCATCCGTTCGCCCCGCGGCTGGCGACTATGCGTACCAGCTGTTCCTGCCGCACGGCTATCTCTCCTCGGGCAAGGCGGCATGGCGCTGACCACCTATCCCGTCATCAATCACGGATCATGGGTGCCCGCCCCAACCACCAAGACCGACATCAAGAAGGACAAGAAATGACGAAGACGCCCTTCCCCGCCGATTTCCTCTGGGGATGCGCCACTGCTGCCTATCAGATCGAAGGATCCCCGCTCGCCGATGGTGCGGGGGCGAGCATCTGGCAGCGCTTCAGCCACGACCCGCGCCTGATGGCCACGAAGGGCGATACCGGCGACATTGCGTGCGACCATTACAACCGCATGGAGGACGATGTCGCGCTGATGAAGGAGCTCGGGCTGCAGGCATACCGCTTCTCGGTCGCCTGGGGCCGGGTGCTGCCCGAAGGGATCGGCCAGGTGAACGAAGCGGGGCTCGGTTTCTACGAGCGGCTGGTCGACACCCTGCTCAAGAACGGGATCGCGCCGCTGTGCACGCTCTATCACTGGGACCTGCCGGTGGCCCTCGACGATCGCGGCGGCTGGCTCAATCGCGACATTGCCGACTGGTTCGCCGATTATGGCCGGGTGCTGTTCGAGCGGCTCGACGGGCGTGTGAAGAAATGGGTCACGCTCAACGAACCCTGGGTAGTGACCGATGGCGGTTACCTGCACGGCGCGCTCGCGCCCGGGCACCGCAACACCTTCGAGGCGCCGATCGCGAGCCATAATCTGATGCGCGCGCATGGCGCTGCGGTGAAGACGTATCGCGAAGTCGGCAAGAACGAGATCGGACTGGTGGTCAATCTCGAGCCAAAATATGCCGCGTCCGGCTCCGCCGAGGACATGGCCGCGACGCGTCGCGCGGAGGCATATATGAACCGCCAATATCTCGAACCGGCGATCCATGGCCGCTATCCGCCTGAGCTCAAGGAGATATTCGGCGAGGCCTGGGCCGACTGGCCGGCGGAGGATTTCGACCTGATAAAGCAGCCGATCGATTTCATCGGGGTCAATTACTACACACGCAACGTTACCCAGGCGGATGACAGCTTTCCGCTCAAGGCGGGGCCGGTCGAACAGAAACAGGCGACCCACACCACGACCGGCTGGGAAGTCTTCCCGCAAGGGCTGACCGATGTGCTGTTATGGGTGAAGGACAATTATGGCGACCTGCCGCTTTACGTCACCGAAAATGGCGCGGCCTTTTATGACCCGCCCATGGCGGAAGGCGGCAAGGTCGATGATCCGTTGCGTGTCGATTATCTGAAGAAGCATATCGCGGCGATCGGCACCGCGATCGAGCGCGGCGTCGATGTTCGCGGTTACATGCTGTGGTCGTTCCTCGACAATCTCGAATGGTCGCTCGGCTATTCGAAACGCTTTGGCATCGTGCATGTGAATTTCGACACGCTGCAGCGTACGCCGAAGAATTCGGCGCGGCTCTATTCCCAGGTCATCGCCACGAACGCAGAGACGCTTTATTGAATGGCCTTTCCAAATCGGCCTGGCGGTCTTAAGCCGCCGCCATACCCGAATCTCGAAAGGCCAGAGTCATGCGTGAAGCCGCGATCGTCGCCACCGCCCGTACCCCGATCGGCAAGGCCTATCGCGGCGCGTTCAACATCACCGAAGCGCCGGTGCTGGCGGGCCACGTGATGAACGCGGCGGTCGCGCGCGCCGGGATCGATCCGGCGCGGATCGACGATGTGTTCTGGGGCGTCGGCGGTCAATGGGGCACGCAAGGCGGCAATGCCGGGCGCATGGCGATCTTCGCCGGCGGCCTGCCGCAAAGCGTGCCGGCCTTCACGCTCGATCGCAAATGCGGCTCCGGCTTGACTGCGGTGGCGCTCGCCGCGCGCTCGATCATCGCCGGCGACATCGATGTCGCGCTGGCCGGGGGCATGGAATCGATCAGCTTCACCGTGACCAAGGACGCGCCGCGCTACGTCAACCAGTCGGTGCTCGACAAGGAACCCGCCGCCTATATCGCGATGATCGAGACCGCCGAGATCGTCGCCGAGCGTTACGGCATCAGCCGCGCGGCGCAGGACGACTATGCCGCAAAGAGCCAGCAGCGCGCCGCGCGCGGGATCGAGAACGGCGCGTTCGTCGAGGAGATCGCGCCGATCACGGTCGAGAAAGGCCTGTTCGACAAGGAAGGCAACCGCACCGGCAGCGAAACCGTCACCGTGTCGCAGGATGAGGGCATTCGCGCCGGCACGACGATCGAGGCACTTCAGGGGCTGAAGACGGTGTGGCCGGGTGGCCAGTTCACCGGCCCGGGCCGCAACATCACCGCGGGCAATGCCAGCCAATTGTCGGATGGCGCGGCGGCGCAGATCCTGATGGATCGTGCGGCCGCCGAGGCCGAGGGTCGGCAAATACTCGGCATCTATCGCGGGTTCCAGGCGGCGGGCTGCGGCCCCGAGGAAATGGGCATCGGTCCGGTCTTCGCGATCCCCAAGCTGCTCGACCGCGCCGGGCTTTCGGTGGCCGATATCGGGCTATGGGAGTTGAACGAGGCGTTCGCTTCGCAATGCCTTTATTGCCGCGACCATCTCGGCATCGATCCCGACAAGTACAACGTCAATGGCGGCGCGATAGCGGTCGGGCATCCGTTCGGGATGACCGGTTCGCGGCTGGTCGGCCATGCGCTGATCGAGGGCAGGAAGCGTGGTGTTCGTTATGTCGTGGTGTCGATGTGCACTGCCGGCGGCATGGGCGCGGCGGGGCTGTTCGAGATCGTCTGAGGTTCGCGAATGCGCGATCCCCTGCGCTGGTACCTTGGGACAATGGCGTTCCGACAATAAGAAAGAGCGAGCCGGTTTCAGTCCGGCAAGAGATGACTTCCAGATTCTGTGCCGTGGTTGAATCGCCACCGTCGACAGGATTGTTGGGGGGACGAGCAGCCGGAGATATGTCACACCGATATGTGACATATCTCCGGCCGTCGCCTCAGCGAGAGGCTGACGTTATTATGTTGCTGTATATCAGATAGTTATGCAGAATCACAGCGTCGGCGCGAGCATAGGAAGAAGCGCATAGTCCTCCTGAAAAATCAGGCAAGCGCTTTTTCCACCGCAGCGATCGACTCGACGTGCAACGCCCAGAAGTCGCGCACCGTGCCGCCCGCCAGTTTCGTTTGCAACACGGCGAGATGCGAGTGCCAGCCGCCGCCGAAATTGGCCATTGCGGCGGGGCCGCTGATCCCGTTGTGCGTCAGCACCAGCCTGGTGCGGTCGCCATCGGGTGACAGGTCGAAGGTGGCAACGCCTTCCTTACCGCCATCCCAGCTGAAGACGAGCCGGCACGGCGGATCGTAAGCGACGATCTTCTCATGCGCGACATATCCCTTTCCGGCCTTATATTTCTCAGGATAGGGCACGTCGTCGGTCGACAGATTATCATGGTCGAAGGCAAGTTCTATCTCTCCACCGACCCGCGTGCCGGTCTTGCCGCCGGCGAACCATTGCGCGCGCAATTCGGGTTCGACCAGCCAGCGCCAGACCGTCTCGATCGGCGCATCAAGCGTGCGCTCCATACGGATCGTGTCGGCGTCGGTGCGTGCAAAATCAATCATCGGTCTTCTCCATCAGGGTAGCGAGGTTATCGAGGATCATCGTCCAGCCCTGGCGGGTCTGGTCCTTATAGCCGGCCCATTGCGGGTCCATTTCGTGGGTGAGCGTCAGGACCGATCCGGCGCCGGTGGCGACGATTTCGATCGTCACCCTGGTCCACTCCCCCTCCTTCGCCGGGTCGGCGGCGAACAGGAAAGCGAGCCGGTGCGGGCGGTCGATCACTTCATATTTCAACCGGTGCCCGGCGTCGCCGGCGGCGCGGCGTTCGACGATCAGCGCGCGGCCGCCGACGCGGGCGTCGATCTCGACCTTTTCCATTTCGCCATCGGGCGTGGCGAACAGGAACTTGCCGGCCTGAATGGGGTCGAGCCAAGCATCGAATATGCGTTCGGGCGGAGCGGCGAAATCGCGTTTCACGGTAAGGATGATCGGCGTCGTCATGGTTTTTTCTCCATGTCGTTGGCGATGAGCGTCTCGAGCAGGTCGAGGCGGTTGTTCCAGAACTGCTCCCATTGCCGAAGCCAGGCCTGCGCCTCACGCAGCGGCTCGGCGCGCAGCCGGCAAAGCTGTGTCCGCCCGGCCTTGCGCCGTTCGACCAGCCCGGCGCGCTCGAGCGCCTTCACATGTTTGGAAGCACCGGCAAAGCTCATCGCATGGGGTGCGGCAAGTTCACCAATACTGCGCTCGCCACCCGACAGGCTGGCGAGCATGGCGCGGCGCGTCGGGTCCGAGAGCGCGGCGAAAGTGGCGTCGAGTCGTTCAACCATGTGGTTGTATATCGATGGCAGCCGTTTGATTGTCAACCGGCCGGTTTAATAATTTTGCGGAGATCGGAGCGAGTGCAAGTTCCCCAGCCGCAACGATCCGGCGCATTTCTGCCTGGCTGATCTACAGCCACCGTTCGTTTCGAGCGAAGTCCAGAACCAGGCCATGAATGCTACACACGGTTTCTCGACTCCGCTCGAAGCGAACGGAAGGTGTGTAGATATCAGCGCTGATTGTCACGGTTCCGTCAGCGCTAAGTGACATCGATCAAGAGGGTGCCGCGCGCGGCTTCCACCACGTCGTCGGCGATGGCGTTCAGTCCGTTGATCCGTCGCACGATATCGCGCACGCTGCCATAGGACGGCATCCGCCATTCCCATTCACTGACGATGCCGGCGAGACGCCGATGGATGGTCACGATCGATGGCGGCGGTTTGAGCAGCGCCATGCCTTCGACCAATTCCACCAGTTCTTTCGGGAAGGTGCGCTTGCCGGCTTCTGGTCGGGTCGGACGTGCCAGCCCTGCCGGACCATCGGCACGGTAGCGGGCGAGCCAGCGGCGGGCGGTACGGAGCATCGATCGCGGACTCACCCAGCGGCCTACCGGATGCACGGAAGTGGGTATTCAAGTTTGTAATAAGCTGATTCATTGATCCGGTGATGGATTGGTGATTGGCATGGAACGGCTTGGAGTTGGCGATCCGCGCGTTGAGGCGCGCGGGGTCCATTTGTTTGAGCGGATAGTGGAGACGGGCTCGGTTGTGC
>NZ_JBSRZE010000012.1:0-93657 GCF_054057355.1 Sphingomonas sp. UYAg733
CCAAAATCCCAAATCCCCATAGGTCGATGCTTGGGCCCCGCGGGTTCGGGCCTCCCAGACTTTCGTACGCCTGCCGGCATCCGAAACTCTTCAGGAAAGCGGAAGGGCGGCTTTCAGCGCGACCCGCGCGGCAATGGCAGTTGTGTTGGCATCTCAACCAATCTAAGTTACGAGGGATCAGGTAATAAACTGGTGGATCATTACATTTTATGGGCAAGTTAATGACGTCGTCTGCCCGATATGCGCCGGTCATTTTGCTTTTGTCGTGCGCGCAGACTGCTTATGCGCTCCCAAATCGCCTTGACTTAATTTGTAAGCCAGCGGCAGATGCGCCGCCAAACACTACCGATATTGTGCTAAAGATCGATGCCGATGCTGGCATATGGTGCTCTGAAAAGTGCCTTTCGAAAAATCATATTGTGCTCGCTGACGAATCTGGGCTTATCTTGGAAGATGATATGCTTTCGCCCGGACAAATATTTGCAAAGCACGTAACATATTTTTCAAAGACACGAATTTTGCATAATGAAACTAAATATTCATTCAAAGATAAAACCTTAATAGAATATCATTGCGTTGAAAAAGAGTTTTCCGGATTTTTACCCGATAAATCTCGCGAGCCAATGGTCTCGCAACCTTACCCGGGCCCTGAAGATTACCCGCCAGAAGCCAAGCATCGCGGAGTAAGTGGGCGCGTGACGGTCCAATTGAAAATTGATGCAACCGGAAAACTTGTCTCTTGCAATGTCAGCGTATCAAGCGGGTCATCAGATTTAGACGAGGGTACTTGTCAGTTTCTACGCAAGCGTGGCCGTTTCCTCGCAGGAAGGGACGCGGACGGCGCGCCTGTGGCGGGCGAAATACAAAAAATGTTTAACTGGTATATGTAGCCCGATGACCTACTGTCCGATTCCTTCGCCATGTGAGTAGACCGCCAACGTCCGCAACTGGGCGCTTGCAGACCGACCGCTTTTGTGAGTCTACGGCCTAGTTGGCGCCAAAGTGCTTGATCGACTGCTCGGCTGACGACGGTTCGCTACCTAATTACCGACTGTTCGCATTGTGACATTACGACCGGACTTAAAAAACCGTTGGCTCAGCAGCGGCTCTTGGCAGAACGCGATCGGCGCAACACTCCACCGCGTACCACTACGAGCGACGTTCTCCTGTCCAAAGTCGCGCGATGCGGCTCATGCGGGGGCAACATGCAATTGGCGACCGGGACGAGCCGCACTGGCACGGTATATTACTACTACAAGTGCGCTGCCAAACTTCAAACCGGCATGTGCGCTGGCGGTAATCCCGCCTCGATCCGTCGTGATGAATTGGACGAAATTGTCGTCGATAAGGTCGCGTCAGATTTGCTAACGCCGCAAAGGATTCGCGAAATCGTTGCGCGAGCAGCAGAGATGCATACCGGCGCACGTCAGGAAGCGTCGGCTCGGGTCAAGCAACTCAAGGTGCTTCTGCAAGCTGCTAAGCGCAGGGAAGGCAACTTGTGGGACTTGGCAGCCGACCAAGGTATGAAGGCACGTCAGGGCTTTATGGATAAGCTCGACGCAGTTCAGGCCGAGGTTGCCGGTCTCGGCTTGCAAATCGCCTCCAGCGAGAACCTGATCGCCAATACCGTCCGCCCGCTGTCCGATGCAGAGGCAGCCGAACAGGGCGCTAAAATGCGGAAGTTGCTGATCGGGGCGGACATCCGGCGCAAGCGCCGTTTCGTCAACGCGGTCATCGCACGGGTGGTGGTGAGCGACGCTATGATCGAGATCGTTGGCCCTGAATCTTCCTTAGCGGAAGTCGCCAACGACATCGACATTTCGACTGGAACCCCGGTTCACGGTTTTGACCGGGAGTGGTGCGGACGGCGGGACTCGAACCCGCACTCCGAAGAGGGAGATTTTAAGTCTCCTGCGTCTACCGATTTCGCCACGTCCGCATGCACAGCTTGGTGGCGTGGACGAGCGGTCCCGTCAACTCACGCCGGTCAACGCCTCACACGTTGAGGCGTGCGCGCATTTCCTTGCCCGGCTTGAAATAGGGTACGCGCTTGGCGACCACGTCGACGGTTTCGCCGGTGCGTGGGTTGCGGCCGATACGGGCATCACGCGCACGAGTCGAAAAGGCACCGAAGCCGCGCAACTCGACCCGGCCATCGGCGGCCAGGCGGCGGGAAATCTCGTCGAAAAAGGTGCTGACGATAGCCTCGATATCGCGCAGCGCGAGATCGGGATTGTCCAGGGCCAGCATATCGACAAGCTCGGATCGGATCATGGCGTGTTCATTCCCTCTCGATCAAGGACCGCACCATGGGACAGGTGCGCATGAGCCCGGACCGGCGTCCTGACACGAACGCCTGCGAAACGATATACTCATCCGCGTCAAACCGATAGGACCGATTCGACACTAAAACGCCCAAATCGGGCTGGCGGGAGAGAAAAATTCCCTCCCGCCGCCGATTCTTACTTCTTGGTCTCGCCGCTCTGCGCCTTGAGCGCCGCGCCGAGGATGTCGCCGAGCGATGCACCCGAATCGGATGAACCGTACTGCGCCACAGCCTGCTTCTCTTCGGAGATCTGCATCGCCTTGATCGAGAAGGTCGGCTTCTTCGAACGATCGAAGCCGGTGACCATCGCGTCGAACTTCTGCGCGACCTGGAAACGCTCCGGACGCTGCTCGTCGCGGTCGCGGCCGAGATCGGTGCGCTTGATGAAGCCGGTCGCGCCATCGTCGCCGACCTGAACCTCAAGGCCCGCATCGCGGACTTCGAGCACGGTGACGGTAACGACCGCATTCTTATTGAGGCCACCCGAACCGCCGCCGCTCGCAGCGGCTGCACCGCTGGTCGCGCCGACCGCAGGAGCGCCGCGCTCGAGCTGCTTCATGCCAAGCGAGATACGCTCCTTCTCGGCATCGATGTCGAGCACGACGGCCTGAACCGTCTCGCCCTTGCGGTGCAGGTTGAGGGCATCCTCACCCGACACGCCCCAGGCGATGTCCGACATGTGGACCATGCCGTCGACATCGTTGTCGAGGCCGATGAACAGGCCGAATTCTGTCGCGTTCTTGACTTCGCCTTCGACGGTCGAACCGATCGGGTGCGCCTCGGCAAAGGCTTCCCACGGATTCGCCTGAGCCTGTTTGAGGCCAAGCGAAATGCGGCGCTTCTCGGGATCGACCTCGAGCACGATGACATCGACTTCCTGCGAAGTGGAGACGATCTTGCCGGGATGGACGTTCTTTTTGGTCCAGCTCATTTCCGACACATGAACCAGGCCTTCGATACCTGCTTCCAGTTCGACGAATGCGCCATATTCGGTAATGTTGGTCACGCGGCCAGACAGCTTGGCGCCGACCGGATACTTGACCATCGCGCCTTCCCACGGATCGCTCTCGAGCTGCTTCATGCCGAGGCTGATGCGCTGCGTGTCCTTGTTGATGCGGATGATCTGCACCTTCACCGTGTCACCGATGTTGAGCACTTCGCTCGGATGGCCGACGCGCTTGTAGCTGAGGTCGGTGACATGGAGCAGGCCGTCGATGCCGCCGAGATCGACGAACGCACCGTAATCGGTGATGTTCTTGACCACGCCGTCGATGATCTGACCTTCCGCGAGGCTCAGGATCAGGCCCGAACGCTGTTCTGCGCGCGTCTCTTCGAGGATCGCGCGGCGCGACACGACGATGTTGCCGCGCTTGCGGTCCATCTTCAGGATCTGGAACGGCTGCGGGATGTCCATCAGCGGGGTGACGTCACGGACCGGGCGGATATCGACCTGCGAGCCGGGCAGGAATGCCACGGCGCCGTTCAGGTCGACGGTGAAGCCACCCTTGACGCGACCGAAGATCGTACCCTCGACGCGGGCGGTCTTGGCGAATTCGGTTTCCAGCTTGTCCCATGCGGCTTCGCGGCGTGCGCGGTCGCGCGACAGCATCGCTTCGCCATGGATGTTCTCGACGCGGTCGACATAGACTTCGACTTCGTCGCCGACCTTCAGGTCGGCCTTCTGGCCCGGCGCTGCGAATTCGCGCAGCGGCACACGGCCTTCCGACTTCAGGCCGACGTCGATGACGGCCAGGTCGTTTTCAATTCCGGTAACGGTGCCCTTGACGACGCGGCCTTCGAAGCTGTCGGCGCTGCCGAGCGTTTCTTCGAGCATGGCGGCGAAATCGTCGCGGGTTGGATGTGCCTGAGTGGCCATAAAATATGTACGTCCTAAGTTCAGTTTCCGGCCAGCCGGTTGTCTCCGGCGGTCTTGGCCAAAACGCCGCGACGGCCGTATACCGGCGCGGCATCCATCCGAACGGAAACAGGAGGATCTCGACGCGTTTCAAATGCGAAAAGGGCGCGAGAGCATGACTCCGCGCCTTCCTCCACGAGCACCGCTCGCCGGACGGAGGCGCAGATAGCGGCAAGGAGGGGAAAAGGCAAGGTTCGCGAGGCTTGCCGCGCCGAGGCGACCTCAGGTCAGGACGGGCTGCTGTTCGCCTTGCGCTGCCGTTGATCTTCGACCAGCGCGATGGCGCGCTGTACCGATGCCTCGATCGACAGGAAACTCGTGTCGAGCAGCGCCGCGTCATTGGCCGGCACGAGCGGCGCCGCACTGCGCGTCGAATCGCGAAAGTCGCGGGCGCGAATGTCGGCGAGCACCTTGTCCATGCTGACGGTCGATCCCCGGTCGCGCAATTCGGCGTGCCGGCGCTTGGCACGGATCGTCGGGGTCGCGCGAATGAACAGCTTGGCGGTTGCGTCGGGCGCGATCACCGTACCGATGTCGCGCCCGTCGAGCACCGCACCGCCCGCTTGTTGCGCGAAGCGACGCTGGCGGTGGAACAGCGAGGCACGGACCAGCGGATGCGCGGATACTACCGAAGCGAGCTTGCCAACCTCGTCATTGCGCAATGCCTCATCGTTGAGCAGCGAATCATCGAAATCGCACGCCGCCACAGCATCCGCCTCAATGCTATGGTCGAGCTCCATCCGGCTGACATTGGCGGCGACCGCACGGTAGAGCAGTCCGGTGTCGAGATGGGGCAGGCCATAATGCTTCGCCAGCGCGCGCGCGATCGTGCCCTTGCCCGATGCGGCGGGGCCATCGACGGCGATCACCAATGGCTCGCTCATGGTGTCTGTTCCCGCAAATTCCGTCCCCGCAATTCGTCGAGCGTGTGGAAGAACATAGGATAGCTTGTTGCGACTGGCGAGACGTCATCGATCGTCACGCCGTCGCGCGTGACCAGCCCGGCGATGGTCATGCTCATCGCGATACGGTGATCGAGCAGCGAGGCGATCATGCCACCGCCGCGCAATGGCGCGCCGCCGCTGCCCTGGATCGCCAGTCCGTCCTCGAATTCCTCGGTCTCCACCCCGATCGCGCCCAGTGCCGCGGCCATCGCCGCGATACGGTCTGATTCCTTGACGCGCAGCTCATGCGCGCCGCGTGCCACGGTGCGTCCGGTGGCGCAGGCTGCCGCTACGAACAATACCGGATATTCGTCGATCATGCTCGGCGCGAGATCGGCGGGCACCTCGATCGCGTGGAGCGGCGCATGGCGCACGCGCAGATCGGCGACCGGCTCGCCGCCGACGATCCGCGAATCCCGTTCGGTGATATCCGCGCCCATCAGCCGCAGTGCGGCGAACAGGCCGGTACGCGTCGGGTTCATGCCGACATTGACGACCAGCACGTCCGATCCCGGCACGATGCTCGCCGCGACCACCCAGAACCCGGCGGACGACGGATCGCCCGGCACGACGATATGTTGCGGCTTGAGCTCGGCCTCGCCGACCAGCGAGATGATCCGCCCCCCGGACGCTTCCTCGACGCTCAGGTCAGCGCCGAACCCGGCCAGCATTCGCTCGCTATGGTCGCGTGTCGCGACCGGCTCGATCACCCGCGTGATGCCCGGTGTGTTGAGTCCCGCGAGTAGGATTGCCGATTTCACCTGCGCCGAGGCGACCGGCAGGGTGTAGCTGATCGGCACTGCCGGGTTCATACCGCGCACCATCAGCGGCAAGCGTCCACCCGGACTCGCGGTGATGTCGGCGCCCATCATCGACAGCGGTTCGATCACCCGCGCCATCGGGCGAGCGGAGAGCGACGCGTCGCCGGTGAAGGTCACGGTGATGCCATGGCTCGCCACCAGGCCCATCAGCAACCGCGTCGAGGTGCCTGAATTGCCCATGTCGAGCGCCTGTTCGGGCTGCAACAGGCCGCCCACGCCGACGCCGTGCACCGTCCAGATTCCGTCGTCATCGCGTACGATATCGGCGCCCATGGCGCGAAGTGCGGCGGCGGTGGCGAGCACATCCTCCCCCTCCAGCAATCCCTCGATCCGGCTTTCGCCGACCGCGAGTGCCGACAGCATCAGCGCGCGATGGCTGATCGATTTGTCGCCGGGCACGGTGACGCGGCCGACAAGCGGCCCGGAGTTGGTGATTTCGAGCGGACGAGGGGCTTGGTGCGACATTGGTGCGGCGCTTTGACAGTGCGCTTGCGCTATGGCAAGGCGCGCCCCACTTTGTAGCCAGCCCTTGCAAGAGGGAACTCAAAATCATCCTCGCAAGAGGAGCCTCAAATCCCAAATAGTCCTGAAAGGTCTAGTCGGCACATGATCAAGCCGGAATGGGGCACGAAAAGATCGTGTCCGAAATGCGCAACCCGTTTCTACGATCTTGGCAAGGATGACCCGGTCACCTGTCTTGAATGCGGATCGACCTGGAATCCCGAACCGATTCTCAAGTCGAAGCAGCCGCTGCCGTTCGACGCGCCCAAGCCGGAACTCGTCAAGAAAGACGACGATCTCGCCGGCGACGACGAGGATCTGGACACCGGTGAAGATGAAGAGCCCTCGCCCGATGACGAGGTCGATCTTGGTGGTGACGACGATCTCGGCGTCGATGCGCCGATCGCCGAAGACGAACATTGATATGACCTGCCGGCCCGGTAATATCCGGGCCGGCAAGAAATTGATGCGCAGGCGGTGATACAGCCGCTTGCCAACGAAGCGTCGCCCGTTTAGGGGCGACGTTCCCAAGGCCCAAGGGCCTGAACGGATGGGGCCGTAGCTCAGCTGGGAGAGCGCTGCGATGGCATTGCAGAGGTCTGGGGTTCGATCCCCCACGGCTCCACCAGTTCTTTGTCTTTTTTCGGCGGATATGCTGAATTTTTAAGGTCAGGGGACAAGTTGGTCCCTCATTTCAGTCCCACACCCAGCAGATTATTGTGAACTGATCGAGACGCTGTTGCGGCGAATCGGGCTTGGTGCAATCACCGGCTCGGGCAAGCGCAGCCCATTGGAAGGCTTATCTCCTTCTGTGCTCCCGCGCCCCATACGTATTCATCCCGGCTCCAATTGCTTCCGTGGTGCACGCCGGGCAAACCCCGCCGATACAAAAAACGGGGAGATGCCAGCATGAAGATCGGGCAAGCGGCGGCGATGGGATTCGCGCTTATCGTGGGTGTCGTGCCGGCGACCGTGATGGGCCAGACGGTTCCGGCTCGTTACACGCCGCAGCCATTCTCGACGATTACGCACCCGGAATGGTCGAAGTCCGCGGTCATTTACCAGATCAACACGCGTCAGTTCACGCCGGAAGGCAATTTCCGCGCAGCGGAGAAGCAATTGCCACGGCTGAAGGAGATGGGCGTCGGCATCATCTGGCTGATGCCGGTTCATCCGATCGGGGTGAAGAACCGTAAAGGCAGCCTCGGCAGCCCCTATGCGGTACGCGACTATTATGCGGTGAATCCCGAATTCGGCACCGTCGCCGACCTCAGATCCTTTGTCGACACCGCGCACAAGCTCGGCTTGCACGTCATTCTCGACTGGGTCGCCAACCATACCGCCTGGGACGCACCGATCCACGATCAACATCCCGACTGGTACAAGAAGGACTGGAAAGGCGCCGACCGGCCGACCCTGTGGTTCGACTGGAGCGACATCATCGACCTGGATTATTCGAAGCCGGCACTGCGCGAATATATGACCGGAGCGCTGAAATATTGGGTGCGAGAGGTCGGAATCGATGGCTACCGTGCCGATGTCGCCGGCTGGGTGCCGCTTGATTTCTGGGAGAATGCGCGCGCGGAGCTCGACGCGATCAAGCCAGTCTTCATGCTTGCCGAATTCGATCACCGCGATGTCCACCGCGCGTCGTTCGACGCGAGCTATGCGTGGAAATGGAACAACGCGATGCACGATATCGGCCTTGGCAAGGCCGATGCGACGGCGTTGTTTGGTTATTATTCCGAAGCCGAGGGTGCATGGCCCGATGTCGCGCAGCGCATGGTCTATACCGAAAACCATGATCAGAACGCATGGGAGGGAACCGAATTCGAACGCTTCGGCCCCGGCCTGAACAACGCCATCGTCCTGTCGTTCGTCGGGGCGGGAATGCCGCTGATCCATAACGGTCAGGAGGCGGGCAATCCAAAGCGGCTGAAATTCTTCGAGAAGGATCCGATCGTCTGGCGCGACCATCCCAACAATGCGCTGTTCAAACGGCTGATCGCGTTCCGCCAAGCGCATCCGGCACTGTGGAATGCGCCTTGGGGCGCGAGGATGGTCCCGGTGGTCAACACTGTGCCGACCAAGGTCCTTTCGTTCGTGCGTGAGAAGGACGGCGACAAGGTCTTCGCGCTGTTCAACATGTCGCCTGACAGGCAGTCGGTGAAATTCACCGATGGTCCGACCATCGGCACGTATCGCGACTTCGACGGCGATAAGGCGGTGACCATCGGCGGCGCCAGCGAATTGACCCTTGCCCCGTGGAGCTACCGCGTCCTCGCCACCTCGGCCAAATAGGCGTCAGGTCGTCTTGCGGACGATCAGGCGCGGTGGAAGCAGAGTGGTGTCGCTTGGTTCGTTGGCAATCTGGCGGATCAGCGCGTCGACCAGCATCTCACCCGCGCGCCCATAATCCTGCGCGATGGTGGTGAGCGGAGGGTGGGAAAGGCTGGCGGCCGGGATATCGTCGAATCCGACGATCGCGACCTGCTCGGGTACGCTCATGCCCGCTTCTTGCAATGCACGCATCGCGCCGATCGCGATCATGTCCGAGGCGGCGAAGATCGCATCGAACCCGATGCCGCGCCCGATCAACCGGTGCGCCGCTTCATAGCCCGATTGTTCGATCGTCAGGGCATCGACCTGCAGGCCCGGATCGGGGCGCAGACCGGCTTCGGCGAGCGCCGCGCACAGGCCTCGATAGCGCCCATGGAACTCGGGATAATGGCCGGACGCATCTCCGATAAAGGCGATCCGCCGCCGGCCAAGCCCGAGCAGATGTCGGCCGGCATCGCGCCCGCCAGCGACATTGTCGCAACCGATCGTCGTACCCTGAGCATCGGGATCGACAGATCCCCAGCGTACGAAGTGCGTGCCCTGCGACACCAGCTGTTCGAGCCGCGAACGGTAGATCTCGTAATCGCCATAACCGAGCAGGATGATCCCGTCGGCCTTGCGGCTGTCCTCGAAATCGACATGCCAGTCAGAAGACAATTGCTGGAACGAGGTCAGCAGGTCGTAGCTGCGCGCGGCGCAAGTGCGCAGGATAGATCCCAGCATCGACAGGAAGAACGGATTGATGAACGAGCCGTCGGGCAGCGGATCCTCGAAGAACAGCAATGCCAGCGTGTTGCTCTGCCCGCGCCGCAGCGACGAGGCATTCTTGTCGACCTTGTAATGAAGCTGCTGGGCGATCGCCTCAATGCGCTTGCGCGTGGCCTCGCTGACCGTGCGGTCGCCGCGCAGCGCGCGACTGACGGTCGGCTGCGAAACCCCCGCCAATGCCGCGATATCGAACGATGTGGTTTTTTCCTGCACCGGCATTGCGGCGTGCTGTCCTCTCGATACCCTGCGTCATCTCGCGGACGCCTTAGGCGCAGTGTAACGCGCTTCGCGTCAACAACAAAGTGGCTGCTGAATACGTATACCAGAGCCTTGGTTTTCCGGGACTATGATCACAAGACAATGGTCGGGGCACCGTTGTCGTGAATGTGCGGCGGGCATCCGGGGAGGGTCGATTCACCTGCGCGCCATGAAGCAGCTCATCAGTCTTGCCGCGTTGCTCGTCGCAACGCTCCCGTCGCCGCTGGAAGCGCGCGACGCCGCGCCTGCCAGCTATCGCGATCGCCTGCCGCAGGACGAGGTGATCTATTTCCTGCTCCCCGACCGGTTCGAGAATGGCGATCCGTCGAACGATCGCGGCGGGCTGAAAGGCGATCGGCTCAAGACCGGCTACGATCCGACCGCCAAGGGGTTCTATCATGGCGGCGACCTGAAGGGTCTGACCGCGCGGCTCGGCTATATCAAATCGCTCGGCGCGACGGCGATCTGGGTCGGCCCCATCTTCAAGAACAAGCCGGTTCAGGGGCCGCCTGGGCAGGAATCTGCGGCCTATCACGGCTATTGGATCACTGACTTCACCCGGGTCGATCCGCATCTCGGCACCAACGCGGAGTTCAAGGCTCTGGTCGATGCGGCACATGCGATGGGCATGAAGATCTATATGGACATCATCGCCAACCACACCGCCGATGTGATCCAATATCATGATTGTCCAGCGGGCGGTTGCAGCTATCGCGATCGTGCGGATTATCCCTATCAACGCCGTGGCGGTGTCGGAGGGGCACCGATCAATCCCGGGTTCGTGGGCGACCAGGTCCGCACTGCGGAAAATTTCGCAAAGCTGACCGATGCGACCTTCGCTTACACGCCGTTCGTGCCCAAGGGGCAGGAGAAGGTGAAAGTTCCGGCTTGGCTCAACGAGCCGAAATTCTATCACAATCGCGGCAATTCAACCATGTTCGACGAGAGCGCGACGATGGGCGATTTTTTCGGTCTCGACGATCTGATGACCGAGGATCCGCGCGTCATCAATGGCATGATCGAGATTTTCGGCGACTGGATCGACCGTTATGGCATCGACGGTTTCCGCATCGACACCGCGCGGCACGTAAACCCCGAATTCTGGGCGGCCTTCGTTCCGGCGATGTTGGCGCGCGCCAAGTCGAAGGGCATACCCAATTTCCACATCTTCGGCGAGGTCGCGCTCGAGACGCTGGATGTCGGCGCGCTCGCTAAACACACGATCGTCGACAAGCTGCCCGGCGTGCTCGATTTCGCCTTCCGGCAGGCAGTGGTCGAAACCGTCGCAGGCAAGCAAGGGACTAACGCCTGGGAGCGGCTGATCGATGGCGATGCGCTCTATGCCGGTGGCGCGGCGACGGCGATGACCTTGCCGACCTTTATAAGCAATCATGACACCGGGCGCTTCGCAACCTATGTCCGCAAGGCGCGGCCTGAGGCGAGCGACGCGGAAGTGCTCGACCGGCTCAAGCTCGCCAGCGCGATGTTGCTTACCTTGCGCGGCGTGCCGACGATCTATTCCGGCGACGAACAGGGGTTCGTCAGCGACGGCAACGATCAGGACGCGCGCGAAGACATGTTCGGCAGCCGGGTCGCGGTCTATAATGACAACAGGTTGATCGGCACCGATACCACCACCGCCACGGCGCATTTCGGTACCGCCAATCCGCTTTTCCAACAGGTCGCCATGCTTGCAAGACTGCGCATTTCTCATCCAGCGCTGACGCGCGGGCGGCAGGTGCTGCGCGCGCGCGGCGACAAACCCGGCTTGCTCGCAATCTCGCGCTTCGACCCGGTAACAGGGGCCGAATTTCTGCTGCTGTTCAACACGGCCATGACGCCGGTGGAAAAACAGGTGGAGGTGGACGTGACATCGCGCAATTTCACTATGCTTGCCGGTGGCGGGTGCGCCGCGCGGGCCAGCGCACCGGGCAGCGTCAAGGTGACATTGCCGCCGCTTGGCTATGCGGTGTGCACGGCGGAGCGCGTGCAATGACCGATTTTGCCGAACTGCCGATGGCGGATCATACGCGCGAATGGTGGCGTGGGGCTGCGATCTATCAGATATATCCGCGCAGCTTTGCGGATTCGAACGGCGACGGCATCGGCGACTTGCCCGGCATCACCGCCAATCTCGACTATGTCGCCGCACTTGGCGTCGATGCGATCTGGCTGTCGCCCTTCTTCAAATCGCCGATGGCCGATTTCGGTTATGACGTGGCGGATTATCGCGACGTTGATCCGATCTTCGGCACATTGGCCGATTTTGACGCGCTGATCGAGCGCGCCCATGCGCTTGGCCTGAAGGTGATCATCGATCAGGTGTGGTCGCATACATCGGATGCCTGCGAATGGTTCGCAGACAGCCGCGCGGGCCGCGACGGTGTGCGAGCCGACTGGTATGTCTGGGCCGACGCTCGAGCGGATGGCAGTCCGCCCAACAATTGGCAGTCAGTGTTCGGCGGCCCGGCCTGGACCTGGGACGCGCGGCGCGGCCAATATTACATGCACAATTTTCTCAGCGCACAGCCGCAGTTGAATGTGCACAGCGCGGCGGTGCAGGGCGAACTGCTCGACATCGCCCGCTTCTGGCTTGATCGCGGCGTCGATGGGTTCCGGCTCGATGCGATAAACTTCTCGATGCATGACCCGGCGTTGACCGACAATCCGCCGGCGCCGCCGTCCAACAAGCCGCGTACACGCCCGTTTGACTTCCAGCTGCATGTCCATAATCAAAGCCATCCCGATATCTCCGTTTTTCTGGAACGGGTGCGGCGGCTGATGGACGGTTACGGCGTGCGCTTCACCGTCGCCGAGGTCGGCGGCGAGGACAGCGAGCGCGAGATGAAGCTGTTTACGGCGGATCGGCGTCGGCTGGACAGCGCCTATGGCTTCGATTTCCTTTACGCCGACCGGCTGACCCCGGCTCTGGTGCGCACGGCGGTGGAGAATTGGCCCGACACGCCAGGTATCGGCTGGCCGAGCTGGGCATTCGAAAATCACGATGCGCCGCGCGCTATCTCGCGTTGGGCGGCGCCTGCGCATCGCGCCGCGTTTGCGCGCATGAAGATGCTGCTGCTGGTCTGTCTGCGCGGCAATATCTTCCTTTACTATGGCGAGGAGCTCGGGCTGACCCAGGTCGAGATCGCGTTCGACGACCTGCGGGATCCGGAAGCGATCACCAACTGGCCGCTGACGCTTTCGCGTGACGGCGCGCGCACGCCAATGCCTTGGTCTGCCGACAAGGCCGAGCTGGGCTTTTCTGACGGCAAGCCCTGGCTGCCGCTGGGCAGCGATCACGGCGCACTCGCGGTCGATCTTCAGAACGACGATCCGCAATCGATGCTTTCCTTCACGCGCGGTGTCCTCGCGCTCCGGGTCGCCAATGACGCTTTGCTGGTCGGCGATATCCGGGTGCTCGAAGCGTCCGGGGCGATGCTCGCGTTCGAACGCTTTTCGGCCGGGCAGCGCCTGCTCTGCGTGTTCAACTTTTCCGACGAGCGTCACGACTGGCAGCCCGAACAGGCTGGCCGCTGGCAAGTGATCGAGCAGGTCGGGGCGGTCGAGCAGTGGAGCTTCGGCCCGTTCGCGGCGCTGATCGCGGAGCGCATCGCATGATAGGTAACCCGGGCCGGAGGGTTGCCGCGCTGTGCGCTTTCGTTTTGCTTGCACTGTCCGTTCCTGCCGCCGCGCAGTCTCCCGAAGCGACCGCATCATCCCCGTCCGGCACGCTTTCGGTCGCGGTGACGATCGATGGTGAGGGGCATGCCGCCTATGCCATCAATCGTCAGGGCAAGCCGGTGATCGCGCCGTCGCAACTCGGGTTCCTGTTCACCGACGCGCCGCAGATGTTCCGCAATTTCCGGATCGCGACGGTCGAGCGCGCGACCAGCGATTCCAGTTGGGACCAGCCCTGGGGTGAGCGGACCAGAATCCGCAACCGCTACACCGAAATGCGCGTGCGGCTGATGGAGACATCGGCACTGCACCGCATGCTTGATATCATATTCCGGCTTTATGATGACGGGGTCGGCTTCCGCTATCAATTCCCCGATCAGCCCAATCTCAAACAGGCCAATATCGCCGAGGAACTGACCCAATTCAGCGTCGCCGAGCCGGCCACCGCATGGTGGTCGCCGGCGTTCGAATCGAACCGGGCGGAATATCTCTACAACCGAACGCCGATCGCCGAGGTCGGCATCGCGCAGACGCCGATCACCTTCCGCACGGAGGCCGGCCTGCATTTGTCGATCCATGAGGCCGCGCTGGTCGATTATGCCGGCATGAACCTCGCCAAGGTCCAGGGCGGCTTGCTCAAGGCGATGCTCACTCCGTCCTCGATCGGTCCCAAGGTCAGCCGCGCGGCACCGTTCGCCACGCCGTGGCGCACGGTGACGATCAGCCCGGATGCTGCCGGGCTCTACATGTCCAACCTGATCCTCAACCTCAATGAGCCCAACAAGCTCGGCGACGTGTCATGGGTCCGACCGCGCAAATATGTCGGCATCTGGTGGGGCATGCATCTCGATACGCAGACCTGGGGCTCTGGCCCGAAGCATGGCGCGACCACCGCGAATACGCTGAAGATGATCGATTTCGCCGCCAGGAACGGTTTCACCGGTGTGCTGGTCGAGGGCTGGAACATCGGCTGGGACGGCAACTGGTTCGCCGACGGCAACGACTTCGACTTCGCCAAACCCTATCCTGATTTTGACCTGCTCAAACTCGCCGGTTACGCGCGATCCAGGGGTGTCAGTCTGATCGGCCATCATGAGACTGCGGCCAATGCGGCGCATTACGAGGATCAAATGGGTGCCGCGTTCGACCTGTATGAAAAGATCGGCGTCGATTCGGTCAAGACTGGCTATGTCTCGGATGCCGGCGGGTTTCGCGTGCGCGGCGCCGATGGGCATATTCGTTTCGACTGGCATGAGGGGCAGGCCGCGTCGGTCCATCACCTCAAGGTCGTCACCGAAGCGGCGAAGCGCCACATCGCGATCGATGCGCACGAACCGATCAAAGATACCGGCCTGCGTCGCACCTGGCCCAATTGGGTGTCGCGTGAGGGGCAGCGCGGGATGGAGTATAATGCGTGGGGCGCGCCAAAGAACCCGCCCGAGCATGAGGCGAACCTCGTCTTCACCCGGATGCTCGCCGGGCCGATGGATTTCACCCCCGGCCTGTTGAGCCTGAAGGGACGCGGCGACAGCGACATCCTGTCGACCATCGCCAAGCAGCTTGCGCTCTATGTCGTGATCTACTCACCGATCCAGATGGCCGCCGACCTGCCGGAGAATTACGAGAAGAATGCCGGCGCGTTCCAGTTCATCAAGGATGTACCGACCGACTGGTCCGAAACACGGGTCCTGAACGGCGAGGTCGGTGATTACGTCACCATCGCGCGCAAGGATCGGCGCTCCGCCGACTGGTATCTCGGCGCGGTGACCGACGAGACGGCGCGTTCGCTGAATGTGACGCTCGACTTCCTTGATCCCGGCAAGGTCTATACCGCGCAGATCTATCGCGACGGGCCCGGCGCGGATTATCGCACCGATACACGGCACGCGATCACCATCGAGACCAAGCGGGTCAAGCGCGGCGACACGCTGACGCTGCCGATGGGGCCGGGCGGGGGCGAGGCAATCCGCTTCGTCGCGCCCAAGGGTCGGCGGTGACGCGGGCCGCTGTGGTCGTGTCCAATCCATGGTGGCGGTTGTTCGTCGCGCTGCTCCTGGGTCTCGCTCTATTGCCGCAGCCGGCGGCGTCGGCTGGCGACGGACGTTTCGTCGAGATCGCCGCCATGGCCTCGGCCCAGATCACGGCACCGCGAGTCACCATCTGGCTGCCGCCCGGTTATGGTCGCGGCAATCGGCGCTACGGCGTCGCCTATATGAACGACGGGCAGAATCTCTTCCGCCCGGAGCGCTCGGGCTTCGGCAAGGTCTGGGCTGCCGATAAATCGGTGCAGCGCCTGGTCGCGGCTCGGCGTATCGCCCCGCTGATCATTGTCGGCATCGATCACCCGGGCGGTGCGCGGTACCGGCAATATTTCCCGCAAAGCCTGTATGAAGCCGCAGCACCAGAGTTGCGCGCGCAGTTCGACCGCCTGGCTAACGGACCGATCACCGGTGACGCCTATCTGCGCTTTCTCGTCACCGAACTGAAGCCGTTCATCGACGGCCATTACCGCACATTGCCGGGCGCGGCACACACAGCGATCATCGGCTCGAGCATGGGCGGGCTCATCTCTTGCTATGCATTCGTCGAATATCCCCGAGTGTTCGGACGCGCGGGGTGCGTCTCGACGCACTGGCCACTCGCCGACCCCGACGATGTAGGGCCGTTCAAAGCGAATGTCGCCGGCTTGTGGAAACACTATCTGACGCTCAAGCTCGGTAAACCGGACGGACGGCGGCTCTGGATGGACCACGGGACCGAAACGCTCGATGCCGGTTATGCACCCTGGCAGAGCGCGATCGACACGGATCTGACCGCACTTGGCTGGCGCAAAGATCGCGATTTCGCGAGCCGCAACTATGCCGGCGCGGCGCATGAGGAAAATGCCTGGGCGGCGCGCCTTGACGATATCCTCGTCTGGCTACTGGGCGATCGTGAAACGCGCGCAAGTGCGGACCGGGGAGAAGGATGATGCGAACGACGCGACCGACGCTGAAATTTCCCCAGTTGTGGAACATCTCGTTCGGCTTTTTCGGTATCCAGATCGGCTTCGCGCTGCAGAACGCGAACGCAAGCCGCATCTTCCAGTCGCTCGGCACGCCGATCGAGAGTCTCGGTCTGATGTGGATCGCCGCGCCCCTGACCGGGCTGCTCGTTCAGCCGCTGGTCGGGTATTTCAGCGACCGCACCTGGGGGCGGTTCGGCCGGCGCCGGCCCTATTTTCTGATCGGCGCGATCCTGTCGACGCTCGCGCTGTTCGTGATGCCCAATTCCCCAACGATCTGGGTCGCGGCGATCACGTTATGGGTGCTCGATGGATCGCTAAATATCTCGATGGAGCCGTTCCGCGCATTCGTCGGCGACATGGTCGCGGAAAAGCAGCGCCCCGCCGGCTATGCGTTCCAGACCGCGTTCATCGGTGCCGGCGCGGTCGTTGCCAGCCTGGCGCCCTGGGTGCTCGAGAATTGGTTCGGAGTGTCCAATTCGGCCACCGCCGGTCAGCTTCCCGACGCGGTGCGCTATGGGTTCTATTTCGGCGGCGCGATGCTCTTCGCGGCGGTGCTGTGGACGGTGCTGTCGACGCGGGAATATTCACCGCAAGAACTACGCGCGTTCGGCGAGGAGAGCGCGACCGATGCGGAGATCGCCGCCGAACCGATTGTCGCGCAACCGTACGGGGCGCTATGGGTCGCCGGCGGCGTTGCTGTCGCCGCATTGATCTGGTGGGCGGAACGATCGGGTGTACTCGCCTCAGCCAATGAAGCCTATCTCGTGGCGGGGGGCATCGCGGCATATGGCGTGGCGCAGATCGTGTCGCGTGTGCTGGTCGGCGCGGGAAAAGGCGACAATGTCCTCAGCCATATCGTCAGCGACCTGGCGACCATGCCCAAGACGATGAAGCAACTCGCGCTGGTCCAGTTCCTTACCTGGGGCGCGCTGATCATCATGTGGATCTATTCCACACCGGTTATCGCGCAGCATGTCTATGGCACGCTCGATCCGACGTCCGACGCTTATAACCAAGCGGGGAGCTGGGTCGGTGTATTGTTCGCGATCTATAGCGGCGTGGCGATGCTCGCCGCCTTCCTGCTGCCGGGGCTGGCGCGGCGGCTCGGGGCGGCGCGCACGCATATCGTCGGCCTGTCATGCGGCGCGCTCGCTTTTCTCGGCCTGTTCTTCGTGCGCGATCAATATCTGCTGATCGCGCCGATGATCGGTATCGGCATCGCCTGGGCCTCGATTCTGACTATGCCCTATGTCATGCTTGCCAACGCTCTGCCGCAGCGCAAGCTTGGGATCTATATGGGCATCTTCAACTTCTTCGTCGTCCTGCCGCAGCTGATCGTCGCGACAATAATGGGCGGCGTGATCAAGAGCTGGTTTCCCGGCGAGCCGGTCTGGACGATGATCATTGCCGCAGTGGTGATGGGCCTTGCCGCGCTGGCGATGTTGCGCGTGAAGGCGGCGTGACCCAGGATCTCTGGGCGGGAACGCCATCGGTCCCGGTGATCGAGGGCGTGAGTCGCGCGCGGTTCGAGGCGGAGATCGTGCCGGCCGGCCGGCCGGTGATCCTGAAAGGCCAGGTGCGTGATTGGCCGATCGTCGCGGCGGGCACGCAGTCCGACGCTGCCCTTGCCGACTATCTCCTGCGGTTCGAGGCGAAGCACGCGGTCGATGCCTGGTTCGGCGCGCCGGCCATCGGCGGCCGCTTCAGCTATTCCGACGATCTGAGGGGCTTGAATCACGAACGCCGAACAGTCGAGATGCATGACCTGCTCGCCTATATCCTCGACAATCGCGACGATCCGACGGCGTTTTCCGCTTATGCCGGGGGCGTGCCGCTGCCCAAGGTCATGCCCGAACTGCTGGCCGCGCTGCCGATGCCGTTGCTCGATGCTGACCGCGAGATGCTGGTGTCGCTGTGGATCGGCGGGCGCAGCCGCACTGCGGCGCATTGGGATGTGCCGCAGAACCTCGCCTGCGTCGTCGCGGGGCGGCGGCGCTTCACCCTGTTCCCGACCGATCAGGTCGCCAACCTTTATGTCGGGCCGCTCGACTTCACGCTCGCGGGCCAGCCGATCAGCCTGGTCGATTTCGCCGCGCCCGATTTTGATCGCTTCCCGCTTTTCCGCGATGCGATGGCGGCGGCGGAGATCGCCGATCTCGGGCCGGGCGACGTGCTCTACATGCCCAGCCTGTGGTGGCATCATGTCGAGACACTCGATCCGGTCGGCGCGATGATCAACTTCTGGTGGCGCGACGGACCGGACTGGACGATCACGCCACTGTTCACGCTGTTCCACGCGCTGCTGACACTCAAATCATTGCCCGACAATGAACGCGTCGCATGGCGGACGTTCTTCGATCACTATATCTTCGGCACAAACGGCGATCCGATGGCGCATGTACCGCCCGACGCGCGTGGCCTGTTCGGCGAGATGACGCCGGATATGCGCCGCACCCTGATGACTTTCCTGGCCGGTCCGCTCAAGCCGTGAACACGCAACCGGAGCGGGCGCTGCGCCGCATCATTATCGTCGGCGGCGGTTCGGCCGGCTGGATGGCGGCGATGTCGCTCGCCAATGCGCTGCGCGGCAATTGCGCGATCGAACTGGTCGAATCCGAAGAGATCGGCATCGTCGGCGTGGGCGAGGCGACGATCCCGCCGATCAAGCAATATCTGCGCGGCCTCGGCATTGACGAGGAAAGCTTTGTTCGCGCCACGCGCGCGAGCTTCAAGCTCGGCATCCAGTTCGATGGTTGGGGCGGGGAGGGTGATCGCTATTTCCACCCTTTCGGCACTTACGGCATCAATTTCGACATGGTGCCGATCTATCAATATTGGCTGCGCGCCCATCTCTGTGGCGACCCGACGCCGCTCGACGATTATTCGATGTGCGCCGTCGCGGCGCGGCACGGACGGTTCGCGCACCCGGTCGATAATCCGCGCATGGTCCAATCGACACTCGATTATGCCTATCATTTCGACGCGGGCCTGTTCGCGCGCTTCCTGCGCACCCGCGCTCAGGCGGCCGGGGTGGTTCGCACCGAAGGCAAGGTGGTCGATGTGCGCCGCGCCGCCGACACCGGATTCATTACCTCGGTCGAACTGGCCGACGGCCGCAGCGTCTCGGGCGACTTCTTTATCGATTGCTCCGGTTTCGCCGGCTTGCTGCTCGGTCGCGCGATGGGTGTCGGTTATCATGACTGGAGCTGCTGGCTGCCGTGCGACCGCGCGGTTGCCGTTGCGAGCGACGGCGGTGCCGAACGCCCGCCCTTTACCCGTTCGACCGCGCGCGCCGCCGGCTGGCAATGGCGCATTCCGCTGCAGCACCGCATCGGCAACGGCTATGTCTTTTCCTCCGTGCATTTGAGCGAGGACGAAGCGAGCACGACCTTGCTCGGTTCGCTGGAAGGGACTCCGATCGGCGACCCGCGTGTGCTCCGCTTCACGACCGGCCGGCGGCACAGCTTTTGGACCGGCAATTGCCTTGCGCTCGGCCTTGCCGCCGGCTTCATGGAGCCGCTCGAATCGACCAGCCTGCATCTGGTGCAGAGTGGCATCACCCGTTTCCTCGCACTGTTCCCCGACCGCGATTGCGACCCTGCGGGACCGCGCGAATATGACCGGCTGACTGCGGAAGAATATGAACGCATACGGGACTTTCTGATCCTGCATTACCATGCAAACCGGCGCGACGAGCCGCTCTGGCAAGCCTCTCGCGCAATGAAGCTGCCTGATTCACTCGATTGGCGCATCGACCATTTCCGCAAGCATGGCCGCATCGTTTCGCCCGGCCCGGAACTGTTCCAGAACCCCAGCTGGATCGCCGTGCTGATCGGGCAGGGCATCATCCCCGCACGCCATGATCCACTGATCGATCAGCGCCGCCCGGCCGAGGCCGATGCGCGTCTGGCCAGCCTGCGATCGATCATAACCGCGGCGGCGGGAGAAATGCCGCGGCACGAGACATGGCTAAAGCGCCTAGGCATGGCCTAAGCCACTCTGATCGACTGCATACGTATGCGTGATCCGGCATACGTATGCGCACTACACGCCTCCAAAAAAGCCGGTATGCCCAACCTCGATAAGGGGCGTTCGCAACCTTCCGTACGAGGAGGAGAAGCGGCGCCGTCTTTAGAGGGGGACTGAAGTGCTCGACACCAATATTATCATTAACGCAGCGCCTACGGAATTTTCGCCGTCGCGCGCCAGGCGCTGGGCCACCAGCAGCCTCTATGCGCTGACCGTCGCTACCTTGGCAGCCGGTTTCAGCGGCACCGCCTTCGCTCAGGCCTCGACGAACCCGCCAAGCTCGCCCGATCCTGCCGTAACTCAGACGCCCGGCACGAGCACTGAAGTTCCGGTCGAAGATGCCGCCGTTCCCGGAGAGGATGCCAAGGACATCGTCGTCACCGGTTTTCGCGCCTCGATCGCCAACGCGATCGCCGAAAAGCGCCGCTCCGACCAGATCGTCGAGAGCATCTCGTCCGAAGATATCGGCAAGCTGCCCGACAACTCGATCGCCGAATCGATCGCGCGCCTGCCCGGCCTGACCGCGCAGCGTGTCGATGGCCGCGATCAGGTCATCTCGATCCGTGGTTTTGCCCCCGACTTCTCGACCACTTTGCTCAACGGTCGCGAACAGGTCACGACCAACGACAACCGCGCGGTCGAATTCGACCAGTATCCGTCCGAACTGCTGGGGCAGGTGGTGGTCTACAAGACCCCGTCGGCGGGACTGATCGGCCAGGGCGTGTCCGGCACGATCGACTTGCGCACGGTGCGTCCGCTGAAATACGGCAAGCGCGTCCTTGCCGGCAGCGCGCGCGGCGAGCTCGTCACCAAGGGCGAACTCAATCGCGGTACGACCAACAAGGGGTATCGGGTCAGCGGCACGTTTATCGATCAGTTCGCGAATGATACCATCGGCATCACGCTGGGCGTTGCGCACAATAGCTCGCCGAGCCAGTATGAGCGCTTCAATGCATGGGGCTATCCGACCTTCGACGGCCATAACCCAACCTATGGCACGCTGAATAACAACGGCACGCCGGCGAACACCGCCGATGACTTTTACGATGTCCGCCCGGAATATACCGCGGCACAGGGCAAATATGTCATTGGCGGCGCCAAGCCGTTCGTCCAGTCGAACAAGCTCACCCGTACCGGCCTGATCGGCACAGTCGAATGGGCGCCGAGCGAAGATTTAAACAGCACGATCGACGTGCTTTATACCAAGTTCCAGGAAAAGCAGGTCCTGCGCGGGATAGAGATCCCGTTCTGGTGGGGCGGCGGCGGCGAAGTGCTGCGCCCCGACTATGTCATCGAGGGCAATTCGATCGTGTCCGGCACATGGGATCATGTGAAGGGCGTGGTGCGCAACGATTATGTCGAACGCAATGCGAAGATCTTCTCGGCCGGCTGGAATCTGAAATACAATACCGGTCCATGGACCCTGATTGGCGATGCCAGCTATTCGCGGGTGACGCGCAAGGACATCTATATCGAAACCTATGCCGGCACGTCGCGCGGCGTGGGCAACGGTCCCTATGATTCGGTCGGTTTCCAGACCGAAGACAATGGCATCACCACCTTCAACACGAATGTGAATTATGCCGATCCTAATCTGATCCGGCTGACCAGCCCGCGCGGCTGGGCCGACGGCCCACGCGATGGTTCAGTGCCCGGCGGGCAGGACGGGTTCTACAGCGAGCCGAACGTGAAGGATCGGCTTTATGCATTCAGGCTGAGCGCATCGCGCGATCTGGGGGGCGGTAACGCGCTCGAAGTCGGTGCCAACTATACATCGCGCAAGAAGACGTATGTTCCGACATCGGATTTCCTGGCGGCGACGGCGAACATCAATGACCCGACGCATACGACCAGCGTTCTGGTGCCGTCGCAATATTATCTCGGGACCACCAGCCTCGCCTATCTCGGCATTCCGGGGCAGGTCAGCTTCGATCCGCTCGCGCTGGTGAGGGATGGCGTGTTGACTCGCCTGGTTGCGGCTAACGAACCGGTCAGATTCAACACTTGGGGCCTGGAGGAGAACGTCGCGACCGGTTGGCTGCGTTTCAACTTCAACACGCCTGCCGGCGGCGGGACTTTTTCGGGCAATGTCGGCGCTCAGATAGTCTATACCGACCAGAGCTCTGACAGCTTTTCCAACCTCAGCGGAACAGCCCAAGTCAGCGATGACGGCGTCAAATACACCGAGATATTGCCAAGCATGAATCTGAGCATGCGGTTCGACGACAGCAATGTGCTCAGGGTCGGCGTCGCGCGAACGCTGGCACGTCCACGGATGGATCAGCTAAAGGCCTCGTTCAACTACTCGACCAATCCTTCGCTGCTGACATCCACCGATCCATTCGCCGCCTTTTTTGCGGCAGGTGGCGGCAATCCCAGGCTGCGGCCATGGATCGCCGACGGTGTCGATGTGTCTTTCGAGCATTATTTTAATAGCTCGGCCTATTTCGCAGTCGCGGGTTTCTATAAATACCTCGAAAGCTATATTTACGATCAGAAGCTCCTGTATAACTTCGCCGGTGTGCCGACGAATCTACCACCGGGCAGTCGGCAACCCGGCACACTGTTGGGTGTCGTCACTCAACCGGTGAACGGCTCGGGCGGCGTATTTTATGGTGGCGAGGTCTCGGGGACGTTACCCTTCAGCCTGTTCACCTCCGCGCTCGACGGGTTCGGCGTGATCGGCAGTTATTCTTATACCAAGTCGAGTATCAGCAACCCGAACAGCCCGGATCAACCACTGCCGGGTCTCTCCAAACACGTGGCGAACGGGACGGTCTTCTTCGAAAAGGCGGGTTTCTCGGCGCGTGGCAGCATCCGCTACCGGTCGAGCTTCCTCGCCGAAGTCATCTCGCTCGGGCCGGGCGCACGCAACCGGCAGGCGCGGGGCGAGACGGTGGTCGATGGTCAGATCGGTTATGAATTCCAGAGCGGTGCGCTCAAGGGCCTCGGCATCCTGGTGCAGGGCCAGAACCTGACCAGCGAACCCTTCGTTACTGAGGACTCGGCGAGCAAGCTGATCATCGACTCGCAGGATTATGGTCGCCGCTTCCTCGCCGGCATTTCCTACAAGTTCTGATCCACAGGCTTTACCGCCTGTCCTCTCCCCTCGCCGCCGGTGAAAGCCGGCGGCGGTTTTTTGTGTATAGGGGGCCGTCATGATCGATCCGCTTCGCTCCATCGTCGTCGTCGGCGGCGGCACCGCCGGCTGGATCGCCGCCGCCATGCTCGCGCGCTTCGTGCCCGAATCGACCCGGATCGAGCTGATCGAGTCCGACGCGATCGGCACGATCGGCGTGGGCGAGGCGACCATTCCGCAAATTCGCCTGCTCACCGCTGGCCTCGGTATCGACGAGGACGATATGCTCGCGGCGGTGCAGGGAACGTTCAAGCTCGGCATCGAATTCGTCGACTGGCTGCGTCCCGGCCACCGCTATATGCACGGCTTCGGCCAGGTGGGACGGGGTCATGGCGTCGTCCCCTTTCATCACTATTGGCTGCGTGGCCTCGCTGCGGGCATTGCCGATCCGCTGCTCGATTACATGCCGAGCGCCAGCGCGGCCTGCGCCGGTCGCTTCGCCCGGCCACCGCTCGCGCCGCCCGGTCTCAGCTATGCATATCATTTCGACGCCAGCCTGCTCGCCGGCTATCTGCGCCGTATCGCCGAGCCCTGGGGAGTGGTGCGCACCGAGGGGCGCATCGTCGATGCGCGTCGCGACGATGCGGGCGACGTCGATGCCGTGCTGCTCGACGACGGGCGTGCGGTGCAGGGCGACTTCTTTATCGATTGTTCGGGTTTTCGCGCGTTGCTGCTCGGCGAAACGCTCGGTGTCGGGTATCAGGACTGGACCCGCTGGTTGCCGTGCGACCGGGCGATTGCGGTGCAGTGCGAACAGCCCGGCCCGATCCTGCCCTATACCCGTGCGACGGCGCGGCCGGTCGGCTGGCAATGGCGTATCCCGTTGCAGCATCGTGTCGGCAATGGCCTGGTTTATGCGTCGGCGCATCTGTCGGATGACGAAGCGGCAAGCCGGCTGCTCGCCAATCTCGACGGTGCACCGCTTGACGACCCACGGCCGCTGCGCTTTACCGCGGGCAAGCGGGACAATTTCTGGGAACGCAACGTCGTCGGCATGGGCCTCGCCTCCGGCTTTCTCGAACCGCTCGAATCGACCAGCATCCATATGGTGCAATCGGGGGTCGCGCGACTGCTCGAGTCATTTCCCCGGCGCGGCCCCAACCAGTTGATGCGCGACACCTATAATCGGCAAACGCATGCCGAATATGACCGGGTGCGCGACTTCCTCATCTTCCACTATCACGCCAACGCGCGTGACGAGCCATTCTGGCGCCAGTGCCGCGAGATGGATATTCCCGACGCACTGGCCACCAAGATCGCACTTTTCCGAGAAACCGGCCGCATCCTGCCCGAGCCCAACGAGCTGTTTACCGAGCCTGGCTGGCTGCAGGTGATGACCGGCCAGGGCATCCTGCCCACGGCCTGGTCGCCACTCGCCGAGGGCCTGTCGGACCCAGAGATGCGCGCTTTCCTGCGTGACATTCGACAGTCAATCGCCGCCAACATAGCTAGGCTGCCCGCACATGGAGACTATGTTGCGCATCATTGCGCGACGATGTCCGGGGCAGGTTGATCGCAAGTCAAGCCTGGCACGCTTCCCGTGCGCACATCGCCTGATGGGAATGGCTGCGATCGCAATTGGACTCATATCCGGTCAGGCTTGGACATATCCGGAGTGGCGGATGTAGTTGCGTATTCACCGGCTTGAAATTATCGAGGATGATTTTGAGCGCGTCGCAGTTAGCGTCGAAGAAACCTGGGTTCATTTGGCGAATCAAGCCTTTGACCTTGGAGAAGACCTGCTCGATCGGATTGAAGTCAGGACTGCAGGGCGGGGAGGTACGGCAGATGCATGCCGGCGGTCTCGAGGCACTCGCGGATGCCGGCTACCTTGTGGGCGGGGAAGTTGTCGATGATGACAATGCTGCCCGCCCGCATTTCGGGGATAGGCCCTTCAGGGCCATCCTGACAGGCCCCACGGCTCCACCATGAAATCAAATAATTTGCTGAAATCCCGCCCATCTCGGAGCGGGAGGTTTGGCCACAGGCGCCTCTGCTCCTGCGACGCCGCCTGCAGCTTGAATTCGGCTGACACTCTGCTCGCCTCTAATCGAGAATGATCTTCTCGGGATAGCGTGTATCGCTGCCCTTCGTTCGGCCGATATCGAATACGTGCCATTGCGCTTGTCACGAGCCCAGCCGACAATGGTTCGCTTGCCGCCAAGAGGATATCCGGTCACTCATGCTAAGTCAGCCTGAACAGGCGATCCTGAATCTGGAGCAGGCGCGTGGTCTGCGCGCTTCGGGCACTTCCTATCGGCAGATCGGGCGCCAACTCGGTCTCACCTCCGGCCAGCTCAGCCATATTCGCCGGACGCTGAAGCGGGAAAAGGGCGCGCGCACCAGATTGCGCTCGACCAACCTTCAGGCGACGGATCGCGACCTGCCGGTCAATCAGTCCGTCTTGCCATATGGTCTGCGGCACCGGCTCACCTCATCGGGTTATCGAACGCTTGGTGACCTGGCGGACCGGCTTGCCGATCCGGACTTTCCCGGGCTGGAAACGATGCCTGGCATCGGCCCGCACAGGGCGCGGCTGGTGAAGCGAGTTCTGGATCATTTTGGCCTGCTTCCCGGTCCGAGCGACCTGCAGGCCGAGATCGAGCGTATCTTTCCGGAATTCAGCGACGCGCCTCCGGGCGCGCCGGATAAGCGATAGTTGTAACCGAACAATGCCGCTGTATGCTGCGCCGCAGCGAAAGGGGGCCGTGTGCGGATTGCGATCATCGACGAAAGCCCCGCGCGCGCAGCGGTGATCGAGGAAGGTCTGCTCGATGCCGGCCTGAGCGATGTCGCGTTGTTCACCGATCGTCACGGCATTGTCGCCCGGCTCGAAGCATTCGCACCGGACGTCGTGCTGATCAATCTGGCCAATCCGCACCGTGACGAACTGGAAGAATCGTTCGCCCTTTCGCGCGCAATGGCGCGTCCCGTGGCGATGTTCGTCGATCAGAGCGATGTCGCCGGGATCGAAGCGGCAATCGATGCGGGGGTCTCGGCCTATGTTGTCGATGGCCTCAAGAAGGAACGGATCCGGCCCGTCCTGGAACTCGCGATTCGCCGCTTTCGCGCTTATTCGAGATTACGCACCGAGCTCGATGAAGCCCGCAACGCGCTGGCCGATCGTCGCGCGATCGATCAGGCCAAGGCGTTGCTGATGACGAAGCGCGGGATCGACGAACCTGCCGCCTATGCGGCGCTGCGCAAGGCGGCGATGGATAGCGGGCGGCGTATTGGCGATGTCGCCGATGCGATCGTCACCGCCAACCGGCTGATGGGGGATTTATGAGCAACACGCCCCTCCGCATCGGTTTTCTGCCGCTGGTCGATGCCGCGCTGCCGATCCTCGCGCATGAGCTTGGCTTCGCGGAGGCCGAAGGCATCGACCTGACGCTGGTGCGCGACATGAGCTGGGCGACGGTGTGCGACCGGCTGCTCTATGGCCATAGCGACGCGGCCCATCTGCTGGCGCCGCTCGCCATCTCCACGACATTGGGGCTAGGTCGCCCCGCGACGCCGCTGTCCGTGCCGTTCGTGCTCGGGCTGAACGGCAACGCGATCACGCTACGCCCGGATCTTGCCGCGCAGGTCACGACGATCGGTGGCCCCGGCGACGTCGTCGCGATTGGGGCGAAGCTGGCCGACATCGTCCGCGTGGCAAAGGCGGATGGAAAGCCGCTGCGCTTCGGCGTGGTTCATCGTTATTCGAGCCATAATTACATGCTGCGCTACTGGCTCGTCGGCTGTGGGATCGACCCGGACGGCGATGTCGAGATCGTGACCGTCGCGCCGCCCTTTGCCGCCGACGCGCTGGCCGGCGGTGAGGTCGATGGGATTTGCGTCGGCGAACCGTGGAACAGCGTTGCGGTGGATCGCGGCGTCGGGGTGATCGTCGCGGTCACATCGCAAATCTGGCTGCGCGGCGTGGAGAAGGTGCTGGCGATGCGCACCGCGCGGATGGAGGAGGATCCCGATCTGGCGCAAAGGCTGATCCGCGCGCTGTATCGCGCCGGAATCGCATTCGTCGATCCGGCGCGGCTCGACGAGATCGCGGCGATCCTTGCCCGTCCCGAATATCTCGACGGGTCGGCAACACTGATCGGGCGAGCGATATCCGACCAGATATTGTTCGCGCGCGGCCATGCATCGATCCATGTGCCCGACTTCATGTTCCAGCACCGCGAAGCGGCAAACTTTCCCTGGGTCAGCCAGGCGGCATGGCTCTATGCACAGATGTGCGTTGCCGGCCATGTCACGCCCAACGACGATGATTATCGTGCGGCGCAGCATGTTTTCAGGCCGGATATTTATCGCGCAGCCTTGCGGCCGCTCGGCGTGCCGTTGCCGGGGGCCAGTTCAAAACTGGAAGGCGGTATCGCCGAATCATTAGGTGTAGGCACGACGCAGGGGCGGCTGATCCTTGGCGCCGACCGCTTTTTCGACGCGCGCAGTTTCGATCCGGACGCGCTGGATCAGTATCTTAGGGAGGTCAGGCAGCGCTGATTGCGCTGCACTGCAAAAAAGTTCTTGCATCGTGCTGCCATAACCGTCAGCTTTGTATCCGACCGCTGGATCGCTGCAACGACGTAGCACCCGGCATCACCGAAAATTTGGCAAAGTCGCCGTCCGGCACCGTTTCTCAAACGGTCGTCGCGGCGGCTTTTTTGCGTTTGCTCGAAGGGGATCGGGACGATGACGCAATTGCAGGCAGTGCTGGAGCGGGGACTCGATGGAAGTCTGCGTGATCCGGTGGCAATACCGACAACGGCGAAAAATGGCGGCTTCTGGCAGGCCGGACATCGTCCGACCCTGATCGCGGCTTTCCTCTATTTCGATCTTGCCTTCATGGTGTGGGTGCTGCTCGGCCCGCTCGCGCCGATCATCGCCAGCGACCTCGGCCTGACGCCTGCGCAAAAGGGGCTGATGGTTGCCGTGCCGACATTGGCCGGGGCGATCCTGCGGCTGGTCAATGGCGTGCTGGTCGATCGCATCGGCCCCAAAAGAACCGGTACGATCGGGCAGGTGATCGTGATCGGGGGCCTGACGACGGCCTGGGTGCTCGGCGTCAACAGCTATGGCGGGACGCTTGCAGTCGGTGTCGTGCTGGGCTTTGCCGGGGCGAGCTTTGCGGTCGCGCTGCCGCTCGCCAGCCGCTGGTATCCGCCCGAGCATCAGGGCAAGGCGATGGGCATTGCCGGGATGGGCAATTCCGGCACCGTGCTCGCCGCATTGTTCGCGCCGGTCCTCGCCAAGCTGTTCGGCTGGAACGCGGTGTTCGGCCTGGCGGTGATCCCGCTGACGGCGGTCCTGGTCTATTATCAGATCGCGGCAAAGGATTCGCCGAGCCAGCCCGCGCCCAAGCCGGTCACGGCGTATCTCGCGGTGCTCAAGGAACGCGACGCCTGGTGGTTCATGCTTTTTTATGGCGTGACGTTCGGCGGGTTTGTCGGACTGTCCGCCAGCCTTTCGATCTATTTCACGGACCGGTTCGCGCTGACCCCGGTGTACGCCGGATATTGCACCGCCGCGGCGGTGTTTGCCGGATCGCTGGTGCGTCCCTTTGGCGGTGCGCTGGCTGACCGGATCGGCGGGATCAGGACGCTGACCGGCGTCTATGCGCTGGCCGGTGTGACTCTTGTCGCGATCAGCACCGCACCGGCGTCGATCGCCGTCACCCTGGCATTGTTCCTGTTGGTCATGGCGACGCTGGGGGCGGGCAATGGCGCGGTGTTCCAGCTCGTGCCGCAGCGTTTCCGTAGTGAGATCGGCGTGATGACCGGGCTGGTCGGTTTTGGCGGCGGTGTCGGTGGCTTCTACCTCGCTTCGTCGCTCGGTTTCGCCAAACAGCTGACCGGCAGCACTTCGACCGGCTTCCTGATTTTCGCCGGGCTGGCGTTCGTCGCGCTGGCGGGATTGTCGATCGTCAAGAAACGCTGGCGCTCGACCTGGGGCGCGGCACTGGATGGGGTGCGGATCTGATGCGCGCGCCGATCCTGCTGCTCGGGCTGGTCTCGACGCCAGCCCTTGCCGACCCCCTCGTCCTGAAACCGATCGTCGATGCGCGGCTGCGCTACGAGCATGTCGAACAGGCGCCGCTGCCCCGCGACGCCGACGCGGTCACGGCACGGATCCGCGCCGGGTTCGAGGCAATATCGGGCGATTTCACGCTGCTCGCCGAAAGCGAAGCGGTGCTGGCGATCGACCCGGCCTATAATAACGGGCTGAACGGCAAGACTCGCTACCCGATCGTGCCCGATCCGCAGAATGTCGAACTCAACCGGCTACAGCTCCAGTATCGCGGCCTGCCCGCCACGATCGTTACCGTGGGGCGTCAGCGCATCAACCTTGATGACCAGCGCTTCGTTGGATCGGTCGCCTGGCGCGACAATGAACAGACTTTCGATGCCGCGCGAGTCGAATGGTCGGGGATCAAAAACCTCAGGGCCGATGTCACCTATGCCTGGGATACCCGCACCATTTGGGGGATCGATGGCGGCAACCGGTTCGGGCCGGCGCGCTATCAGGGGATCGGCGGCGACAATATCTTCGCGACGCTCGCTTACAAGGCCCGGTTGGGCACGCTGACCGGCTTTGCCTATCTGATCGACCAGGACAGGCCGCTGGTGCTGGGCAACAGCAGCCAGACCTATGGCGCGCGTTTTGCCGGCGCGCTGCCGCTGTCGAAAACCGTCAAGCTCAACTATGCCGCCAGCTATGCGCGGCAGAGCGATTATGCGCGCAATTCGAACCGCTATGCCGCAAGCTATTATGCGGCGGATGTCGCACTCGACGTGCAGGCGTTCAAGGTCGGCGGCGGGTATGAAGTGCTCGGCGCGGACAATGGCCTCACCCTGACCAGCTTCCAGACGCCGCTCGCCACGCTGCACAAGTTCAATGGCTGGGCCGACAAGTTCCTCATTACTCCGCCGAATGGTCTGCGCGATGCCTATGGATCGGTCGGTTATGGCTGGAAGAAGCAGGGGCCGTTCGATGCGATCGCTCTCACCGCCGCCTATCATCGTTTCGACAGCGACCGGCTCGGCCAGCATTATGGTGACGAGATCGACGTTCAGGCGTCACTGAAACGCGGCCGCTACACCGCTCTGGTCAAATATGCCGATTATGAAGCGGACCGCTTCGCGACCGATACCAGCAAGCTCTGGCTCTCCCTGGAGTGGGCAATATGACCGCGAAGCCGCACCTGGTCGTGATCGGCAACGGCATGGCCGGCTGCCGTGCGGTTGAGGAAATCCTCGCGCGCGATGCGGGGAAATACCGCATCACGATCTTCGGCGCGGAACCGCGCGTGAACTATAACCGCATCATGCTTTCGCCGCTGCTGGCGGGCGACAAGTCGTTCGACGACATCGTGATCAACGATCATGGCTGGTATGCGGACAATGCGATTGATCTCGTCGCGGGCGACCCGGTGGTAGCGATCGACCGCGAGATTCAGACCGTCACCGCGCGTTCGGGCCGTGTCGAAAGCTATGACAAGCTGTTGCTCGCCACCGGCTCCGACCCGTTCATCATCCCATGTCCGGGGCATGATCTGCAGGGCGTCGTCACCTTCCGCGACATGGACGATGTCGGCGCGATGCTGCGGGCGGCGTCGGGTGGCGGTGACGCGGTCGTCATCGGCGGCGGCCTGCTCGGGCTGGAGGCGGCGCACGGCCTGTCACTGCGCGGCATGAAAGTGACGGTGCTGCACCTGATGCCGACCTTGATGGAGCGGCAGCTCGACGAGGCGGCGGGCTGGTTGTTGAAAGAGGCGCTGGAGGCCCGGGGGCAGGTGATCCTGACCGGTGCCGACACCGCCGAAATCTACGGCATAGGCAAGGTCGAGGGCGTGCGGTTGAAGGACGGGCGCGACATTCCGTGCACGCTGGTCGTGATGGCGGTCGGCATCCGCCCCAATGTGAAGCTGGCGCGCGATGCCGGGCTGGCGATCGGGCGCGGCATTCATGTCGACGATCACCTCGTCACCTCCGACGCCAATATCATCGCGGTTGGCGAATGCGTCGAACATAATGGCCTGGTGTACGGCCTGGTCGCGCCGTTATGGGAGATGTGCCGCAGCCTGGCCGACGGGCTGGTCGCGACGCCCAGCGGTTATACCGGCTCGGTCACCTCTACCAAGCTCAAGGTCTCCGGCATCGACGTCTTTTCGGCCGGCGATTTCTCCGGTGGCGATGGGTGCGAGGACATCGTCATGCGTGATGCGTCGCGCGGCATCTACAAACGCGTCGTGGTCAAGGACGACCGCGTGATCGGCGCGGTGCTCTATGGCGATACGCAGGACGGCAATTGGTATTTCGACCTGCTCAAGCGGCAGGAGGATGTCGCCGAGATCCGCGACGCGCTGATCTTCGGTCAGGCCTTTGCTTCGGGAGGAGGGGCATCGGCAAACCCTAATGCGGCAGTCGCGGCAATGGCGGACGACGCCGAAATCTGCGGCTGCAATGGCGTCAACAAGGGCAGGGTGGTCGCCGCGATCGCCGGCGGTGCGGAAACGCTCGACGCGGTGCGCGCCTGTACCAAGGCATCGGCCTCATGCGGATCATGCACCGGGCTGGTCGAAGGACTGCTGAGCCTCACACTGGGCGATAGTTTTGCCGGCGAGCGCACCGCGCCAACCGTGTGCAAATGCACCAGCTTCACGCATGAGGATGTGCGCCGGCTGATCATCGAAAAGTCGCTAAAGGCGATTCCCCAAGTGATGCAGGCGCTGCACTGGACCACGCCTGACGGCTGTTCCTCGTGCCGCCCCGCGCTCAACTATTATCTGCTCTGCGCCTGGCCGGGCGAGTTCGTCGACGACAATCAGTCGCGCTTCGTCAACGAGCGGATGCACGCCAACATCCAGAAGGACGGCACCTATTCGGTGGTTCCGCGCATGTGGGGTGGCGTGACCAATCCGAAGGAGCTGCGCGCGATCGCCGACGTCGCGGAGAAATATCAGGCGCGGATGGTCAAGGTGACCGGTGGCCAGCGGCTCGACATCTTCGGGATCAGGAAAGAGGATTTGCCCGCGGTGTGGGCCGATCTCAACGCCGCCGGGATGGTCAGCGGCCACGCCTATGCCAAGGCGCTGCGCACGGTGAAGACCTGTGTCGGGTCGGAATGGTGCCGCTTCGGCACGCAGGATTCGACCGGCCTCGGCATCCTGACCGAAAAAATGACCTGGGGCAGTTTCATGCCGCACAAGTTCAAGATCGCGGTCAGTGGCTGCCCGCGCAATTGCGCCGAGGCGACGATCAAGGATTTCGGCGTGATCTGCGTCGACAGCGGCTACGAGCTGTCGATCGGGGGCAATGGCGGCATTAAGCTGCGCGGGACGGATGTGCTGTGCAAGGTCGCTACCGAACAGGAAGCGCTCGATTATTGCGCGGCCTTCATCCAGCTCTACCGCGAGGAAGCGCGCTATCTCGACCGCACCGCGCCGTGGGTCGAACGTGTCGGAGTCGATTATATCAAGCAGCGTATCGTTGAGGATACGACCGGGCGCGAGGCGTTGCGCGCGCGCTTTCTCTACTCGCAAAGTTTCATGCAGGACGACCCCTGGGCCAAACGCGCGGCGGGAGAGGACTATAAGCTCCACCAACATCTCGCTGAAATCCGTCCGATGGTGCCGGCGTGACGGTCCATGGCGAATGGCTCGATATCGGGCCAGTCGATCAGCTCCCCGCACTGGGCGCGAGAACCTTGCCGGTGAAGGGCGGGCGGGAGATCGCCATCTTTCATACCGCCAACGGCGATGTCTATGCGCTGGTCAATGCCTGCCCGCACAAGGCCGGGCCGCTGAGCCAGGGGATCGTCCATGATACGACGGTGACCTGCCCCTTGCACAATTGGCGCATCTCGCTGGTCACCGGCGAAGCGCTGGGTGAGGACAAGGGCTGCGTGCCGACAATCCCGGTCAAGATCGACGGCGGCCGCATCCTGATCGGGCGGGCAGCGGCGTTGGCGGGGGTCGTTTGACCCCGGTCAGAACCACCTGTCCCTATTGCGGCGTTGGCTGCGGCGTTCTCGCCACGCCCGGTGCCGGACGCGCCGCGACGATCGCCGGCGATGCCGATCATCCGGCCAATCGCGGCAAGCTGTGTTCGAAGGGGACGCACCTCGGAGAGACGATCGGGCTGGAAGGACGGTTGCTGCACCCGATGATCGGTTCGGAGAGGGCCGGCTGGCACGAGGCGTTAGATCTCGTTGCCAGCCGCTTCGCCAGCACGATCGCCGAATATGGCCCCGACAGCGTTGCCTTTTATGCCTCGGGCCAGATGCTGACCGAGGATTATTACGTCGCCAACAAGCTGATGAAAGGCTTTATCGGCACTGCCAATATCGACACCAATTCGCGGTTGTGCATGGCTAGCGCGGTTGCCGCGCATATTCGCGCGTTCGGTGAGGACGTCGTGCCGTGCGGTTATGACGACCTCGACACCGCCGACCTGATCATCCTGGTCGGATCGAACACCGCCTGGTGCCATCCGGTGGTCTGGCAACGGATCGAGGGGGCGAGAGCGGCGCGCGGCACGAAGCTGGTCGTGATTGATCCGCGGCGAACCGAAACCGCACAGGCCGCCGATCTCCACCTCGCGATCGCGCCCGATACCGATATCGCGCTGTTCAACGGGTTGCTTGCCGAACTTAAAGCGAGTTGGCGGCTCGATGGGCGATATCTCGCCGATCATGTCAGCGTGCCCGACGGTTTCTGGGACATTGTCGTCGCGTCCGACACCGCCGGCATCTGCGATATCTCACCTGCCGACCTGCAGGCATTCTACGACCTGTTCATCGATCATCCCCGCACCGTCACGCTGTTCAGTCAGGGGGTCAATCAATCGACCAGCGGCACCGACAAGGCCAATGCGATCATCAATGTCCATCTGGCGACCGGCCGTATCGGCAAGCCGGGCGCCGGGCCGTTCAGCATTACCGGTCAGCCCAACGCAATGGGCGGGCGCGAAGTCGGCGGGCTCGCCTCGATGCTCGCCGCGCATATGGGGTTCAGCGAGGCGGAGCGCGATCGCGCCCGGCGCTTCTGGCAATCACCGACCATGTGCTCCGGGCCCGGCCTGAAGGCGGTCGACATGTTCGACGCGATGGCCAAGGGCAAGATCAAGGCGGTGTGGATCATGGCGACCAACCCCGCCGTGTCGCTGCCGGATGCGCGCATGGCGCGGGTCGCGCTGGCCAATTGCCCGTTCGTCGTCGTGTCCGATTGCATCGCGACGACCGACACAGGTTTCTATGCCAGCGTGAGACTGCCCGCGCTCGCCTGGGGCGAAAAAGATGGCACAGTGACCAATTCGGAACGGCGCGTTTCGCGTCAGCGCGGCTTTCTCGCCCCACCGGGTGACGCGCGTGCTGATTGGTGGGCGATCGCCGAAGTGGCGCAGCGCATGGGTTTTACCGGCTTCGATTACCCCGGCGCGGCGAGCATCTTCCGCGAATTCGCCGCGCAAACGGGATTCGAGAATGATGGGGCTCGCATGCTCGATATTTCAGACCGGGCGACGATCGGCGATGCGGACTATGCCGCGATGGCGCCGTTCCAATGGGGCGGCGCTTCGCCTTTCGCCGCGGGTGTCTATCCGACTGCCGATGGCAAGGCGCGGATGGTGCCGGTGCGCTACGTGCCGCGCGCCGACCAGAGTCGCGCCTTCCCGTTGCGGCTCAATACCGGGCGCTACCGCGACCAGTGGCACACGATGACCCGAACGGGGCTTTCGGCAAAATTGTCGCAACATCGCCGCGAGCCGCTGATCGAAATACATCCCGATACCGTGCAGCGTCACGGGCTGGTCGACGGTGGGCTGGCGCGAGTCGAGACGGCGCAGGGCGCGAGCATTTTTCGGGTCGCCAGCACAACCGACCAGCGCCGCCGCGAACTGTTCGTGCCGATCCATTGGACCGACCAGGTCAGCGCTGGCGGCCGCACCGGCCTGTTGCCGGGGCCGGATCGCGATCCGGTTTCCGGTCAGCCGGGTTTCAAGAATACTCCGGCGACGGTCAGGGCCTATAAATCCGACTGGACCGGTTTTCTGGTCACGCGCGACCGACCGGCCCAGCCCGATTGCGCCTATTGGACGCATGTCCGCACCGCGCATGGCTGGCTGACCGAGCTGGCCGGCCAGGGCGACCCGGCGGAGCTTACCGCATTGTTGCCGCCCGGTGAGCGTGCCGAGATGATCGACGCGCGGCGCGGCGTCGTGCGTTCCGCGGTGCTGGCGCGCGGCGTGCTGCAGGCCGCTCTGTTCGTCGCGCGCAGCGCAACGCTGCCGTCGCGCGAATGGCTGATCGATCAGCTGGGCGCGCCTGATCCGTCGCCGATGGAGTTGCTCGCCGGCCGTCCCGCCACCCCCGCGCCCGATCGCGGGCCGATCGTCTGCGTCTGCTTCGATATCGGTTTGAACACGATCCTGCAGGCGATCACCGAACGATCGCTGGTCAATGTCGAATCGATCGGCGCTGCACTGAACGCGGGCACCAATTGCGGGTCGTGCCGCCCGGCCATCGCTGCCCTGTTGGAAACGCAAAAGGATCACGCTCATGGATGACCTGATCGCGCCCGGTGACGTCTGGCTGGTCGGCGCCGGTCCCGGCGACCCCGACCTGCTGACGCGCAAGGCCGAACGGCTGATCGCGGCGGCGAGCATCGTCTTTTATGATGCGCTGGTCGGACCGGGGGTGCTCGACCTGATCCCTGACCATGTCGTGCGCGTTTCGGTCGGCAAGCGCGCCGGGCGTCATTCGCGGACGCAGTCGGCGATCGATGCGATGCTGGTCGAGGCCGCCGTCTCGGGTGAACGGATCGTGCGGCTGAAAGGGGGCGACCCGTCGATCTTCGGCCGCTCGACGGAGGAAATAACCGCTCTCGCTCGGCACGGCATTCGCGTTCGCGTGTGCCCGGGCATCACTGCGGCCAGCGCGGCGGCGGCCAGCGCCGGCCTTTCGCTGACGTTGCGCGGGTCAGCGCGGCAGCTACGCTTCGTCACCGCCCATGCGCGCGCCGATGAAGCGCTGGATCTCGACTGGGCGGCGTTGGCCGATCCAACGGCAACGCTCGCATTCTATATGGGCCGCGCCGCAGCGCCCGAAATCTGTCAGCATCTGATCGCGCATGGGCTCGCTCCGACAACGCCGGTGCTGGTTGCCAGTGATGTCAGCCTGCCCGGCGAATGCCTGCTCCACACCCGGCTCGACTTGCTCGCGCTGGCGATCGACCGGACGCCCGATGCCGGTCCCGCGCTGATCCTGATCGGCGAAGCGGTGCGGGCACAGCCGGTGGCGGATTTGGTCAGGATCGCGTCCGCGGCCGCCCGGCACAGCTGAGCCTGGCCTGGATTGGCACCGAGCTTTCAAGCCGTTTCATTTCTTGCCGAGCGATGTCCGCCTGCGAGCACCCGAGCGATTTCGGACCGGATTTGATGTCCCATATCTCTCCAATTCCTGGAGCCGTCTAGCGTTGTTCGTTTTTAACTAAGCACATGATATATAAAGAACTATATTGCTTTCGTCGTGAGATGGCAGCCTGAGAAATGGAACATCACTGGTGTAACATATCTCGCCACTCCAGCACCCGGCTCTGTCGCGCGCAAGTGATTCAACCATGGTGCCGCTTATGGTGTGGTACTTCCTGCCGGACCTATGCCGGCTTGCTCTTTCTCATCGTCGCAAACAGGATCGCCCTGCGCGCAATGGTCCCGCGCACGGGTCCTGAAACGTCAGACCATCACCGCCAGCAGATCGTCCAGCGCAACGCTGGCAAAGGTCGTGAAGCTGTCCGCCACGCCATAAGGCAGCAGCAGCCGCCGGTCATGGACCATCGCGCCGCAGCTATAAACGACATTGGGCACATAGCCGTCGCGCTCCTTGGGGCTCGGATGGACCAGCGGCAGCTTCACGCGCTTGATCACCTTCGACGGATCATCCTTGTCGAGCAGGCAAGCACCGATGCAGTAATTGCGTACCGTGCCCACGCCATGCGTCAGCAGCAGCCAGCCCTCCTCAATCTCGATCGGCGACCCGCAATTGCCCATCTGGACGAATTCCCAGAACCATTTTGGCGTGACGATCTTTTCGCCGCCGTCCCAAGTGTAGAGGTCGTCCGAATACATCAGCCAGATATTCTCGTTATCCTGGCGGCTGAGCATCGCATAATGGCCGTCGATCCGGCGCGGGAACAGCGCCATACCCTTGGCCATGGCGGCGGCGCCATGCAGCGGGTGCATCTCGAACGTCCGGAAATCATGCGTGCGGAGCAGTTCCGATCGTGCGACCGACCCGCTGAATGCGGTATATGTGCCGAGATAGTGAATGCCGCCATCGTCCTCGATGAAGCGCACCATGCGCAGATCCTCGATCCCTTGGTGCTGGCTTGGCGTGACCGGGAACAGCACGGTTTCCGAAGGCTCCTTGCTGCCCGGAAAGTCGATCTGGGTGATCGCGTCGTCGCCATTGCCCTGGACCGACTTGATCCGCGGCGAGACCACGGTGGCGCTCGGCGGGTCGACCGTCACATAGCCATCCGCCGCCCAAGTGCCGCAGCGAAACGTTACCGACGACACATGACCCTCGCCGATCCCACGTAGCGACATGGCAAAGCGGATCGTGCCATCCGCCAGATCCGACTGGTCGGGGTGCAGGATAACGCTCGGGTTGAACAAGGCGGCGGATTCGAACGAATATTCTTCGCTGAAATAGGCGCCGATCAACAAGGAGCGATCGCGGTCCAGTCTCTCCTCCTCGGCCGTTAGCGCCTCGATTTCGGCAAATCGGCGAAGCAAGGTCTCCTCGACATCGCGGTGACGTTCGGACAGCGAGGTGACGACCCGGTCGAGTTCGGTGCGTAACTCATCATTGTCGAGCGACATGACCCGCGCGATGATGCGCTCCGCGCGCGGATGATCCTTAACGAGGAACGGGGCAGGGTCTTCGAGCGAGAACGGCCTGATCACGGTGCGCGCCGGATCCGGCCGCAGGATCAGCGCCGAATGCGTCATGATATCGGTTCCGGCCATTTGCGATCCTTTGCTGCGCGTCCGTGCCCTCTCTACCCGTTGGAGAGACTTTGGTTGCCCAATAAAATGGCGCGCAGCGTCGTTATTTGACGATTGGTTGACACGCGAGCGGCACGAAGGCGGATTCGCCGGTCAAACGGCAGGTATTCGGCCGCGCTTGTCCAAGGGGATCGCTAATCCGTCCGTCGAGGCGTTTCGAGCAACTCGCGTGCAAGATTGAAATCATGCAGCGCCTGAGTGGCGGATCCCAGGACCGCGGCACGCGTGTGAATGCTCGCATCCAGGAACGGCCGCTCGAGCGAAAGGAAACGGCGCGGCGTCATGCCCAGGAACGTGTTCGAGTCACGCAGGAAATGCGATGCGTCGTGATAGCTGGGGTCGATAGCCGAATAATCGCGACGGTCGTTGCTCGTCATGAGCTTGATCAGCGAGCGAAGGAACCGGGCACGCATCAGCAGGACCTTTGGTGCCAGCCCGAAATAGCGCGTCGCGATCCGGCGCAGGCTGTGAGTCGAAATGCCCAGCTTGCGAGCGGCGACAGCAACGTCGATCATACCTTCGACCATCAGCAAGGTGGCAAATTCGCGGATCATCGGTTCGTCGGGATGGGCAAGACTCAGCATCGGCAGCAATAATTTGTCGAGCTGTGGTCTGACCGTCGGGCTGACCCCGGACTCGCTCAGTTCCTGTACCAGTCGATCGGCGAACCCTTGCCCCAGGGCTTCCGACAAGGGCACGATGCGATTGTGGAAATCTTCCGCAGATCGCCGACTCAATCGCGCCCACCCCAGTGCGCTGATGCCGATGCCGATCATCACGCCGCCATTGGTCTGGGCCCGAATCGCGCGACTGGTTGGGCCAAACAGGCTGGCTTCGGGCAGGGGAGCGAATGTCCGACGTCCGATGCTGACCTCGATCGGCCCCGCATTTTGCGTGACACGGATATTAGCGGTTCCCGGCAGAAACCAATCGATCTGATTGATCGCGTCGGGGCCTTCCGTCCCGTAAACATGATAGCCGGTGATGTGGTCGATAAGGTCGGCGCCCGGCTGCTCATATTGCACCGTCATGCCGGGGGGCAGGATGAGCGACCCCGGCAAATGCGGTTTGGCCGCGTTTCGCTGGCCAATAGCCGTAATCGTCATTTGCGCGCTTTCCCCCGTCACCGGCAAACGTCCGCCAAAACAACCATAATGGCAGCTTAACCCTTGTGTCTCCCCCTAAGGATCAAAAATCTACAAAAGAATTGAAAGGCTTCCGCGCCTCTCGTGAGACGTTAAGTTCTGACACAATGCCGATTATCGTAAGGCGATGTATTGGCGTTAACAAAGAATCAAGATTGCCGGGTCCCCTCAGCCCTGGGATCTGCGTCGCCCGATGTCACGTCGCCGCGATGAAGGCGCGCGATCGCCTCGCGCGCCAAGGTTGACCATCGCGGTGAGCGACGTCAGCCCGAGGAAAAGCACCCGGATTGCCAGGGGACACTGGGCGATTACGGCAATTTCAACGCCCCCGCGCATCTTCGGTCTGGATGGCAGCATCAAACTGTAAGGCTTGCGGTGCAATCGATTCGGTGATTTCTTCCGGCGACCCCATCTTTCAGTCAGGCGGGGGCGCCGGCTCCATGGATCGGCTCAGGCCGCGATGCGTGCCTTTGGCGCGGTAATTGCCGCGTCGGCCCATTCCAGAAACCCGATCCCGGCTTCGGTGAACCGGCCATGCCGCCGCATTATTTCAAGCCCGGCGGCGACCTCGCGCCGTACCTCGGCGGCGCGCTCGATCGCGTCGGATAGGTCCGCGCCATCCAGCGCACCGTGCGCGATCACTCGTTCGAGCGCCTCGGCAATCTTGGCGTGGACGTAAAGACCCTCGAAGATCCCGATGATCGGCCGCGGGTCGTCGCGCCAGTCGACCTTGAACAACTCATCGGTCTGTTCCGCCTCGAGGATCGGCAATGTCTCCTCCAGATAGCGTAGCGTGACATGGCCAAGCTCGTGGATCAGGTCTTCGAGATTATCGAGCACAGAGTCGCGCGCCACCCAGCAAGCACCCTGATACGCCGAGCTGGTGAACGACATCAGGCCGATATGGGCCGTCGTTTTACGCGGCACCACGACTCGCATCGCCCGGCCGAGCTCGTCATATTTCTCCGACAGCGCCGTTTCCAGAATCGCCGCTGCCTTGAGCAGATTGCCCGGATCGGTCGGCGGGAAATAGGACATCGGATCGTCGAATTCCCAATTTATCACACCATCCTGGCGGCCCGGAGCCCGGTCTTCGCGCAGCTTAAGGCGTAACCAGGGCAAGTCGTTGCGTATCACCACGTTGATTCCGGGCATCGCCGGTGCACGCAGAATCCGGGGGTCGTCGAGATCGTCAAGGTCGATATCGTGCCGGCCGCCTGTCTCATCAATGATCGCGATCTTGCGCCCGATCTTGCGGACACCGGCCAGCTTGCCGTGCACGCCACCGATCGCAATCTGGCAATCCCAGGTCATGATGACCCCGCTCTCGATCGCCAGCAGCGCAGTCCAGTCGGCGGCATCGGCAAAGCTCACGCGCATATTGTCGGTCATGTCGAGTTGCCGGCACAGCCGGGCGTCGTTGGTGTCGATCCAGTCTTCGATCCGTCCGAACAGCGACAGCCAGCCACGCAGCACCGGCGAGCGCAGCCGGTCGTCACGATCGGCGCCGTCGATTTCGATCGTCTCGATCAGCGCGGCGAGCGATGCGGCCTGGCGTTCGAAGCCCTCGACCAGTTCGATCACGCGGTGAAGCGCAACAAGGTCCCCGAACCGGTGTCGGGCGGACTGCGCGATACAAGCCTCCAGGACATCAGGATGCGGGCCGGAAAGCGCGGCGACGAGATCGGATTTGGTGGTCAGCATTTCATGGTCCTTTCAGGCTGCTTGCGCGGCGGAAAGCCGGGCACTCACTCGGTCGAAGAAATGGCGATGGTCGTGACACAATACGGAAGGCTGATCGGTGATCCGGCCCGTGGCGTCGAAACGGCCGGCAAGCGTGCCGCCGCCGCAATGCTGCCAATGCTCGCACGTTCGGCATTGGTCTGGCTGGCGTTCCGCCGCGGCCTTGTGCGCGACAAAGGTCGGCCATGCCGCGACCGCCTCCGGTCCGTGCTGATGGACAGAGAAACCCGTCTCGGCTGCACCATCGGAGGAGGGGCGGAAATAATCGCTCAATTCGATCGCGCCATCGGTGTTGATCACCAGCGACCGCAACGACCAGGCGGCATGGTCGTCTGAGGATACCAATCCGCCCAGAATGGCGCGCATCGTGCCTTGGAAGCGGTCGATATGCACGTCTGCGCGGTCGAGGCGAAGCCAGGCGTCGAACAATTCCGCCAGCCATGTCCCATAACGCGGGTCGGCGGCATAGGCAGCCTGGTCCTGCCAGGGCAGATTGCCGTGATTGAGCTCGAGCGGCCACAGCAGATTGACTCGCGTGACCGGCAGGCCGGCAATCCAGTCGAGGAAATCGTTCGGCGGAATATCCGGCTGCATCACGCAGAGGAATCCACCGATCAGGTCGCCGTGCCCGCGATCGATCAGTGCGCGCACATTGCCCATCACCCGATCGTACGAACCGCGCCCGGCGAAATCGACGCGTGCCGAGTCATTTGCCGCGCGCGGACCGTCCAGGCTGACGCCGATCTTCATCTCCATCGCCTCGAACAGCTCGATCAGGCGGGGCGACGGCAGCTTGAACAGATTTGATTGCAGGCCGAGATCGATCTCCAGGCCGTTGGTGCGAAGCGCGCGGATGTGCTCGAACAAACGCTCGAAATTGGCCACCGGCCATAATGTCGGTTCACCGCCATGCAGCGTCACCTCGAACCGCGTGCGCCCGGTGCGTGCGCCATCGGCGGCGATCATATCGAGCGTGGCGATCGCGGTCTCGATCGTCATCGCCGATGGTTTGCGGCTATAGGTGCGGTCCGCGCTGTTGAACATGTAGCAGTAACTGCAATCGAGATTGCAGTAGCCGGTCAGCTTGATGATGTACGAATTGAACATCTCGACCCCTTCGGGAGAGGGGAGCGGCGTTTTGGCAACGCCGCTCCCCAGCCTTGATCAGCGGACCAGCGCGCCGGCGCCGGCTTCGCGAAATCGCATGGTGAAGCCGACCGCAACGCTGAGCGCGGCGGGATTGAACCCCGGCCGGCCCTTCGCCGCGTCGATCGCCGAGGTCAGCAGCTTGGCCTGGATAGGGTCGCTCGACTGCAGGCCTGCGGCCCTGGCCCGTGCCTGGGCTTCGCTGCCCTTGAAGGTGATGTTGCGGCTGACGGGTGCCGTCGTCGCCAGCTTGGTACCCATCTTTAAGGTCGGCACGACCACTTGCGCCGTGGCGGGCGCGGCGATCGCGCCCAACGTCGCCGCCGCTGCCAGTAATGCGGCAGCGTCGAAGACGCAGTGTTTTGGTATGTCGTTCATCGTCTTTCTCCTGTGTAAGGTAGAGGGGCGGACGCCCGTCTAGCAGTGCGGTCACCCCGACAAGACAGTCGGTCAGCGAAACGTCGAGCGACCGGTTTCATGGTGAACCCAAGCGCGATGCTGACCGCCGCCGGGTTGAATCCCGGTCGCACCCTCGCCGCATCGATCGCGGTCGAGAGCAGGTTGGACTGGATCGGGTCGCTCGCCCGCAGGCTCGCGGCCTGGGCCCGGGCCTCCGTTTCGCTTCCCTGGAAGGTGATGTGCCGGGTGATCGTCTCTGTTGCCGGCACTTTGGCGACCGTCTTCAGCTTGGGGATGGTCAGTTGCGCGGTGGCCGGCGCGGCGATCGTGCCGAGTGTCGCCGCCGCCGCGATCAGCGTCGCGGCATCGAGAACACCATGTCTTGGCGTGTCTTTCATGATCATTCTCCCATCGGGAAACGAAACCGCGACGCCCGGATCATCGGCCGCTGCGATGCTTGTCGGGGCACCGGTTCAGCGCAAGGACGTGGCCCCGGTCTTCATCGTGAACTGGATACCGATGCTGACCGCTGCTGGGTTGAACCCCGGACGGACCTTGGCCGCGGCGAGCGCTCCATCGAGCAGCTGCGACTTGATCGGATCCGATGCCCTCAGGCTGGCGGCCTGAGTCCGTGCTTGGGCTTCACTGCCCTTGAACGTGATCGATTTGCTGATCGGTGCGACCGAAATAGACTTTGTCGCAACCGGGCGCATCTGTGCCGTCACGGGCGCCGTCGCGCCGATCACCACAACCGCGGCGAGCAAACTCGCTGCGTCCAGCGTCTTGTTCCTATCGTTCATCGTCATTCTCCATCTGATGGATGCGGTCCCCGCATGGGATCGCGCGACGATGGCTAGGGCTTCGCAAATGGCGGGGGATCACACGATTGGGGGAGGACATACTGAAAAATGCGCGGAGAGAATTCATGCGCCCGCTCCGCGCCTTCCCCGAGCAAGGGCCGTGCTCCGTCGGCACCACCGCAGCGACGGTATGCCTGCGATTTCAAGGCGCATGCGCCGTCCCGAATTAAGACTTTGGTAACCATAAGTCGCGCTGGTCGAAATCGTAAACGAAGCGTTAACTGTCGATCATGCGAAGCCAATTCACTCTGGACGCCCAGGCGCCCCGCCACCCTTTCCGGCAAACCCTCGCGCCGGCCAGGAACATCAAACCGCTGCGCAATGAAGATGGCGATCTCAAGCTCTTCGTGCTGAGTTTCACCGCCTTCTTCATCTGTATCTACAGCTTTATTTTCTGAGGCGTGCTGCAGCTTAGGCTCGCACCTCGCCTTAATCGCAGGCGAGATGCAGTTTCTGTGCGATCCAGGCCGAAACCAGGCACATGCCCGCGACCAGCAGCATCATGTCCTCGGGCGACACCCCTAGCCAGATCAGGAACAGCACGGTGAACGCGCCAACGGTCATCGCGCCGGAATTGACGACGTTGTTCGCGGCGACGGTGCGTGCGGTCTGATCCTTGGTCACGGTCGTGGTCAGAAACGCATAGAGCGGCACCACGAACATGCCGCCGGTAATCGCGATCGCCAGCAGCGAGAGAGTCACCGGGATCGCCCGTGGCTGGGTAAAGAACTCGACCACGCCATAAAGCTGCCCGTTCGCGGCTGGTATCCAGGACCGCGCGAGCAGCGAGAAGACTATTACGAAGCCGCCCATCGCGATCACCGAAGCCGGCGAATATTTGGCGGAAATTTTGCCCTTGAGCATCGAGTTGATCACCACCGAGCCGATCGCGACCCCGACCGAGAAGATCGCGATCACCAAGCTGGCGACGCGCTCGTCGGCAGTCAGCACATTCTTGACCAGTGGCGGAAAGACGATGATCAGTACCGATCCGATCGTCCAGAAGAAGGAAATCGCGCAGATCGCGAGGAACAGACGCGGGATGTGCATCGTCGCCCTGATCAATCGCCAGGAGGCGGTAAAGGGATTGTAGTTGAGCTTGAGCACCGCGCCCTCGCGTGGCGCCGGCGGAACTTGCCGTCCCGCGAACCATCCGATCCCCGCGACGACCAGAACCGTCACCGACGCACCCTCGGCCGAGATCCAGCCGGCAACCACGGTGCCCAACAATATGGCGAGATAAGTGCCCGCCTCGACCAGGCCGGTACCGCCGAGCACTTCGTCCGGTTGCAGATGCTGCGGCAGGATGGCGTATTTGATCGGCCCGAAAAAGGTCGAATGGATGCCTAGCGCAAACACCGCCAGAAGCATCATGAACATGCCAATACCGGTGTGGCCGGCCTTGGCGATCAGCAGCCCGGCGGCGCCGAGCAGCATGATCAGGATCTCCGCGGCCTTTACGATGCGGATGATTTTCGCCTTGTCCGTCGTGTCGGCGAGCTGTCCCGACAGCGCCGAAAGCAGGAAGAAGGAGATGATGCTGAGGCCCGTGGCCAGCGCGTTGAAATACGACTCGGTCGCAGGGTCGTTGAAGATCTGATAGGTCGCGAACAGCACCATCGACGTCTTGAACAGATTGTCGTTGAAGGCGCCGAGGAACTGGGTGGTGAACAACGGCAGGAAACGGCGCTCTTTCAGCAACCCGAGCGCAGTAAGCATGGTGTAATGCGGCCCTGTTTGTGATGGGGTTTGTGGCGAAACAGTGTCGGCGACATAGCCGAGGCGGTAGCGGGGCAGCAACCGCTTATCCGGTGGCTCGTTGTAGGACGCTGTCCTGTCATGGGCTTTCGCAGGGCGGGATGCCGGTCTAGAGCAATGGAATGTTGACACTCCCCAACCTGTTAACCCTGTCGCGAATCGTCGCGGTGCCGCTGCTGGTCGGGTTCCTGTGGTGGCCGGGCTGGGCGGCGGGTTATGCCGTCGCTTTCGCGCTTTATTGCCTGATGGGCATCACCGATTATTTCGATGGTTACCTCGCCCGCGCACAGGGCACTGTATCGAAGCTGGGCATCTTTCTCGATCCGATCGCCGACAAGATCATGGTTGCCGCGGTCGTGCTGATGCTCGTCGCAACGCGCGACATTGCCGGTTGGTCGCTGATAGCCGGCATCATCATCCTGCTACGCGAACTCGCTGTGTCGGGTCTGCGCGAATTCCTTGCCCAGTTGCAGGTGTCGGTGCCGGTGTCGAAGCTCGCCAAGTGGAAAACGACGCTCCAATTGGTTTCTCTCGGCGGTCTGATTCTCGCCGGCGCGCTGCCTGGCTGGGCCTGGGTCCAGCAAGTCAGCCTCGCTGCGTTATGGGGTGCGGCGGCGCTGACGCTGGTGACCGGCTGGGGTTATCTCCGCGTCGGCCTGAAGCATATGGACTGAGACGGGTGGCGATCGAGATAGTGTATTTCGCCTGGGTGCGTGAAGCGGTCGGCGCCAGTCAGGAACGCGTCGATCCGCCTGCCACGGTAAAGACCGTCGCGCAACTGATCGACTGGCTGTCCAAACGCAGCGCGGGCCATGCCACCGCCTTTGCCGATCGCGGCCGGCTGCGCGCGGCGGTCGATCAGGTTTTCGTACCGCTCGACACACCGCTCGGCGACCCGCGCGAAGTGGCGATCTTCCCCCCGGTAACCGGCGGATGATCCGCGCTGCCGTGCAGAGCGATCCGATTGATCTCGCGGTCGAACTTGCTGCGATCGACGCGTCCGGGGCAGGGGGCATCGCGACCTTCACCGGGCTGGTGCGTTCGGACGACGGTGTCGATGCACTAGAATTGGAACATTATCCCGGCGCGACCGAAGCCGCGCTGCGTGCTCTCGCCGCAGGGGCGGCCGAGCGCTGGTCGTTGCTGGCGGTGAGCGTGGTGCACCGTGTCGGCATCATGCGGCCGGGCGAGCGGATCGTGTTCGTCGGCGTGGCCGCGGCACACCGCAAACCAGCACTGGATGCTTGCGCCTTTTTGATCGACCGGCTGAAGACTGACGCGCCCTTCTGGAAACGCGAGACCCGCGGGCAGGACGCACGCTGGGTCGAACCGCGCGGCAGCGACGATGCTGCCGCCGCGCGGTGGGATGAGCCCGCTTAAAGCTTCGGCAGCACGACGCCGTTGACGATGTGCACAACGCCATTCGACTGCCGCACGTCCGGAATCTCCAGATAGCTCTTGTTGCCGTTGACGTCGGTCAGCGAGACCGCCTGGCCTTCTTTGGCAACGGTCAGCGGCTCACCCTCGACGGTGGTCAACACAGCCTTGCCGCCACCGGCATCGATCTGCGCGAGCAATTGAGCGCCAGTGATCGTTCCCGGCACGACATGATAAGTCAGCACTTTGACCAGCGTTGACTTGTTTTCCGGCTTAAGCAGGTTCGCCAGCGTCTCCGGCGCGAGTCTGGAGAACGCGTCATTCGTCGGCGCGAACACGGTGAACGGGCCCGGGCCCGACAGCGTTTCGACCAGGCCTGCGGCCTGTACCGCCTTGACCAGCGTGGTCAGATTGGGGGCCGCCGATGCATTGGCGACGATCGTCTTGGTCGCATCCATCGCGGCGCCGCCGACGGCCGGGTTTGGGGGCAGCTGTGCGGCGGCGGGGGCAGCCGGAGCACCGGCTGCCGGTGTGGCCTGCGCTGCCGGTGCGGCGGGAGTGGTTGCGGCGGGCGCGGTCTGGGCGAGCGCGGTTGAGCTCGCGGCCATTGCGAGTACGCCGGCCAGTGCCGTCAAATGACGTTTGGCAAAGGAATTCATGTGTATCTCCGCTCGTAAAACTCTTTCGTGCATCAAGGAGTGCACGATAAAGATACGATTCAAAGGCGAAATGGTTTCGCCGGTCGGTCGCGCGAGGGGCTCATTGTGCCTCGGCAAGAACGCGGGCGAGCAAGTGGAAGTCCTTTTCGCGCGGGCTCGCGCGGCGCCATACCAGTGCGATCCGGCGCGACGGGTTTTCCGCGTCGAGTACCCGCGCGGTGAGCCCGGTATGGTCGAGAATCCCCGCCTTCAGCGCCATTTCGGGGAGCATCGTCACACCGAGGCCATTGTCGACCATCTGCACGATGGTGTGCAGCGAGGTGCCGAGCATCGTCGCCTCGGCGCGCAGTTCCGGCCTGTTGCACGCGGCGAGCGCATGATCCTTCAGGCAATGCCCGTCCTCGAGCAGCAACAGCCGCGTCTCGTCGATATCGGCGGCGCGGATCGCCAGCGCCGAATTGCCGAGCTCGGCTTCCGGGCCGGCAACGAACAGCCGGTCCTCGAACAGGAATTCGCTCGATACTTCGCCGCACGCATAGGGCAGGGCAAGCAGCACGCAGTCGGTGCGGCCATGGTGCAGCCCCTCGCACGCTGCGCCGCTCGGCTCTTCCCGCAGGAACAGTTTCAGGTCGGGATAGTCGGTCCGCAGCCGTGGCAGGATGCGCGGCAGCATGAACGGCGCGATCGTCGGGATCACGCTCATCCGCATCTCGCCCGACAAGGGCCGCCCGGCGGCACGCGCCAGGTCGCCCAGTTCCTCCGCCTCGCGCAGCACGCGCCGAGCCTTGTCGGCAATGCGGTCGCCGAGCGGCGTGAAACGAACGACACGCCGGGTGCGCTCGACCAGTACCACGCCGATCAGGGTTTCGAGCTCGCGGAGGCCCGCCGACAGCGTCGATTGCGTAACGAAGCACGCATCGGCGGCACGGCCGAAATGCCCGTGATCCTGCAGCGCGACCAGATATTGCAGCTGTTTCAGCGTCGGGAGGTAGGTGGCCATTGATTGCCTCAATCGATCAAGATGAGCAGAATAACCTGCTTGATCGATCAAAAGCCAGTGCTTATGTGCGACGCAGCAAAGAGGGCGGTTCACGCCCCACCGGAAAGGATGTTCGAAGGGCTGACCCATTTCCAGGAGGCCCAATTACATGTTGACCATCGGCGACACGCTCCCCGACTTCACCGTTCCCGTCCAGCAAGGCACCGACGCGCTTCCTGCGGGCGAAACGCTCAGCCAGGACAGCTTCCCCGGCAAGTGGAAAATCCTGTTCTACTGGCCGAAGGACTTCACCTTCGTGTGCCCGACCGAGATCGTCGGTTATGCCAATCTCAAGGACGATTTCGCCGATCGCGACTCCGTGCTGATCGGCGCGTCGACCGACACCGCGCACGTCCATCTCGCCTGGCGCAAGTCTGATCCCGATCTCGCCGCCGCCGACTTCCCGTGGATCGCCGACAATGGCGCAGTGCTGGCCTCGGCACTCGGCATTCTCGATAAGAATGAACATGTCGCGTTCCGCGCGACCTTCATCATCGACCCGGACAACGTCATCCAGGCGGTTCAGGTCAATGGCCTGAACGTCGGCCGCAACCCCGCCGAGACGCTGCGCGTACTCGACGCGCTGCAGACCGATGAACTGTGCCCGTGCAACTGGAACAAGGGCGACGACGTCCTGAAGCTGGCTGCTTAACGATTCGGAAGCGGGCGTGATCATGTGTCACGCCCGCTTACTCCTACAGTCGTCACCCCAGCGCAGGCTGGGTCTCATGGGTCGGGCGCTGCGCTCGCCACTTGAAGACCCCAGCCTGCGCTGGGGTAACGTTCTTTTTTGTACGGCGCATTTCACTGCTGCGCTTTGGAGTATTCTCATGTCGCTCAAGGATTTCGCGGGCACGTTGCCCGATTTTGCCAAGGACATCCGCCTGAATGTCGGCTCACTCCTCAACGAACAGCATTTGCCCGACCAGCAGAAGTTCGGTCTGTTGCTGGCCTGCGCGCACGCCACCGGCTATAAACCGCTGGTCGACGCCACTGAAGCGGAAGTGATCGACAAACTCTCGCCCGAGGCGGCCAATGCAGCACGCGCGGCGGCGGCGGTGATGGCGATGAACAATGTCTATTACCGCTTCACGCATTTGGCCGGGAATGACGAATATCAGCGCATGCCCGCCAAGCTGCGCATGAATGTGATCGGCCAGCCGGGTATCGACAAGGTCGATTTCGAACTGTTCAGCCTCGCCGTGTCGGCGATGAACGGCTGCGGTATGTGCATCGACAGCCATGAGCAGGTGCTTAAAAAGGCTGGCGCGACGGCTGAAGCGATCCAGACGGCCGTGCGCATCGGCGCGGTGCTGAAGGCGGTCGCCACAGTCCATGCCGCGGTCAATTGAAGTACCCCTCCGTCAAGCCTGACTTGTTCCGGCATCCGCCGATCCGCAAACTTTCACGCTCTATTTTTCGGTACGGTAGACCCCGGGAGTAAATCCGGGGTGACGATGGTGGGCGACTGGCGTTAGACGAGTGCCCGGTAAAGATTGAACAGGCTGGTCAGCGTCAGGATGACGCCAACCAGAAACATCAACGTCTTTGCCGGCACTCGCTTGGCCAGCAACGCGCCGAATGGCGCCGCGATTACGCCGCCGATCAGCAAACCAACCGTCGCCAGCGTGAAAGCGGCCAGTCCCAATTGCGAGATGAAGGTCGCGGAGATCGTCGCGGTCAGGAAGAATTCCGCGGTGTTGACGGTACCGACCGTCATGCGTGGGCTCGCCCCCTGCACGAGCAGGTTGGAGGTGACCACCGGCCCCCAGCCGCCGCCGCCCGCCGCATCGAGGAAACCACCGATCAACCCGAGTGGTTCGACGATCTTCGGCTCCTTTTCGCGCGGCGGATAATGCATCGCCCGGAACAGCAGATACAGGCCGATTCCCGTAAGATAGATCAGGATGAACGGCTTGGCGGTGCCGGCGTCGATGTTCGACAGGACATAGGCGCCGAGGATGCCTCCGATCACCCCAGGGATCATCAACCGGAAGAACAGCTTCCAGTTCACGTTGCGATGGATCGCATGACTGATGCCCGAGACGGCGGTGGTAAAGGTCTCGACAGTGTGAACCCCGGCCGATGCTGCGGCAGGCGGCACGCCAAGGAACAACAGCAGCGAATTCGAGATCACGCCAAATGCCATGCCGAGCGCACCATCGACCATCTGCGCGGCAAAGCCGATCGCGATGAATGGCAGAATTGCCTCGATGGCTTCGATTGAAAGATACGAACTCAACGCAATCCCCCAAGGCAATCCGGCACACAGCCTGAAGGTTGGAGATTGCTCACCATCGGATATCCTACAAGCAAGATAGGGTTTGTCGGCGGAAAGTTACGATGGTGCGGTCCTTTAATTCGCCGGATCGAACGACTAGATAACCTTGGCGACTAAGGGGACGCAATGATGGGACGACTGATCGCCTATCTCGATTCGATCAAGGCGCGCGACCCCGCGCCACGGTCGCGTTTGGAGATTCTCACTTATCCCGGCGTCTGGGCGCTCGGTTATCACCGCATCGCGCATCGCCTGTTCAAGGCGCGGCTGTTCCTCCTCGCGCGCGCGGTCAATCATTTCTCGCGCTTCCTGACCGCGATCGACATCCATCCGGGGGCGACGATCGGGCGGGATTTCTTCATCGACCACGGTTTCGTCGTGATCGGCGAGACGGCGGAGATCGGCGACAACGTCACCATCTATCAATGCGTTACGCTCGGCGGCACCAGCCCGGACAATGGCTTAGCGGGCAAAAGGCATCCGACCCTGGCCGATGGCGTGATCGTCGGGTCGGGCGCACAGGTGCTCGGCCCGATCACGGTCGGCAAGGGTGCACGGATCGGCGCCAATGCGGTGGTTACTCGCGAAGTGCCGGAGGGCGCGGTGATGGTCGGCATCCCGGCACGCGCGACGATGGTCGAGGGCGGGCAGAAACAGAGTGGATTCCTCGCTTATGGCACGCCGTGCAGCGAGATGTTCGACCCCGCGACACAAAAGGTCGAATTGCTGCGCTGCGAACTCGAAACCATGCGCAAACGCCTCGACGCGCTCCTCGCCGAGCATGACGATGAGGCTCAGGGACGGCGCGATCGTGCCTGATCGCGTTCCGGCGGGAGACTGATGGGAATCGTTACCCCCTTTCCGGCGCCGCAGCGGCCCGCCGCTCAGGTGGGGTTTGAGCGCGCCGAACTGACCCGCATCCTCGATCTCTATGGCCGTATGGTGTCGGCCGGCTATTGGCGCGATTATGCGATGGACTTGGGTCGCGATGCCGCCGTCTTCGCGGCTTTCCGCCGTGCCGCCGAACGACCCGAATTCCGCATCGAGAAACGCCCCGCGCTGCGCAACCGCCAGGGCATGTGGGCGCTGATCAACGAAGCCGGCATGGTGTTGAAGCGCGGCCATGAACTGCCCGCCGTGCTCGCGCCGGTGGAGCGGCGGCTGATGAAGCTGGTGGCGGATTAGGCACCTGCACCGTTCGCGTGAGCCAGTTGAAGGGCGGTTGCCACACATCGGCCTCGATTTTGGGCGCAGGTGCTTCGACAAGCTCAGTACGAACGGGACGTGGCGCAAAGAAAACCCCGGTAGCCTTGCGGCGGCCGGGGCAGGGGTCCGTTCGAACGGATGTCTGTGTCAGGCAGCCACCATCGTCCCGACCGGCGGTAAACGACGACTGAGATCACCCAGCGTGCCGACCACCATGCGGCGCATCGGGTGCCAGAAGGCAGATAAGGTCAGCAGGGCCGAGCCGATGATCAGCGCGGCGATCGCGGCGCTCAGTTCGACCGCACCCGCGCTGTTGATGATCGCGTACATCGCATAGAGGACATAGACGAGGCTCGAGACGAGCAGTGCGCGGCGGTCGATCGCCAGTGCGACAAAGGCGAAGACGAGGTACAGGCCAAGCACGAAGATCGCCGTGCCGACGCCGATATCGTTGCCGAAGATACCGAGCATCTGGAACACCGGATGCGCGATCATCGGCGCGGCGGCGAGATGCAGCCAGAAGGCGACATCTGCGCGGCGCGTGCGGCGCTGGGTATCCGACATGTCCCACCACATCGCCAGTGCGAACACCGCCAGGCCGCCGATCAGCACGATCGGATAGATCGAATCCTTCATGACCGGTACGGCGGCGATGACCAGGCCCGTCGCGGTCGCGACCAGCGCCGCCGCGCCCGCCGCAACTGTGATCGGCACCATGAAGCGGCGCCAGTGCACCCAGGCCGCCCCGGCCGTGATCAGTGCGATTCCGGCGCCGATCCCGGCATTGACCTGATCCGGCAGGTTTGGGTTGATCACGACCATCGCACCGATCATCGTCGCGGCGACGCCGCCGACAAAGGCGAGCAGGAGCAGGATGCTGGGCAACGCCATGCGGCGATGACGCGTGAAATATTCGGCAAGCAGCCATGCCGTGACTGCGACGGCCGCCCCGCCGACCGGCTGCGCGATCACCTTGCCGATCTGCGCCATCGCGACAAGCAGCAGAGCGATCGCGATCGACACGAAGATATCGTTGAAGCCGGTGAGCAGCCGGAAATGCTCCTCATCGACCGCTGGTGTATCCCGCAGGCCGGCAATATGGTTGCGCAGCGCGCTGGCCGTATCGGGAGTAATGACCCCCGCCGCCACGGCGCCGTCGATGTCGCTTTCGCTGTACATGGCAGTCCTCCCTGTTCCTGACCGGAAATTAACATAAGTGTATTGGTAAAACAATACACCAGCACGCTCAGGCTCTCGCCGCTTCCGATGCCTGCTCGTAAGCGCCAAGTTCGCGCTCGATCAACTCGATCATCTTGCTGTCCGCAAAGCGCCCGATCAGTGCAGCTTCGCATCGTTGGCTTGCTCCGGTTTTTAGAAAACTCCTCCTTCATTTGCATGGTTTCGGACGGTTTTCTCTCGCGCATCTGGCTCCGCGGCATCGCTCCCGAACTGGGGGGCGAGCATTCGGATATGGAGGCCAAGATGACTTTACGGACCCTGATGATGTGCGGCGCGATAGCACTCAGCCCATTTGTTCTTGCAGGTACCGCACAAGCGCAGGCGGTGTGCAACGGATCGGATGGCGCGGTGACCGACACGCCCAATGCGCAGATCACTGAGGATTTCAACACCGCATGCGGCTATGCGGCGGGCGCCAATGGCGGCAGCGGAAATACCGCGATCGGCGGTTTTGCCGATGCCAGCGGCGGCAATACCAGCGGCGACCACACCGTTCCGCAAAACGGCGGCAACACTGCGGTAGGCTTTTCCAGCGATGCCAGCGGCGCCGCGAGCTTCAACGTGGCAGTCGGCGGTGGTGACGGGAACGGCGCCACTGCGGGACCCAATGCGTCGGGCGACGGCAGCTTCAACATGGCGTTCGGCAACGGTTCCAACGCCAGCGGCAATGCCGCCGCCAACATCGCGATCGGATCCGGCGCCATTGCCGCCGGCGACGGTTCGTCGCGAGTCGCGATCGGCGACTTGACCCAGGCGGTCGGCAACAATTCCGTCGCGCTGGGCTACAACGCGCGCGGCAACGGCAATTTCTCGGTCGCGATCGGCGCGGGCTCGATCGCCGACGAGGACAATATTGTTTCATTCGGTTCGGGCGGCAACAACCGCCGCCTGGTCCATGTCGGTGCGGGCAATATCGCGGCGGGCAGCACCGATGCGGTGAATGGCGGCCAGCTCTATAATGCGACGCTGGACGCCGCCAACGCCGCGGCGGCTGCCGCTGCCGCGCAGGCCACCGCGAATGGTGCGCAGACAAGTGCCGACACCGCGATCACCAACGCGGCGGCGGCGCAAGGTACCGCCGATACCGCGCTGACCAATGCCGCGACCGCTCAGGGGACAGCGAACACGGCGCTGACCAATGCCGCGACCGCTCAGGGGACGGCGAACACGGCGCTGACCAATGCGGCGACCGCTCAGGGGACGGCAAACACCGCGATCACCAACGCTGCGACCGCTCAGGCGACTGCGGATGCCGCGATCGATCGTGGCGATGAGCTGGGCAGCAGCACGGCAGCGGCGCTGGGCGGCGGCGCTGCCTATAACGCCGCGACCGGGGCGGTGTCGGCACCGAGCTATTCGATCGGCGGCACGGCCTATAACAATGTCGGCGCGGCATTCAGCGCGGTCGATTCACGGCTCGGCATACTCTCCACGCGCATCGATGGTGTGATCGATCTCGCCTATGACATTCGCAAGGAAGAGCGGCGTGGCATCGCCGCCGCCGTCGCCATGACCACCGCACCAATGCCGTCGGAAGCCGGCCGGGTGAGCTGGGCGGTCAACAGCGCGGTGTTCCATGGCGAGGTCGCCTTTGGCGGGTCGCTCGCGGCGCGGGTCGGGGCCAAGGTGCCGCTCGCGGTTACGGCGGGCTTCGCCTATGCAAAGGGCGGCAACAATGTCGCGCGGGTCGGTCTGGCCGGCGAGTTCTGAGTGGGGAGCGGGCCGCCGTCTAGACAATGGCGGCCCGCGATCCTTCAGCCGCCCTGCAGCTTGCGCAGGATCGACATCGATTGTTCCGCGCCTGATTGCGGGGTTAACTCGCCGGTCCGGTCGGTGATTTCTGCCCAGTGTGCTGCGATCCCTTCCGCCGACAATTCGTCGCCGGTCAGCAATTTGCCTTGGGTCAGCGTGATATAGGCCGCCTGGAACACGCCGGCGCCCGCGCCGACGATCATGTTGGTCGGCGCGTCCTCGGATACGAGATAGATCGCGGCCGGCGCGACCTTTTCGGGCGCGAAGGCGGCGAACGCCTCGGCCGGAAACAGATCTTCGGTCATGCGCGTGCCCGCGGTCGGCGCGATCGTGTTGACCTTGATGTTGTTCTTGGCACCCTCGATCGCGAGGGTGCGGGTCAGCCCGGCCAGGCCGAGCTTGGCCGCGCCATAATTGGCCTGGCCGAAATTGCCGTACAGGCCGGTCGACGATGCGGTCATCAGGATGCGGCCGTAATTCTGCTCGCGCATCGTTTCCCACACCGCCTTGGTGCACATCGCCGATCCGTTGAGATGGACATCGACAACGAACTTGAAATCCGCCGGCTCCATCTTGGCGAAGCTCTTGTCGCGCAGCACGCCGGCATTGTTGATCAGGACATGAACGCCGCCCCATTTCTCCTTCGTCTTGGCGACCAGCTCGACCATATGCTCATATTCGGTGACGCTGCCGCCATCCGACATGGCTTCGCCGCCCGCCGCCTTGATCTCCTCGACGACTTTCAGCGCCGCATCGGAATGACCGGTGCCGTCGCGCGACCCGCCAAGATCGTTGACCACGACCTTCGCACCACGGCGCGCGAGATCGAGCGCATAGGTGCGGCCAAGACCGCCGCCGGCGCCGGTGACGATGGCAACTCGGTCGTCGAAGCGAATGGACATGCGAAAAGCTCCCGAAATGTTTCGAGCGCTTCCTAGGCGATCATTCTCGCGAGGAAAAGCCATCCGGGCGCATGCTTGACGCAGCGCCCGGATTGCTGATCAGCGGCCGCCGCGCTGCATGCAATTGTCGGTCTGGCCGCGCTTGCACACCGGATATTTGGCGAGCGGTGGCGGGGCCGGATAGGCCTGATCGGGCGTTGGTGCCTGACGATAGACCACGGTCGCGCCGGGCTGCATCGGGCCGCTCATCGCCGGGGCGGTCGGACCATAGCCACCGGTGGTGCCGGCAGGCGTCGGTTCGGTGGCGCTCGGGTCGGCCGCTGGCGCCGCTGGGGCCGCCTCTGCGGGCATTGCCTGGGCCGCGTCTGCGGGCGGTGCCGGGGTGTCCTGTGCCACTGCGGGAACCGCGATAAACGCGGCGGCGGCCAATAGGATCAGCTTCATCAAGGGTCTCCTGAAAGCATTGCGCCGAAACAGGCGCGCACCCCCAACGCGCATGTTCCGGAATGGCTCCCGTTTCGGAATCGTTTTGAATATGTCGAAGGCCTGAAAGCGCGATCGTCGCGCTAACATGCCCAATCATCGCCACCAGTCGGCTTGTGCAATCGGCACAATAGCTTCGACCCGGCCGAGAAAGACCGGCGGTGCGAGGCTCTCTGCGCCTGCTGCCGACAGATTGATTGCAAAGCGAATTGCCGCGCGGGTGTCGTCGGGCTGCACGGCCGCATGCCAGCCGACCAGTTCATCGATCACGTTTCGCCGAAAAACGGCCACCGGAATCGAACCATCGGCGACATTCGGGGATAGCGCGAGGGTATTTCGCGTCAGAAATATCGGAACGGCGCTGCCGATCGGCGCGTCTTCGGTGCCCATTGAGATACTGTAGGATGCGCCCATTTCGATCTGCACGTCGCGTGCCGCAAGCCCGCCCGGCGTCGGCCCGGATAGCAAGGACGCGAACAAATCGTCCATCGCATCCGACAGGTTCGCCGCGCCTGTGCCGACCTGAAAAGGCTGTGACGGCAGGTCGAAAAACGGACTAACAGATGTCGATCCATGCACTGCCCGCGATCGGTAAATGAATGCCGAATCCACCACCGTGCCGTCAGGCGAGCCCGGCGGCACCAGGCCGGCGTTGCGCAGCACGCTTGCAGCAACATCCGCCTTCTGCGCCGATAATATAGGTAGCTCGGCCCAGGTGAAGGTCAGCGGTGTCCCTGCAATAAAGCTGGCCGAGGCCTGGTAGCGATGGGTCGCCTGACCATCCTCCGGCGGCGTGCTGCAACCGGCGATTGCCGGCCATGGCGGCAGCACCCCGCTGTCGCCTGGAAGGCGTGTGATTTGGGGCACCGGAAGTTGACTGAAATCGACACTGTAGCTCCAGATGACCTGACCCACCGCGGATACCGACCCCACCTTTGCCACTTTGGTTGGCTCCGCGCGCGCGAACCAGTCGGACCAGGCCCGGGCGACGTCGCCGATCAACGCATCCAATCGTTCCAACGCGGCACGCGCCACGGCCGCGTCGCCGCCCGCAAGCACCTCCGACAGATGCGGCGCGATCTGCCGATGCTCAACGGTCGTTCGGGCAAGCGCTTCGAATAACGTCGTGGCTGCGGGCCGGAGCGGTGCTGTCGCGACTGCCTTTTCCGTCGCCAGATCGACCGGGGATGCCGACAGATCGTTTATGATGACCGACAACAACAGTTCGTCCTGTGCCGCTTGTGACGTCGTGACCGTGGCGACGCAGTCCCACAAAAGCGCCTCGGCGATCGAAATCGGCGATGACGTGGCTGCGCATACATTGCTGATGACCGGCAGCGGCGGATAGCGAAGCAACGGACCACGGTCGCCGGCCCCTGACTCATACGCAGTGCAGAACCTTTCGAGCAGGGCTTGCTGGAAAAGCGCGCGCGCTGGCTCGACCGCCGGCTCTTGGCCGGGGACGACGAGCACCGGTATCAGCGTCGGGGCGATGATATCGGCGAGTTGCTGTTTGTGCTTGGCAAGCGAGGCCGCGCGATCGGGATCCAGCGCAGCGATTGCCGTCGCCATTTTCGGCACGAACAACGCATCCACGGCATCGAGAAATGCCACCGACCAAGCCGTCATGTCGATGTCGACGAATGCATGTACGCGGTCGGGCAGCAGGATATCGCTGTCGTCGCCGACCCAGGTCTTCCGGTAGCTGCGTACCACCACGTTGCCCGAAATCAATCGTGTCGAAACCGGTGTCGGCGCAAAACCCGCCAGGCTGGCGGCAGGCGTTTGATCATCATTCCGTTCGGACATCGTCATCCCCCCAATTCGACGACCGATGTTTACGACATGCATCGGGAATACAATGACAACTGCCTCCTTATCGGTCCAATGCCCGAAACCGCCCTGGCCCGCACGGTTGTGCGGCGCAGGCCAATTCGTATCTCTGCGGAGATCGATAAGCCGTTCGAATTCTCTGCCCGGTGCATCCCATGCGGTTGGCAACACAGCGCCGAGGCTCCATGAGCGATCGCCGGAGCCATGCCCGGGAAGTCGAAACGAGAATGCAGAAATTGACGAGCACGCAGCGGCGAGGAGCGAAGCGCTACGTGGTTCTGGGGCTTGCCGCGCTTGTGGGCGCCGGAGCGGTTCTGGGCATCACCAGATTGGAGCGGGACCCAGCCGCAAAACCGGCCAACAGCGTCACGATCGCGCTATCGGACGGCCAAACCGCCCACGACGAGCCGTCGCGCGCCGATTATCGGCGACTGGACGAGCGGATCGTCAAGCTGATGCAGGAGCCCGACATGGTCGGCCTGGCGATCGGTACGGTCGAGCGGGGACAGGTGCGGTTCGTGCGGGGCTATGGTGAGACGCTGGCGGGTTCGGGCGACCGCGTCACGCCTGACACCGTATTCCGCTGGGCGTCCCTTTCCAAGGGCGTGGCCTCCGCGCTGGTCACCAAGCTCGCCGAGGATGGCCGGCTGTCGCTCGATGCGCCGCTATTGACTATGGGCACGACTCTTACGCTCCCAGGCGATTCCAGGCGCGTCACGGTGGCCGATCTGCTTTCGCACCGCCTCGGCCTGGTCCGCAACGCCTGGGACGACCGGCTGGAGGCGGGCGAGGATCCGAAGCTGATCCGTGCTCAGCTCGGCACTCTGCCGCCTTACTGCCCGCCGGCGACCTGTTACGCATATCAGAACATCGCCTTCGACGCCGCGTCCGAGATCGTCGAGCGGGTCACGCGACAAGACTATGCGACCGTCGCTCGCGCGCGGCTGTTCGTGCCGCTGGGCATGACCAACGCAAGCGTCGGCCGTGCCGGGCTGGAGAGCGCGGCGAGCTGGGCGCGGCCGCATCACCTGGCCAGGAATACCGCGAAACTGGATGAGGCCTATTATCGCATCCCGGCGGCGGGCGGTGTCAATTCCTCGATCAACGACCTCACCCGCTGGATGCGCGCACAGATGGGCGACGCGCCGAGCGTGCTGTCACCTGCAGATCTGAACGCCATGCACCGCGCCAGGGTGCCTACGCCGCCGCACGGCCCGCGCGGGGCGATGGACCGCGCGCTGAAGAATGCCTCCTACGGTCTGGCCTGGCGAAGCTTTACCTATGCCGGCCATTCTCTGGTCGGCCACCGTGGGTCGGTCGACGGCTATGGCTCGCTCATTCTTTTCGATCCGGCGGACAGGAGCGGCATCGTGCTGCTGTGGAACAGTAACCGGGCCACGGCAGCCCGGCTGCAGCTCGAATTCTTCGATATGCTGTACGGCCTCCCGCCAACCGACTGGCTTGATCTCAAGGCGCGTACCGAGGAGCCGGATGGGGTTGCTGCCGTAGTGCGGTCAGGTGAAACGCGACGATCTTCCGCCAGATAAGGCCGCGGGCGTGCCGCTGCGGGATCAGGCTGTGCGTCGCAGGCCAATAGCGTGGGTGGCGCACCCGCCACCGGCACCCTTTGCCCTTAATAGCGCCTCGTCCGCAGACTCGATGAGCTTGTCGAGTCCGTGCCCGTGTCCTGACACGAGAACAAACCCGATGCTTGTGCCGATGGTAATCTTGAGATCGCCAATATTATAGGGTTCGGAGATGACGCGCACGACCCGCCGCGCAAGCAGGTCAGCTTCTGTGGCATCCCTGACGCCGCTCTGAACGATCACGAATTCGTCGCCGCCGACGCGTGCCGCAAAATCACCACCGCGGAGTGTGCGAGACAAGCGATCCGCCACGGCCTGTAATACAAGATCGCCAACGGGGTGTCCGTATCGATCGTTGACCGGTTTGAAGTGATCCAGATCAAGGCAATGGACGGCAACGTCACCGCTGTCGCGTCCCAACATAGTCACCTCATTGAACCGCTCCCCAAGGCCGAAGCGGTTCGGCAAGCCGGTCAGGACATCGCTCTGCGCCATGTCGGCGAAAAGCCGCTTCATCGTGATCCCGCCGGAGGAGAGCCGGTAGTTGGAAAGGATGCTGTGGATGCCCCCGGCAAGAAAGATCGCCAGGAGCGCTCCGAGCGCCCAGTAAATGGGGTTGCCGCTCGCCAGGGCTACCGGAATCGTCGGCACCACGCCGAAGACCACGGCGCTCACGCTGATCCAAGGGCGTAACGCTATCCCCGCCGCGACTCCCGCCGCATACCCCACCAGCAGGCCGATGACGAGAACATGCGCGTCTGGCGTCGCAACGACGAAGGCGCGCGCGCTGAATATACCGAAGATCGCGGCGAAGCTCAGGTAACTCACGGCAAACAAGCGCTCAAGTTGGTGTGCCCTCGCCACGCCCAGTCCGGCGTCGGCAGCCTGCCCCCGGAAGAGCAGCAAGATGACGAGCCGGGCGACGACCGATATCGATCCGAGGATTGTAAGCAGGGTCAGGGCGGGATCGGGTGTCTGGGAAGACACGATAAACGCCACGGCGATGAATGAAATCGCGATGATAGACGTGGTCAGGAGCGTCCTGAACAGGCTCTGGACGAGTTCGACATAGGTCCCCTCGGGGATAGCGATTGCAGATCGGAACACTGGCACGCACCTCGTGCCGCCAAGGTACGCGCCGCTGGTTAACGAACTGTATGATCTACCGATTCAACCGATCCCGGCGTTAGCACCATCCCTGAACGGCACATCGCTCATTGTCGCCGCCATGGCAGAGGACCGGGAGCACATTCGTTCGTGATCGGCACACACCGCGCTCGGTACGTCGTGGCGCGGCGCCTGCCCGTCAGGCCGCCGAATCCAGCGCGTATCCGGCCGATCGCACGGTGCGGATGATGTCGGTGCGGCCACCTTCGTTGATCGCCTTGCGCAGCCGCCGGATATGCACGTCGACGGTGCGCGATTCGATGTCGGAATCATGCCCCCACACCGCATCGAGCAAGCGCTCGCGCGAAAAGACCCAGCCGGGATGCTCCAGGAAATGCTTGAGCAGGCGGAATTCGGTCGGCCCCAGCGGGATGAAATCGCCCGATCGCCGTACCTTGTGGCCAACCGTGTCCATCTCGATATCGGCATAGGTCAGCTGTTCGCCGGCCAGCGCCGGCCGCACACGGCGCAGCACCGCGCCAACCCGCGCGACCAGTTCGCGCGGGGAGAAGGGCTTGGTGACATAATCGTCCGCGCCGGTTTCCAGTCCGCGCACGCGATCCTCTTCCTCGCCGCGCGCGGTGAGCATGATGATCGGCACATTCTGCGTTTCGGGCATGCGGCGCAGGCGACGGCACACTTCGATCCCGGACAGTCCCTCGACCATCCAGTCGAGCAGCACGATATCCGGCGTCGCCTCCTTGGCGAGCAGCAACGCTTCCTCGCCATCGGGGGTGTGCGTGATCTCGAAATCCTCACGCTTGAAGTGCCAGACGAGCAGCTCGGCAAGAGCGGCATCGTCTTCGACCAGCAACATCCTGGCTCGTGCCATGACTTAAATCTCCTCGTTCGTGATCAGCGAACTACGGTCCCGTTCGGCCATATGTTCGCCAGTCGCGGCATAATAAACCATCTCGGCAACATTGGTGGCGTGATCGCCGACCCGTTCGAGATTTTTGGCGATGAACAATAATTGTGCGACCTGGCTGATCGTCTTGGGGTTCTCCATCATGTGCGTGACGAAAACCCGGAACAGGCTGTTGTAGAAATCATCGACCGCGCGGTCGCGCTCGCACACCTCCACCGCCGCCTGGGCGTCGCGGGCGGCAAAGGCGTCGAGCACGTCATGCACCATCGCCTTGGCCAGATCGGCCATGGCAGGGAGGATCGACAGCGGCTCGATCTCGCTATGGGCGTCGATCTCCGGCACTCGCTTGGCGATGTTCTTGGCATAATCGCCGATGCGCTCGACCACGCTGGCGATTTTCAGCGCGGCGACCACCTCGCGCAGATCGTCGGCCATCGGCGCGCGCAGCGCGATGATGCGCACGGCAAGCTGCTCGACCTGCATCTCGATCGCGTCAATTTTCTTGTCGCCGGCGACGACCTTGGCCGCGGCGGCGAGATCGTGGCGCTGCAACGCGTCGATCGCGGCGCCGATCGCCTGTTCGGCCAATCCGCCCATCTGCGCAATCAGCCCGCGCAGTTCGCCGATATCCTCGTCGAAAGCCTTTACCGTATGCTCACTCACAATTCCAAATCCTAACCGGGGGTCCCGATGATCAGCCGTAACGGCCGGTGATATAGTCCTTGGTCCGCTCCTGGCGCGGATTGGTGAAGATGTCCGAGGTCGCACCATATTCGACCAGTGTGCCAAGATGGAAGAAAGCGGTCTTTTGCGAGACACGCGCGGCCTGCTGCATATTGTGCGTGACGATGACGATCGCATAGCGGCCACGCAATTCGTGGATCAGTTCCTCGATCTTGGCGGTGGCGATCGGATCGAGCGCCGAACAGGGCTCGTCCATCAGGATCACTTCGGGGTCGACCGCGATCGCACGCGCAATGCACAGTCGCTGCTGCTGCCCGCCCGACAAGGCGGTGCCGCTTTCCGTCAGCCGGTCCTTGACCTCGTCCCACAAACCGGCGCGCTTCAGCGACTGTTCGACGATCCCGTCGAGATTGGTCTTGCTCCCGGCCAGCCCGTGAATGCGCGGGCCGTAAGCGACATTCTCATAGATCGACTTGGGGAACGGATTTGGTTTCTGGAACACCATACCGACCCGCGCGCGGAGCTGCACGACGTCCATCGACGATGCATAGATATCCTCGCCATCGAGCCGGATATCGCCCTCGACCCGCGCGCTGGCGACCGTATCGTTCATCCGGTTGAGGGTGCGCAGGAAGGTCGACTTGCCGCAGCCCGACGGGCCGATGAACGCGGTGACATTGTCCTGATCGACGTCGATCGAAACGTCGGTGATCGCCTGTTTCGCGCCATAGAAGACGTTCACGTTGCGGGCGGTGATTTTCAGATGTTGTTCGGTCATCACCAGCGGGTCTCGAATTTGTTGCGGAGGTAGATGGCAAGCCCGTTCATCGCGAGCAGGAACACCAGCAGGACGATGATCGCCGCGCTGGTCTTTTCGACGAAACCGCGATTGACCTGGTCGGACCATAGAAAAATCTGCACCGGCAGCACGGTCGACGGGTCGGTCAGTCGCTCGGGCGGCGACACCATGAACGCGCGCATGCCGATCATCAGCAGCGGCGCGGTCTCGCCGAGCGCGCGCGCCATGCCGATGATCGTACCGGTCAGGATGCCGGGCAAGGCGAGCGGAAGGACATGGTGGAATACGACCTGGATCGGGCTCGCACCGACCGCGAGTGCCGCGTCGCGGATCGATGGCGGCACCGACTTGATCGCGTTTCGCCCGGCGATGACGATCACCGGCATGGTCATCAGCGCAAGCGTCAGCCCGCCGACCAAGGCCGCCGAGCGCGGCAGGTTGAAGGTGCCAAGGAACACCGCAAGACCCAGCAGCCCGAAGATGATCGACGGCACTGCCGCCAAATTGTTGATCGATACCTCGATCAGGTCGGTCCAGCGATTCCTCGGCGCATATTCCTCGAGATATAGCGCGGACAGCACGCCGATCGGGAAGGCGAGCAACAGCGTCACCAGCATCGTGAACAACGAACCCTTCAGCGCGCCCCAGATGCCGACCATGGTCGGATCAGTCGAATCCGAATTGGTCAGGAATCGCGGGTTGAAGCCGGTCGTCATCAGCCCACGTGACTGCAGCCGTGCGGCCAGCTTCTCCGCGTCGGGCGAGCCTTCACCCTTCACTGCGATATCGATCGCGGCTGAGGCGGGGACGGAGATGATCGTTCGCATGGCCAGCAATGTCGGATCGGACTTCACCGCATCGCGCACGCGCAGCCACGCGCCGTCGGATAGCAACTTGTCACCTCCGGGTCCGAACGCGGCGATCGCCGCGTCGTCGGTCGCTTTTTCCAGGCCCGCGGCGGCCAGCGCGACATCGGCATTCTTGCCGCCGAGCTGCGCTGGATCGAGCATCACGCTCGATCGCGCCAAATCGATCGGCAGCTTGATCTCGCTCTGCGTGAAACCGGTCGCACCGTTGAGGAACATCGACACCAGCAGGAAAGCAAGGAAACCCGCCGAGACCAGCACCGCACACAGCCCGAGCAGCCGGAAGCGGCGCTCGGCGGCATAACGGCGGCGGATGCGGCGCTGCATCGCGTTCGTCCGCCAGTCGGTCGGCGCGCGGTCCGGCACCAAATTGGCGAGAGTGGAGGACACGCTATTCATATGCTTCCCGATACCGTTTGACGACGGTCAGCGCGATGATGTTGAGCAGCAACGTAACCACGAACAGGGTCAGGCCGAGCGCGAAGGCGGCGAGCGTCTTGGCGCTGTCGAACTCGGCCTCGCCGGTCAGCAGGTCGACGATCTGTTTGGTCACCGTGGTCGCGCTGGCGAACGGGTTGAGCGATAATGTCGCGACGCCCGACGCAGCCATCACAACGATCATCGTCTCGCCGATCGCGCGCGAGATTGCGAGCAGCACGCCGCCGACCACGCCGGGCAGGGCGGCGGGCAGCAGCACCTTGCGGATCGTCTCCGACGGCGTCGCGCCCATCGCCAGGCTGCCGTCGCGCATCGAGGAGGGCACGGCGGCGATCGAATCATCGGCCATCGACGACACGAACGGGATGATCATCACGCCCATCACCAGCCCGGCGGCGAGCGCGCTTTCCGAACTGGCCCAGGTCACGCCGAGCGATACGGCGAGATCGCGCACTGCCGGCGCCACGGTCAGCGCGGCGAAATAGCCATAGACCACGGTCGGCACGCCGGCGAGCATCTCGAGGATCGGCTTCATCCAGCGGCGCACGCGCGGCGCGGCATATTGCGTCAGATAGATCGCGCTCATCAGGCCGAACGGGATCGCGACGATCATCGCGATCACCGCGCCGATGAAGAATGTGCCCCAGAACAGCGGCACCGCGCCCAGCGCGCTGCCCGGATCATTGGCGGGAATGACTTGCGGGCTCCAATGCGTGCCGAACAGGAAATCGCCGATCGGCACGATCTTGAAGAAGCGCCACGATTCGAACAGCAGGGAGGCGACGATACCGACCGTGGTCAGGATCGCTATCAGCGAGGCGGCGAGCAGCAACAGCATCACGACGCGCTCGACTCGCGTCCGCGCGCGGAAGTCCGGCTTGACGCGCAGATAGGCCCAGGCGCCTGCGGCAAAGGCGAGCAGTAGCGCGGCGCCGGTGCCGATCCAGTCGTAGCGCGATTGCGCCGCGCCATAGGCCGGGGCGAGTTGCTGTGCGATCGGGTTTAACGACCCGAAGGTGCGGCCATCGGCGATGTTGCGCGCCTCCGACAACACCGCGGCGCGCTCGAAGCCCGGCGGCGGCAATTGCGCCGCGGCGGGTGAGGTCAGCACGGCATCGGTGACCAGCGCAGGCGAGACCGACGACCAGATCACGATAAACAACGCGGCCGGCAGCAGCGTCCACAGCGCGACATAGGTGCCGTGATGCGACGGCAGCGAGCTGAACCGGGCCGTGCTGTCGCGGCGGAAACTGACCGCGCGGACGCGCGCGGACAACCAGGCGATCAGGCCAAGTCCGGCAATCAGGAAAAGAAGGGCGAGCGTGGACAACGCGAAAAGTCTCGTGTCGGAGGATGCGCTCCGGTCGTGCGACCGGAGCGCAATATCACTATTTCAGCATCGTTATTTCAGCTTGGTTGGATCGAGCAGCTTCGCTGCCTTGACGATCGCGGCCGAACTGGTCCGCACATCCTGTGGTGAGGCGATCAGGCCCTTGGCGGTCAATGGACCGCCGGGGTTCCACGCCGCGACATATTCATCGAGGAATTTTTGCAGGCCCGGGATCGCCGCGAGATGCGCCTTTTTGACGTAGATATAGAGCGGTCGCGAACCGGGATATTGGTTCTGCGCGATCGTCTCATAGGTCGGCGCGATCCCGTTCAACGGCACGCCGTTGAGGTTGTCGATATTCTCCTCGAGATAGGAATAACCGAAAATCCCGACCGCATTGGGGTTCGACTGCAGCTTCTGGACGATCAGATTGTCGTTCTCGCCGGCGTCGATATAGGCGCCGTCCTCGCGGATGCGGTTACAGGCGGCGGCATAGGCATCCTTATCGCTGTCCTTCAGCGCCTTGACGCTCGGAGTCACCTCGGCACAGCCCTTGTCGAGGATTAGCTCGGTCAGCGCATCGCGCGTGCCGCTGGTCGAGGGCGGGCCATAAACCTGGATCGGAATCGCCGGCAGTGCCGGATTGACCTCCTTCCAGGTCTTGTAGGCATTCGCCTTGCCTTCGGGCTTCGCGGCAAGCGCCTTGTACAGGTCGGCCGGGGTCAGCTGCAGCTTTGGCCCGTTCTTCGCCTCGGCAAAGGCGATGCCGTCCAGACCGACCTGGATCTCGATGATGTCGCCAACGCCGTTGGTCTTGCAGCTGGCATATTCCGACGCTTTCATGCGGCGCGACGCGGCCTCGATATCGGGATGCGCGGCACCGACGCCGGCGCAGAACAGCTTCATGCCGGCGCCCGTGCCGGTCGATTCGATCACCGGCGCCTTCATGCCCGGGTTCTTGTTGACGAATTGTTCGGCGACGATCGTCGTGAACGGATAGACCGTCGACGATCCGACCGCCTTGATCTGGTCGCGCGAGCCGGCGCCGCCGCCATTGGCTTGATCCTGGCAAGCCGCGAGCGCGAGCGCGGAAACGGCGATAAGCGCGATGTTCTTGAACATGGGACCCCCAAGGCAGAGCGAGGTCGGATCGACTCGCCGGATCGCGCTAGCACCGCGATGGAGGCGCCTGTGTGACAATAGCGTTACGTTTTTGTGACAGTGGCCCCGGCGGGACTTTGATGGGCCGGCAACAAAATCGTCACCGTAGTGCCTTTGCCGACCGTACTGGCGATATCCAGCCGCCCACGGTGCCGCTCGACGATATGCTTGACGATCGCGAGCCCAAGTCCGGTACCGCCCGCCGCGCGGCTGCGGCCCGGATCGACGCGATAGAATCGCTCGGTCAGGCGCGGGATATGTTCTGGCGCGATGCCGTCGCCCTGATCCGCGACGCTGATCCGCACCATGTTGGTCTGGTCGCGCCAAAGCCGCACCGAAACGGGCGCGCCGGCCCGGCCATATTTTTTCGCATTGCCGATCAGATTGTGCAGCACCTGGCTCAACTGCGCCTGATCGCCCGCGACCGGCGGCACATCCGCTTCGATCTCGGCGACGATGTCGCCACGGCCGTCCTGACCGTCATGCAATTCGGTACGGACCTCGCCGATCAACGCGGCAAGATCGACCGCGCGATCGGGCAAGCGGTATTTCTCCGCTTCGATTCGGCTCAAGGAGATGAGATCCTCGACCAGCCGCTGCATGCGTCGCGCCTCGTCGAACATGATCTTGAGGAAACGATTGCGCACGTGTGGGTCGTCGCCCGCCTTCTCGTCGCCCAGCGTCTCGATATAACCAAGGATCGAGGCGAGCGGGGTGCGCAGTTCGTGGCTGGCATTGGCGACAAAATCGACGCGCATCTTTTCCGCGGCATAATTGCCGGTCTGGTCGATCAGATGAACGATGCGCTGGCCGCCCGACGCGCGGCCGATGCGCATTTCCCAGCGCTGGTCCATCGTGCCCAGCCCGACCAGGTCGATCGGGCGCGACGAATGGCCGGCGAGCGGGTTGGACAGCCGTTCGGCGGCGGCGGGATGGCGAATCGCCAGGCGCACATCCTCGCCGATGATATGCCCGCCGAGCAACGCGCGTGCGGCGCTGTTGGCATGGCTGACCCGGCCATCGGTGACGATCAGCACCGGTTCGATGATCGCTTCCATCACCTCGCCCAGGTCGGGCACGGCGGCGACCTTGCGTTCGGCGGCGGGCGGTGTTGGTTCGTGGACGACTTCGCCGGTGCCGGCGGCGGCGAGCACTGCTGCGACGCCGGCGATCAGCGTCACCAGCGCTGCCTGCGCGCTGTGTCCGATAAGGAAAACGGCGGCTGTCGCCACAAGGACGATACCGATCGCGGTGAACGTGCGGGGACCAAAACCACTGAACATTGGCCGCCCTGTAGCGCAAACGTGCTTAACCGGGATAGGCCCGCTTGCCAGTGTTTCACGAATATGAAAGGGCAGGGGGGATAAAGGTGGGCGATGAGCGACGATATTCCACAAGCTGAACTGCCAGGCGAGTTGCCACTGGACGGCACCACCCGCCGCCGCGCGCTGATGCTCGGCGCGGTCGGCGCGTCGGCGATCATCTCGATCCGTCCCGCGTTGGCACAGACCCAGGCGTCGATCCTGACCTGTGAGATCCCGGTGCCCGACCCCGGCCGCGCGGGCAGCTATATCGCCGCCGACGGTACGCTGGTCCCAGCGGGGACACCCGGCGCCTTCGCGCCCGCCGGCAAGGCGTTCAAGGGGCAGGAAGTGAAGATGGCGTTGTCGGGCGGGCGCTTGCCCGGCACCGATTACGAAACCAACCGCGCCTACACCAATTACATTCGACGCCTGCAGTCGGGCACCAGCGGTTTCACCTGTTTCGCATCGTTGCAGATGCCGCGGGGCTGATTTTGGACACCCTGTTTCGCGCGGCGCGCGTCGAGACGCTGTGCATCGACTGGCTCGACGATTTTACGCTGCTTTACCATCGCTCGTCCGGCATCACCCATTTGCTGACCGCGCCCGCGCCCGAGATCCTCGTGGCGCTGGGTGAAGCGGGCATGACATTGGCCGCGCTGACCGCGCGCCTCGCGGCCGATTTCGACATGCCCGATGGCGAACCGGATGCCCTGTCGGCGCGGCTCGACGAACTGATCGCGGCCGGGTTGGTCGAGGCGGCATGAGCGCGCTCGCCGATCTCAACTCATATTATACGTCTTTCCCGGCAAGGGCCGGCGAAGCGGTAACGGGCAAAGGACCGCCCGCTGTGATCAGCAGGTCATGAGGCACGTCTTCTCCGTGCGCATCGGGCCGATCGGCTTCCGTATCGGCTCCGACTGGCGCGCCCCGATCGAGCAGTTGGCCGAACTCTATTCGGACTATCCCGCGCCGCAGGATGGCGTGCCGGATTATAACGTCCGGCTGTTCGCGGCACGGCCATGGCGACGCTTCGTGCGCCCATCGGTGATGATCGGCGGCGATTTCGTGCTGCCCGAGGCAGCGCCACTGCCGCTCGCGCAAGGGTTGCTCGCCGCGGAAATGGGCATGAACCTGCAAATGGCGTTGGGCCAGCGGCGCTATCTGCTGCTCCACGCCTCGGTGGTCGAACGCGACGGGCGCGCCTTGCTGCTGACCGGCGTGTCGGGCTCGGGCAAATCGACGCTGGCGGCACTGCTCGGTGCACGTGGCTGGCGGCTGATGGGTGACGAATTCGCCCTGCTCGATCCCGCGACTGGGCTGGTGCACGCCTTTCCCCGGCTGGTCAGCCTGAAGAACCAGGCGATCGGGGTGGTTGAACAGGCAGTGCCCGACGGCCGCTTCGGGCCTCTGCTCGCGGGCACGCCCAAGGGGGATATCCGCCATCTCGTGCCCGGCGCCGATGCGATCGCCGCGATGGAGACGCCCGCCAGACCGGCGCTGCTGCTGTTCCCCAGCTTCGGATATGAAGCCGCATCACGCGCGGTGCCGCACAGCGAAGTGTTCGTCCGCCTCACCCAGGCATCGACCAACTACACCGCGATGGGCGAACGCGGCTTCACCGCGCTTACTTCGCTGGTCAAGGCGGTCCCGGCGCTCGCGATCGACTATCCCGATACCGACAGCGCGCTGGCGCAGGTCGAAGCCGCCTGGGCCGATCTTGGGTCCGATCTTGGGACCGATCTTGAGGCGACGCCATGAATGATGGCTGGCTGCTCGCCCGTGCGCTGAGCGCGCCTGAAACCGCGCTCGCGCTCGATGGCGCGGGATGGACCGATCTGCTGGCGATTGCGCGCGCGGAACAATTGATCGGCACGCTGGCGCATCGGGTCGATGGGCTACCTGTTCCAAACGCCGTGCGGCGTATCCTCGACGATGCACGCGCTTCGGCAGAGCAAGGGCGCATCGTCGCGCTGTGGGAAGCGGAGATGGCGCGACGCCTGTTGGCGCCGCTCGGTGTGGCCGTGGTGCTGCTCAAGGGCACCGCGTTCGTCGCGGCCGGGCTGGCGGCGGGGCAGGGGCGATCGATCGGTGATCTCGATATCCTCGTGCCGCGCGACCGGATCGACATGGTCGAGGCGGCGCTGCTCGCCGGTGGCTGGGAATGGGTCAAGCCCGACCCCTATGACGACGATTATTATCGGCGCTGGATGCACGAATTGCCGCCGCTGATCCACCGCGAGCGCGACCGGATGATCGACGTCCACCACACGATCCTGCCACTGACCGCACGCATCACGCCGGACGCGCGCGCGTTGCTCGTGGGGAGCATCGAACTCGCGCCGGGTATGCGCACCCTCTCGCCCAACGACATGCTGGTCCATGCTGCGGCGCACCTGTTCGCCGATGGCGATCTGGCCGGCGGCATGCGCAACCTGTGGGACGTGCATTGCCTGGTTGGCGAATTCGGTACCGACCAGCTGGTCAAGCGCGCGACGCATCACGGGCTGAAACGCGAAGTCGGTCGTGCCCTGCGCCTCGCCGTGGCGCTATATGGTGATGATGCGAAACTCACTCTGACCGACCGCCTCTATCTCCGCCGCCTGACCGCGCGCGACGGCTGGGGCTGGCCGATCCGGCCGTTCACCCGGCTCGGTTTCTATGTCCGTTCGCATTGGCTGCGCATGCCACCGATGATGCTCGCGCGGCATCTGTGGATCAAATGGCGCCACGGGCACATTCTGCCCTGAATTCGTTCCAGATCGCACAGTCAAAGTGCGACGTCGGATCGCATCGGATGAACGAATAGAAATATTTATATAAGCTGACAGGTGAGTTCAGCCCGTCGAAAGACGATCTAGTCCAAACGGTCATCCGCGAATTCGTTTCGTCATTTGCAGGAAGGTCGAACAATGCCCAACAAACGCTGGTCCGAAGAGGATATCGTCGATCTGCGCGAGCGTGTCGCGCGGGGTGACTCCGTCCCGGCGATCGCCGCCGCAATCGGTCGATCGCAGGAGGCGACGCGGGCGCGCATGCAAACGATGGGTTTGACCAACCCACGAAGCTTTAAAAGGGAGCGTTTGCGGCTCCAGGCGACCGAAGATGTGCTGGCATGACACTCGTCGGAAATTTTATCGATCGATTGGCACGGAACAATAAAACGACGTTCCGGTTACAGGACCGTTGAAACGGGAGGATTTAATATGAGTGATTATCGAAACGAAACCGACACAGTCGCCGTCAAGCGCCGCAGTGGCGGAACGACCATCGCAATCATCCTGGTTGCGATCGTCGTGATCGTGGGGCTGCTGTTCGCGACCGGATTCTGGAGTGCCAACGTGACCAAGGACGGTGCGCTGCCCAAGGTCGCGGTCGAGGGCGGTGCGCTGCCCGAGGTCGATCTGGATTCCAAGGAAGTCGTCGTCGGTACCAAGAAGACCAAGGTCGAAGTGCCGAAGGTCAAGACCGAGACCGAAACCATCGACGTGCCGACTGTCGGCGTGAAGGACAACGGCGAAAAATAACGCCATCCATCGATATCGACTCGAAAGGCCCCTCCTGGACAGTGGGGCCTTTTTTTTATGGGCGCGCTTGGTTGCATCGACACCTGCGGGATCAATCTGCTTGCGCGATCGCTCGACTTCCCCCTGCTCCTGTGCGACATTTGTCCTGGGAGAAAATCACATGCGTTATCAGTGTCTTGCTATGATGGCGCCGTTGTCGTTGATGGCGTGTTCGATGGCCGATGATTTGCCGGCGACGAACAAGGCGATCGATCGGTTTCATCAGATGGTCGATGCCGGCCGTTTCGAGCAGGTTTATGACGGGTCGTCCGCCGATCTGAAGGGGGCGAGCAGCAAGGCCGATTTCATCAAGCTGCTGGATGTGGTCCATCGCAAGCTGGGGCCGTTCAAAACGGGAAAAACGGGCGGGTGGAACAATAATTATTCCCCGGCCGGTCATTTCCTGACGATCGGCTACGGCGCCAACTACGCAAGGGGCACCGCCGACGAGCAATTCGTCTACCGGATCGATGACGGCAAAGCGAAACTGGCCGGCTATCACGTCAACTCGAATGCGCTCATCTACAATTAGGCTGGTCGGCCGACAGCCGGCTTAATGTCGGGATCAGCTCGTCATAACCGTCGATCACCGCATCGGCCTCCAGTTCCTCGATCGGCTGCATCAGGAAACCGAAACTGACCGCGATGTTCGGTATCCCCGCATTCTTCGCCGCCATGATGTCATAGATCGAATCACCGACGAACGCCGCCCGGCCACCGCCGCAGCGCCTGATCATCTCGTCGATCGGCGCGCGGTGCGGTTTCGACAGGCCCTTGCCCATAGTATCGCCGCCGATGACGGTCTCGAAGCGGTCGATCAGGCCGAGTTCGGTGAGCAGCTTGTGCGCGAAGCTTTCGAACTTGTTGGTCACGATCGCGCTCTTCACACCCAGCGTGTCGAGCTGGTTGAGCGCCTCGATCGCGCCCGGAAACGGCACGGTATGGACCGAAATATGTGCCTCGTAATAACCAAGCATCAGCTTGTAGAGCCGGCGCAACTCGTCCGGTTCGCAACCGCCGGTCGCGTCCAGCCCTTGGGTCAGCATGTGTTTCGCCCCGCCACCGATCATCGGTTTGACCTGCTCGACTGTGAGCAAGGGCCGGCCGGCCAGGCCGAGCGCATAATTGACGCACGCGGTCAGATCGCCACTCGTGTCGAGGAACGTGCCGTCCAGGTCGAAACCCACGATATCGAATGAAATCTTCGTCATGAATCGGGTGCCAGTATTTGTTTGAAAATGCGCCGCAGGCGCATTTTGCGGAGGGCGGTACCGCCTATAAAATTCGCTCTTTTGCGAATTTTCAAACACGCTCTGACAGCATCGCTATGGAAATGGCAATATTGTCGTGGCAGGGCAGGGGGCATGACCCAGCCGATCGCCGCGATCATCCTTGCCGCGGGCAAGGGCACACGCATGAAGTCCGACCTGCACAAGGTGCTCCACCCGATCGCGGGGCAGCCGATGCTGCTGCAACTGATCGACAGCTTCGAGCGCGCGGGCGCGACGCGCAGTGTCGTGGTTGCGGGCGCAGGCCGCGAACAACTCGAAGCTGCGGTTGCCGGTCACCCCGTGACGCTGGCGGTGCAGGCCGAACAGCTCGGCACCGCGCACGCCGCGTTGCAGGCAAAGGATGCGCTGGCCGGGTTCGACGGCACCGCGATCGTCTGTTTCGGCGATACGCCGTTTCTGGATACCGCGACGATCGCGCGCCTTGCCGGACGGCTCGAGGCGGTGGATGAGCCGCGCGTCGTCGTGCTCGGTTTTCGCCCCGACGACCCCAAGGCCTATGGCCGGATCATCGCCCGCGCCGACGGATCGATCGCCAAGATGGTCGAATATAAGGACGCGACCCAGGCCGAGCGCGCGGTCGACCTGTGCAACTCCGGTGTGACGGCGGTGCGCGCCGCCGATCTCTGGCCGCTGCTCGAACGTGTCGGCAACGACAATGCCGCAGGTGAGTATTATTTGCCCGACATCGTCATGCTTGCACTCGCCGATGGCGACCGCGCGATCGTCATCGAAACCGATGCTGACGAAGTGATCGGCATCAACAGCCGCGCCGAACTCGCTTATGCCGAAGCCCGCTGGCAGGCGAAGCGCCGCGACCAGGCAATGGCCGACGGCGTCAGCCTGATCGCGCCCGACACAATATGGTTCGCGCACGACACCAAACTCGGCCGCGACGTGGTGATCGAACCGAACGTGTTCTTCGGTCCGGGCGTATCGGTCGGCGACGGCGCGGTGATCCACGGCTTCAGCCATATCGAGGGCGCGACGATCGGCGCAAAGGCCATGGTCGGCCCGTTCGCCCGCCTGCGCCCCGGCGCGGTGATGGGCGAGAAATCCAAGGTCGGCAATTTTGTCGAGATGAAGAAGGCCACTCTCGGCCCCGGCGCTAAAGCCAATCACCTGACCTATCTCGGCGATGCGGAGGTCGGCGCCGGCGCGAACATTGGTGCGGGCACGATCACCTGCAACTATGACGGCTATTTCAAGGCGAAGACGGTGATCGGCGCGGGCGCATTCATCGGATCGAACAGCGCACTGGTCGCGCCGGTCTCGATCGGCGCGGGCGCGATCGTCGCAGCGGGATCGGTCGTGACCAGCGATGTCGAGGCGGATGCACTGGTACTGACCCGGGCGAAGCAGGAAGCCAAACCCGGCTGGGCAAAACGCTTCCGCGAAGCAATGACAGCTAAGAAGGCGGCGAAGAAGATGTAAACCTACTCCCCTCCCTTTATGGGAGGGGCTGGGGGTGGGTGGCGAGCGCAGCGAGCCCCTCCGCCCTCACCGATAAAGCGACGATAGGGGCATCGAGCCCCCATTGCCGCCGACCCACCCCCCAGCCCCTCCCATAAAGGGAGGGGGGAGATTCGAAGAATATGTGCGGAATTGTCGGAATTCTCGGCCAGGGTCCCGTAGCGGACCGCCTTCTCGACGGCCTGAAACGGCTCGAATATCGCGGCTATGACTCGGCCGGTATCTGCACCGTGCACGACGGCGAATTCGACCGCCGCCGCGCGCCGGGCAAGCTGGTCAACCTCGCCGCCGAACTCACCGCGCATCCGCTGCCTGGCGATAGCGGCATCGCGCACACGCGCTGGGCGACGCATGGCGCGCCGACCGTCGACAACGCCCATCCGCACATCGTCGGCGACGTCGTGCTGGTCCACAACGGCATCATCGAGAATTTCAAACCGCTGCGCGACGAACTGATCGCCGAAGGCCGCCAGTTCCAGAGCCAGACCGACACCGAAGTCGTCGCTCACCTGATCGATCGCGAACTCGCCCGCGGCTTCAAACCGCGTGAGGCGGTCGCCAATGTCCTGCCCAAACTCCACGGCGCCTTCGCGCTCGGCGTGATGTTCAAATCCGAACCCGACCTCTTGATCGGCGCCCGGCTCGGCGCGCCACTCACCGTCGGCTATGGCGACGGCGAGAATTATCTCGGCTCCGACGCGCTCGCCCTGGCGCCGCTGACGCAACGCATCGCCTATCTCGAGGAAGGCGACTGGGCGGTCATCACCCGCGCCGGCGTACAGGTCTATGACCGCGACAACCAACCCGTCACCCGCCCGATCGTCAACAGCGGCGCCTCGGGCCAGCTGATGGACAAGGGCAATCACCGCCACTTCATGCAGAAGGAGATCTACGAACAGCCGGTGGTCGTCGCACAGACCTTGCGCTCGTACCTCCGCCCGCTCGAGGAACAGGTCGCGCCGCCCGATATGGAATTCGACCTGGGCTCGGTCGAACGCGTCGCGATCGTCGCGTGCGGCACCGCATCCTATGTCGGCATGATCGGCAAATACTGGATCGAACAACTCGCCCGCGTCCAGGTCGAAGTCGATGTGGCGAGCGAGTTCCGCTACCGCGACCCCGTCCTTACCCCCAACATGCTCGGCATCGTCATCTCGCAAAGCGGCGAGACCGCCGACACGCTCGCCGCGCTGCGCCACATGAAGGCGGCCGGCCTGACCACGGCGGGCATCATCAACGTGCCGACCAGCTCGATGGCGCGCGAAGTCGATCTGTTGCTGCCCACGCATGCCGGCCCGGAGATCGGCGTCGCCTCGACCAAGGCCTTCACCTGTCAGCTCGCGGTAATGGCCGCGCTCGCGGTCAATCTCGCGCGCGCCAAGGGCAAGCTCACGCCCGAACAGGAACGCGACATCGTCCATCACCTGCAGGAAGTGCCCGAGGCGATGAGCAACGCTCTCTCCCACGACGCGGAGATCGAGGCGATGGCGCCGAAGATCGCTGCGGCGCGCGATGTGCTGTATCTCGGCCGCGGCCCGGATTATCCGCTCGCCCTGGAAGGGGCGCTGAAACTCAAGGAAATCAGCTATATCCACGCCGAGGGTTACGCCTCGGGCGAAATGAAGCACGGCCCGATCGCGCTGATCGACGACAGCGTACCGCTGATCGTGCTCGCACCGTCAGGCCCGCTGTTCGACAAGACCGTCAGCAACATGCAGGAAGCCCAGGCGCGTGGCGCGCAGGTCGTGCTGATCTCCGACGCCGACGGCATCGCCCAGGCCGGCGAGAACACCATCGCGACGATCGAGATGCCCAAGGTCCACCCGCTGATCGCGCCGCTGGTGTACGCGGTGCCGGTGCAGTTGCTCGCGTACCATGTCGCGGTGTTCAAGGGGACCGATGTGGATCAGCCGCGCAACTTGGCGAAGTCCGTTACGGTGGAGTGAGGGGCGTTGGTGAAGATATGTGGGCCGGAGAGTCGGCCTGGGCGCAAGTCGGAATTACGGTGACAGTCCACTAATTGTTGGCCGCTTGATAGCTGTTGATGTCAATGGTGAGAGAAAAGGCGAGAAAAGTGGACTGTCACCGTAATTCTGGAAATTGGAAAGACGGTCCCGGATCAGAATACAGTAAGATTGTTAAAGCTTGCGAGAGAGGCGGGCTCAGATAATAGCGAGACAATTTGAAAGAAGCATCATGATTGTATATGTCCTTCAGCATTCTCATCGTATAAATGATGATGAAGATGATGTTAAATTCATTGGAGTTTATGCTAGTCACGATGATGCAAAATCTGCCGCGGAAAGAACAAAGCTTCTTCCAGGATTTATGGATGCTGCGGATGGGTTTAATATTGATAAGTATCTTGTGGGCGAGGATAATTGGATAGAAGGGTATATAACGACTTGAAATATTTTATTGGAATTACGGCGACAGTCCACTAATTGCCGTCGCCCGCAAGTATCTTATGATGCGTTGCGGCATAGAAAAGTGGACTGTCACCGTAATTCTGCTCTTGAGCGCCGAAAGGCGACTCCGCACCTAGCAGGAGGATGGCTACATCAATTACGCGATGTCACCGAACCAGTCGCACCCACGAGCGGTGATGCTAATTGATGGTCCGGCTGACCTTGATTACGAATATGATCATCGCAACAACGACGGGTGATGCCAAACAACCGATGCCGACGAAGATTGCGATGTCGATCGCCATGGCGCGAGCGCTCATTGGCACGACCTCATCCTCTTTGCCTTCAGTGTTTTCATTTACATAAGAGATAAAGAGGAACGCGGCTGCGGCGAACGTGCCTAAGCTCGCAGTGAAAACTAGCACTGGTGTATGGTTTCGACCGAGAACAGTGGCGACCAACGCCGTGACTGCCAACATTTCAAGGAAACGAAATATTCGATCGATATGACGGGGCCAAGTACGCAATGTTGTCTCCAATCCAGCCAATAGGTCTGTAGTGACCCGTATCGGCCTGCCTGATCAACGGGCTATGTGAATCCAGCTACCAGCGTCGCTGTGGCTTTAAGCCTCAAGCTGGTCGGCGACGAATGCCTCAATTTTTTCGATCATATCTGCGACATCGCCTCGTGAAAATTGGTCGTAATGCCCGTGCGCGGCGTTGTTACGAATGTCAGCCCATGCAGTGACCTGCTTTGCCTTGAGCTTGTTGTACTGAGCGACTTTGGCAAGATCGGCGTTCATTTTATTCAGGTTGCCACGATCTATTTGGTGGTTGTCACAAAGCTGTCGAAGTGTGTTTTCAAGAACCACGCCAGCGATCACAGCAGCGGCGGGGAAGTACCCACCGTTCAGCAATTCGCGTGCTTGCTCAAGCTCGTTGTCGAACACTTCGGACTGAATTAGAGTGCGTACTGAGTTGAGATAACCGCCCTCGAAATCTTCGCGTGCGGCTTCAAAGACGGCTTTGACCTGACGCATGTTCTGGTAGTTTGATGTAAAACTGGGAATTTTTTCCCGTTTGATAAATTCCGAATAATGCTCAGACTCTACACCACACGCTATGGATAGGAGATGACGCGCTTTAAGTTTTCAGTTCGTGTAGCTGGTATCATCAATATATTCGCCAGACGTGTAATCGCTCCGTTCAACGATTTTAGTAGATTCTACGACAGAAAGTTGCTCGGCAAGCTCTGCAAATCGCTGAGATAGTTTCGATACTTTCGGCACTTCCTATGTCTCCCACAGCGATTTCCATATCGCGTGGATGGCAAATCCAATGCCCCACGAGATAGCCAACAATAGTATAAGGCAACCCGTCGTGATAACCGGGTCCATCCAGTCCATAAACCGCTCCCATCGGGTCGCGGGTTTGATAAACCGCATGAAGTCGTTGAACCGGCCTGTTTCTTCAATCTCGATCCGGTCGAATTGGTTGTGCTCAATCGACACAATCATTCCATCGGGATAAAAGATTACGCGGCCATTCTCCCGCCGCGCGTGATCGAGCCAGACCGTGCCATCTACGGCTTCCTTGTAACGAAAGTCAGCGATCAGCAGGCGGATGAGCCGGTCTGTAGGATCGTCCATCTCACCTCCCCCGCGTTAGTCTGTGCCCGATCCTAGCGCGTCGAGCGCTACCGCACCACTTCCGCTTCACCAGCGCAGGCGTCTGCCGGTTCCGGGCTCGACCGTTACATCCGCCAGTTTGGCGTTACGGTGCCACGTGCAATAACCCCCAAATTATCAACGGTAGCCATTGGTGGCAGCGTACCGGTTCCGCCCCATCGGCCTAAAGCACACTTCAGAATTGAGCACGTCCCGCTACGGCCCCCCACGCCCAAACACCGCTCAATACAATCCGCAGTTGCATCACCGCACCCGCCCCGCCAATCTCGCAACCATTCCTACCCCGGGGGGAGCGATCACCATGTACCGAACGATATTAGCGTCACTGCTTGCCGCCACCGCATCGATCGCCGCCGTATCAATCGCCGGTGCATCGACCCCGAAAGAGCAGCTGATGAAGCCGCCCGCGGACGCGCGGCATTACACGATCAGCTCGACCGCCGGAAAACATGGCGATATCTGGTCGTGGACGATGCCCGACGGCCGGGTCGCCTATCGCATGTCGATGTCGCTGCGCGGTTGGGTCACCGAAACCGATGAACTGGTGACGGTTGGCCCCGACCAGCGCCCGTCCGCGATCGCCATCCGCGGCTATACAGATTCAGGCGAGGCGACTGAGGACTTCACCGTCGACAGCGGCGGCCTCGCGCATTGGAAGACGGTGGTCGATTCCGGCTCGGCCCCGTTCGGGACCAAGCGCTACAACACCTATGGCGGTCCCTGGCTTGCCGGCGAAATGGATGTCGCTGCGCTCGTCGCCGCGGGCGCCAAGGGCATCGACCTGTTGCCCACCGGCCATGCCAGCATCGCCATCGGTCAGCCGGTGGAGATTTCCGGCCCGCAAGGCAAGAAGGCCGTCAAGCTTGCCTTCATCACGGGTTATGGCTTCGCCCCGTCGCCGGTCTGGCTCGATGGCGACAATCGTTTCTTCGGCAATGCCGGCGGAATCTCGCTGCTCCCGGCGGGCTATGAGGCTGAGGGGCCCCGGCTGAAGGACATTCAGGACAAGGCGACTGCGGACATGGTCCGCGATGTCGCGCACCGCTTCCTGACGCCCGCCAACCGCACGGCGACTTTGGTCGACAATGTACTGATGTTCGATTCGGTCGCCGGCCGTTATCTCCCCAACCGCGCGGTGTTGATCGCGGGCGGCAAGGTCGCCGCGGTCGGCGCCGCCGGATCGATCAAGACGCCGCTGAACGCTACCGTCATCGACGGGCGCGGCAAGACGCTGCTGCCTGGCCTGTGGGATGCGCATCAGCATGTCGGCGACGACTGGAACCTGCTGCAAAATCTCGCCACCGGCATGACCAATTATCGCAGCCCCGGCACGATGATCGACGAAGCGCTGAGCATTTACAAGCGTCGCGCCGCCGGCGACCTGCTTGCGCCCGACGGCAAGATTTCCGTGATCATCGACCGCAAGGACCCGCTCGCCGCACAGGGCGCGCTGACCGTTTCATCGGCGGCGGAAACGATTGCCGCGGTGCGCAAGATCAAGGCGGCGGGCCTGTGGGGCGTCAAATTCTACACCTCGATGACTCCCGCCTGGATCGCGCCGGGCGCGGCCGAGGCGCACAAGCTCGGCCTGCACGTCCACGGCCATATCCCCGCCGGCATGCGCCCGATCGACGCGGTCCGCGCCGGCTATGATGAAGTCACGCACATCAATTTCATCACGATGCAGGCAATGCCTCAGGATGTGGTCGACAAGGCCAACACCGCCGCGCGGCTCGAAGGGCCGGCGAAATACGGCAAGGATGTCGATCTCGACTCCCCCGCGATGAAGACCTTCTACGCGGAGCTCGCAAAGCGGAAGACCATCATCGACCCGACCCTGACCGTGTGGGAGCCGCTGATGACGTCGGACGGCACCGCGCTGTCGCCCGAATATGCGCCCTTCGCCGATGTCGCACCGCCCTCGGTCGTGCGCGGGTGGCGGATCGGCGGCTATCCCCTGTTCGGCGGCCTGACCCGCGACGATTTCCGCAAAAGCTTCGCCAAGATGGTCGGCCTGGTCGGCCGCCTGCACAAGGCGGGCGTGCGCATCGTCGCCGGCACCGACGGCTATGGGCTTGAACTGGTCCGCGAACTTGAACTCTATCAGGAAGCGGGCCTGACCAATGCGGAGGCGCTGCAGACCGCAACCATCGTGCCCGCGCGCATGACCGGCATGGACGACCGCACTGGATCGATCGCCGAGGGCAAGGAGGCGGACATCATCCTGGTCGATGGTGATGTTTCCAAAGACCTCACCAATCTGCGCCATGTCGAGACGGTGTTTCTCGATGGGTACCGGCTTGATGGGAATGCGCTGCGGCAGGCGAGCGGGCTTAGCGGGATGCCGAAATAAGGGGCTTCGCGGAATTACGGTGCCACGGAATTACGGTGCCACGTGCAATAACCCCCAAGCTATCAGCGGGTAACATCGGCAGGCTGGACGAAAAGGGTCGTGCGCAATTAGCGCCACGCCAAAGTAACTTATATCTCAAGCAACTGCTGTGTAGCGCTGGTCGGGCAACGTAATACCGGGCAGGCTTTTGAAACCCGGACGGGCAAGCAGATACCCCTGGATGTAGCGAACGCCGATCGCACGCAGCGCATCGAACTCCGCGCAAGTCTCGATGCCTTCGGCAATGACCGTGATACCCAGCGATTCCGCGATGCGAATGACCCCCGCAACGATCATCCGGCGCGGCAGGCTCGCGTCGATCCCGCGGACCAGTTCCATATCCAGCTTGATGAAGTCGGTTTGAAACTTGGCCAGAAGCCCTAGCCCGGCGTGCCCTGCGCCAAAGTCATCGATCGCCGTTGCGAAGCCCATCTGTCGATAGGTGTTGATGATATTCTCGACATGATTGGTGTCGGCCATCTCCTCATTCTCGGTGAATTCGAAGATCAGCCGATCAGAAGGAAAGCCAGTCGCACGCGCCGTCTTCAGCGTCAGTTGAATGCAGGCAACCGGCGAATAGACTGCATTGGGGAGGAAATTTATCGAGAGCCGGGCGTCGGTTTCCAGAATGCCCGCCGCAACGGCTCCCTCGATTGCGGCCACTCGGCATTGCTGATCGAACGCATAGCGGTTCTCCGGCGTGACGCGGGCAAGGACTTCGCCTGCGCCCTCGCCGTTACTGCCGCGCACCAGCGCCTCGAACGCGAAGGTGCGTCCTGTCTCGACATCGACGATGGGCTGGAAAGCCATCGCAATATCAAATGCATGACCCTCGGACCGGCAGCCCTGACATCCCAACTGCATGGTATTTTCCTTGAAGCCTCTCAGGCCTAAACGATGGATGCTAACGGCCCGTAAAATATCGGGCACGTAGTCGCCGCATCGGCGATCATGTCGGACGGCGCGTGTGGAAAAACGCTTTTCCCTCGCAATGCATCCCAACCACCCCACCATTCGCATTTCAGCAAGAATTACCCGGCTAAGGTGGCCCCGGCACGCCGGAGGACCATCCTTGATCGAGATCGAAGTCCAGAACGAGACGAACCAGACCCAGAGCGGGCTGCGCTTCGCTGCGGTCCCGCGGATCGGCGAGGGCCTGCGGCTGCGTCAGCCGGACGGCTTCTGGGCCTCGTACGACATCATCGACGTGTGGTATCAAAAGGCCGAATTCGGCGACATCTGGGTGCCTTATATCCATGTCCGCATGACCGATGCGGACCAGGCCGTGGTCGCCGAGGCCAGTCAGGTCCTCAGCCAGAGGGAGCCGCAGTCATTAAGAGCCTGATCAAGCGACTGCGCAGCTTCCCTGCGGAACCCACGCAGCCGGTCGCGGCGATGCCCGTGGGCCCCATGCCCGTGCCTGCCCCTGCCGCCCCCGTGCCTGTCGCTGCCGCCCCGATGCCTGTCGCCGCCGCGCCGGCGCGCCTGCGGCGCTGCCTGCTGGTCGATGACTCGCGGGTGATCCGTAAGGTGGCTCATCGCATCATCTCCAACCTCGGTTATCAGGTGATCGAAGCCGAGAATGGCGAAGAGGCGCTCGCCCGCTGCAAGGCGGCGATGCCCGACTTGATCCTGCTCGACTGGGAAATGCCGGTGATGACCGGGGTCGAATTTGTCGCCGCGCTGCGCCGGCTCGACGGCGGGACGGCCCCGAAAGTGGTGTTCTGCACCTCCAAGGCGGAGAGCATCGACATCTACCAGGGCATCGGCGCCGGCGCCGACGAATATGTCACCAAGCCGTTCGATCAGCACACGCTGCTGGCCAAGCTGCAACGGATCGGCGCGGCGTAAGGTCTGACCTGAAAAAAAGGCGGCTTCGGGCGGATGGTGGTGTCGAAGCAGTCGAATGGCGGTGACAGCGCAGCTATTCGCGGCTCACCAATAACGACAACACCGCAATCGCCGTAATCGCTCTGCCCCCCGAGGAGCGGGATAGTGTGGTGCGCTTCAAGGATCGCCGTCGTAGGTAATCGAGAATGCCCAAATCCCGCATCACCCGATTCCCGTTCTCCTTTCCGCCCCAATCGCTTGCGTGGCAGGATGGCACGCTGGTGGATTGGGTCGGCGGAGGACGGCGATGGCTGGCCGATCACACCGAGGTCCCGAGCCACACACTCTATGGCTACGACTTCGATCGCGCGCTCGTTTCGCCATCCGGGCGGTTTTCCGTCCTGTTTTGCGAACGGCAGACAAAGGGCATCATTCTCGACCAGGGCCGGATCATCCGGGAAATCGACCGCAGCTATTATCAGGCACGCGCCTATGCCTATCCGATTGCGCTCGGTCACTTGCCCGATGGGCGTGAGGTACTCGCGCATTGCCCCGACGCCTATAATGTCATCGAGATAGAGACACTGGTAGACGGGGAGCGGCTTACCGGCAGAGAAGGTGAAGCGCAGGATGTCTTTCATTCCCGCCTGAGTTTCAGCTCCGACGGGCGCTTTCTGATATCTGCCGGTTGGGTATGGCATCCATTTAATCTCTTTTGCGCCTTCGACGTCGAGCGGGCTTTGCGCGATCCGGCATTGCTGGATCGTGAGGAAGCGCATTACGGCGCACTGAAAGAGTCGGCATCTCAATCCGAGGTCCATGCGGCATGTTGGCTGGATGCCGACCGGGTGATCGTCACGGCGGATGAAGATGGCCACGATTCATCCGAACAGCCGCCGCAATCCGGCATCTGGTCCGCGCGCGACGGGAACTGGATCAGCCGCAGCAGTGACTGGAACCCTCAGGCAAGTTTGTTTCCCTCTGCCGATGGTGTGGCTTATGTCGAAAACGGGCATCCGCATTGGTGGGCACCGGGATTGGGTGCGCCCTTGGCATGGCCGGATGTCGCGGTCGCCGCCGCGCCCGACGCGCATTCACGTTCCGGCATTACGCATGATTGCCCGTTGTTCGCGGTCCACCCGACCGACCGGCGCTTCGCCGCCGTGACCGCGAACGAGATCGTCGTCGTCGAGTTCTGATATCGGCCGAACGACGGCGGTAGCGTACAGAACCTCCTGCGGAGCGGCCTCGGTGCAAAGCGCGGAAACCGTTAAAAATGCTCGGCTTGATTCAAATGAATCTGCACCAGGAAGGGCGCGGCGTCTCGTACATCAGCTTGCCAGAAATTCTTTACAAACTATTGATTATTCAGCAATATATGCCCAGCGAAGGCGCGTGCCCGCTACCGGGAGATTTGACACAATAGGGTGTGACATATCTCCCTTGGCTTACCCGCCTCGACCACCCACGGCTACCATCCGGCATCGCACCGGATCGTATCGATTCACATCGGTCCCCGGAGTTGTCATACCCGATCTCGTACCGCACGCTCTTCACGCCGGAATTCGAAACGAGGATCAACGCGTCGATTTTCCGTGGAGGCTCCGACGTGTTGGGATTGCACTCAACCCGCCGAAAGTGTCAGGGCACTCACGGTTCGGATATCGAAAAGCCGATCGCGGCTAGGGTGTGGGAAGCATGTCAGAACTTGAGTCGCTATCGACCAACAAGGCGTTCGGCGGCATCCAGGGCGTCTATCGCCACGCATCCGAGGCGACGGGCACACCGATGACTTTCTCGGTCTTCGTGCCCGACCATGCGCCGGGCGCGACTTTGCCCGTCCTCTGGTATCTCTCCGGCCTGACCTGCACTCATGCCAATGTCACCGACAAGGGCGACTATCGCCGCGCCTGTGCCGATGCGGGGGTCATCTTCATCGCACCCGACACGTCGCCGCGCGGAAATGATGTGGCGGACGACGATGCCTATGATTTCGGTCAGGGCGCAGGGTTTTATGTCGATGCGACCGAGGAACCCTGGGCGCCGAATTTCAACATGCGCCGCTATATCGAGGACGAACTGCCCGCGCTGATCGCGGCGGAATTCCCCGTCGATATGGCGCGGCAAGGGATCACCGGCCATTCGATGGGTGGGCATGGCGCGCTGACCATCGGACTACGCAACGCCGGTCGCTTCAAAAGCATCTCCGCCTTCGCGCCGATCGCGTCGCCGCTCGAATGTCCCTGGGGTGAAAAGGCGCTGCGTGGTTATCTCGGCGGCGACCGCAGCGAATGGCGCACCTATGATGCCTGCGCGCTGATCGCGGACGGTGCGCGCGTGCCCGATCTGCTGGTCGATCAGGGCGACGCGGATCAGTTCCTCGCCGAACAATTAAAGCCGGAATTGCTGAGCGCGGCGTGCGACGCCGCCGGGATCGCGCTGACGTTGCGCATGCAGCCGGGCTATGACCACAGCTATTATTTCATCTCGACCTTCATGGCGGACCATGTCCGCTGGCACGCGGAAAGGCTTTCGTGATGGAAAGGGTGGGGTCGATGGCGCAATACGACATCCTCATCGTCGGCGCGGGACATGCCGGGGCACAGGCCGCGATCGCGCTGCGCCAGGCGAAGTTTGCCGGGACCATCGCGGTGATCGGTGAAGAGCCCGAACTGCCCTATGAACGCCCGCCGCTATCGAAGGATTATCTCGCCGGAGAAAAGGCGTTCGAGCGATTGCTGATCCGCCCGCCCGCATTCTGGGAAGACCGCCATGTGACGATGCTGCTGGGGCGGCGCGTGACGGCGATCGATGCGGCGGCGCACAGCGTGACGACGGGTGCCGGCACGATCGGTTATGGCAAGCTGATCTGGGCCGCCGGCGGGACCCCGCGCCGGCTAAGCTGCAGCGGGCACGACTATACCGGCGTCCATGCCGTGCGCACCCGCGCCGATGTCGACCGGCTGATGACCGAGCTCGACAGCACGACCCGCGTGGTGGTGATCGGCGGCGGTTATATCGGGCTGGAGGCGGCGGCGGTGCTGACCAAGCTCGGCAAGCATGTCACCGTGATCGAGGCGCTCGACCGCGTGCTCGCACGCGTAGCGGGTGAGCCCCTGTCGCGCTTCTATGAGGGCGAGCACCGCGCACATGGCGTTGTCGTGCGCCTGAACGAGACGGTCGATTGCATCCTCGGCGAGGATCGCGTCACCGGCGTGCAACTCGCCGACGGAGAGGTCGTGCCCGCCGATATGGTGATCGTCGGCATCGGCATCATCCCTGAAGTTGCGCCGCTGATCGCGGCCGGCGCGGATGGCGGCGGTTTGCAAGGGGGGGGCGTGGCGGTGGACGATCGCTGCCGCACCAGCCTGACCGATATCTTCGCGGTCGGCGATTGTGCGCTGCACGCCAATGGCTTTGCTGCGGGCACCGTGATGCGCGTCGAATCGGTTCAGAACGCCAACGACATGGCGACGCTCGTCGCCAAGGGGATCATGGGCGATGATCAGCCCTACGCCACGATCCCCTGGTTCTGGTCGAACCAATATGATCTGAAGCTGCAGACCGTCGGCCTCTCGGTTGGTTACGACGATGTCGTGATGCGTGGCGATCCGGCGACGCGCAGCTTCTCGCTGGTCTATCTGAAGGGCGGCAAGGTGATCGCGCTCGATTGCGTCAACGCGACCCGCGACTATGTCCAGGGCCGCGCGCTAGTCCTTGCCGGCGTGACGCCCGACACCGCCCGCCTCGCCGATACCGCGACGCCGCTAAAGGAACTCGCATGACCTCTGCTCCCCCGATCGCGCCGTTAATCGCAGGCATCGAACTGGGCGGGACGAAGTGCAATTGCATCCTCGCCACCGGCCCCGACGATATCCGTGAAACCGTGCGCGTGCCGACCACCACACCGGCGGAAACGCTCGCCGCGATTGAGGCGGTGCTGGCGCGCTGGAGCGGGTTCGCCGCGCTTGGCATCGGCAGCTTCGGCCCCGTCTCGCTCGACCGGGCGGCGGCGGATTACGGCTTCATCACCGCGACGACAAAGCCCGGCTGGTCGAACACCGATGTCGGGATGCGCCTGGCTCGCTTCACGGGCGTGCCGATGGCGTTTCAGACCGATGTCGTCGGCGCCGCCTTGGGGGAGGGGCGCTGGGGCGCCGCGCGCGGTTTGTCGGATTATGCCTATATCACCGTCGGCACTGGGGTCGGCATCGGTCTGGTTGCCGGGGGTATGCCGATCGCGGGTGAACTCGGCCATGTCCGTCCGGTGCGCATGGCGGGCGATGCCTGGCCGGGCGTCTGCGTGTTCCACGGCGATTGCGTCGAAGGACTGGCGTCGGGTCCGGCGATCGCCGCGCGTGCAGGCGCTCCCGCGTCCGATCTGCCCGCGGATCATCCCGCCTGGGACTATGTCGCGCACACGCTCGCGCAATTGCTCCATACGCTGGTGTTGAGCGGCGTGCCGCGCCGGATCGTGATGGGCGGCGGGGTGATGACCGGCGTGCCGCATCTCTTCCCGCGAATCCGGACGTTGCTCGCGGAAAGCCTTGGTGACTATGCCGCCTTGGCCGAATTGTCCGATCTGGATGCATTTGTCGTCGCGCCGGAACTGGGCAACGACGCCGGGCCGCTGGGCGCGATCGTGCTCGGCAGCCATGCGCTGGATGCGGAGTCGTCGAAATAGCGTTTACGGCGCCTTAACCCTGTCTGCTTACGCCGGATCAACCGTGATTTTGGTGAAAAGGGGAACGGCGGATGGCACGCCCGGCACATAATGACGCGATCATGCTCGCCAGCCCATTGGGCGGCGCGCCGCTGCCCTGTGTCCCCCGCTGGCGCCCCCGGCCGACGATCGACTCAAAGATCCACAAGGGCCCGGTCACCAACAAATTGAACCTTTTATTGTCCATTCCGGCGTCAGCACTGTCGCCGGTAACGAATGGCGGTGCCCCATGCGCATTCTGATCATCGACGACGAACCAGGGATGCATGACAGCTACCGGCGCAGTTTCGCGCCGGCATCCGGCGATGTCGGCGCGCTCGACGCGATGGCGGCCGAACTGTTCGGCGACAATGATGACGGGGACGAAAATGGGGACGATGCCCCCGCGCCGGCCATGGCCTTCACCTTGACTCATGCGATGCAGGGGATCGAGGGCGTCACCGCGGTCGAGGCATCGATCGCCAGGGGTGAGAAATATGCCGTCGCGTTCATCGACGTGCGCATGCCGCCCGGCATCGACGGCAAGGAAACCGCGAAGCGCATCCGCGCGCTCGATCCCGACATCAATCTGGTCATCGTCACCGGCTATTCCGATTTTTCCCCGCTCGAAATCAGCCGTGCCGCCGGCCCGGCCGACAAGATCTTCTACATCGCCAAGCCGTTCGAAGTCGCCGAGGTAACGCAGACCGCGACCGCGCTGGCGCATCGCTGGCAAGTCGATCTGGAACTGGCCGCGGCGCGTGAGGCGCTTGCGGCGCAGATCGTCCAGCTCAAGGAACAAAGCCACGAACTCGCCGCGAACGAAAGCCGCGCGATCCATATCGCCAATCACGATTCGTTGACTGAGGCACCCAATCGTCTCGCCTTCCGTCGCGCGCTGATCGATCGGGCACGCAGCGCTGCGACCTTCGCGGTGGCGATGGTCGATCTCGATCGCTTCAAGCTGGTCAACGACACGCTCGGCCATCTCGCGGGCGACGAACTGATCCGCATCATCTGCACCCATCTTCAGGATTCGGTACCCGAAGGCGGCATGGTCGCACGCCTCGGCGGCGACGAATTCGGCATCATGTTCGATTCACCCGGCGCCGAAGCTGCGGCAATGGAGTGCGAACGAATGCTGCGCGGCTGTTGCGGCACCTTCAAAGTGCTCGGCCATTCGGTTCAGGGCGGCGCGTCGATCGGCTTGATCGTTTCCGCGCCGACCGAGCTGCGCGATCCGACCGACCTGATGCGTCGCGCCGATCTCGCGCTCAACGATGCCAAGCGCGAAGGCCGCGGCATGGTTCGTGTGTTCGACGAGAGCATGGACGAGACGATCAAGCTGCGCCGCCAGATCGAGGGCGGCCTGTCCAAAGCGATCGAGAAGGGCGAACTCAAGCTGGTTTATCAGCCGATCATCGCGCGCGAAGGCCTGGAAGTGGTCGGGTTCGAAGCGCTGCTGCGCTGGAACACCGACGATCACGGGCCGATCTCACCCGCCGTGTTCATCCCGATCGCGGAGGAGAGCAACCTGATCCACGAACTGGGCGATTGGGTGCTGGCCGAATCGCTTGCCGTGCTCGGGCAATGGCCGGGGCAATATGTCTCGGTCAATTTCTCACCACGCCAGTTCCGCCGGCACAATTTCGTCGGCCGCATCCTGGAAAGCGTTCAGCACGCCGGGATCGAACCCAGCCGCGTACAGATCGAGATCACCGAAACCGCGATCTTCGACGATGCCGATCGCGCGGCGGAAACGCTCTACAAATTACGCCAGATGGGTTTTCGCATCGCGCTCGACGATTTCGGCACTGGCTATTCGTCGCTCTACAATATCCGCAAATTCGCGCTCGATTGCCTGAAGATCGACCGCAGCTTCATCGACGGCATGGGCCGCGAGCGCGAAAGCGCGGCGATTGTCCAGTCGATCGTCCATCTCGGCCGCTCGCTCGGCCTTGGCGTGATCGCGGAAGGGGTCGAAACCGAAGCGCAGGTTCAGGCGCTGCGCGTCGCGGGTTGTTCGCATCTCCAGGGCTATTTCTTCTCGCATCCGGTCGATCTCGAAATCGCCAACGAAATCGCGCATCGCCGCTTCATGGCCGAGCCCGAAATCGATGCGGAGGAGGATGAGGCGGAACCGCTGCTGGGCAACGGGACACGCGGATAATGACCACTCTCCGCGCCGTGATCGGCCGGATCGGTGCGCTGCGCAGCCCGGCGTCGCTGGGTGCGAAGCTGGTGCTGATCCTGACCATGGTCGGGCTGGCCGGCTCGGTCGCACTCACCCTGTTGCTGGCCAGCGTCATCACGCCGAGCTTCAACCAGCTTGAGAACAAGTCGATCGGCCAGCACGTCGATCGCACGCGCGCGGCGCTGGGCGAATATGCCTCCAAGGTCGAAAGCGCGGTGCGCGACTATGGCGACTGGAACGCGAGCTTTGACTACATGGCCGCGCCCTCTGCCAAATTCGAACAGGAATCCTTCTCGCCACTGGCGATGACCAATCTCGACGTCAACGGCATGGCCTATGTCGCCAATGACGGCCGCATCGTCATCGCGCGCTGGCTCGACCTGAAAAAGGGCACCGACCAGCCCGAGATGCGCGTCCGGTTGATCGCGGCGATCAGGGGCATCGACCTAGCCCGCGCGGTGGGCAGGAATAATTCGGCGAGCTTCTACACCCGGCTCGGGGCAAGCGTCGCGGCGGTCGGCATTGCGCAGGTCCGCCGCAGCGATGGCACCGGCGCACCGCGTGGTTATGTCCTGATGGCGCGCCGGATCACCTCGGCACAGATTGCGGAATTGCTGCAACTGCCCGCTCGGCTCGACCTGACCGATTCGTCGGACGCCGAGACGATCTCGACCACGCCCAATTCGATGAAGATCGCCGTGCCGGTGCGCGGCGTGAACGGCCATGCGGTCGCCAATACGGTGTTCAGCGTCCCACGCGATATCTCGATCCTCGGTCAACGCATGCTGATGCTTGCGATCGGCGGATCGACCATGTTGCTGGTCATCCTGCTGGTCGTGTTGCGGCGCATGTTCACCCGGCTCGTGCTGCGCCCGTTGCACCGCGTTGAAAGCCATATGCAGGTCGTGCGTCAATCGGGCTCGCTCGGGCTGCTCGACGATGATGGGCGACACGACGAGATCGGCTCGCTCGGCACCAGCTTCAACTCGATGCTGCGCCAGTTGAAGGACTTGCGCGAACAGCTCGAAGTGCAAAGCTTCGCGCTGGGCCGCAACGAAAGCGCGGTCGCGGTGATGCACAATGTCCGCAACGCGCTCAACCCGATCAGCACGATCATCTCAAAGGGCATCGCACAGCCACCGCCGATCGAACGTGCGACGCTCGATCGCGCGGTCGCCGAACTGGCGCGCGACGATCTGCCTCAACCGCGCCGTGAGAAGCTCGTCGCGTTCGTCGCCGCCGCGGTAGAGGCGGAAGCGCGCGACCGCGACGAACGGCGCGCCCAGCTCAACGACGGGCGCGATGCGATGAGCCAGGTCCTTGAGATCATTGGCGCACAGCAACATGCCGCGCATGAACGCCCCATACTCGAACCATGCAACGTGACCGATATCGTTGCACAGAACGCGACGATCGCACGCTATTCGGGTGAAGTGTCGATCATGTTCAACTTCCCCGCACAGCCGCATCACGTCATGGCCAACCGCCTGATCCTGAGCCAGGTGATCGGCAATCTGTTCGCCAATGCGGCGGAGGCGGTCGCGGCGAAGGGTACCAATAGCGGTGCTGTGACGGTGACGATCGACGAAACCGACGGCCAGACGCGAGTCGCGATTCGCGACGATGGCGAAGGCTTCGAACCACAGGCCGGCGCGACCCTGTTCCAGCGCGGATATTCGACTCGCGCGCAAAAAACGGGCGGACTGGGCCTGCACTGGTGCGCCAATTCGATGAACGCGATGGAGGGTGCGCTGCGGCTGGAAAGCGAAGGCGAGGGCAGGGGCGCGAACGCGATCCTGACGTTGAAAGCGGCGGCGACCGAAGTCGGCGCGGTGGGGATCGCGGCTTAAGGCCCGGCTGGCACCGCGGGTCGATCGGACAGCCGCGCGAGAACCGCCGACCTCCTCAACCGGCATCGGCACCGGTTGACACACACACCCGTCCCCGACATAGAGGCCGCCAACAAAAGCTTGGACTTGATCCGGGCCGGTCGCACCACTTCGCTGCACTAAAAGGGGCAGGTTTATGGTGTGCATTTTCAATTCCGCTGGTCGTTCGACCTCGATTCCCGCGCGGGCTTCCACAAAATCGGCACTTCGGACGAACCTGCGCTCGCAGGCGAGTCGGCTTGCGCTGCGATCGACCATCGGCATTGCCGCCCTTGCGGGCGTGAGCCTGCTGGCTCCAGGACAGGCCTGGGCGGATTGCCTCGTCGGCGGCGTCACCGTCCAATGCGGCGACACATCGACCACCAATACGACATTTCCGGCCAGCCCGCCCAGTGATCGCGAGTATCAGGGCGTCGCTGCCATTCCGATCCAGGTCATCGTTGATCCCGGGACGGCGGTAACCGGCAACGGCCTTGCGGTTTCCAACGCCGGCACCGGGGGCGTCACCGTCACCAATAGCGGCTCGATCAGCGTCGATGGGGGCAACACGCCGACCGCGGGCGGCACGGCCGCCCTGTCGGTCAGAGCGGCCGGCGGCCCGATCACCTACACCGGTGGCAGCATCACCAACAACGGCGCCGGCAATGCGCTCGACGTGCAGCAGACGGGCGGTGTCGGCTCGGTGAACCTCAACGTCACCGGCAGCATCGTTGCGACGACAGGCGAAGGCATCACCGTCCGCGACGTCACGACCAGCACTGGCGTTTCGGTGGTCACCAACGACGTCACCGCACTGACGGCGGGCCGTGACGGTATCGATGTCCAGACGCAATCGCTGACCGGTAATGCAACGATTGTTGCCAATGGCGACATCAATGCGGGCAATGCCGGCATCGTCGGCGCGATCCTGCCCGCAGCAGCGACCGGCAATGTCGATGTGACCGCCAATGGTGCGATCACCGCCCGGTTCGGGGTCGATGCCGAGAACTTCGGCAGCGGCTCGACCAGTGTGACCACGGTCGGTCCGGTCACCGCGACCAGCGGCAATGGCATCTTCGCGCGAGCGGGTGGCGGTAACGTCACCGTGAACGCGGGTGATGTGAGCTCAATCAATGAGACCGCGATCGTCGCGCGCCAGACTTCGGCGGCCGGCGCGGGCACGATCGATGTGACGGCGGGCAACGTCTCGGGCACGACCGGTATCGAAGCCACCAACGCCGGGACGGGCGCGACCACCGTGACCGCCAACGGCACGGTCACTGGCACCGGCGCAGAGGGTATCCGGGCGACCGGCGGCGGTGCGGTAACGGTAAACGTTGCCGATACGGTGACCGGAGCGACCACCGGCCTGCTGCTGACCGGCGGTTCGCTCGGTGCGGGCGACATCAGCGTCACCGGCGCTGGCGGGTTTGT
>NZ_JBSRZE010000013.1:0-91011 GCF_054057355.1 Sphingomonas sp. UYAg733
TCAATCGTGATACCAGTGCGCATGTCGCAACGTCGCATGCCGCAGCCGCCATGGGAATCCTAAAACGGACTCCTTCGTTCCGATCAATCCACTAGACGGGCGGCATGACCCGACCCGGGCGATATCCGATACGACCATTTCGAAGCGAGCGCGGCCGATGCGGTGGCGCTGCTGCTGGAGCTTTGTGCCGAGATATTTCCCGGTTTCGACCAGGAGTATCTCGCATCGCGCCTGCCGCGCGCCACCGAACCCGACCTGTGGCTGGCCTATGACGCGGCCGGCATTGTCGGGTTCAAACTCGGTTATCGTCGCGGCGCGTCGCTTTTTTACAGCTGGCTCGGCGGCGTTCACCCACGCGCGCGCCGTGCCGGGGTCGCCGAAGCGTTGATGGAGCGCCAGCACGCGCGTGCCTTGGCAAGCGGCTACACGCATATCGAAACCCGCACCCGCGCCGCGAACAACGGCATGATCATCCTCAACCTGCGCCACGGTTTCCATGTCGCTGCGTTCGAGATCGATGCGAGCGGCATTCCGGTCGTCACCCAGCGCAAGGACTTGCGCGCAGGCTGACGCTGATATCGTGGCGGACGTCGATGAGGAGGGGCGTCATCGCTGGGCTATGGCTCATCTCCGCCGGGCTGTTCCACAAGGCCACGGGTTCCATCAAGCATCGACCGGATAGCGCCCGGTCGCCCTGGCATAGCTTTCGCCCCAATCCGCCACCTGCGCCAGTGCCGCGTTGAGTGTCGTGCCCCAATCCGACAGCGCGTAATCGACGCGTGGCGGCACTTGATTGAATACCGAGCGCGTGACCAGTTTGTCGCGTTCGAGTTCGCGCAATTGCTGGATCAGCATCTTCTCGGTCACGCCGACCACGCGTCGCCTGAGCTCGCCAAAGCGTACCGGGCCGGTGTTGAGTTCCCACAATATGACCGCCTTCCACTTGCCGCCGACCACGTTGAACGCCGGGCCGATGCCGCAGGCATAGGGTTTTTCCGCCATGATATCAGCGATGCTCCCCAAAAGGTGAGTACCTGACAAAATAGTCGGTACTTGCTCGATCGAGCGTGGCCTTCCTATCTCTCGCCGCACCGAAAGAGGAGATGAAAATGACCGACGTTACGATAATCGGCTTGGGCTCGATGGGCCTGACACTGGCCGAGCTGATGCTCGGCGCGGGCAGATCGGTCACGCTGTGGAACCGCAGCGCGGACAGGGCCGCCGATCTGGTCGCGCAGGGCGCGCACCTTGCACCGAGCCCGGCGGCTGCGGTCGCAGCCAGCCCGGTCACGCTGATCTGTGTGTTCGACTATGCGGCGGCACGAGCCATCCTCGATGCGGACGGTGCGGCGACCGCGCTCGACGGCCGGCTGCTGATCAATCTCGGCACCGGCAGCCCGGAAGATGCGCGCGATGCCGAGGCATTCGTCACCGGCCATGGCGGAAATTACCTCGACGGCGCGATCCAGGCGGCACCGAGCCAGATGGGGCAGAACGACACGCCGATCCTGCTTTCCGGTCCGGCAAATATATTCGCCGAGGCGCTGCCGTTATTGACCGTGTTAGCGGGCAGCCCGACGCATCTTGGTGAGCGGATCGACGCGGCCGCGTTCATGGATCTCGCCACTCTGTCCTACGTCTATGGCGCGTTCGGCGGTTTCCTGCACGGTGCGCGGATCGCCGAATCCGTCGATACCAGCGTCGCGACCTTCGGCAAGATCGTCGAGCAGATATCACCGACTTTCGGTGCCTTCTTCAAGCATGAGGCCGGAGTGATCGAGTCTGGCGATTTCGCCATCACGGAAAGCCCGTTGCGCATCTCGATCCCGGCGGTCGAGCGCATCCTGCGCACCTCGGAAGCACTTGGTATCAATACCGAGCTGCCCGCGCTGGTGCACAAATGGCTTGGCCGGGCCAGTCAGGCAGGTCTTGCTGACGAGGAACTGGCCTCGCTGATCAAGGTTCTCCGCAGTTGAACGGGCGGGGCGCGGCGGGCATCATGCGATATCTTCCGCGCCCGGCGCCGCGGGCGCGAAGCAGGGCCCTATGATGCGACACGCGGCTGCGCCGGATTGCCAATAATCGGCGGCTCCTTGAGTCCTTGCCTACCTCTTGCACCGTGCGATTCAAGGCTTTGATTGGCTTTCCTCACCGTCGGGCCGTGCTCTGGGAAAACGGCCGGTCGCTTGCTGCCGTCGCCCATATCCTGTTCGGCTGCGCCTGCATCACGAACCGCAATTCGCCGCCCGCCATGATCTCGGCGTGCCGGACGAAGCCGCGCGTCAGGGGACGGCCGTTGAGCGATACGCTGCCGACATAGGGATGTGCGTCGTCCAGCCCGTCGGCGATCACGGTGAATTTCTTGCCTCCCGGCAAAGCCAGCGCCGCGCGATTCACGAACGGGCGACCGATGACATATTCCAGGCTGCCCGGCGTGACGGGGTAGAAACCGAGCGAGGTAAACACCAGCCAGGCCGACATCTGGCCAAGGTCGTCATTGCCCGACAGGCCGTCGGGCGTCGGCTTGTACTGGCTCGCGACGATCTGAGTCAGCCGCGCCTGGGTCCGCCACGGCGCCCCGGCATAATTGTACAGATAGGCGACGTGATGGCTCGGTTCGTTGCCATGGATATACTGGCCGATCAGCCCGGCGATATCCTCGGCATGGCTATAATCGAGTTTCGAATTGTCGTAATCAAACATCGCGTCGAGCTTGGCGACGCTCGCCTTGTCGCCGCCCATCGCCTGCACAAGCCCGGCCTGATCCTGCGGCACGAACCAGCTATATTGCCACGCATTGCCCTCGGTATAATCCGACCCGTAGTTGATCGCGGTCGGATCGAACGGCACGCGGAAACTGCCGTCGCTCTTGCGTGCACGGACGAAGCCGGTCTTTGCGTCGAATGTATTGCGCCAATTGGCGGCGCGCTTGTCGAAGGTCGCGGCGATGTCCAGCCGCCCCATCGCCCGTGCCATTCGCGCTATGGTCCAGTCGTCATAGGCATATTCGACGGTCTTCGACGCGGCCTCGGGTTCGCGGTCGATCGCGACATAGCCGAGCTTCATATAGTCGCCGAGGCCGCCATAGGATGGGTAACTCGCGCTCGCGACCATAGCGTCGAGCGCTTCCTTCGCGTCGAACCCGCGAACACCTTTCAGATACGCATCCGCGATCACCGGCACGGCGTGATAGCCGATCATCGTCCAGGTCTCTCGCCCCTGGAACTGCCAGATCGGCAGGATGCCGTCGGGACTGAATCTGCGGCTGGCGAGCAACGAACGGACGATGTCGCTATTGGTTTTTTCTGGTTGCACCAAAGTCAGTAATGGATGTTCGGCGCGGAACGTATCCCACAGCGAAAAGGTCGAGCGGAAGGTGAAGTCTTTAGCCTGATGCACCTGATCGTCAGGGCCGCGATAGCGCCCATCGGCGTCGCCCGCGACCGAGGGCGCGAGCAGTGTATGATAAAGCGCGGTGTAGACGCTGGTCTTCATCGGCGCTGGCGCATCGATGTCGAGCGCACCAAGGGCCTTGTCCCATGCCGCATGCGTTTTCGCCCGCACCGCGTCGAAACTGCCCGGCTCGCTGTTGAGATTGGCGATTGCCCCCGCCTCGTCGACCGAGGAGATCGCGACCTTCACCTCGAGCGGCTTATCGAGCACGCTAAAGTCGAGCCGTGCGACCAGCGCCCGACCGCTTTTTTCGGCGAGTGCGTCGCTGCCGCGCCCCGGCCCCTGGAAACCCTTGTACGGCACGTCCTTCTCGGTGCTGACGAAGGCATGGTCGCGTAAAGGTGCCGAGAAGCGCATCGCGAAATAGAGCTTGCGCCCCGGCGCCCAGCCGCGTGCCTCGCGTGCCCCGGTGACCGTCCCGTCAGCGTTCAACCGAAGTGACGACCACAGGATCTTGCCGGGGTAATTATACAGCGAACTGCGCAGATCGATCAGCAGATGCGCCGCCTTGCCGACGGGGAAGGCATAGCGATGCACCCCGATCCGCGTACCCGCCGTCATCTCCGCGCGAATGCCTGGATCGCTTAGCGTCACGGCATAATAGCCCGGCCTGGCGATCTCGCTCTTATGGTCGAAGCGCGAGCGGTATCCCGAACCCGGTTTGGCCGGATCGCCCGGTTCCAGCGCGACCTTGTCGCCAGCGATTGGCATGACGAGGAAATCGCCCAGGTCGGAATGCCCCGCGCCGGAGAAGTGGGTGTGCGAGAAACCCTGGATCGTCGGATCGGTATAACGATAGCCCGCCGCCCATTTGTAACTGTCGCGGATGACATGGCTGGTATCGGTATCGGGGCTCAATTGCACCATCCCGAACGGCGCGACTGCGCCGGGGAACGTGTGTCCTTCGCCGCCGGTGCCGATGAACGGATCGACACTGTCGGAAACGGACTGGCCAAGCGAAGGGGTGGCCAGGCTCAGGGCGAGAGCGGCGGTGAGGGCGAAGCGGTGAATGGACATCGGCTCGTTTAAGCAGGGCAGAGGGGGCGAGGGAAGACCGCGCATTGCGGTGAACGGGACGTCGAAGTCCTTGCGACTGAGTACGACCTCTCCGCTGATCGACCGTGCGACCGCCAATCGACCCCGCGCGCGCATGGCACCAGCGCCGTGGACGATGCGCAGGACGGCCGCGGCAGGAAGATTGGCGTTGCGAGCGCATCGAGGACGGATTCCAAGGCCGTCCCGGCAACGCCTTGAGGTCGAGTAAGTGGCTGATCGTGGCGGCACAGCAGTTTCGAGGCGCTCGAAGAATCGATAGCCTTTCGTCATGCGATGCTGGAGGTGAAACCACCCTATTGGCTCCATGTCGTTGCGCCCGCTCCCTTCATACGCTCTGATGTTGAATTCCTGGCCGGCAAGTCTTGCCGAGCAGCGGGCCTGGCTGGCGGCGTGCGAACTGGGGCAATGATGTCGAGATCGGTCTATCAGTTATCGGCGAGCCGAGGCCAGTTTTCGTCGTGGAAATACCGGTTCTCACGACCTCCGGCGAACAGCTTCGCGAGCGGCTGGGGGCCGGGCAAATCAGGCTGACCGCACAACAGGTCGCGAAGCGGGGCAAGGGCGCGCTTGTCGCCGGTCATGACCCCGCCCAGCTGCCGCGCGATAAGAGCGATACCGAGCGCGTCCACGCGATAATCGCGCTGGGCTATCCGGCGGTCGAACCGCTCCTGCCCGAACTGCTCGAATGGATGAGGACATCAACTGGCCGGTCGCCCAAGTGCTGTATACATTCCTGGCGAGCATCGGCGCGGCGCCCGCCAACCCGATCCGCCATGTGCTCGCCACCGACGACGATTACTGGAAGGAGCAGGTGCTGCGCGGGATCGTCGCCGAGTCCGCCGATTTGCGGGCGACCTTCCGGCCCGAACTCGAACGGCTGGCCTTCGATCCGACCCCGCGCGAAGAGGCCAGAGAGATTAGCGCCTTTGTCAGAGTGATGCTGCTCAAGTCGACCGGTTCGGTGGACGAGCTTCGCTGACCATTTCAGGGTATCTTGCCGACGACAGCCCAGGACCGACCGTCGCGATGTGCGGTAATTGCGTAATCATCGGGTGACCCTTGGTTAATACTGTATCGCCAATTGCCGCTGAATGGTGACGATGACCCGTCAGTATACTATTTGCTCACCGCAAGTACGAACGGGTTATAATCCGTCAAAAAAGGCTTGTTAATGTTCTGACTATATTGATGGTTTTTCGTAAATCAGGAAGCATGATGAAGGCGGGCTATAATTTCGATTATGATGCTCGGCGGCGGTTACTCAAATTGACCCTTTCCGGATTGTGGGACCGTGCGACTCTCACTGCCTTCCAGCGTGAAGCCGCCGCCCTGTTGAGCAAGGTCGAAAATGCCGGTCATACCGATCTCGGCGGCAGGATCCTGATCGACCTGACCGACTATGCCGTTCAGTCGCAGGATATCGCCGACGACGTCAGCGCACTCATCCCGACTTATGCGATCAGGGCGGGGCGTATCGCGGTGATCTGGTCGCGATCCGCGCTGCAGAAAATGCAGATGCGGCGGTTGTTGTCGTCCGACAAGCTCCGCTTCGTGACGTCGGAAGCGGAAGGGCTCGCGTGGTTGTTCGAGGAGCCGCCGACTACCACGACCTGACGCTCCGGGGCGCTTCAGAATTCACAACAGGATCCGGAACACCGCGCCCTCGTCCGTGTCGACCAGATCGATCGACCCGCCATGCGCGATCACGATTTGTCGCACGAGATTGAGCCCTACGCCGGTGCCCGCCGCTCGCGTCGTGAAGAAGGGCAGGAACACGTCTTTCCTCACCGCCTCGGGTACGCCCGGGCCATTGTCCGCGACCTCCATCAACACGCCGCCATCAGCGCGTTTCGCGATCGTCATGCGCACTTCGCCGTCACGGCCAGCCTCACTGGTCGCCTGTGCGGCATTGCGCAGCAGGTTGATCAGCGCCTGGGCGAGCAGGTCAGGATCGGCTTCCAGTATCAGGTTCGGGGCCACTTCGATGGTTAGCGCGACCTGCGGCCAGTCAGCCGCGAACAGACGGTCGAGTTCGTGCGCAAAGGGTTCGGCGCCGAACGCGCGCGGCTTGACCTCGGGCGGCTTGGCCACCGCGCGATAACTGTCGATGAAATGGCGCAGCCCTTCGGCACGTCGCACTAACGTGGTCATCGCGGTGCGCGCTGAGTCAATGTCCGGCGGATCGGTGTCGAGCACCGCCGCCGCCGTGCCGGCGAGCGAGGTGACCGGAGTCAATGAATTGAGAATCTCGTGAGTCAGCACGCGGACCAGGTCGGTCTGCGCCGCCATCTCGACCGCGTCGAGCGTGCCTTGCACCGGCTCGACGGTGACCGCGCGGACCTGCAGGCCCAGCCGATCGAGCGCTCCGGTGCGCACGATCGCACGCTGCGGCCCGGCCGTCAGGCGCAGGATCAACAGCTCTTGACCCGCATTGCCGGTTCGTGCGAGCCGGGCAGCGAAGGTTGCGCCGTAACGCGCGAAATCCTCCGGCCTGGTACCCTGATCATGATCGAACAGTCGCCGCGCGGCCTTGTTGACCAACCGCACGCCATGCGCATCGTCGACCGTCAGCAACGCGACCGGCACATCGTCGACCAGCGCTTCGAGGAACCGGAGTTCCTGCACGCCCTCGTCGCGCGCCGTGTGAAGCTTACGCATCGCGTCGTCGAGCGCGCTGCCGAGCGTAGCGAAACCGGCCCCGCCGCGCCCGTCGAAACGCGCGGTGACGTCACCGAACCGCAACGCTTCGACGAAGCGCGCGATCAGCATGTTGGTGCGCTCAACATGGCGCCATAGACCCCACACCATCGCCGCGACGATTGCCACCGCGAGGATGCGCACCACCGCGAGGCCGGGTGTCTGGAAAGCGAGCTGCAGCGCGATCAGCGCGACGATCAGCCCGACGATCCACCCCGCCAGCACGAGGGTGAAGCGGCGATCAAAGCCCATGCTTTTCCATCCTGCGATACAGCGCGGCGCGGGACAGGCCCAGTTCGGAGGCGGCGGACGAGATGTTATAGGCGTGTTTCTTCAGCGCCTGCTCGACCAATTGCCGTTCGACCCGGTCGAGATTGAGATCGGTCGCGACAGGGGCAACCGCGGCTTCGGGCGCGAGGCGTAGTTCAGTTTGGGGTGCGGCATAAGATGTGGCCGGCGCGACGGGGCTGCCGAGAGGGAAATCCTCCGGTTCGAGCGGTGCGTCGCCGGCAAGGATCACCGCGCGCTCGATTGCATGGCGCAGCGCCCGGACATTGCCCGGCCAGTCATGCGCGGTCAGCGCCGCGCGCGCCGCCGGCGTCAGGGTCGGGGCAGGACGATTGTAGCGTTTCGCATAATGGTGGAGGAAATGATCGACTAACGCCGGCACGTCTTCCTGCCGGTCACGCAGGGGTGGCAGTTCGATCTCGACCGTGTTGAGCCGGAACAGCAGATCCTGCCGGAACAGGCGATCGTCGCGCAACTGCGCCGGGGTCATGTTGGTCGCAGCGATCACCCGGATATCGACCGGCACCGGACGGTTGGCGCCGACCGGCGTGACTTGCCTTTGTTCGAGCACGGTGAGCAATTTGGGTTGCAGATGCAGTGGCAGATTGCCGATTTCGTCGAGAAACAAGGTGCCGCCGCTTGCCGCCTGGATGCGCCCGATGCGGTCGCCCTTGGCATCGGTAAAGGCGCCTTTCACGTGGCCGAACAGCTCGGAATCGATCAACTCGGTGGCGATCGCGCCGAGATCGACGGTCAGCATCGGTTGCCCGGCGCGCAGCGATTGGCGGTGGAGCGCGCGCGCGACCAGTTCCTTTCCGGTGCCGTTCTCGCCCAGCACCAGCACATTGGCGTCGGTCGGCGCGGCGCGCGCGATCAGCGAATTGACCCGCGCCATGCCCGGCGCGGCGCCGATCAGGGGCGGGTTGCTGCCTGGCGTCGGATCGGCAACCGCCGCGACTTTGGCTCGTTCGGTCGCGACGGTGCGCTTTGACCGGCGCAGCGTGGCGGCGGTGCGCACCGTGGTCATCAACCGTTCGTTCGACCAGGGCTTGGACACGAAATCGGTCGCGCCGCGCTTCATTGCCTCGACCGCGATATTCACCCCCGCATGCGCGGTGATCATCACCACGATCAGTTCGGGATCGGCGGTGAGCAGCCGGTCGAGCAGAGCCAGCCCCTCCGCCGCATTTGTCGCGCCGCGCGCGAAATTGGCGTCGAGCAGCGCCACGTCGGGCGAATGCGCCGCCGCCGCCGCCATCGCCTCATCCGGGTTCGACGCAGTGATCACCTCGCGGAACATGGTGCGCAGCAATAGCCGTGCCGCGGTCAAGATGTCCTCGTCATCGTCGATGACCAGGCAGCAATCGAATTCTTTCGTCATTTCGTTCGCCATGTGACCGCTCCCGTACAGTGAGTGTTCGAAACCGGACAATCAATTTCCGTGCCACAGGTCCGGAAAATTGCATAAAATGGCTGAAATCAGCCAGTTTCTGAAAACTGGCACGGTCGATGCGATGCTGTTTGCATCGGCACTCACGCCGACTTGGAGAATGACCGTGAAAAGCCCCTTCGCCTTCCGCATGCTGAGCGTCACCGGCGCCGTTTTCGCCACCCTGTGCCTGACCATCGCATCGGCACCACCGGTCTTTGCATGAGTGCGGCCCGATGCGGTGCTGGCGTCCGTTTTCGGACACAAGTGTCCGAAAACGGACAGTTGGTCCGGATCGCCGAAACTGAACTCTCTGGCCCGCTCTGGGCAAGCGGCTGGCACGCCGCTTGCTAGTTCCGAAGCGGAAAGGAAGACCCGAATGAGCGTTGTGCGAATGCCCCAGGACCAGGTCATCCCGAAAAAAGCCGTTACCGGCTCCGGTATGGATCGCGCCGTCGAAGTGCGGCGGATACCCGGTTGGACCAAATGGGCTGCCATCGTTGCCATTCTCGCCGTCGTGCTGATCGCCTTCTGGTTTTATGCCCCGCGCACCGGCTCGCAGACCGTCGCCGCCGATCGGCTGACCATCTCGCCCGTCCGCACCGGCAAGTTCGAGGATTTCGTACCGCTTCGTGCCCGCGTCACGCCATTATTCACCGTCTTCCTGGACGCGATCGAGGGCGGGCGGGTCGAGAAAGTCATCGCCGAGGACGGCGCCGACCTCGCCCCCGGCGCATTGATTGTCGTGCTGTCCAATGCCGAACTCCAACTCTCGGTGCTCGCGCGCCAGACCGAGGTCGAACAACAGATCAACAATATGCGTAGCCAGGAACTGGCACTGTCGCAGACTCGCATCGCCAATCAGCGTTCGGTGCTCGAGGCCGATCTGTCCGCTGACAAGATGCGCCGCCAATATGAGCGCGAGGCCCCACTAGCCGCCAAGGGTTTTGTCGCGGGCAAGCAATTCGCCGACACTAGCGACCAGTACCGCTACGAACGGCAACGCCTCGCAGTGGTACGTCACGGCCAGGCGGTCGATGAACGCCTGCAGGGCAGCCAGTTGGCGCAGCAGCGCGCTTCGTCCGCCTCGCTCCAATCGAGCCTCGCGCTTGCCCGTTCCAGCCTGGAGGCGCTCAATCTGCGCGCGCCGGTCGGCGGCAAGCTGTCGGGTTTCGACATCCAGGTCGGCCAGTCGCTCAAGCGTGGCGAACGCATTGGCCAGGTCGACAGCCCGGGCCGCAACAAGCTGATGGCGGGTGTCGACGAATTCTATCTCGGCCGCGTGCAACTGGGCCAGAAGGCGAGCGTCGAGCTCTCCGGCAAGACCTATCCCGCGCGCGTCACCAAAATCTATCCGCAGGTGCAGAATGGCCAGTTCCAGGTCGACCTACAGTTCAATGGTGCGGAACCGGCCGCGATCCAGCGCGGTCAGACGCTGCAGGCCAAGCTGACACTCGGCGACCCTGAACCCGCCAGGCTGATTCCGGCCGGAGCATTTTACAACGAAACCGGCGGCAACTGGGTGTTTGCCGTCTCGCCCGACGGCAAGTCGGCGGTGAAGCGCACCGTCCGTCTCGGCCGGCGCAATCCGGACTCGATCGAGGTGCTCGAAGGCCTCGACGCCGGGGAGCGCGTCATCACCTCACCCTATACCGGTTTCGTCGACAAGGACCGGCTCGATATCGACCTCACGGCAAAGGACTGAAACATGCTTGAGATGCGTTCACTTTCGCGGACCTACCGCACCGATACGATCGAAACGACCGCGCTCGATGCGATCGACCTGGACATTGCCGATGGCGAATTCGTCGCGATCATGGGCCCGTCGGGCTGCGGCAAATCGACTTTGCTCAATCTGATGGGCATGCTCGATGCGCCGTCGTCCGGCTCCTATATATTCAACGGCACCGAGGTCGCCGGGCTTGGCGAAGGCAAGCTCGCCACGTTCCGCAAGGAGAATATCGGCTTCATCTTCCAGAGCTTCAATCTGGTCGACGAATTGTCGGTGCGCGAGAATATCGAGCTCGCGCTTCTTTATCACGATGTCTCCGCCGCCGATCGCCGCACCCGCACCGATGCGGTGATGGACCGGGTCGGCGTCGGCCACCGCGCGCGCCATCGGCCGAGCCAATTGTCGGGCGGCCAGCAGCAGCGCGTCGCGGTCGCCCGCGCGTTGGTCGCCGAACCCAAGCTGATCCTTGCCGACGAACCGACCGGCAACCTCGATACCAATCATGGCGAGGAGGTGATGCGCATGCTCCAGCAATTGAACACCGAAGGGTCGACCATCGTCATGGTCACGCACAGCCCGGCGCATGCCGATTACGCCAGCCGCGTGGTCAACATGCTCGACGGCCGCATCCTGCAGCAGCAACGGCGCGCGGCCTGAACTCGATTTGATCCTGGGAGAAAGCCCATGTGGCGCAATTACCTGACCATCGGCATCCGGGCACTCGCCAAGAACCGCGCTTATGCCGCGATCAACATCGCCGGCCTCGCGCTTGGCATCGCCGCGTGCCTGCTGATCCTCGGCTTTGTGCGCTACGAATTCAGCTATGATGGCTGGCTGCCCAATGCCGATCGCGTGTTCCAGCTCCAGGCCTATTACAAGGCAACGCCGCAGGGCGGGGAGGACATGAAGCTGCAGCAGACCAGCTATGTCTCCGGCCAGGCGCTGAAAAAGGACTTCCCCCAAGTCGAGCATCTGGCTTTTGTCAGCAGCCAGGCGATCGTAATCATCAAGGACGGACAGCCGAGCACCGTCGCCGGCGCATTGTTCACCGACGCCAATCTGTTCGATGTGCTCGAAGTGCCGTTCATCAAAGGCGATCCGAAACACGCGCTCGACGACCCCCACGCGCTGGTGCTCGGCGAAAGGGCGGCGGCCAAATTGTTCGGCAGCGCCGATCCGATGGGCAAGACCGTCACCCTGTCCAGTGGCGACATGAAGGCGGATTATCGCGTCACCGGCGTACATCAGGATCTGCCCAAGAACAGCTCGCTCGCCTTTGGCATGATCGCGCGCTACGATCCCGCCGTCTATAATGCGACGACGCCAGAGATGATGACCAGCTGGAACTGGCAGGAGGGCGGCTATTGGGTGAAGCTTAAACCGGGCGCCGATGCCGACCAGATGAATAGCCAGATGAACGCCTGGGAACAGCGCAACATCCCGCCCAAGGACAGCGTCGTCGAAGGCGAGGATCCAAGCAAGTTCCAGGACTTCAAGCTGGTCAATATCCGCGATGTCCATCTCGGCGAGGCGCAGAATGGCGCGCAGCGGCCGGGCAACGATCGCGGCACGATCGTCACCTTCGCGATCATTGCCCTGCTCATCCTCGGCATGGCGTGCGTCAACTTCACCAACCTCGCCACTGCCCGTGCCACCCAGCGTGCCCGAGAAGTCGCGTTGCGCAAGGTGCTCGGCGCGACACGTGGGCAATTGATCACCCAGTTCATTGGCGAATCGATCCTGCTCGCCGCCGCCGCGATGGTCGTCGCGTTGGCGATCGTCGAACTGGCGCTGCCCGCGCTCAACGGCTTTCTCGATGCGCAAATCACGATCCGCTATTTCGCGCTCGACGGGCTGATCGGTCCGGTCATCCTGCTGACCCTGCTCGTCGGCCTCGCCGGCGGCATCTATCCCGCGCTCGTCCTGTCCCGCTTCGAGCCCGCCCGCGTGCTCAAGGCGAACAAATCGGCGGCCGACGCGGAAGGATCAGGGCGCCTGCGCAATATCCTCGTCGTCGGTCAGTTCGCGGTGTCGATCGGCCTGATCATCTGCACCCTGATCGTCTATAGCCAGACGGTCTATGCGCGCAGTACCGATGGCGGATTCCGTCGCGAAGGGCTGCTTCAGATCGACAATATCGGACGTCCGCAGCTTGATCAGGTCGCGACCTCGCTGATCCAGGAAATCAAACGCATCCCCGGCGTGACCAGCGTTGGTCGTACCACGATCGCGGTCGACAATGGCCGTCATTCGGCGACCGGCGTGCAACTTGCCGGCCGGCCGGAAAAAATCCAGCTCGGCGTTTATGGCGTGGATCCGGGTTTCGTGCCCGCGATGGGCATGAAGCTGCTCGCGGGCCGCAACTTCATCGAAAACCAGCCGATGGACGATGCCAGTCTGCCCTTGCCGGTCACGCCCGAGGCCGAGCGAGCGCTGGTCCAGCGCGGCGTCAACATCCTGGTCAGCGCGGAGGCGGCGCGGCGGCTTGGTTACGCCAACCCGGCCGATGCGATCGGCAAACAGATCGGCACCAGCCTGGTCGATGACAGTCTGGGGCTGGTACCCTCGACCATCATCGGCGTGGTCAACGATGTGCGTTTCCGCTCCGCGCGCGAGCCGATCCAGCCCAATTTCTACTTCAGCAAAACGCACAATTTCTCGCAGCTGCTGGTGCGCTTCCAGGGTGTGGAGCCCAAGGCGCTGTCCGGCCGGGTCGAAACGAGCTGGAAACGGATGGCGCCCGAGATCCCGTTCCGCGCCCGCTTCATGACCGACATCATCAACACCCTGTACAATGGCGATGCGGCGCGCGCGCAGTTGTTCGGCGCCTTCGCGATCCTTGCAGTAGTGATCGGTTGCCTCGGCCTGTTTGGCCTTGCCGCCTTCACCGCGGAACGCCGCACCAAGGAGATCGGCATCCGCAAGGTATTGGGTGCCGGCAACCGCGACATCGTGCAGTTGCTGGTATGGCAGTTCAGCCGCCCGGTGCTGATCGCCAATCTGATCGCCTGGCCGCTCGCCTGGTGGGTGATGCGCGGCTGGCTCAACGGCTTCGACACGCGCATGGTGCTGACTCCGGTGCCATTCCTGGGGGCCGGAATCCTGGCACTGATTATTGCGATCGGCACAATCAGCGCGCATGCCTATCGTGTCGCGCGGACCAACCCGATCAAGGCGCTGCGGTACGAATAGGGGGGCAAGTCCGACCCTTGAGGGTGGCGCGAAGGCCGACCGCGTCACCCTCGTATCCTGATCCTGATCCTGATCCCCTCACCCACTTGCTGCCTGGCTCGACCATTTTCGGTAGATCGCCGCAGCGTGATAACGGCCCACCGCATGTCAGCCGTAAAACCCCGCACCCCCGTCATCTTTAGGGGAACCTGAACGGCCTTCCTGCGCTGTCGTTTCGGTAGAGGTACAAAAGGGGGTACGCGCGTTGCAACGGAACAACATCGCTCTGATCGTGGCGGCGACGCTGGCGCTGTCGGCGTGCAACAAGCCCGGCCAGCCATCCGGCGCAGGAACGGGCGTTACGCTGGGACAGGGCGACGAGGGCGCGAGGGCAAAGCTCAGCGCTTATACCGAGGGTTATAACAAGCTGCTCGACACCTTCGGCCTGCCGGCGACCGCCGAATCCTATAACAAGGCTGCGATATCAACCCAGTCGCCGGCCGACACGATTTCGATCAACACTGGTTGGCTTGAACAGGGCGTCACATTGTTGAAGGCGGCGCGCGCCAAATCCGGCGGGCCGGCCGATCTCGATAAGGTGGGTGATACGCTGATTGGCGCACTCGACTCGGCGATCAAGCGCCTGGCCGGACTCGATGTCTATTATGAGAGCAAGGCCTATCGTGACGATGGTCTGGCGCGCGGCAAGCAGGAAGATTCCGCAATGAAGGCTGAACTCCAGGCCGCACTCACCGCGATGGAACGGTTCGGTGCGATCCTCGATCGCGAACGCAAGGCCGCAACCGCGGTGGAACTCGCCGCACTGAAGGCGAAGGGCGACATGCTCGGCTACAACACCAAGCTTGCGCTGCAACAGGCCTCGGCGCTGATCGACTTGTTCAAGGGGGCCGATGACGTCGCAAATCCGGCAGTATTTACCCGGGCGGACGGGCAATTGGCGACGCTCGAGAAAACCCTGGCGGCGCAGCGCGATGAACTGGCCAAGGCCAAGGCGGCGGTCAAGGCCGGCGACCGGGTCGATGTCAATTACGGGCTGGTCGGCGATCGGCTCAACGCGATGGTCGGCGATTATCGCGACCTGCGTAGCAGCCATGAGGGCGGCGATTTCAACGACATGGTCGAACATTATAACGACGCGATCGGTGATGCGAACGACATCTCCGAATGACCGCCACGCTGGCGGCCGGTGTGGCTGTTAAAGGGCGGAATATTCCCGGGCTATCGGTGGCTTGCGCGATGGCGTGGATGCAGGGCCCGGCATTGGCTGTCGCCGGGTTCGTAACTCGCGATCCAGGCACGACTGTGCAACAGATGGCGACACCGCGCAGGCCTGTACTCAGGCCTATGTCTGGACCACGCCGGTCGAGATCAACGGCGGGGCACTAGCGTTTCGGCACCGACCAGCAGGATTGCGGGCCAAACCCCGCGCGCCCTTACGCCGAAGATATATAACGCCGCGACAGCCCCCTCAAAGCCACCGATGCATTACGTTCAGGGCCACATCGCCATGCACTGGATGAGCGAAGGCACCCGGCACCACGCCGACCACCTCGAACCCGAGCGAGCGCCAGAGATGCACCGCCGCGGTGTTGGTCGAAACCACCGCATTGAACTGCATCGCGCGGAAACCCGCCTCTTGCGCCCAGTCGATAGCCGCCTCGCCCAGTGCACGCCCGACGCCGAGCCCACGACCCGACGGCGATACCATGAAGCTTGCCGTTGCCACATGGCTGCCCGGGCCGGCCTGGTTCCGGGTTATCTTGGCGGTGCCGAGGATCGCGCCGGCCCGATCGGTTGCGACGACCGTCCGGCCTGGCGGCTTCTCCATCCACAACATCTCGGCGGTGCTCTCGTCGAGGTCGAGCGGATAGGTGAAGGTATCGCCGGCCGCGGCGACGGCACGCAGGATCGGCCAGAGCGCAGGCCAGTCGGCACACGTCGCGGTACGGATGATCATGTCGTCGGCCACGGATGGTCCTTCGTCTGCCTGCCGCTGCACAATGTGCCCGGCGATACGACAATGCGCCAGCCCCACCCCGGCACTATGGTCGCGTCCAGTGCTGGAAAGACCGCGCCTCAATGCGCCGCGCCCATCTCCACTTCGCGTTTCGGCCTGGGTGCCACCCACACGATCGCGGCGGCGATCAGAAATACGATAAACGCCAGCGCGAAGACATGGGTCGCGCCGACCGTCGATGCCTGTGCCTCGACCAGCCGGTCGATCGCGCCGCGCGCCTGTTCGGTCGACAAGCCGCGCGCTTCGAGCTGGTTCATCCGGTCGGCCACCCCGTTCAGCGCCGGGACCATCTCCGACCGGCTGACCCGGCTGGCATTGTCCCAGGCGGTCGTCGCCATCGCCGTGCCGATCGCACCGCACAAGGTACGCACGAAGCTCATAATGCCTGCCGCCGATGTCGTTTCGCTCGGCTTGACCGCCGATAGCGCCAGAGCGGTCAGGCCGATGAAGAAGAACGGCATGCCGAATCCCTGCAACAATTGTGGCATCGACAACGCCCAGAAGGTTGAATCTGTGCTCCAGCCCGTGCGCAACAGGGACATCACCGCCAGCCAGGTTATCCCAGCGCATACCGTGATACGCAGATCGACCTTGCCGATGAGCCGCGCGGCGATCGGTGACATCACGATCGCGAAAATACCGACGAACGCGGTCGCATAACCCGCCTCGGTCGCGGTATAGCCGATCACCGATTGCAGCCACAACGGGGTCAGGACCACCGAGGCGAAGAACGCCCCGTAGCCCAACGCCACCGCGATCGTACCGATGGCGAAGCCGCGATGACGCAACACCTTGATGTCGACGATCGGGTTCTTCTCGCCCAGCTCCCAGATCACGAAGGCGGGGAATCCGATCGCGGCGATCACCGCCATCGCGACGACGAAGGGGGAGGAGAACCAGTCATGCTCGCGCCCGGTGTCGAGCATCAGCTGGAACGCGCCGACCCACACCACGAGCAGGACCAGGCCGACCACATCCATGCCGACCTTGGCTTTTTTCGTTTCGAACGGCGTGACCAGCCGCGACACTGCGAAGATGCACAACGCGACGACGGGGATGTTGATGAAGAAGATCCACGGCCAGGTCCAATTGTCGCTGATCAGCCCGCCCAGGATCGGCCCGGCGACCGGTGCGCACACGGTGGTCATCGCCCATAAGCCCATTGCCGCGCCGGCGCTCTTCTTGGGGAAGATGCGCAGCAGTAATGATTGCGACAACGGCATCAGCGGACCGCCAGACAACCCCTGCAGGATGCGGAAAATGACCAGCATCGACAGGCTGCCCGACAGGCCGCACATCATCGAGAAGAAACCAAAGCCGATCAGCGACATGATGAACCAGCGCACCGTGCCGAAGCGTGATGCGAGCCATCCGGTCAGCGGCACGCTGATCGCATCGGCCACCGAATAGGAGGTGATCACCCACGTCCCTTGCGTGGGCGAGATCGCCAGCCCGCCGGCGATATGCGGTACCGAGACATTGGCGATCGTCGTGTCGAGCACCACGACGAAATTGGCCAGCGCCAGCGCGACCCCGGCGAGCAGCAGCTTGGCGCCGCTCAGCGGTGTCGGCTCGGCGTCTTTGCCGTCCGTTTCAAGCGCCGCGTCGGCCATCTTATTTGCCGCGCGTATCGATGACCGCATCCATCGTCAGCCCGACGCGAAGCGGGTGATCGCGCAGGTCCTTCGGATCGATCGTCACACGCACCGGCAGGCGTTGCACGACCTTGACCCAATTGCCCGTCGCGTTCTGCGCGGGGATTAGCGAGAAGGCCGCGCCGGTTCCGCCGGCAAAGCCGGTGACCTTGCCATGGAACACCACGTCGCCGCCGTAGAAATCGGAGGTCAGTTCGACCGGCTGACCGAAGCGCACCTCGCGCAGCTGGCTTTCCTTGAAATTGGCGTCGACATAGGCGGTCGCGGTCGGAACGATCGTCATGATCGGCGCGCCAGCCGCGATGCGCTGGCCGATCTGCACCTGGCGGTTGGTGACGATGCCGTCGACCGGCGCGCGGATCACGGTACGCGCGAGATCGAGTTGTGCCTTGTCGAGCCGCGCACGAGCGGTGGCGACATCGGGCGCGGTGTCGATCGTGGTGCCGCGCACCAGCGCCTCGCTTGCTGCGGCGTCGCCGCCGGCCGAGTTCTCCGTCGCGATCGCGGACGTGATTCCGGCGCGCGCCAGGTCGCGCGCGGCGAGCGCGGTCTGATACGCGGCACGCGCGGTGCTCAATTCCTCGCCCGACGCCGCGCCGCTGCCGATCAATTGCTGGCGCCGGTCGAGATCGATTTTCGCGCGCGCAAGCGTGGCATTGGCTTCGGCCAGCTGAGCGCGAGCCTGGGCGATCTCGGCACTGCGCGACTGCACCTTTGCCCGCGCCGACCCGGCGAGTGCGGCGGATTGACCGAAGCGTTGCTGCGCCTGACGCAGCGCGGCCTCGGCTGTCGCAACGTCGATCTTGGCATCGGCGGCGTCGATCACGACCAATATGTCGCCCTTTTTGACCACCTGCGTGCCGCCGACCCGCACTTCGGTCACCGCACCCGAGACGAGCGACGTCACCTGCGCCGAATCCGCGCCGACATAGGCATTGTCGGTATGCACCCGGCCGGCCTGGGTCAGGAAATACCACAGGCCCCAGATCGCCGCAGCGATCACCACGACGAACGCGAGGATCGTCAGCAGTTTCCTGCGCTTGCCAGCGGTCGGCGGTGCCCCGCCGTCGGATGCAGGGGCGGCGGCGGTGTCGGCGGTTGGCTCCGCACTGGGGGCATCGGCCATTTACTTGGTCTCCGTCGTGTTGGTCTGGCGGTATCCACCGCCGAGCGCGCGGATCAGCGCGATATCCAGTGCGAGGCGCCGCGCCTCCAGGTCCACTACAGCGCGGCGCGCGGTCAGCTCGAAATCATTTGCGGTCAGCACGGTCAGCTGAGTCGACAGCCCACCCTCGTAACGCAACGCCGCGATCCGGCTCGCATCCGCCGCGGCGGTGAGCGAGGCGCGTTGCTCGGTGAGCCGCTGGTCGAGCGCACGCCGGCTCGCGACCGCATCGGCGGCCTCATGCAGCGCGGTGATCAGCACGCCGTCATAACGCGCGACGGCGGTGTCGTAATCGGCGCGCGCCTCGGCATAGCGGCCCTTGATCCGCCCACCGTCGAAGATCGGCAGGCTGAATGCGGGGCCGGCATTGCCGTAGCTCGACCCGCCCTCGAACAATCGTCCAAGGCCAAGCGACTGCAGCCCGACCAATGCGGTCAGGTTGATATTGGGATAGAAGTCCGCCTTCGCGACCTTGATCTGTTTGCTCGCCGCCTCGGCGCGGAGCCGCGCCGCGCCAATGTCCGGACGCCGCCCGATCAGGTCGATCCCGACATTGTCGGGCAAGCTGGAAGAGGAGGCGACAATAGTCGGCCGCGCAATGCTCAGGCCGCGATCGGGGCCTGCGCCGGCCAACGCGGCAAGCCGGTTGCGGGTGAGGGCGATCGCTTCGTCGAGTGCGGCGATGTCGGCGCGGGCGGCGGGCACGCGCGATTCTGCCTGGCGCTGGCTGCCGCGCGCATCGACGCCGACCGCGACACGCTGCGCGGTCAATGTCGCGCTGGCGCCGCGCACCCTGAGCGCCTCGACTGCGACATCGCGCTCGGCATGATATTGCGCCAGCTCGGCATAGGCGGCGGCGATATTGGTCGTCAGCATCAACCTCGCCTGGTCGGCATCGACCCGCGCCGCCTCGGCCTCCGATGTTGCTGCGGCGAGCGCCGCGCGGTTCTTGCCCCATAGATCCAGGTTGAACGATGCCGTCGCGGTCAGCCGCCCGGTGTCCTGGATGCCGTTGGGCACGAACTGCGGCGGGATGCCGAGATTCTTGCTCTGCTTGTTGCCGCCGACCGCGCCGTCCACCGTCAGCCCCGGCTGCAGCGCCGCGCCGGTCTGCCGTGCCAGCGCCTCGGCGGCGGCAATCCGCGCGGTCGCGGCGGCGACATCGGGCGATACCTTCAACGCTTCGTCGATCAGCCCGTCGAGTTGCGGATCGCCGAACGCCCTCCACCAGTCATTCGCTGGCCAATTTCGTTGCTGATCAATCGCTGCGGCGAGCGTCCGCGTCGACTCGAGGCTTGCCGGCGCCCGCAATTCCGGCTTCGCACCGAGATTGGGCACGCTCGCGCATCCGCCGAGTAGGGCGGCGAGGCTCACGGAAATGAAGAGAAATCGACTCATGGTCAGGCCTGATACTATCTGGTATCATGGCCCACTGATCCTGTTCGCTACGACTGTCAACAAGAAATGATACCAGATAGTACTGCCCCCGCCGAAGCCGCCGAAACCGCACCACCGGACGCGCGCGCGTTGCGGCGACACGCCTTTGTCGTCGTCGCGCGGGAGGCGTTCTTCGAACATGGTTATGTCCAGACGGCCATGTCTTCGATCGCGTCCGAGGTTGGCGGATCGAAGACCACGCTCTGGTCCTATTTTCCGTCCAAGCAGGATCTGTTCGCTGCGGTGGTCGATGACATTGTCGAGCGCTTCGGCGCCGCGCTGACCATCGAGCTCGACGATGCCGAAGCGGTCGAGCCGGCGTTGCGCCGCTTCGGCAACGCGATGATGGCGACTATCCTGGCGCCGTCGATCATCGCACTGCACCGCGTGGTGATCAGCGAGGCGCGGCGTTTCCCCGAACTCGGCGAACTCTTCTATGCGCGCGGTTCGCGGCGCGGCAAGGAACGGCTCGCTCGCTTCATCGCTGCCGCCATGGCCGATGGCCGGCTCCGCCGGGGCGATCCGATGGTCGCGGCATGCCAGTTCGCCTCGATGTGCCAGTCAAGCTGTTTCCAGGAATCGCTGCTGGGCATCGATCAGGGACTCTGCGCCGATCGGATCACGCAGGACGTCGAAGCGGCGCTCGACAGTTTCATGCGCGCCTGGAGCCCTGACTCGGATTGAGCTTCGGGATCGATCCTGCAGGTCGCGGTGCCGGGCCGGGCTCGTCTTCATGTGCCGCCGCGCTGTCGCTCGTGTCCGTGATGGCGCGGCGATGATGGAGGCTTGACGGCACCGCGCGACGAGCGGGGGTGTGGGGCGGACAATTGGTCACACAGCGTTATGGTCGCGCACCAAAGCCGCGTGCAACCCCAAGCTCACGCTCGGCTTGGGCGATGGCCGCCGCCGAGATCGGTCTGGCGCTGGCCACGCGCTTCCCGACCGTGGGCGAGTTGTCCCAGGGATTACTCGACAGCGATGGCAGCTTGTATCAGCCTGAGCTTTCCGCTCTTTCCGCCACCGCAAAAGATCCGATCGCCGCCATCCGATTCGATGCCTGACACTCCCATGCCGGGCGGCATGTCGAGCCGCTCCAGAACTTCTCCCGTGGTCGGGTCGATCCGCCGCAACTCGCTCTCGTCGTTTTCCCAGGTGGCATGCCAGAGCTTGCCATCGACCCAGGTGACGCCGGTCACGAAGCGGTTGGATTCGATGGTGCGCAGAATCTTGCCGGTTTCGGGATCGACCTGATGAATCTTACGATCCCGATATTGCCCCACCCAAAGCGTGCCTTCGGCCCAGGCAAGGCCGGAATCTCCACCGCCACCGGGTGCCGGGATCGAGGTGAGCACATGGCCGGTCTTCGGATCGATCTTGTGGATGCGATCTTCGGCGATCTGGAACAGATGCTCGCCGTCGAACGCGGTGCCGGCGTGCGCTGCGACATCGATTGAGCGGACCGTCTCCCCGTTGGCCGGATCGACGGCGTTCAGCTTTTCCCCCGATGCCAGCCAGATATATTGGCCGTCGAAGGTAACGCCGTGCACGTTATCGACCCCGGCAAAGGGGCCATATTCACGGATGATTTCTGCTGCTGATCTTTTCATGCTTCCCTCCTAGATGCCCGAAAGCGGCGCGGGGAGTAACAAGGTCGTCGTGAATCCGGGCATGGGCGGCGTCGTCCAGCGGCGCGCGCGTCCATGACCGAACGACTGTACCTTGCCACCCAAGGTCAGCGAGTCGAGCGCGCGTTGCACCGTGCGCTGGCTGGCGTCGAGCGCAAGGGCGAGGGCAGAACTCGACCATGATTCCCCATCGGCAAGGAAGGCAAGCACGGCGGCATGCTTTTCCTCGACGGGGCGCGCCAACACGACGACCTCGCTTGCGTCGCGCGGCACCAGCACGAACCCGCGCTTCGTGGCGGTTACCCGGGCCATTGTCCGCAATTCTGCGCGGAGTCGCCCGATTTCGACCCGCAACCGCGCGCGATGCGATTCATCGGCGGCCTTCGCCCCGAATGCACGTGCGACGAGCATGTCCCGCGATACGTCTGCCGGCCAGACCTCACCCAGTGCGCGTGCGAGCGCGAACAACACCGGGCGTCGAGCAAGCGAGACCGTCGTTCCCGGGTCGCGTATCATGTTCCGGCAGGCGTCGATCACGAGCGCCGGCGATGCCTGCAACGCCTCGACCTCCTCGAGCAGGAGAACGCGTTCCACGCCATGCGCGATCAGGCGTGCAGCGGGCGTGTCGAGCAAAAGAGACGCGCTTTCGACCTCCGCCACCAATGCGGGGATGCCGGCGGCATGCGCGGCGCGCCCCGCCCGGGTGAGCGCAGCGCGCGCATCTTGCGTGCGCAGGCGACGCATCGCGATCCCGGCAAGGATCAGCTCATGCGCGGCCTTCAACGCGGGCGGGAAGGGTACTGGATCGAGTTCGGCGAGCCTCCGTTCGGCCGCGTCGAGGCGGCCGATCAGGAGCAAGCGCCGAATCTCGATATAATGTGCCTGCGCGGCGTTTATCCGGTCGCCATGCCGTTCGAGCGTCGCTCGTGCCGCATCGAGCGCCCTGGCGGACCAGCCCAAATCGCGAGAGGCGAGCGCGATCTCGGTCTCGGCCACGATGCACCGCGCACGAGCCACCGGCTCTTTCGGGCCAAACGCGCGCGCGGCTTGCCGTAAGAGCACCTTTGCCCGGACCAGATCGCCGAGCTGCGCCATTGCCGTACCGCGAAGCGCGAGCGCAGGCGCGTCGTCGCGCAGCGCCACCCGCTTCAGCGCGCCGAGCGGATCGCCAGCCGCGAGTGCGTGGGCGGCCGCAGTGATCAGCGAATCCATTGCAATCCCGACACACTTGTCACTCCCGCCGTCCGACGCCCGGGGTCTAGCTCAGCTCACCGACACCAACCAGCGCGCCGGTCCAATAACGATATGACGGGCACAGGAGTTAAGAGCGATGACATACGCAATCGCGACACGCGAAGAACCGCGGATGGTGGGTACGGTTTGTGCGGATACACCGTTCATTGCCGTAAAAAGATCATGAGCGACGCTGATCTTGGCGACACAATCGCACTCGGCGTGGTTGGTTGCCTGTCCCTGGCGGCCACACCGACCTTTGCCATCATGGCGCTGCTCAGCGCCCTTCCGGACAGCGGTCCGGCGGACATGCTCTGCGCGGCGGTTCATGGAGGGTCACCATTCAGCGGCATGATCCCGATGTATCTGTTGATGAGCGCCTTTCATTCGACGCCCTGGATCAGGCTCATGTCCAACCGGCGGCGCTGAATCGTCACATTATCAAAACCGCATACATTAGCATTAACTAATCAATTAGAACTGACTAATGGGTTCACATGACCGAAATTGCAAGCATCGATGGCGTGATGCGCACGCTCGCCGACCCCACCCGGCGCGCCGTGTTCGAGCGGATCGTCAGATCGGACGAAATCACCGTGGTCGACCTGACACGCGGAAGCGGCGTGACGCAGGGCGCCATTTCCCAGCACCTCAAGTCGCTGAGGCGGGCGGGTCTGGTGACCGAGCGGCCTCAGGGCCGGAACGTCTATTATCGTGCCCACCCGGAAGGCCTCGCGCCGCTGGTGGAATGGATGGATCATTACGCGGTGTTCTGGCGCGACCGGTTCACCGATCTCAGAAACCTTTTGAAGGAGATTGACCCGTGAGTGACACAGCAATCATGGCTGACAGCCGGGAAATCGTCGTTGACGAAGTGTTTCCTCACACGCCCGAAACCATGTGGAAGACCTTGACCACCGCTGAACTGATGGGCCGCTGGTTGATGCAACCGACCGGGTTCGAGCCGGCAAAAGGCAATCATTTCACCTTCCAGACAACGCCGGGCGGGGCATGGGATGGAGTCATCCGGTGCGAGGTGCTGGACGCGATACCGAACCAGCGGCTGACTCACTCGTGGCGCGGCGGGCATGACGACAATCAAGGATATGGTTCGCGCCTTGAGACCCTGGTCAGTTGGACGCTGACCCCGGTCGATGGCGGCACCCGCCTTCGCCTGGTGCATTCGGGTTTCGTCACACCCAACAACGATGTCGCGTTCAAGGGCATGAGCGAAGGCTGGCCGAAGGTTCTCGAGAAAATCGACGCTATCACCGGCGAGAATGGCTTTGCCGAAGTGGAAAATATCAATGGATAAGATCACCGTCACCGGACTCCGCTGGGCCCCGCTCTTCGCACAGGGCCTTGTTCGCGATCTTCGCGTGCGCTGGGCGCTGGAAGAGGCCGGGCTCCGCTATGAGACTCAGTTGATAGCGCTGGGGCAAAAGGACTCACCCGAATATCGCCGGCAGCAGCCCTTCGGAATGGTGCCTGCGTTCGAGGCGGATGGTCGGCAGTTGTTCGAATCGGGCGCCATCGTGCACCAGATTGCAACGGAGTCGGATGCGCTGATGCCGACTGACCCGGCCGGCCGCGCTGACACAATCACCTGGATGTTCGCTGCGCTCAACACGGTCGAACCACCGATCCAGAACCTGTCGGTGATGGACTTGCAGCAGAATGACGAACCATGGGTCAAGCTGCGCCGCCCCGGCGCCGTGGATGCGGTGAAAACGCGGTTGACCGTACTGGCCGGCTGGCTTGAGGGGCGGGACTATCTGCTCGACCGGTTCACTGCGGCGGACGTGCTGATGGCGACCGTGCTCAGGCTCATTCGGCACACCGATATCGTGGCCGAATTCCCCGCGCTCGATGTCTATCTCAGGCGCTGTGAAGCGCGGCCAGCATTCCAGAGGGCGTTACATGGTCAACTGGCGGAATACGCCCGGAACATTCCCGTCGCGGCTTGACCCCTTGCGCGATCCAACGACCCGGTCGCGCCGCGATTTTGATCAGGAATAGCGACGTGAGCGAAGCTTATATCGGCGGGTGTGCGTGCGGCGCGATCCGTTATGAAATACCATCGGACCCGCTGGTGATGGCCGACTGCCAGTGCCGCGACTGTCAACGCAAGAGCGGTACCGGTCATGGATCCTATCTGACTTTCCCGGGGGCGGCTCATCTCACGCCATATATCCAGGCAACCCAGCCGCCAGCGCGTCAATGGCGAGGCGGACCCTGAGCGGCAGATGCGGCGTCTGCAGCCAGAGCGCATGGCAGTCATAGAGAAATTGTGGCTGGTCAGCGAATAGCTGGACGAGAGCGCCGGTCCGAAGGCGCTCGCGAACAAGCCATGACGGCAGCCAGGCAAGGCCCATCCCGGCGGCCGCAGCGTCGGCGATCGCGTCCAGGTCGTCGAGCCGTAGCCGGTTGATTGGCGTCACCTCCAGCGGCGCTTCGCCGATGCGTGGAAACAGCCATGGGCGAATGCGGCCCGACCGGCGATAAATGACGCCCTGATGCCGCGCGATTTCCGAAAGATCACGGGGTCGTCCATGCAGTCGGAGATACGCGGGCGACCCACAGACAATCATGCGCTGGCGCGCGACGCGGCGCGCGATTACCCCGGCCCGGTCCACCAGCGCGCCAGTGCGGATGGAAAGATCATGACCATCTTCCACCAGGTCCGCGATGCGGTCGCCGAACGACAGATCGAGTTCCAGCATGGGATGGCGTCGCGCCAGGTCCAGCAGAATGGGCGTCACGCAGTGCCGGCCGAACAACACCGGCATGGTGACGCGAAGCCTGCCGCGTGGTTCGGATAACTGGTCGGCGGCGAGTGCATCGGCTGCATCCGCTTCGACGAGCACCACGCGGCAGCGCTCATAATAAGCGCGCCCGAAATCCGTCAGGCTCTGGCGACGCGTGGTCCGGTTGAGCAAGCGTACGCCGAGCCGGTCCTCGAGCGATCGGACATGCTTGCCGACCATTGGTCCGGACAGATCGAGCGCGATCGCCGCAGCGGCAAACGATCCGAGATCGACGGCTTTGACGAACACCGCCATGCTGACGAGGCGATCCATATTGCAAACCTGTGGTTTCTACTGTTGTCCCTGGGGCGCCATTTATCTGCAATCATGCGATTGTCATAGTTCATTCGGCTCATCTGATTTGGAGTTTGCTGAATGGCACGCGTTGTACGTTTTCATGAACTTGGCGGTCCCGACGTTTTGCGCATCGAACAGGTCGATGTTCCGCCACCCGGACCGGGCGAGGTCCAGATTCGCGTCAAGGCCCTTGGCCTCAACCGTGCCGAAGCGATGCTGCGAACGGGCAATTATGTCGAGACCGCGCCATTGCCGTCCGGCCTTGGGCTTGAGGCTGCGGGCATTGTCGTGGCGATCGGCGAAGGCGTGGACGGGTTTGCACCGGGCGATGCGGTCAGCGTCGTGCCGCCGCTGTCGATGGTCCGCTGGCCTGCTTATGGCGAGGTGGCGACTTTCCCCGCGCATCTCGTCGTCAAGCATCCGTCATCGCTGAGTTGGGAAGCGGCGGCGGCAGTCTGGATGCAATATGTCACGGCCTATGGCGCGTTGATCGAAATCGCCAGGCTTTGCCGCGACGATTTCGTCGTCATCACCGCCGCGTCGAGCAGCGTCGGGCTTGCTGCGATCCAGATCGCCAACATGGTCGGTGCAACGCCGATTGCGGTCACCCGGACGTCTGTCAAGAAGCAGGCGTTGATCGAGGCCGGCGCCGCGCATGTTGTGGCCTTGGCAGAAGAAGATCTGGGCGAGCGGCTGACCGAGATTGCCGGCGTGGACGGCGTGCGCGTCGTGTTCGACCCGGTCGGCGGCCCGGCGTTCGAGCCGCTGACCGCCGCGATGTCACGCGGCGGCATCCTGATCGAATATGGCGCCCTGAGCGCGGAGCCGACGCCCTTCCCATTGTTCGCGGTGCTGACCAAGAGCCTGACACTACGCGGTTATCTCATCCACGAGATCGTCGGCGATCCGGTGCGGTTGGAGGCAGCCAAGACGTTCGTGCTCGACGGCCTCGCATCGGGTGCGCTCAAGCCGGTGATTGCCCGCACTTTTCCGTTCGAGCAGATCGTGGAGGCTCATCGGTTCCTGGAGTCGAACGAGCAGTTCGGCAAGATCGTCGTGACGGTGTGAAATTCATCGCTGCGAGGTTCAGGCCGCCGCTTTGTCGTCGCATCGACAGGGCGCGGCGAAGAGGGTGCGGCCAATCGTGCGAGCGGCACCCAGATAGGAGACCGGGTCCTGTGTTTCCGAATCGACCAACAATTGGGACGTGAGCACGCGGGCGCCGCAGTAATCGAAGATACCATGGTCGATCTGTGTCTTCATGGCGCCGAAATAGCCGTGCCGCGCATAGGTCGACGCATCGGCACCGGCGACCGCGACGAGATGTACCCGCAAGTGGCGAAGCTTCTTCTCCAGCCCGGCATCGGGATTGAAATCGAACGCCCAGCCATTGGCGAACAGGCGATCGATCCAGCCTTTGAGCAGGGCGGGCATCGACCACCAATAGACCGGATAGACCAGCACAAGCGCGTCGGCGCGATCGATCCGTGCCTGTTCCGCAGCGACGTCGGCCGGAGGCGGCGCTCGCCGCCGATGGACGGCCAGGTCGGCGACGGTAAAACGTGGGTCGAAGCCTTCGGCCGCGAGGTCTGCAATTTCGACGCTGGCGGACTCGGACGCGCCCAGCGCGATCTGCTCGGCGATGCTGTGGCTGAGCGATCCGGGTTCGGGATGCGCGACGGCGACAAGCGCATGCATGGCGTAAACTCCTGCTTACCGATTGCGGTTCGATCGAACCGGCTATATACTTATGGTAAGTTACCTTTGGTATATAAGTATGTCAAGCGTTGTGCCGGTTGAAGAGATTATTGATCGGCAGCCCCGTCGCCGCCTGGCCAGGGGCGATCGGTATCGCCAGCTGATGGATGTCGCATGGCAGCTGGTCAGCGATGAAGGTACCGAAGCACTGACGCTCGGGCGCCTTGCGGAACGGGCGGGCGTGACGAAACCGGTCGTTTATGATCATTTCGGCATACGGTCCGGGCTGCTGGTGGCGCTCTATCGGGACTTCGACGAGCGTCAGACCGCGCTGATGGATGCAGCACTTCGCGAGAGCGAACCGACGCTTGCAGGGCGTGCGACGGTGATCGCCTCATCCTATGTCGATTGCGTGCTCTTGCAGGGCCGCGAGATACCGGGGGTGATCGCGGCGCTGGCTGGCTCGCCTGAGCTCGGAAAGATCAAACGCGACTATGAGATTGTGTTCATCGAGAAATGCCGGACTGTCCTCGCGCCTTTTGCTGCGGCGGGCACCATTGCGTCGGCCGGCTTATGGGCGATGCTCGGTGCCGCAGAAGCCTTGTCGCACGCCGCCGCGACTGGCGAGATCACCGCCGGCGAGGCGCAGGGCGAACTCTTCGAAACGATCGTGGCGATGGTCGCCCGAAATTCGCATGGCGGTGGCCATGCCGATATCGGACGTTCCGCGGGCTGATCGCAGCGCGATCAATCCTCTTGATAGGTCGCCTCGAATGCGACCGGGAAATTGACCGACCGAGCGATGAAACAATAAGCGTGGATTTCGCCATGAATGGCGTCGGCACGCTGTAAATCCGCTCCTGCCTTTACGCGGATGACGGGGCGCAGCGTGGCGCTGAGATAGCGGCCCGCACCATTGGGGCTCGATTCGCCGATACCGATCGGATCGTCCTCATAGCCGGTGACGACAATCCCGGCCTGGCTGGCAAGGTGCAGGTACCAGAGCATGTGGCACGCCGATAAGGCGGAGAGGAGCAGATCCTCAGGATTGGGAAGTGAGGGGTCGCCGCCGAGCAGCGGGTCGTTGGAACAGGCGATCACCGGTTTGCCCGGCGTGCGGATTTCCCAATTGCGATCATAGCCGCGATACTTGGCCGTGCCTTCGCCGCGGTTGCCGGCCCATATGATCTTGGATTCGAACGGATGCTGTTTCGACATCGATACCTCCCGTGCGGCGATATCCCATCTATGGCCAAAACCGTTCGCGCCAAGCATTTCCTGTCTGACGACATGGGTCGATGGGCAGCGCCGACCCCTGCGGACCTGCGCCGCCCATCGGTCAGAACGCGGCGGTTGCCGAGAATACGACCTGCGCGCCGGCGATCTGCGACCCATCCTTGGTCGAAGAGAAGTTCGGCAGCAGATAGGCGGATTCGGCGCGGCCGATATCGGTACCGACATAGGCGACACCCAGCGTCACCGGGCCCACCACGACGTCGGTGCCGACCATCCAGTCCCAATATTTGCCGGTCGGGGCAAGGCTGGTGCCGTTCGGGCCGAGGCCGGCATTGCCGTTCGAATAGCCGAGATGCGCCTTGACCGTCAGCGGCGTGTTGGGGATGCCGGCGCTGGCATCGCCCCAGACATAGAGATTGTCTTCTTTATCGCCCGGATCGTTCGGAACGCCGAGCACGCTGTCCGCGCCGCTATAGAACCAGCGGCCGAGCGCCTCCTGCGGTGGCGCATAGGCGACGCCGGCTAGCAAGCTGACCGGCCCGACAGTGCCGGACAGCTTTACATAGGGTTCGGCGAAATCGGTGTTCGAAAAGCCGCCCGGATACATGTACCAGGTCAACCCGACATCGAGCGTGCCGCTGCCGACCGGCAGCTTGTAGCCGCCATAGATGTCGAGCTCCATATTGGCGCCGCCGAACGTGCCCCAGCCAGCGAGGTTGGAACCCCATACGCCGGCGTAAAGGCCGCTTTCATGCGTGATGGTGGCGCCGCCCTGCAGCGCCATTTCCTCGTCGGTCTGCGACACGCCGCGAAAGCGATAGTCCGAAACGAGCCCGACGCTACCGGTGACGGTAACCGCCTTGGGCGGCGCTTCCTCCTGCGCGAGGGCAGGGGCCGCGACGGTCAGCGCCGCCGCGGCTAGGATATGATTGATCATGGAATATTCCCCTTCTTTTCAAGGCGTGAATATCCCTCCTGCGCCCGCCAGCTACCGCATCTCGCCCCCTCCTTCTTGGCGAAGGAGGGAGTGGTGCGGCTTGGCTTTCGGGATCTTTTTTCTAGCTGGCGGCTATTGCCCGGACGCGTCCCGATCGTGACAAACCATTTCCGCCGACCGCTCAGGCGAGCCGCGCCCGGAGCGCGCCGGAGCCGCCCTCCAGTTCGATCGCCATGCCGCGATCACGTCGCCGCTGCAGCCAGTCGCTGAGCATCTCGGCCATGGTGTGGTCGATCGCATCAAGCTTGCCGATGTTCAACCGCAGCGGGCGATCGTGCGGCAGTGCATCGAGCACGCGGCTCAGCTTGGGCAGTGCGACGAACGTCGCCGCACCATTGAGGCTGATCCGGCTGGTCGTCGCGTCGTGTGCCTCGTCGACGCGCAGGCGTAAACGGCGCAGATGCGGCAAGAGTTCGAGCAGCGACAGGCCAAGACCAACAAGCACGCCGGTGAGCAGGTCGGTCGCCACCACCATCACAAAGGTCGCCGCCCAGATCAGCGCCGGAAGAACGCCATAGGATTTGAACAGGTGACGGACATGACTGAGGCTGACCAGCCGCCAGCCGGTCACCACCAGGATACCGCCCAGCGCCGCCATCGGGATTTCGCGCAATAGCCAAGGCAGCAACGCGACGAAGCCGAGGATCCACGCGCCATGCAAAATGGTCGACAGGCGCGTCGTCGCACCCGCCTGCACGTTGGCGGAACTGCGCACGATCACGCCGGTCATCGGCAGCGCGCCGGCAAAGCCGCACAGCAGATTGCCGATGCCCTGCGCACGCAATTCCTTGTCGTAATCGGTGCGCACGCCGTCGTGCATGCGGTCGACCGCAGCTGCCGACAACAATGTTTCCGCGCTGGCAATGAAGGCGATGGCAAGCGCGGTGGCGATGATCGCGGGGCTGCCAAGGATCGCGAAGAAGCCCGAACCAGGCGTTTCCACTGCTGCGAAGATCGAGGCGGGGACATCGACGCGGTTCACGCCGAGATCGAACAGGATCGCGGTAAGCGTTGCCACAAGAACGCCGACCAGCGCGCCGGGCACGAGCCGGAGCGCGGCGGGGCGGAACCGTTCCCACGCAAGCATCGCGCCGATCGTGATGATACCGACAAGAAAGGCGATTTCGGTCGCCTGCACATCGATCGCCGACAGGCCGAACAGACGTACCGGCATCAGCGCGAGATTCTCCAGTCCGCTCGACATCGGTTTCTCGTCGAACAGGACCTGAAACTGGCCGATCACGATCAGCGCGCCGATCCCGGCGAGCATACCGTGCACCACTGCGGGTGAGATGGCGCGGAACCAGCCGCCGAGTTTGAAGATGCCGGCGACGACCTGCAGCGCGCCGGCCAGCACCAGGATCGGGCCCAGTGCGGACAGGCCGTGATCGCGCACCAGTTCGAACACGATCACCGCCAGGCCGGCGGCGGGACCGCTGACCTGCAGCGGGGAACCAGCAAAAAAGCCGACGACGAGCCCGCCGATAATGCCCGTGATCAGGCCCTTTTCGGGCGGTACGCCCGACGCGATCGCGATGCCCATGCACAACGGCATCGCGACGAGGAATACGACGATCGACGCAGTGAAATCGCGCGCCAGGATCTTGGACTTAAGTGCTCCCATTATTCGGCTGCCTGCAGGAAACCGATATCCGAGGCGAAACGCTGTTGATGCGGCAGCGCGATCGGCAGCGGCATATCCTCACGCAGGGTCACGAAACGGCCGGTTTGTCCGTCAAGGCCGAGGACCTGGCCGGCATGGATATCGACGAACCAACCGTGCAGCGCGATATCGCCGCGCGCGATGCCCGCCGCGACCGAAGGATGCGTGCGCAGATGGGCAAGCTGGCTGACGACATTCTCCAGCGACACCGCGCGAACGCGTTCGCCATTGGTCAGTTCGGGATAGCCATTGGCGACGACTTGCTGCGCGGCATGGCCGTGGCGTAGCCAGGCCGCGACATTGGGCATCGCCGCGAGCAGCTCGGGCTCGGCCAGCGCCTTCATCGCGCCGCAGCCGGAATGGCCGCAGACGATGATGTCGCGCACGCCGAGCGCGACGATCGCATATTCGACGGTCGAGGACACGCCGCCGTTCGCGTTGCTATACGGCGGGACCATGTTGCCCGCATTGCGGCACACGAACAGGTCGCCGGGTTCGGCCTGCATGATTTGTTCGGGCACGACGCGCGAATCCGCACACGAGATCATCAGCGCCTTGGGGAATTGTCCGTCCGCAGCAAGCTTGCCGTAAAGCGCGCTCTGGTTGGGGAAGACCTGCTTCTCGAAACTGAATACTCGACCGATAAGCTCGTTCACGCCATTCACTCCTCTGGCCCGAAGCCGGGCGGGGTAAGGAGCGTGAGTTAGGGGCCGTGCTTTGCTGCACCGCAGCGGTTGCGTAAGAAATCGTTGCTGTCAGGCTTTCGGCAGAGAAATTTCTGCGCGCAGGCCGCCGATCGGCCGGTTGGACAGATTGACCATGCCACCTTCGCGCTCGACCGCGAGCGCGACGATCGCCAGGCCCAGCCCAAGACCTTGCGTGTTGCGTGCCCGTGCATCGTCGAGCCGCATGAACGGGGTGAGCACGTCGTCCAGCCGATCTTCGGGAATGCCCGGCCCATCGTCCTCGACCGCCAACATGATTCGATCGGCCTTTTTCTCGATGCTGACATGCGCCGCGCCGCCATAATGGATCGCGTTCTCGACAAGGTTGCTCAGCGCGCGGCGGATCGCGATCTGCCTCAACTTGACCTCAAGATGCTCGGGTCCGGTATAGCTGGCCGTCTCGCCACGATCCGACACTTCATCGACGATCGTCGTGGCAAGCACCGCGATATCGATCATCGCCGGTTGTTCGGGGTCGTCTTCCCCGTTGAGAAAGGCGAGCAGAGACGCGACCATCGCATTCATCTCAGCAACGTCGGCACCGATCGCATCGCGCACCAGCGGTTCGGCAACGCCATCCAGACGGAGTTGAATGCGCGACAAGGGCGTACGGATATCATGACCGACCGCGGCGAGCGCCTGGGTGCGATCCGTGATCAATCGGTGGATACGCAACTGCATCTCGTTGAAGGCGTGGATCAGGTTGCGGACCTCGACCGTGCCGCTCTCGGCGATCGCTACATACGTGCCCGAGCCGAGATGCGCGGTGGCCTCGGCCAGCCGCTGGATCGGCTGAAGCGTGCGCCGGATCAGCAATCCGCCGACGATCAGCAGGGCTAGCGCGGGGATCAGCGCGAGCGCGATATGGCCGAGCGCGAGCGTCCATTCGCGCACGATGCCGCGCGCGGAGAAATAAACCCAGCTGCCGTCGGGCAACTTCAAACCGCCGGTCACGATCGATCCCCGCCTTGCCCCAGCGAGGCCAAGCCGCAGATCAGACTGTGCCAATCCAGGTTCCCAGGTGACGATCTGGCCGCGCATCTCGACCAGATCGCCGGTCAGCGGCGGCGGCGCTGGCAATCCCTTCGCCCAATGGATCGAATAACGATCGGTGGTCAGTTCGTTGGCCATTGCCGGGCGCGCGGATGCTTCGCGTTCGGCAAGCAGTTTGCGGGTGATCACCAGATGTTCGGCCAGGCGCCGTGCCTCGTCTTCGCGCACCGAAAAGCTGCCGGCGCGTTCGTAAAGCATGGTGCTGGCGCCGAACTCCACGACCACCGTCAGCAACAGTATGGCGAAGATCCGGCCGAGCAGCCCGAGCGAACCGCGCACCCGGCGCATCAGCTGCGGCTGACCTCGACGTTCAGCATGTAACCGATGCCGCGCACCGTCATGATCGGCGCCGTCTTTCCTGGAACGGAAAGCTTGCGGCGCAGCCGGCTGACCAGCACGTCCACGCTGCGGTCGGAAGAATCGCCGAGCCGCGTACGCGACAATTCGATCAAACGCTCGCGCGCGATGACGCGCTGCGGCTGGCCGAGAAAGCTGGCCAGCAGGTCGAATTCGGCGCCGGTCAGTTCGACCAGCGCGCCGTTTGGCGAGCGTATTTCACGACGCGGGAAATTGACCACCCAGCCATCGAAATGCGCTTCCTTGTCGCGGCTTTCGCCCTCCTGTCGCTCCATCCCGCCACGGCGCAGCACGGCGCGGACGCGCGCGATCAGCTCGCGCGTCCCGAACGGCTTGGCGAGATAATCGTCGGCGCCGATCTCCAGCCCGACGACGCGATCGGCTTCCGACCCCTTCGCACTGATGAAGATGATCGGCACGTCGCTCTGCTTCCTGATCTGGCGGCACAGGTCGATCCCGTTGGTTCCGGGCAGCATGATGTCGAGCAGGACCATGTCGACAGGCCCCCCTTCGAACGCGATCCACATCTCGGGCGCCGACGATGCGGGCCTGACCAGATAGCCGTTTTCCTGCAGTGCGCGTGACGTCAGAGTGCGCAGCGCGGGGTCGTCCTCGACCAGAATTATTGATGGGGCGCTCATGCGATTACGCGGGTCGTCACGGTCAATATGGTCATGGCGTGGGACTTAGGAACGGACGGGTAGAGGGTCAACAGCTTGCGGTTCGCGGGTTTGTGCAGCGCAGCGTCAGCAATGATTGCTCACAATCCGGCAACGCACCGGCCCGGTCGGGGCAATGGTTCGTTACGGGCAGGTGAACGACCGGCAATGACGCACGCCTATCTGCAGGCCATCGAACACCAAAATCCGAAGGAATATTCGTGATCATTCGCGCTCTGCTGCCGCTCGCCCTTGTGCTGCCCGCTCCCGCGTTTGCGGAAACGATCTTCGACACGCACACTGTGGTACCGATGCCCTCGGGCAAGACGGTGAAGATGTTCCGCCCGATCGCGTGGAAAGATTGCGTGACCGTCGCGCCCCATCATCAATCGGGCAAGATGCCGCTTCAGCCGACCGCTGACGGCCAGGTTTGCGCGAAGAAACCTGGATATGAGGTCGCGCGGAACTCGCCGAAATAAGATCGGGGGCGTCGCGACCGCTACCTGGCTGACAGCGCCGCGGACGGATCGCCGATGTGCCGCGGGTCGTTAGTGTTTGCAGGTGAGGCGGCCCGAGCGGTACGGGCAAGATACCGGGCCGTCGTTCGATCCGCCAGGCAAATGGCGATGGCGGCCGAGACGAGCATTTTTCCAGGGCTTTCGCGGCAAATGACATGACGGGAATCGCGATAGCAACGCAGGCCGACGCACTGGCCGTGATCGCCTTATGGGAGGCGTGCGGACTGACGCGTCCCTGGAACGACGCGCTGGCCGATTTCACGCTCGCGCTGGACACGCCGGCCAGTGCGATCTTCGTCATGCATGACGAGGACCGGGTCGTCGCGAGCGTGATGGTCGGGTTCGACGGGCATCGCGGCTGGATCTATTACCTCGCGGTCGCGCCCGATACGCGGCGCGGTGGTCATGGGCGGGCGATGATGGGCGCGGCCGAGCGCTGGTTGCGGCAACAGGGCGCGCCGAAATTGCAGCTCATGGTGCGCGATGATAATGCGGCGGCGCTCGGCTTCTATGCGGCGCTCGGCCTGGAGCCGCAAAAGGTCGTGGCGCTCGGGCGGTTCCTGCGGGATGATTTATGACGGTGATGTACGGCATCAAGAATTGCGACACGATCAAGAAAGCGCGGACCTGGCTCGCCAATCATCATGTCGCTTATGATTTTCACGATTATAAATCCGCCGGGATCGATGCGGTGACGCTGCGGCGCTGGGCGGGAATCGTCGGCTGGGAAGTGCTGCTCAATCGCGCCGGCGCGACCTTTCGCGCGCTGCCCGATGGCGACAAGGCCAATATCGACGAGAGCAAGGCGATCGCGTTGATGGTCGCTGGTCCGTCGATGATCAAACGCCCGGTGCTCGACACCGGCGCCACGATCCTGGTCGGATTCAAGCCGGATGCCTATGCGGCGGCGGAATTGGGCTCCTGATCCTGAGCAATCGGGCCGAATCGGGCTCGATTGAATTTCTGCTGCCGAAGAGTCATGCTGAACCTCAAATGGGGAGGGGCAAAATGGCAAGTCTTCGGGAAAAGCCGCCGGTCTGGTTCTGGGTCGTGGCGATCGTCATCACCCTATGGGGGGTAATGGGCGTGATCGCCTTCTACATGGATGTCGCGATGACCGACGCGGCCAAAGCGCAATTGAGCGACTATGACCGCACGCTGCTGGCCAGCCGGCCGAGCTGGTTCGTCTGGCTCTATGCGGTGTCGACGATCGGCGGCCTGCTCGGTGGTATTGCGCTGCTTGCGCGCTCGGCCACCGCGCGCCTTTTCTTCATTGCCTCGCTGATCGGTGTGATCCTGCAATTCGGCTGGATCTTCGCGGTCACCGACCTGATCGCGGTCAAGGGCTTCATCGCCGCCTGTGTGTTTCCGATCTTCATCGCGATCGTCGCCATGCTGCAGCTTTGGTTCGCCGGCATCGCGCGGAAGCGGGCATGGATCACATGACCGGGGGCCCGATCGCGTGATTGCCGGGCTGGCATCGACGCGTCCGATCCGCTAGTTCGCTGGCCATGTCCACGACCTATACGATCGATACGTCAACCAGCCGCGCCAATCCGACGCCGGTGCCGATGAAGCGCCTGACCGTTCCGGCGATCCTCAACCGCAAGGGCAAGGAACCGCTGGTGATGCTGACCGCATACACCGTACGGATGGCGCAACTGCTCGATCCGCATTGCGACATATTGCTGGTCGGCGACAGCCTGGGACAGGTGATCTATGGCTTCCCATCGACGCTTCAGGTGACGCTCGACATGATGTGCGCGCACGGTGCTGCGGTGGTGCGCGGCAGTTATCATTCATTGGTCGTGATCGACATGCCGTTCGGCAGTTATGAGGGGAGCCCGGAACAGGCTTTCGTATCGGCGTCGCGCGTCATGTCGGAAACCGGTGCCGCCGCGATCAAGATGGAAGGCGGCGAGGCGATGGCACCGACCGTCGCATTCCTGTCGGCGCGGGGCATTCCGGTGATGGGTCATATCGGCCTGACCCCACAGGCGGTGAATGCGCTGGGCGGCTATGGCGCGCGCGGACGGACCAATGCCGAACATGCCAAGATCATCGCCGATGCACGCGCGATCGCCGATGCGGGCGCCTTTGCGATCGTCGCGGAAGGCATTATCGAGCCGCTCGCGCGGACCGTCACCGCCGAAGTGTCCTGCCCGGTGATCGGCATCGGTGCGTCGGCGGATTGCGACGGACAGGTATTGGTGACCGAGGACATGCTAGGCATGTTCGAACGCACGCCGCGCTTCGTGAAGAAATTCGACGATCTTGCCGGCCGCATTTCCGCCGCGGTCGAAACCTATGCAACCGATGTTCGGTCACGGGCTTTCCCCGGGCCTGATCAGACCTATCAGCCCAAGACCGATTGAACCCGGGCGGATCGACCCGGTGCCGATTGACCTGAAGATTGAGTCACTTCCGTTTGGCCGCCGCCGCCGCTAAGGTCCGGCCCTTCCCGTCCCGACACCGTATCTGGAGCCTGCCTTGGCCGTCCCGCCGAACACCGACGAAGCATTCCTGCGTGAGGTCGATGAAGAACTCCGTCGCGACCAGCTGGCGAGCTATTGGACTCGCTATGGCCGCTGGCTGATCGTGGTGATCGTGCTCGGCCTCGCGGCATTTGGCGGCTTTCTATACTGGCAACATCACAGTGCCGAAGTCGCCGGCAAGCAGGGCGAACAGCTTCAGGCGCTGGTCGACGACGCCGGCACCAAACCCGCCGACCCCAAGGTGCTTCAGGAACTCGCCGGATCCAACGTCGACGGCTATCAGGCCATTGCGCGGTTCGCTCAGGCAGATTCGTTGCTCGACAAGCAGGACGTGAAGGGCGCGGCCGCCAAATTTGCTGAGATTGCCGCCGATGCCGCGCTGGCACAGCCGTTCCGCGATCTCGCGCTGATCCGTCAGACCTCGGCCGAATTCGACACGTTGAAGCCCGATGTTATCGTCAATCGCCTGCGACCGCTCGCGGTCAAGGGCAATCCCTGGTTCGGAAGCGCGGGCGAGCTGGTCGCGGCCGCCTATCTGCGGATGAACCGGCCCGATCTGGCAGGCCCCTTGTTCGGTCAGATCGCCCGCGAAGAGACCGTTCCCGCCACGCTCCGTCAACGTGCGGTTCAGATGGCCGGGGTACTGGGTATCGACGCGGTCGACACACCTGAGGAAAAGAAAGCACCATGATGACAGGGAAGAGGGTGCCGCTCGCGATCGCGGCTCTCCTGGCGCTCAGCGCCTGCGGCATATTCAAGGGCGGTCAGAAAAAGACGCCGGTGCTGGGGGATCGCGTGCCGATCCTGCTGTCGGAAAGCGCGAGCGAGCCGGACAAGACCATCGCGGCGGTGCAGGTGCTGTTGCCGCCGCCCACGGTCAATGATTCCTGGGCACAGCCGGGCGGCAATGCGGCCAAGTCGATGGGCCAGGTCGCGCTCGGCGAATCGCTGTCGCGCGCGTGGAGCGCCAATATCAATGGCGGTTCCAACCGTCAGCGGCTGGCAGCCCCTCCGGTCGTCGCCGGCGGCCGGCTGTACGCAATGGATGTCGATGCGACGGTTTACGCCTTTGCTGCCGACACCGGCGCAAAAATCTGGTCGACCACCATCGCCAAGGAAAACACTAAAAAGGCCGCGCGTTTCGGCGGCGGCGTCAGCTTCGAAGACGGCAAACTCTATGCCACCGACGGCGTCGGCGATGTTGTGGCGTTGAATGCCGCGGATGGCGCTGAGCTATGGCGTGTCAAGCCGGGCGGCCCGTTGCGCGGCGCGCCGACCATCGCCAACGGCAATCTCTATGTGCTGAGCCAGGACAACCAGCTGTTCGCGGTCGCGCTTGCCGACGGCACGATTGGCTGGACTCAGTCGGGATCGCTTGAATCGCAAGGTGTGTTCGGCGTCGCCGCCCCCGCCGCGGCGCAAGGGTCGGTCGTTGCCGGCTTCTCTTCGGGCGAGCTTAACGCCTATCGCTACGAAAATGGCCGCGCGCTGTGGCAGGACGCGTTGTCGCGTTCGGCGATATCGACATCGGTGTCGTCGTTGGCGGATATCGATGCCGCGCCGGTGATCGATCAGGGCCGCGTCTATGCGGTCGGGCAGGGCGGCCGCACCGTGGCGATCGACCTCGCGACCGGCCAGCGCGTCTGGGCGCAGAATTTCGCCGGTATCTCGACGCCATGGATCGCGGGCGAATGGCTGTTCCTCATCACCGACGACGCGCGGCTCGTCTGCCTGACGCGCTCGACCGGGCTGGTGCGCTGGATCAGCCAGCTGCCGGGTTACAAGAACGTCAAGAAGCGCAAACATCCGATCACCTGGTTCGGTCCGGCGCTCGCCGGTAATCGCCTCGTCCTGACCAACTCGGAAGGCGAAATCGTCTCTGCGTCGGTCAGCAATGGCGAAGTACAGTCGACGATCAAGGGCGGTGCCTCGATCAGCCTTTCGCCGATCGTAGCCAACAACACGCTCTATGTGCTCGACATGAAAGGCCGAATCACCGCCTATCGGTGATCCTGAAAGGGGCTCTTTCTCCGCCGAGGGAGCCCCTGTTCGCATCGGGTTTAGCGCCGGGGTGACGTTTGCTGCGGAGCAGCGTAAGGCACGCTCATGTCCAAACTTCCCAAGGTCGCGATTGTCGGCCGGCCCAACGTCGGCAAATCGACCCTGTTCAATCGCCTCGTCGGCAAGAAGCTCGCGCTGGTCGATGACCGGCCCGGCGTGACGCGCGACCGTCGCGAAGGTGATGCGATGCTGGTCGGGCTCGAATTCCGTATTATCGACACTGCCGGTTACGAGGATCAGGACGCCGCTTCGCTGCCCGGCCGGATGCGCGCGCAGACCGAAGAGGCCGTTGCGCAGGCCGATGTCGCACTGTTCATGATCGATTCGCGAGTTGGCCTGGTGCCGCTCGACGAGGAAATCGCCCGCTGGCTGCGCGGGTCGAACACGCCGGTCGTGCTCGTCGCAAACAAGGCGGAAGGCAAGGCGGGCGAAGCCGGTATCCTCGAATCGCTGTCGCTCGGCTTTGGCGATCCGGTCCCGCTGTCCGCCGAGCATGGCGAGGGCATGGGCGACCTGTTCGACGCGCTTCTCCCCCATATCGAGCATGACGATATCGAGGAGGAGGAAGAGGAGGATCCCGAAAACCCCGACGCGCCGCTCAAGCTGGCGATCGTCGGGCGACCCAATGCGGGCAAATCCACGTTGATCAACAAGATGCTCGGGCAGGAACGGCTCATCACCGGGCCGGAGGCCGGCATCACGCGTGATTCGATCGCGATCGAATGGCTGTGGAACGATCCCGACCGCGGCGAGCGCGCGGTTCGCCTGATCGACACGGCGGGCATGCGCAAGCGCGCCAACGTGCAGGACAAGCTCGAAAAGCTCTCGGTCGCCGATGCGCTCCACGCGATCGACTTTGCCGAAGTCATCGTGCTGCTGCTGGATGCCACGCGCGGGCTTGAGGCGCAGGATCTGCGCATCGCCGACAGCGCGCTACAGGAAGGGCGTGCGCTGGTCGTCGCGCTCAACAAATGGGATGTCGCGGAAAATGCCTCCAGCCTGTTCAACGGTGTCAAGGCGGCGTTGGAAGAGGGACTGAGCCAGGTCAGGGGCGTGCCGCTGATGACCGTGTCGGCGGCGACCGGCAAGGGCATCGATATGCTGATGAAGGTCGCGTTCGAAACGCGCGAGGCCTGGTCGAAACGTATCGGCACGGGTGAACTCAACCGCTGGTTCGAAAAGGCGATCGAAGCCAACCCACCGCCCGCGCCGGGCGGCAAGCGTATCAAGCTGCGTTACCTCACTCAGGCCAAGACGCGCCCGCCGGGCTTCGTTCTGTTCGGCACGCGCGTCGACCAGTTGCCGATGAGCTATCAACGCTATCTGATCAACGGCATCCGCCGCGACCTGGGCTTTGGTGCGGTGCCGGTGCGCCTGACCCTGCGCGCGCCGAAAAATCCGTTCGATCGGTAAAGCGGGATCCATCCATGTTGGATGCATCAGCCGAATAATATTACCGATCGCATGACCTGGTGAGGGAGAATAGGGCCCGCTACGGCCCTTCCGTCAATCCATCCTTTACGGACGTCGCGTAGAGATAGCGTGAAACCTCTGGGGCATTCATGGCCAAAGGGGAGGAGACGATCGTGTCATTTGAGGGCAGCACATTGGTCGATTGGACCGCCTTCTCGCGTTCGCGCAGCGAACTCGGGGCGGGATTCGTGCGTATCCTGGGGTATTTCCGCGAAGACGGCGTGAAGTCCGTCGCTGCGATCGAGGCGGCGATGCGCGCGCAAAACGCGGCCGCGCTGATCATCCCGTCACATACGCTGAAGGGCGAAGCGCGGCAGTTTGGTGCGGAGCCACTGGGCGAACTCGCCGAGCAAATCGAAACCATCGCGCGCGATTGCGTGGAAAGTCACGACACGCCCGAACAGGCGCTGCAGCACGTCGTCAAACTGCGTTCGTTGTTCGAGGAAACGCTTACCCTGCTCGAGCGCGAGGCAAACCCGCTGGTCGAACGCCGCCCGATCGCCTTTGGACGGCGACCGCTGGCTGACTGACTGACCGAGGCCCGGTCTCCGGCCAGCAAGCGCCGCGACCAACCTTATTCGCTTTCTTCGGCCTTCGAGTTGAGCTGGATGTAGTTTTCCAGCCCCATGCGCTCGATCATCTCGAACTGGCGCTCAAGCGTGTCGACATGATCTTCCTCGCTGTCGAGGATGCGGCGGAACAGGTCGCGGCTCACATAGTCGCGAACGCTTTCGCTATGCTCGATCGCGTCGCGGAGCAGCGGCAGTGCCTCCATCTCGAGCGCGAGATCCGCCTTGAGCACTTCCTCGACCGATTCGCCGATGCGCAGGCGCCCGAGCAGCTGGAAATTGGGCAGGCCGTCGAGGAACAGGATGCGTTCCGACAACCAGTCGGCATGCTTCATCTCGTCGATCGATTCGTGCCGCTCGAATTCGGCGAGTTTCTTCACGCCCCAATGATCGAGCAGCCGATAATGCAGCCAATATTGGTTGATCGCGGTCAGCTCATTCTTGAGCGCCTCGTTCAGATAGTCGATGACTTTCGCGTCGCCCTTCATGGCACATATCTCCGTTCATTACGCAGATGATAGCGCAACACACGGTCTGCGAATAGTTAAAAAATGGCGGAATTCTGCGGTTTTTCAGCCCTGCGAACGCTACGCAGCAGCACGTTCTGAATCGATAATGGATCGCGCGAACGGGACGCACTGGCCGCATTTAGGCTGGCGACCAAGCGCGCGATAGGCCTGGCATGCGCTGGTCGCGCCCTGCCGCGCCGCTTCGCGCACATCACGTTCCCGAATAGCATTACAAACGCAGACGACCATTGGATGCTCCACCGCTTCACCCCCTAGGTAGGGCTAATGCGAACTACTCGCAAGCAAATTTGCGTATGATTCGCAAAAGCTGGCGGACTTGGGGCTCAAATCCAGCGACGCGCCCGACGGGACACCAGCGCGATGGGAATGCCGACCAGCACGATATGGCAAAATAACTGAATCGCGATCTCCTTTGGGTCGAGGATCGGAAACAGTGTTGGCCAGCGCTGCGGCAGGACGAGCCAATACATCACCAGCCATGTAAGGCTACCATAGCCGATCCCGCCGAACACCGGCCGACGATCGATCATCATGATGCGCGAAGCCGTGACGATATAGACCGATGCCATGACCAGCATGATCGCAAAATGCAGCGCCAGACCGATAAGGGCGGGGACCGCGCCACTGTCGAAGGCGTCGGCATCGACCACCGCGCTGCCGACCCCGCGCAGCACGCCGATCGGGCTGCCGCCCCCGATGACCGCGAGGATGAACGCGGCGAGCAGGTCGAGCGTGCCGGCGATCGTCGTGGCAATTGCGATCGCGCGCCAGATCGACGCGGTTGAAGAGGTTGGCATGATAGTCCCCCGATTATCACGGAGGGAAGTACAGGTTGAATCGCGGCGGGTCTATCGATCAGCGCACCATCGCGCGGATCGCCAGTTTCAAAACAAACCACCGGCCAGGCTACCGTCAGGCGATCAGGTTTTCACCCATCAACGCCGGGAAGAACCCTTCGTGCGCGGTGCGCAGTTGCGCCAGCGTCACGACATGATCGTCGTCGGTCAGCTCGAAAATCAGCCGATCGGCGATCGTCCGGCCGATCCGCTCCATCTCGACCCCGGCGGCATGTGCGGCGGAAAGCGTATCGAGCAGCGCATGATCGGCGATCGTGGCGATGTAGAGCCCCTGATCCTCACCGAACAGGGAGCAGGCAACGCCGCAGGGCAGGGGAGCGTGAAGCATCGCGCCGATATTGCCGGCCAGCGCCATCTCCGCGATGGCGACCGCGACGCCGCCGTCCGACACGTCATGGACCGCGGTCAGCGCGCCCGCGGCGATCGCGCGGCGCACGAATTCGCCATTGCGGCGCTCGGCGTCGAGATCGACCGGTGGTGGCGGTCCTTCCTCGCGACCATGGACTTCGCGCAGCCATAGTGACTGGCCGAGATGGCCCTGGCGCGTGCCGATCAGCACGATCACGTCGCCGGTCGCCTTGAACGCGATGGTCGCAGATTTCGACCAGTCGGCGAGCAGGCCGACGCCGCCGATCGCCGGCGTCGGCAGGATCGCCGAACCCGTGCCCCCATCTGGATTATTCGGGTCATTCTTGGTCTCGTTATAGAGCGACACGTTGCCGCTCACGATCGGGAAGTCGAGCGCCTTGCACGCCTCCGCCATGCCTTCGATGCAGCCGACGAACTGGCCCATGATCTCGGGCCGCTGCGGGTTACCGAAATTCATGCAGTCGGTCGTGGCGAGCGGCTTGGCACCGACCGCGCTGAGGTTGCGATACGCCTCGGCGATCGCTTGCTTGCCGCCTTCATAAGGGTCGGCAAAGCAATAGCGCGGCGTGCAATCGGTGGTGATCGCCAGGCCCTTTTTGGTGCCATGGACACGCACGACCGCCGCGTCGCCACCGGGGCGCTGCACGGTGTCGCCGCCGACCATATGGTCGTACTGCTCCCAGATCCAGCGCCGGCTGGCGATGTCGGGTGAGGCCATTAGCGTCAGCAGGTCGGCCGCGATATCGGTCGTTGCCGGGACATTGGACAGCGGTGCCGGCGGCGGGGTCTTGACCCAGGGCCGGTCATAGGCCGGCGCATCGTCGGCCAGTGGCCCAAGCGGGATGTCGCACACCGTCTCGCCCTTGAAGGTCAGGACCATGCGACCGGTATCGGTGACATGGCCGATCACCGCGAAATCGAGTTCCCACTTCTTGAAGATGCTTTCCGCAAAATCCTCGCGGCCGGGCTTCAGCACCATCAGCATGCGCTCCTGGCTTTCGCTCAGCATCATCTCATAGGGCGTCATGCCGGTTTCGCGGCATGGCACATGATCCATGTTGAGTTCGATGCCGACGCCGCCCTTCGACGCCATTTCGACGCTGGACGAGGTCAGGCCGGCCGCGCCCATGTCCTGGATCGCGACGATCGCGTCCGAGGCCATCAGTTCGAGGCATGCCTCGATCAGCAGCTTTTCGGTGAACGGATCGCCGACCTGCACGGTCGGGCGCTTCTCCTCCGAATCCTCGGAGAAATCGGCCGACGCCATGGTCGCGCCGTGGATGCCGTCACGCCCGGTCTTCGATCCGACATAGACGATAGAATTGCCGATGCCGCTGGCGGCGGAATAGAAGATCTTGTTCGTCTCGGCGACGCCGACGGTCATCGCGTTGACCAGGATGTTGCCGTCATAGGCGCGGTGAAAATTCACTTCGCCACCGACCGTCGGCACGCCGACGCAGTTGCCGTAACCGCCAATGCCGTGGACGACACCGGCGATCAGATGGCGCATCTTGGGATGATCGGGGCGGCCGAAACGAAGCGCGTTGAGATTCGCCACAGGGCGCGCGCCCATCGTGAACACGTCGCGCAGGATGCCGCCGACTCCGGTCGCCGCGCCCTGATAGGGCTCGATATATGACGGGTGGTTGTGGCTCTCCATCTTGAAGATCGCCGCCTGGCCGTCGCCGATATCGATCACGCCGGCATTCTCTCCGGGTCCGCAAATAACCTGCGGGCCAGTGGTCGGCAGCTTTTTCAGATGGATGCGGCTGGATTTGTAAGAGCAGTGTTCGGACCACATGACCGAAAAAATGCCGAGCTCGGTGATGTTCGGCGCGCGACCCATGGCGTGCAGGACACGCTCATATTCTTCGGGCGACAGGCCGTGTTCGGCAACGATTTGCGGTGTGATCTCGCTCATGGCGCGGCTCTAGCGACAGCGGGGAGATTCGTCACCCCTTACGCCGCCGCCAAAAGCGCAAACGCCGAAACAAGCCGCGCTTGACGCTGACCTCGAACATCTCACTCGGGCCTTCGGGATCGAACACTTCATTGTCCGCCAGCCATTTCTCGACATCGCCAAGATCCGGCACTTCGTAGGGCCGCAGCGTCTTGCCCGACCCGCGCAGTCGTTCGATCGTCTCGATCAACGACCCGGTTTCGTCGATTGCGGCCGCGACCTCGTCGATCTCCAGCCCGAGATGTTCGGCGATCAGGCCATCGCGGATCGCGCGGATGCAATCTGGGTCGGCGCCGCGATCGGCGTCGATCGTCACATCGCATTCGGTATCGAGCCGCATCGAGCGGTTGTTGAAATTGGACGATCCGACGTGCAGCACGCGATCGTCGATGATCAGGATCTTGGCATGGACATAGATCGGCGCACCGCCGGCGGTGTACGGATGGTACATGCGCAGCCGGTCGTGCGTATCGCGATGCTTCAGCGCCTCGAACAGTCGGGCCCGCGCGGTGTCCATCGCGATCGGTTCCAGCCAGCCCTGGGCCTTGACCGGGTTGACGATCACCACTTCCGGCCCATCCGCCTCGTCGAGCCGCGTGGCGATCGCCTCGGCGATGCGGCGCGAGGCGAAATACTGGCTCTCGGCATAAATGTGCCGTGTCGCGCGCGCAATCAGGTCGAGATAGAGGGTTTCGATTTCATGCGCCGCCGCGACGCCCGGCATTTCGGGTTGCGATCTTGAGATCGCTACCTCGATATCGCTGAAATCCGCTTCGAGATTGTCGGGCCAGCAATCGACCGACACCTCCGGCACGGCGATCGCGTCGCCGCCCGCCAGCGCCCAGCGGTCGCGGCATAGCTCGCCCAGCGCTCCGGCGACCGGCCCCTGCAACGCCGTGGTCGCATCGTGCCACGGCTGATAGGGTTTGCCGCCCATCATCCGGCCCGGCTGATCATCGAGATGCTCGCGCGTGTCCCAGCGTTCCGCAGTCATGTCGATCCCGCCGCAAAAGGCGAGGCAATCGTCGATCACTACGATCTTCTGGTGATGCGAGGCGGCGACCGGGTGAAAGCTGTCGAGCTTGGTGTGGATGCGCGGGTGGCGCATCCATTTGATCACGGTGAAGATGGTCGTGCCGTGCAGCAGCGTCTTCACCGCGCCGACATCCCAGCGCAGCAGATAGACATCGAGATCGGGATTGCGATCGACCAGCCAGGAGATGAAGTCGCCGACATTGTGCGGCGCGCCATCATCGACATGTTCGCCGGGCACCAGGTCGATGCGCGCATCGAAATCCCAGCCGATCAACAGAATCTGCTGCTTTGCCTTGAGCATCGCCGCGCGTGCCGCGCGGAAATAACGATCCGCGTCGATCAGCACCGTCGCCTTGTCGACGCGTTCGATCCGCCAGCAATTGCGGCCAGGTTCGAGGCCGCTCACAATATTTCGCGGATGCGTTCGGGCGGACGGCCCAGCCGCACACCCTTGTCGGTTTCGACCAATGCGCGTTCGATCAGGATCGGGTCGGCGACCATCGCGTCGAGGATTGTGTCGTCGTTTGCGCCGACCAGCGCCTTCGCGCCGTCCTCGGCTTTGCGCAAGCCCTCGCGCGGCGTCATGCCCGCGCGCGCATACAGCGCGGCGAGCCTGGCGCGGGTCGGCGGCGTCTTGAGATACTCGATCACCTCGACCTCGAGGCCGGGCGTTTCCTTCAGGATTGCAAGTGCCTCGCGCGATTTGGAACAGCGCGGGTTGTGCCAGATCGTCGCCTTCACTTCGCCGCCGCTCCCGCCGGTTTCAGATATTTGTCGAACCACGCGACGGTGCGCTTCAATGAATCGAGCTGGTTCTCGCGCTTCTGGAAACCATGGCCTTCCGCCGGGTAGAAGATCGTCTCGACCACATTGCCCTTGGCCTTCAGTATGTCGTTGACCTCCTGCGCCTGGCCGCGCGGCACGCGGATGTCGTTCTCGCCCTGGATCGTCAAGAGCGGCGCCTTGGCGGCGCGGATATAGGTGAGCGGAGAGGCGGCGTCATAGACTTTCGGGTCGGATTCGGGCGTGCCGAGCAGGCCGCGCTGATAGGCCTTTAGCCGCTCGTCCTGATCGCGGTACATGGTGCGCCAGTTGATGATGCCGAACCATTGCACCGCGGCGGCGAATTCGTCGGGCGTGCGGCCGATCGCCATCAAGGTCATGAACCCGCCATAGCTGCCGCCGAAGATGCCGACGCGCCTTGTATCGACATAGCCGGTCTGCACCAGAAAGGTCTTGGCCGCGACGGTATCCTTCAGGTCGCCGCCGCCGAGGTCCTTGAAGTTCGCCTCCTGAAACGCCTTGCCATAACCGGTCGAGCCGCGGAAATTGGGCTGGATCACGACATAGCCGCGGCTGGCAAAGGCGGTGGCATAGCGGCTGTAACCGTCCTGGGTCTGACCGGTCGGACCGCCATGCGGCACCACGATCGCCGGGTTGCTGCCGTCGCGCTTGAGGTTCGCCGGCATGGTCACGACCGCGCTGACCAGTGTGCCGTCGAAGCTTTTGTAGGTGACGACCTGCGACTTGGGCAGCGCCGCCGGGGTCAGGCTGGCCATGGCGAGTTGAGTCGCCGGGCGCGATTCCCCGCCGGCGAGGTCGTAGAGATAGAGGTTACCCGGCGAATCCGCGCCCGAATGACTGACCAGGAGGGTCTTGCCGTCGGGCGATCGCGGGTCCGCACCGACGAGAAAGTTGAGGCCCGGCGGGATCGCGAGCGCGGTCTCGGTCCCGCTTGCGAGGTCGAACCGGTACAGCGTGCTGCGAGTGTCGGCGTTGGTGCTGAAAATCAGCGATGTGCCGTCGCGCGTGAAGTTGCTCGCCTCCTGCTCCCATGGGGTCGGCTTGAGCCAGCGCCATTTCTTGCCGGCGATATCGTAGAGGCCGACGTGAGACTGGCCGGTGCCTTCGTCGGTGGTGGCGGCGATCCATTTGCCGTCGGCCGTGACGTCGTTCGCCTGGTAGTTGGTGTCCGCCTTACCGAGCAATTTGGTCGCCGCGCCGCTCGCCACGTCGATCCGCCAGATTTCCGCCATGCCCGAATCGACCCGGTTGCGATTGGCGATGATCGCCGCGCCGCCATCGACCCAGGCCACCGCGCCCCAGCCGAACTGCGCATCGGCCTCGGCGGTCAGCACGCGCACCTTGCCGTCGCGATCCATCACCGCGAGGTTCGACTGGCCCTCGCTCTTCAGCTTGACGCTCAGCGCGACCAGCCCGTCCTTCGGCCCGACCAGCATGCCGTCCTCGCGGCGGTCGGGGGTGTTGGTCAGGTTCTCGACCGCGCCGCCATCGACCGGCACGCGGTAGATGTCGGTATATTCATTGCCGCCGACATCCTGATGGAAATAGACATATTTCCCATCGGCCGACGGCGCGAGGCCGCCCTGCGTATCGTCCGACTGAGTCAACTGCACCGGCCAGCTGCCGGCGGTATCGGTGCGCCAGATATTGGTTCGCCCGGTCAGGTTGGTCGCGACAAAGATGCGCTTGCCATCGGCGCTCCACGCCGTGCTGCCGAGCGAGCGCGAAGTGCCGATATCCTCGACCGGGACCGCGCGCGCATCGGGATTGGCGGGGGAGTTGACGCTTTTCGGATCGGTGACGGGCCGGTCGGGCGTCTTGACCTGCGCGGCGAGCGGGCCGGCCGCGATAAAGATCGTGGCGATAGCGGTGGTGGCGGCAAACAGATGGCGCACGGTCGATTCTCCCCTTGGATGCGGATGTTTGGCAGAGGGACGGAGCGGGTGAAAGAGGGCGTTCGCGCGTCCGGGCGGGCGGGGGTGAATCGGTGGGATCATTTACTCCGTGCATGATGGCGTAGCGCTTCACGCAGTTGCGGTACCGCGCGGTCGCCGATCCGGTCCGCCGCCTTGCGCATCTGCTCGGCGAAGTCGTTGTCCTCCTCAGGCGGTGGGGTGAAGCTTGCCCAGACTTCAGGACGGCGGGCGCGTAACCATTGCAGCGCGGCGGGGACATCGGCGCGAACTTCGCGCTTGTAGCGCACGATCACCGGCTCTTCGGCACCGGCCGGATGATAGACACGCACCGCCTCCTCCTCATAACCGATTGCGCGTTCGTAGAGGGCACGCTCGACGCGATCGTCGGCGACGGATTTGCCGAGCTTTGTCGCCTCGGCGAAGTCAGGATAGGCGGCGCGCCAGCGAAAGATGGTGCGGCGCGAGACGCCGAACGCCTCGGCAAGTTCGCGATCGGTCAGGCCCTCGGCATAAAGCTCTTTTGCCTGACGGACATAAGCGGGTTTGAAGGTCGAGGGGCGGGTTTCCATGGATGGCGAGATAGCGGGCGTTGAGGAATGGTTGAATCGAACCGCGGCTTTGTGGCGGGAGGTCTTGGGGCTGAGAGATATGTCACACCGTATTGTGTCACATCTTTGGCGCGGGACGAGTGTTCGGGGTATTGAGTAATACCTGTATATATCAGTTAGTTACTCCGATCAAATAAAGGGGTAGTGGCTCGTGTCATCGCCACCTCCACGCCAACACTAGGCAGCGCGATACTGCGGACGATAGAAAAGCCGGTCGCGGATTTGGGTAGGCAGCTTTAGGCCCTTCGACGCTACCAGAAGCTCGGTTCCGATGCGCTTGGTCTGTACCGAATAACTCACGTCGAATCCAAACTGCCGCCTCGCCTTGTAGAGGTGGGAAATTTCCGGCGTGTTGTCATAAGTGAGTATCCACGCACGCTCCAGTCCAAGCACCGCTTGGCTCACGGCGGCGTGATCTTCTCGATTGTAGAAGCTAGTGTACAGGCTGGACCCTTTGTTGAAATATGGCGGATCAATGCAGAAGAAAGACCGCGCCGGAAGCGTCGCATCGGCTGCCTCCATGAAGTCCAGCGCGTCCAAGCGATACAAATGAATGCGAGATTTATACTTGGCGATTCGGCGGATACGCCGCGCGAGTTCACCACGATTGAATCGACAGTCGATCTTGTAGTTTCCGTCCTGCGACAGCCCGCCAATGACCCCCGCGCCCTTCACAATACCGGAACGGTTGGTGCGGTTGAGAAAGAACGTGGCGAACCCGACACTGAGATCGGAAAAGTCGGCAGCGTTGAGGTAGATTTCGCGCTGTCGGTGCCATTCACCGATAACTACCGGGGTCGTCTCTACCAATTGGGTGAGCGCCTCCGTCTCATTCAGAACGCTGTTCCAGAACGCCCAGATCGTTCTGTCCACGTCATTCAAATGAATGTCGCTAACATGGCCGTCGAATAGGAGGGCCAAGGCAAGTCCGGCGCCTCCCGCGTAAGGTTCCGCATAGTGACCGCGCTGGAGACTGTTGAGCCTCAGAATGTGCGCAGTCAGATCGTACAGGCAGGACTTGCCGCCTGGGTATCGAAGCGGGGAATTTGATCGGGCCATAACCATCTATAGTTTTGTCGGCCGTTCGGCCACAAAAATCTGACTAGGTCTTTGGAGCCGCCTCCTCCGCACATTTTACGATGACATTCTTCAACGTATCCATATCGTTAGCTAGCTGCTCACCGTTGAACATCGCGGCTGTCGGGTCGTGCTTTGTGACATCACCTGAGGCTGACACTCGGCGCAGCGCTTCGCTGATAGACTTATCGCCTTTACCCCTCGAAAGGCCGTAACTCTGCAGCCGTTCCTTGCTGAAGAATGCCTGAAAATCATTCAGGACACTCCGACCCGCCCTCGCCGTCAATGACTCCAGAAATGCCCACATACCAATGGAAATAAGTGGCGCGTGCGGGTTAAGTGGGATTGAGCAGATAGAGTCATAGAGGTTGGTGAGCTTCTGACTCTCCAGTTCTTTTAGCGCGTCCATAATTTCGTGCTCATAGGGCAGCGTGACTCGCGCCTTAAGGGCCGTGCGCCGTCGCTTTGGGACTGTGGATGCGCTGGTCTTCCCCTTGTTCAATGACTCAACCGCAACTTCCCCAGTGCCTGACAATGTGACGGCCGATAGCTCGCGAGCGTAGGCGCTGAATGCATCGGCCCCATTGGTACGGCTGTTGACGTGTCCCCTCTGAAGATCGCCCAGAAACTTCGTTAGCCGCGTGTCGAAGTCGGCTTTCGACCTCGTTTTGCCAATGTTCTCCAAATCGCTGACATCCAAGCCCAGCGCCTCCTGGATGGGCTTTTTCGTCAAGTATCGGCTGACTGTGGTGAGTTTTCCGCGACGATCATCAGCGGAGATCAGGCCGGTTCGCTCTGCGTAGTTCAAGACTTCCATGGCAATCTTGTTTTTGGTGCTTCCACTGTGCCGTTGTGATTGATCAGAACTCCACTTACGGCGGCCGACACCATCCTGCTCGCCATCGTGAATCCGTGTTAGCCACAGATCGACAGCGGCGCGATCATCGAAAACGACGCACGGGAGCTTGCCTGTCCCCGGCCAGCCCTTACTGGCCTGTTCAAATGACTTTCGTAATTTAGCTGGCGCGCGATCAGGATCATGCAGCAGCATGAGCGCACAGATTCTGCGGTTTCCCTCGGCTACAAAATAGGTCGGAGGATTGCTTTCTGCGTCATCCGGAATGAGCGCGAACTGCTCAATCGGATTAAGACCATTGGCAACAATGTCTCTCGCCAGCGGCAGGATATTCTCGTGCCGGCACAAGTATTCGATGACCTGAGATTCTAGCTCGTAAGGGTCATGTCGGGGGTTTTCCAAATCCAAGAAGATACGATCAGCCTCAACCTCTAGTCGCGCAACCACCACCCGCCCCCTATTTCTGAATCAACTAATCCGGTACAGCCGATAAGAGGCCCAATGCGAGCCAGGAGTCAAATCGGTGACAGAACAGGAATTCCAGATCGACAAGTTCAAGGGACTCGTTCGCGAACTTGAAGCCGATGAGGACGAAGGACACTGGCGCGAGCGACTGAAGAAAATCGTGCAGCACAAGCTCGCACCGGTTAAACCGGAATGAGCGCATTTACAAAACCAGATATGAGCGATTTTGACGGCTCGCACGAAGATGATGAAAAGATCAGAGGCGATGAAAATCTCGTTCCGTGTCGTTTGTGCTGGGACGTATTCGCGCGGATCCGCCTCACGGCGCGCTACTGCAATACATGCAAACGAGCTTTTTGCGAGGGAGAGCATGGGAATTTTGTGGGCGCTCGCGGCGGGGTGTGTGTGCGTTGCTTCAAGAAGCGCGGAATGCAACTGCTCTAGGCTGTAGTGACGATTTAATCATTTGGGCCCCGGCAGGATGCTGACGAGCTTGATGAATCCTTAGGAAGTTGGCGGCGGTTTTGTCATATCGGGTGGCGATACGCCGCCATTGCTTGAGCCGGGCGATGAAGCCTTCAATGCGCTAGCGTTGCTTCTGGGCGATCCGGTCACAGTGAGGCCGGTATCTGCGATGTCGGCGGAGCGGTATGACCGGTTCACTGCCTTGTCTGCGGATCAGATCACACACGCGGTCGGCGTCGTAAGCCCATCGCAGCCTGCACCGCGCCTTGCGGCCACCCGGCACGAACGCCTTTAATCGTTCCCACTGATCATCTCTGAGAACTTCGCTTCCATGCCAGCCTCCAAAGCCAGCGTTGAATCAGAAAACCTTGATGCCCCGTCTGACGCACAGCCTACCCCTCCTGCCGCGCCAGCCATTCCTCAAGCCACTTGATCGTATAATCTCCATTCTGAAAATCGGGATCGTCGAGCAAAGCCTGATGCAGCGGGATGGTGGTCTTCATCCCCTCGATCACGAATTCCTCCAGCGCGCGGCGCAGGCGGCGGAGCGCGCCCTGGCGGGTGGTGCCGTAGACGATCAGCTTGGCGATCATGCTGTCGTAATAAGGCGGCACCTTATAGCCGGCGTACAGGCCGCTATCGACGCGTACGTTCATGCCGCCGGGGGCGTGGAATTGCTTCACCAGGCCGGGTGAGGGGGCGAAGGTGCGCGGGTCCTCGGCATTGATGCGGCACTCGATCGCGTGGCCGCGGAAGATCACGTCCTGCTGGCGCAAGGTCAACGGATGGCCCTCGGCGATGCGGATCTGTTCGCGCACCAGGTCGAGGCCGGTGATCGCTTCGGTCACCGGATGTTCGACCTGCAGCCGGGTGTTCATTTCGATGAAGTAGAATTCACCGTCTTCCCACAGGAATTCGATCGTGCCCGCGCCGCGATACCCCATATCGGCCATCGCTTTTGCGCAGATATTGCCCATGCGGTCACGGTCTTCCTGGCCGAGCACGGGCGAGGGCGCTTCCTCCAGCACTTTCTGGTGGCGGCGCTGCAGCGAACAGTCGCGCTCGCCGAGATGGATCGCGTTGCCTTCGCCGTCGCCGAACACCTGGAATTCGATGTGGCGCGGGTTGCCGAGATATTTCTCCATATAGACGGTCGCGTCGCCGAACGCCGCCTTGGCCTCGGTGCCGGCCTGGAGCATTTGCGTTTCGAGGCTTTCGGGGTCGTTGACCACCTTCATGCCGCGCCCGCCGCCGCCCGATGCGGCCTTGATGATCACCGGATAACCGACCCTGGCGGCGATCTGCTTCGCTTCGGCGATATCGCTGATCGCGCCGTCCGATCCGGGGACGAGCGGCAGGCCGAGCGCGCCGGCGGTGCGCTTCGCCTCGACCTTGTCGCCCATGGTGCGGATATGTTCGGGCTTCGGCCCGACAAAGACGATGTCGTGCGCCTCGACGATCTCAGCGAATTTGGCGTTTTCGCTGAGGAAGCCATAGCCCGGATGGATCGCGTCGGCGCCGGAGATTTCGGCGGCCGAGATGATGTTCGGGATATTGAGATAGCTGTCGATCGCTGGCGGCGGGCCGATGCAGATCGCCTGATCGGCGAGGCGCACATGCATCGCGTCGGTATCGGCGGTCGAGTGCACCGCCACCGTCTGAATGCCCATTTCATGGCACGCGCGGTGGATGCGCAGCGCGATCTCGCCGCGATTGGCAATCAGCAGCTTCTTGATCTGCTTCATGGAGTTATTCGACAACCACGAGTGGCTGGTCGAATTCGACCGGCTGGCCATTCTCGACCAGCACGGCCTTTACCGTGCCGGCGCTGGGCGCGAGGATCGGGTTCATCACCTTCATCGCCTCGACGATCAGCAGCGTGTCGCCCGCCGCGACCTGTTCGCCGACGGAAACGAACGGCTTCGAATCGGGATCGGACGAGAGATAGACGGTGCCGACCATCGGCGACTTGACCGCATTGACCGCGACAGGCGCAGCGGCGAACGTATCGGCGGGTGCCGACGGCAGGAACGTCGCGGATGTCGTGGCGGCAGGTGCCGGCGCCGCGCTGTAATGCACGGCCGCGGCCGCGGCGGCCTTGCGTGCGATGCGGATCTTGCGACCGCCATCCTCGACTTCGATTTCGGTCAGGCTGGTGTCATCCAGCAATTGTGCGAGTTGGCGGACCAGGTCGACATCGATTCGCATCGATTCATTCTCGGTTCCGGATTGTTCGTTTTCGGCCATGCGACCCTTTGCTCCCTTATTGGGCACGCGTCCTGTCAGAGACGGGCGGCGGCTTCAAGCGCCAGCAGGTAGGAAAGCGCGCCGAAGCCGGCGATGGTTCCCTTCGCGACCGGCGCGATATGGCTGCGATGACGGAAAGATTCGCGCGCGTGCGGGTTGGACAGATGCACCTCGATCACCGGGGTGACGATCGCCTTGATCGCGTCGCGCAGCGCGACCGAGGTGTGCGTGAAGGCGCCGGCATTGAGGATCACCGCCTTTGCGCCCTCGCCTTGCGCCTCGTGCAGCCAGTCGACCAGATGCCCTTCATGGTTCGACTGGCGCATGTCGATCTTCAGGTCGAGGTCGCGCGCGCGGTCCTCGAGATCGCCCGCGATATCGTCGAGCGTGGCGGTGCCGTAGATCTCCGGCTCGCGCAGACCCAGCAGATTGAGGTTCGGACCGTTGAGGACGTAAATCGTGTCGGCCAAGATCAGGACTTTCTGTTGCGGGTGCAGGCCAGCGTTTCCTATATGCGTGCGGTCGCGTGATCAAATTACGCGTCGTTTGCGGAGCAGCAATGACACATACCGACGGCACCGTCTCGATCCGCGTCAATGGCGAGCATCGCCGCGTCGCGGCCGGCCTGACCATCGCGCGGCTTGCCGCCGATCTCGGCCTGGTGCCGGAAAAGGTCGCGGTCGAGCGCAATCTGGAGATCGTGCCGCGATCGACGCTGGGCCAGGTGATGGTCGAGGATGGCGACGAGCTGGAGATCGTGCATTTCGTCGGTGGTGGTGGTGGTGGGGGTGGGAGCGGGTGCGTGTCGCGGATCGTGCCGAATCTTTATGCCGATGATAGCGCGGCGGGGCGGGCGTTCTTTACCGAAGTGCTTGGGCTCGATCTTGCGATGGAGCTGGATTTCATCTCGACCTATCGCGCGCCCGGGCATGAAGGCGCGCAGATCAGCGTCATCACCGGCGATCCGTCGGCCCTGAAGCCGGATTATTCGGTCGGGGTCGACAATGTCGACGAATGCCATGACCGGGCGGTCGCGCAGGGGCTGGACATCGCCTATCCGCTGACCGACGAGCCCTGGGGCGTTCGCCGCTTCTTCGTCCGCGATACAGCGGGCGGCCTTGCCAATATCGTGGAGCATCGCACATCATGACCATCCAGACGCCGATCACCACCGCAAGCGCGGCGGACACATGGACGGTCGCCGGCAAGACCTTTCGCTCGCGCCTGATCGTCGGCACCGGCAAGTATAAGGATTTCGCGCAGAACGCCGCGGCGGTCGAGGCATCGGGGGCGGAGATCGTCACCGTCGCTGTGCGCCGCGTCAATGTGTCGGACCCCAACGCGCCGATGCTGACCGATTTTATCGACCCGAAAAAGATCACCTATCTGCCCAATACCGCCGGCTGTTTCGATGCGGAGTCGGCGATCCGCACGCTGCGGCTGGCGCGTGAGGCGGGCGGCTGGGAGCTGGTCAAGCTGGAGGTGCTGGGCGAGGCGAAGACGCTGTATCCCGACATGGTCGAGACGCTGCGCGCGTGCGAAATCCTCGCCAATGAGGGGTTCAAGCCGATGGTCTATTGCGTCGACGATCCGATCGCGGCGAAGCGGCTGGAAAATGTCGGCGCGGTGGCGATCATGCCGCTGGGTGCGCCGATCGGGTCGGGGCTGGGTATCCAGAACCAGGTGACGATCCGCCTGATCGTCGAGGGTGCGAGCGTGCCGGTGCTGGTCGATGCCGGGGTCGGCACCGCGTCGGACGCGGCGGCGGCGATGGAGCTGGGCTGTGACGGCGTGCTGATGAACACCGCGATCGCCGAAGCCAAGGACCCGATCCTGATGGCCGCGGCGATGAAGGCGGGGGTCGAGGCGGGCCGCATGGCGTATCTTGCGGGGCGGATGGGCAAGCGGCGCTATGCCGATCCTTCCAGCCCGCTTGCCGGGCTTATTTGATCTTCCGGCCCGCCTGCCGGGCCTATTTGATCTTCCGGCCCGCCTGCCGGGCCTATTTGATCTTCCGGCCCGCTTGTCGGGCTTATTTGATCTTATTGTAACCGCGCCTTTGATCTTATTGTAACCGCGCCGGATACCGCGACGAATTGCTTCTACCCGTTCGAGGAGAAGGATTTCGATGGCCCGCCTGTTCGCCCTGTTGCTGGCATTGCTGTTGCTGGGCGCAATGACCGCCACTGCGGCAAGTGCGGCGACGGGACCGATCAACACCATGTGTGGTCACGCAATGTCGGATGGATGCGATTGTCTGCAAGCGGCCGGCCGATGCCCCGACAAGGCGCTGGCCGGTGCCGCCTGCCAATCCTGCTGCCCCGCGATTCTGCCTATGCCGCCTGCCGTCCATGCATGGCCGGTGGCGACCATCTTGGCCCCCGACGTGGTGACGGCCGGACGAGTGGGGCGGGCGTTGACCCCGGAACCGCCGCCACCACGAACCGCCTGAGCCACTCCACATTTCAACCAATTTCATCTGGAGACTTCTCATGATTCGTTTTGCCAAAATCGCCGTCGTCATCTTCGCCGGATCGGCCAGCGCGGCGTTTGCCGCGGCACCCGGTGCGGCCACGGCGGCATGCTGTGCGATCGGCATCTGCTGCGGTCTGCCGTGCTGCGGCTAAGCGCGGTTGCATGAACGGGGGTGTCGGGCCAAAAGCCCGGCACCCCTTTTTCTATGGGGACGGGAGAGCGACGATGCGGCGGATGGTGGTGGTAGCAGCGATGATGACCCTGGCGGCGTGCAACGTGCAACCGGCGGGCAGCAATGCCGCGCAGCGCGGGTCGCAGGCATCGTCCGTGACGATCAAGGCCGATGACGGCATCACCGTGTTCGCGCGGCACTACAAGACCGACAAACCCAAGGCGCTGATCCTGTTGTTTCATCAGGCGGGATCAAGCAAAGGTGAATATACGACGATCGCGCCGCGGCTGAACGCCGCCGGCTATGACGCGCTGGCGATCGATCAGCGGTCCGGCGGCGGGATGTATGGCGACAACGAAACCGCGCTGCTCGTCGGCAAGGACCCCGGTTATCTCGCCGCGCAGCCGGACCTGCAGGCGGCGGTCGATTGGGGCAAGGCGCAGAAGCTGCCGGTCATCATCTGGGGCAGCAGTTATTCCTCCTCGCTGGTGTTTCCGTTGGCGGCGGCCAATCCCGGCGTGGTCAAGGCGGTGCTGTCCTTCTCGCCGGGCGAATATTTCGACGACAAGATGCTGATCAGTAAAGCGGCGGCAAAACTGGCGGTGCCGGTGTTCGTCACATCGGCAGGGGACGCGGAAGAGGTCGCGAGCGCCAAGCCGATTTTCGACGCGGTGCCGGGGACCGGCAAAGTGTTCTACCAGCCGAAAGAGGGCGGCGTGCATGGCTCTTCAACGCTGATCGAGAAGCGCAACCCAAAGGGTGCCGAAGCGAACTGGACAGCGGTGCTCGCCTTTCTGAAGGGCGTGACGGGCTAGGGTTTTGTTTGAAAACTCGCGGAAGAGCGAGTTTTGAAGGCACCGCAAAATGCGCCTTCAGCGCAGTTTCAAACAGACTCTAGGGTTTGCGCGCGAGCCACACACCCGCGCCGCCACAGGCCGGGTCCTGTGCGACATGCGCCATCTCGATCAGGCCGCAACGCGCGATTGCCGCGCTATAGTCCGCCGAGCTCAAATCTGCGGCGCAGAGCGACCCGCTGCGATACTCGCTGGTGTCGCCGCCGATGCGGGGTTCGGCGTTGAACAACAGCCGCCCGCCGGGTTTCAGCCGCAACGCTGCGCGTTCGACCATGTCCGCCTGATCGGAGCGGGACAGCTGCGTCAGGCTGTTCCAGGCGATGACGCCTTCGAACGGTCCGTCGATCGCGAGCGTGCGCATATCCCCCAAAATCCACGTATCGCGGGGAAATCTGGTATGGGCCAGCTCGATCATCGCCGGGTCCCGATCGACGCCTGTGTAACGATAGCCATGGTCGATCAGGTAACGTGCAACCGGTTCACCACCGCCGCAGCCCAGATCGAGGATGGTGCCGCCTTTGGGTAGCGCGACGCAAAAGCGGTCGATCCAGATCTGGCCGGGGAAACCGGTCGCGCGACTGCCGTCAGGCACGGCCCATCTCGTCGAATCCCATCGAGACACCGGGAACCGCTCCCCCGCTCATCCGTTCTTCCCCCAAGTCCCAAAGTCGCCGACCCCCGGCGTCAACGGGCTGTATTTCAGGAGGTTACCATGGGTGAACTCGTCGACAAGATCAAAGGCAATGTGAACGAAGCGATCGGCAAGGCCAAGCAGAAGAGCGACAATCCGAACACGCGCGACGAAGGCGCGGGCCAGGAAGTCAAAGGCAAGGCGCAGCAGCTCGCCGGCAAGGTCAAGGGTGCGCTTGGCGACGATATCTGATCGTCGACATACCGCTTCAAAGACGCCGCTCCGGGCAACCGGGGCGGCGTGCTTCGTAACAGCCGTCATGCCAGCAAAGGCTGGCATCTCAGGCGTTGGGCACGCGGGCGCTCCAAGCTGGAGACCCGAGCCTGCGCTGGGGTGACGCAAGGCGGGGTACGGAGATCGACCGCCTTTACTGCTTAACCGCCGTGCAGCGCCGTGATCGTCGTGCCGGCGGTGATCGCCTCGATATCGGTCTTGATATGCAATAGGCGCACGCCGGTCTGCGCCATCGCGCGGTCGAGCGCGGTTGCGAATTCGGCCGTGGTCTCGATCGTTTCCGCCCAGCAGCCATAAGCCCGGCCGAGCGCGGCGAAGTCCGGATTCTGCAACCGCGTGGCCGAAATCCGGCCAGGATATTCCCGCTCCTGATGCATACGGATCGTGCCATAAGTGCTGTTGTCGATCACCAGCACCAGCATGTTCGCGCCGTGCGCGACCGCGGTGGCGAGTTCCTGGCCATTCATCAGGAAACACCCGTCGCCGGCCAGCGCGACCACCATCCGGTCGGGATGGCGCAGCGCCGCCGCCGTCGCCGCCGGTACGCCATAACCCATCGCGCCGGCGGTCGGCGCAAGCTGGCAGGTCGGTCCGGCATAGCGCCAATAGCGATGCCACCAGCCCGAATAATTGCCCGCACCGTTGCAGATGATCGTGTCGGCGGGGAGCGTGTCGCGCATCGTCGCGACGCACGGGCCGAGGTCCATCTTGATGTCGCGCGGTGCAGGGGTGGACCAGGCGAGATAATCGTCATGCGCTTCCGCGCCCGCCGACAGCGGTTCGATATCGATCGCAAGCACCGCACCGGCAAATTCGGCCATCCCAGCGCAAATCGCGAGATCTGCACGATAGGTTTGTCCGAGTTCGTTCGGATCGGGATGGACATGGATGAGCGTCTGACCCGGATGGTCGGGCGTGATCAGCGTGTAGCCGTCGGTGGTCGCCTCGCCGAGCCTTGGCCCGACGACCAGCAACAGATCGGCCGCCTTGACGCGCGCCACCAGCTTCGGGTTGGGGCCGTAGCCGAGATTGCCGGCCCAGACTCCGCATTCATTGGCGATCGCATCCTGGCGGCGAAAGGCTGCGGCGACGGGGACGCCGCTGCGTTCGGCCCATCGCGCGAAATCGCCGGCGGCTGCCTTGTCCCATCCTGCACCGCCAATAATGGCGAGCGGCCGCTCGGCGCTGCCAATCAGCCCGCCGAGGTTACACATCTGAATCGGATCGCATGCCTGGACGGCTCGCTCCACGCGTGGCCGATCGACCGCCTCAACCATATCGAGCAGCATATCCTCGGGCAGCGCCAGCACGACCGGGCCGGGCCGCCCGTTCAACGCCGTCGCATAGGCGCGCGCGATATATTCCGGGATGCGCGCGGCATCGTCGATCTTCGCCGCCCATTTGGCGATGGGCGAGAACATCGCCGTGAAATCGATCTCCTGGAACGCCTCGCGGTCCTTGGTGCCGCGATCGACATCGCCGATGAACAGGATCATCGGCTGCGAATCCTGCATCGCGACATGCACGCCGATCGACGCATTGGTCGCGCCCGGCCCGCGCGTGACGAAAGCGATGCCGGGCCGTCCGGTCATTGCCCCATCGGCGCACGCCATGAAGCCGACGCCGCCCTCCTGACGGCACACCACGACATCGATCTCGGGTGTGTCGTGCAGCGCGTCGAGCACCGCGAGGAAACTCTCGCCAGGCACGGTGAAGATGCGGTCGCAGCCCTGTGCGACAAGCTGATCGACCAGGATATGGCCGCCGGTACGCGAATTCGTCATGACGGCGGTTTAGCGAGCGGCGCGAGACTTGGGTAGAGCGGTGAAACTGTCGGCAAAGCTTACACAGCGGACGGGCGTGCCCGGCTCGTTAACCATCGTCTGCCGCGGTTTTTCGCGCTGGCGGGAAAACTGGCACACCGCCTGCTACGCTATGGATACGCCGAGCGTTTTTCACGCTTCAGCAGGGCGGACCCGAGCTTCTCCGATCTCGCTTGGGTCCGCCCGCCCCGGCTCTTCACAAAATTCTCTTACGATTATCGGCGCTAAAGCGCTCATTCGGCGTTCGCGACACCCTGGTCCTCGAACAGCTGCGCGAGCTCGCCGGATTCGTACATCTCCATCATGATGTCCGATCCGCCGACGAATTCACCCTTCACATAGAGCTGGGGAATGGTCGGCCAGTCCGAAAAGGCCTTGATGCCCTGGCGGACACCCTGGTCCTGCAGCACATCGACGCTGTCGAATTCGACGTTCAGATGCTGCAGGATCGCGATTGCGCGGCTCGAAAAGCCGCATTGCGGGAAAAGCGGGCTGCCCTTCATGAACAACAGGACGTCACTCTTGCCGACCAGATCGGCAATACGGGCTTGGGAGTCGTCAGTCATCGTTATCATCCCATTTTAAATGCGGGGTTCAGGAACCGCCGTGGTCAGCTGAAGCGCGTGAAGCTCGCCGCCCATCCGCCCGCCCAGCGAAGCATAGACCAGACGGGTACGTTCGACGCGCGAAACGCCACGAAAGCTTTCGGCGACGACGCGCGCGGCATAATGGTCGCCATCGCCGGCCAGATCGGTAATCTCGACCGTCGCATCGGGGATTCCTGCGACGATCAATGCCTCGATCTCGGTTGCCGCCATCGCCATCCCGCTATTGCGCCTGCATCAGCTGGCGGCGCGCTTCGATCGTGTGTTCCTCGATCGCGCGGCGCACGGCACCTTCGTCGATCTCGACATTGGCCGCGGTCAGGTCACTGACCAGCTTGCGGATCACATCCTCGTCGCCGGCTTCCTCGAAATCCGCCTGTACGACCGCCTTGGCATAGGCATCGGCCTCTTCCGCGGTCAGCTTCATCTGGACCGCGGCCCAATGACCAAGCAGGCGGTTACGCCGCGCGGTGACACGGAACTGCATCTCCTCGTCACGCGCATATTTGGTCTCGAACGCGCGCTCGCGATCGTCGAAGGTCGTCATCCGGTTCGTCCCCTTGGGCCTTTGTCTCGCCTTGGGAGATAGGGAAGGGGACGGACGAAGGGAAGGGGCTGGACGCGCGGGCACGGCATGATCGGGAGATGCGTCCGGGGTCGTGGAAGCCGTGGGGGATAAGAGGTCGGCCTTGAGGCAGCCCGCTCCCAGGACTCGTTCCTCAGGCGTGCTCCTCCGCCGACGGCGTCCGCTTGCGCGGCAGAAGGTGCAGGAAACCGACGATTGCACCGCCCACGATCAATCCTGCCAACGCCGCGCCCAGCGCGCTCACCAGCCACTCGATTACCCCTTGCGCAACAGGGGAGGCATGCGCGGTGGCCTCGGCCAGGTGATGAACCGCGCGCGGGATCGCCCCCAGGCCGAATTCCTCCAGACCATGGAGCAGGATGCCGCCACCGACCCACACCATTGCCGCGACGCCTAGGTGCGACAGCGCCTGGAGCAGCACTGGCATCGCGGCCACCAGGCCCCGGCCGACCATGCGCAGCGCGGCGGTGGAACGGCGGCTGAGATGAAGGCCGATATCGTCCATTTTCACGATCAGCGCGACCACGCCATAGACAGCGACGGTAATCGCGATGGCCACCGCACCGAGCGCGGCGGCGCGTACCCCCAACGACAGATCGGGCAAGTCGCCAAGTGCGATGGCCATGATTTCGGCCGACAGGATGAAATCGGTTCGCACCGCGCCGCTTACCTGGCGCGCCTCGAGTTCGGCCGGATCGTCGATCGTGGCGACCTCCGCTGCGTGATGCGTACCGCTCAGTGCTTCGAAGATCTTTTCGCTGGCCTCAAAGCAGAGATAGCTGCCGCCGAGCATCAATATCGGCGTGACCGCCCAGGGGGCGAACACGCTGAGCGCCAGGGCGGCGGGCAGGATGAACAACAGCTTGTTGCGCAGCGAGCCGAGCGCGATCTTCCAGATGATCGGCAATTCGCGACTGGGCGGCAGGCCGACGACATAACGCGGGGTGACCGCCGTATCGTCGATCACGACGCCAGCCGCCTTGACGCCGGCGCGGCTGGCGGCGGCGGCAACATCATCGACCGAGGCCGCGGCCAGTTTGGCGAGAGCCGCTATGTCGTCCAGGAGCGCTACGAGTCCACCCGGCATTCTACCCCCTGTAAATAACCGCCAGCGCGAGACCCGGCGTCAGTCGGCGACCTTCACCACCAGTTTGCCGATCGCACCGCGTGCGGCCATCTTGGCGATCGCCTTGCCGCCGTCTTCGAACGCGAAGACCTCGGTCACGCGCGGGGCGATCTGGCCGTCCTTCCACAAGCGGAACAAGCGCTCGATATGCGCGGTATTGGCCTTTGGGTCGCGTGCGGCGAAGGCGCCCCAGAACACACCGCATACATCGCAGCTCTTGAGCAGGGTCAGGTTGAGCGGCAGTTTCGGGATGCCGGCGGGGAAGCCGACCACGAGATAGCGCCCCTCCCAGGCGATCGAGCGCAGCGCCGGCTCGGCATAGTCCCCGCCGACCGGATCATAGACCACGTCCGCGCCACCCGCGCCGAGCGCCGCCTTGAATTGATCGGCAAGCGCCTTGGACTGTTCCTTGTCGAATGGTGCGCGCGGATAGACGAGCGTGACGTCGGCGCCGGCTTCCCTGGCGGCAGCCGCTTTCTCCTCCGAGGATACGGCCGCGACGACCCGCGCGCCGAACGCCTTGCCAAGTTCGATCGCGGCGAGGCCAACGCCGCCCGCCGCGCCGAGCACCAGCAGGGTCTGCCCCTCGCCTAGATGCCCGCGATCGAGCAGCGCATGAATCGTCGTGGCATAGGTCAGCAGCAACGACGCGCCTTCTTCGAAACTACGTCCTTCGGGCAGGCGGAACAGGCTTGTCGCGTTGATCGCGGCCTTTTCTACCAGCCCGCCGGAACCGGTGGTCGCGATCACGCGGTCGCCGACCGCCCAGCCGGACACATCTTCGCCGATGCTTTCGATCACGCCGGAAATCTCGCTGCCCGGCGCGAACGGGCGGGGCGGCTTGAACTGATATTTGTCCTCGATGATCAGGACGTCGGGATAGTTGATCGAGCACGCCTTGACCGCGACGATCACCTGCCCCCTGGCGGCGACCGGATCGGGTAGTTCGTCGATGGTTAGTGTTTCAGGTCCGCCCGGCGCTTTCGACAACAATGCCCGCATGTCTCCGTTCTCCGCTCATCCAGGGCCGGTGTTCGTCCACCCCGGCTTCATATTTCGAAATCTCGGTATCCCTTGCCAGTGTCAGGCCGACTTCGTCCAGCCCCTCCATCAGGCATTGGCGACGGAATGCGTCGAGATGAAAGGGGAAGCGGTCCTGGAACGGCGTGGTCACGGTCATCGTTTCCAGGTCGACGGTGATGGTGTCGGTTTTCGCAACCTCGATCAGCCGGTCGATCGCATCCTGCGGCAGGACGACGGGTACGATGCCGTTCTTGAAGGCGTTGCCGGAAAAGATGTCGGAGAAGCTCGGCGCGATCACCGCCGCGATGCCCATATCGACCAGCGCCCAGGCGGCATGTTCACGGCTCGACCCGCAACCGAAATTGTCGCCCGCGATCAACACCGGCGCGCCGGCGTAGCGCGGGTCGTCGAAGATATTATCCTCTTGCGCGCGCACGGTCTCGAACGCGCCCTTGCCGAGGCCGGTGCGCGTGATCGTCTTCAGCCAGTGCGCCGGGATGATCACATCGGTGTCGATATTCTTCGCGCCCCAGGGGTAAGCGCGGCCGGAAACTTGCGTGACGGGTTCCATTATTCGGCGGCTTTCGGAAACGCGGGCAGCTTGGCGACGTCGGCCGCCTCATGCTGGATGATCACGACCGCCTTGAGATTCTTCGCCAGCGCCTTGAATCGGTCGAGCGAGGCAAGCGTGTCGGCACGGTTATAGTTGAAGGTCGGTACGCCGTTCGTGTCGTAATTCGCCTGGAAATGCGCGGTGTCGCCGGAGAGCAGGAAGGCGCGATCCTTCAACCGCACCAGCAACGCGTGATGCCCGGGCGTATGGCCGGGGAGGTCGATCATCGTCACGCTGCCGTCGCCGAAGATGTCCTTGTCGCCGGTTACGCCCTCGGACTTTGCCGTTCCCTTGATCCACGGGGCGAAGGGCGCCGGGTTCACGCCGGGAGCGCCCGCTTTGGCGGCGTCGAGATCGCCCTTGCCGATCAACAGCTTCGCGCCCGGGAAACTGTCGAGCTGGCCGATATGGTCGAAATGGTAATGGCTGACGCCGACCATCGCGATGTCCGCCGATTTCAGCCCCAGCTCGGTGAGCTGCTCGACGATCGTCTTCGTGACGGTGGCATCCATCGCCGCCTTGCGATCGAGCGCCTTGCCCTTCATCGATGCGGGCAGGCCCGCGTCCCATAGCAGATAGGTGTCGCCATGCTTGATCAGATAGCAGCTGGCGACCAGCTCGCTGGTCTTCCCGGTATAGGCCATGGTGTCGGAAAAGGCGTTGAGGTCACCGACCGAAACGGTGCCGCAATCGAGCCGCCATAATTTGATCGGCGCAGGGACGGCGGATTTGGGCGGGGCGGCCTGGCCCATCAGTGCGATGGCGGCAACGGCGGCAAACAACCCGGTCTTCATGGCGATTCCTCCCCTTGGATCGCGCCATCTAGCGCGCGGGGACGGGCTTGTCTCGCTTACTTACCGTGACGAGCGGGCTCTTCATTCGTCGTGCGAGCGGTGGCGGCATAAGCGGCGATGCCGCTCAGGACGGTGCCGAGGACCAGCAATACGAGTGCGCGTTTCATTTCGTGTCCCCCATCAGGTCGCGGACGTCGCTCAACCGACCGGTGACGGCCGCGGCGGCCGCCATTGCGGGTGACACCAGATGAGTCCGCGCACCGGGTCCCTGCCGTCCTACGAAATTTCTGTTGGAAGTGGAAGCACATCGTTCGCCCGGCGGCACTTTGTCCGGGTTCATCGCGAGGCACATCGAGCAGCCGGGTTCGCGCCATTCGAACCCGGCATCGATGAAGATCCGGTCGAGTCCTTCAGCCTCCGCCTGGCGCTTGACCAGACCCGAACCGGGCACGACCAGCGCGCGCACGCCGTTGGCGACCGAGCGGCCATTGGCGACCGCGGCGGCGGCGCGGAGATCCTCGATCCGGCTGTTGGTGCAGCTGCCGATAAAGACATGGCCGACCGCGATGCCCTGCATCGCGGTGCCCGGCGTCAGGCCCATATAGGCAAGCGATTTGCGTGCCGCCTCACGCTTGGCCGGATCGGCGAAGCTGTCGGGGTCGGGCACATGGCCGGTGATCGGCACCACATCCTCGGGGCTGGTGCCCCAGGTCAGCGCGGGCGCGATATCGGTCGCGTCGAGCCGGACCACAGTGTCATATCGCGCACCCGGATCGCTCGGCAATGTGCGCCACCAGGCGACGGCGCTGTCCCAATCCGCACCTTTGGGCGCCATCGGGCGGCCCTTGAGATAAGCGAAAGTCGTCTCGTCGGGCGCGACCAGACCGGCACGCGCGCCGCCCTCGATCGACATGTTGGCGATCGTCAGCCGTCCCTCGATCGACAGGCTGCGGATCACTTCGCCGGTGAATTCGATGACATGGCCGGTGCCGCCGGCGGCGCCGATCTTGCCGATGATCGACAGGATCACGTCCTTGGCCGAGACGCCGTAACCGAGCGTGCCGTCGACGCGCACTTCCATCGTCTTGGACGGGGTCAGCAGCAGCGTCTGGGTGGCGAGGACATGCTCGACCTCGCTGGTGCCGATGCCGAAGGCGAGTGCCCCCATCGCGCCATGTGCCGAGGTATGACTGTCGCCGCACACCAGGGTCGTGCCGGGCAGGGTGAAGCCCTGTTCCGGTCCGACGACATGGACGATGCCCTGATCGGGCGAGATCGCGTCGATATAATCGATGCCGAATTCGGTGGTATTGCGGCGCAGCGCGTCGAGCTGCTGAGCGCTTTCCAGATCGGCGATCGGGAGCATAGCCCCAAGCGCATCGACGCGTGGGGTGGTCGGCAGATTATGATCGGGCACCGCCAGCGTCAGGTCGGGCCGGCGCACCTTGCGGCCGGCCACGCGAAGTCCCTCGAACGCTTGCGGGCTGGTTACCTCATGGACGAGGTGGCGATCAATATAGATCAGGCAGGTGCCGTCATCGCGCCGTTCAACAACGTGAGCGGACCAGATCTTTTCGTACAGGGTGAGCGGACGGGAAGCCATCCGGGCGCTCTAGTCGAAAGCTGCGCCTAGGCAAAGCGCGGCTTGTCGTTTATTGCGACGGCGCCTTTTCCGCCTCGGCGCGCAGATAGGCCTGGATCGCGACGATCTCGCTGTCGGTCAGCACGCGCAACCCGCCCACAGCCGCCTCGCGCATCATGCCGAGATCGCGTGGCGTCATGCCGATACCAGTGCGCAATAACCGCCGGAAAGCGGCGGGATCGTAGCTGGCGCCGACGGTGGCGAGCGCGGGCACGATCTGTTTGCCGTCGTCCGACGGGCGTTCCTTGTGCAGGTCATGACAGCCCGCGCAGGATATCGAGACCATGTACCGGCCGATATCGGCCGGCCGGCTTTTGCCCGCGACGGGCAGGGTATGGACGCTCGATGGCAGCGCGCCGGTCAGCACGAGCGCGCGGCCGAGCGGCCCGAAGCTGGTCGTTGCGATGGTGTCCGACGCGCCCGGCTTCAGCGTGCGGATCCAGGCGATGATGCGCGCGACATCCTCGTCCGCGAGATGCGCATAAGCGCCGGTCGGCATGATGTAGAGCGCGCTGCCGTCCTGCGCCACGCCATGACGGATCGCGCGAGCGAGTTCGGCATCGCTGCTGCGCGCTGCGACCCGCGCCAGCGCCGGCGGTACGGCGCGTCCGAAGACGGGGCTGTCGACCAATATGGTACCCTGACCATTGGAACCGTGGCAGTCGCGGCACCCCGTAATCCGGGCCAGGCGACCGCCTTCGGCAATCGCTTCGGTACCGGTCGCCGCGGCGATAGCGACTTGGGGCATGTCATGGCCGCGCCGCAGGACATATTCGGAGCCGCCATAGACGATGGCGACGAGGATCACGATCAGCGCGACCAGCACGGTCGCGATACGGCGCAGCCACTTCATGGAAAATCCCCCGATTATTCCTTGGGGGAAATGTAGGCGGGATCGTGTGCGACCGGCAAGGGGGCGTCCCGGCGGAGCGCGGCCAGCATCTCGGCAAAGCCGGTGCGGCATCGAAAGCCGGTCGCGAGCCAGGGAGCACCGACCGCGTCGCGCATATGACTCGCCGTCGTATGCTCTGTCTACTCAGCTTCCGCCCATCGTCCTCCTTGCCGCTCCCATTCTTCGTAAAATAGTTTGCCTCGGACGCCATCGAGAATGGCCCATCCAGCCCGGCGCATAACTTCGCGTAAGTCGGTAGTGCTCGCGTTGTGATTGACGCCCCGCAAGCCGCCATGTTCGTAGAAAATCGAATCTTCTCCTCGCCCTCGTAAATCCACGATCATTCCGCCGATATCGCCAAAACCGGGTTGGACGAATACCGGTTCACCAATTTTGTGCAGCAGGTTGTTCTGCAAATATGCATTAAACCGCGAGGCAAACACATCATCCTGAAATTGCACCACCCGCTTCCGACCAGAACAAATGTCACGCGCCAACTCGGCGAGTGAAGTTCGAAGCACGAACTGGTTATTGTTCACTATGCCGAGTTCAGCCATTGCGGCAGGGATCATATTTACACCCAACTGATCATTGAGTTTGGTCATATTGGCCAACCATGAATTCCGACCATCAATAGAGCTCCGCTGTGAGCGATAGGCAACGCCGCGTTTCCCCAGAAGCACCACATTACCGCGCAGCGTGTCGTTCGATATTAATTTCGGCCGCTTTACTCTTTCGGCGAAACATAGGCCGGGTCGTGCGCGACCGGCAGTTCGCCGTCGTTACGCAAGGCGGCGAGCATCTCGGCAAAGTCGGTGCGGCATCGAAAGCCCAGCGCGCATTCGGCATGACCAGCATCGTAAACCCGGTCGATCGAGCCGGGGAGCGACCAGCCACGCCGGGCATAGAGTTTGGCTGCGTCGGGAAAATACCGTGCGATGACGGTCGGTGCGTCGGCCTTAAGCTCCTCGACATCGCCGGGCACGAACGGCGTCGGCGCGGACAGGATGAAGGTTCCGAAACCAAGCTCCGGTGCGCGATCGAGCGCGACGAGATGCGCTTCGGCCGCGTCCTCGACCGTCAGCCGGCGGTGGAGCAGCTCGTTCGCCTTCATGTTCTCGCCCGACAGCGCGAGGTGCGTATCGTCGTCCTCGGGAAAGAAGCGCCCGGTGCGCAGGATCAGGACCGGCAGACCATGCTCGACATGGATCAGCCGGCAGATCTGCTCGGCCGCCAGCTTGGTCACGCCATAGATATTGCGCGGCTCGAGTGGCGCGAGGCTCTCGTCGATCCACACCGCCTGGTCGGTCCGTGCTTCGCGGATCACGGAGGATATCATCAGCGACGTGGTCGAGGTGAACACGAACCGGCTCGCTTTGGCGGCGACGGCCGCCTCGAGCAGGTTGAGCGTGCCGCTGACATTGACGTCGATGAATGTCTGGTTCGGATAGCGCACGATGTCGGGTTTGTGCAGCGCGCCGCCATGGATCACCGCTTCGATTCCATGCTCGGCGAAGACACGATCGATCAGCGCGCGATCGGCGACCGTGCCGATCACATCCGTATCGCGACCGGGCGCTACATCGAGACCGGTCACCTCATGCCCGGCCACGCGCAATCGCGGCGCGAGATAGCGCCCCAGCCAGCCGCTCGACCCGGTGAGCAGGACGCGCATCAGCCGGTGCGGTAATCGGCGGTGATCGTGCCGGCGGCGGCCAGTTCGGCCTCATGATCCGCCTCGCGCCAGCTTTCGGCGAGCGCTTCGGCTTCCCATTGCCGCATCGCCGGATGGTCGAGGATGCGCGAAACCCAGGCCTGGCCCGCCGCGCCGACATCCAGCCCATAGGTGCGCACGCGAAACGCGACCGGCGCGTAGAAGGCATCGACGGCAGTGAACGCGGCACCGGCGAGCCATGGGCCGCCGAAGCGGTCGATCCCCTCCGCCCACAGCTCGCCAAGCCGCGCGATTTGCCGTGCCAGCGCCGGCGAAGCCGGCTTCGGCGTGACGCGCACCCCGACATTCATCGTGCAATCGTTGCGTAGCGCGCTGAACCCGCCATGCATCTCCGCCGCGGCGCAGATCGCCCAGGCTCGCGCCGCTTCATCGGTCGGCCAGACGCTGTCGAAACGATCCGCCAGATACAGCGTGATGCCCAGCGAATCCCACACCGTGCGGTCGCCGTCGATCAGCGCCGGCACCTGGCCGGTGGGCGAGAAGGCGCGAAACGCGCTATAATTGTCGCTCGCGGCGAATGGCTCGATCCGGTTTTCGAACGCGATGCCCAGTGCCTTCATCAGCACCCAGGGTCGCAGCGACCAGCTCGAATAATTGCGATTTGCCGTAACCAGGATCAGCGCCATGGAGCCCTCAAGTCAGATAATGTGCAGTCGTCTTTGCCGCGACCTCGTCCGCGCTCACGCCCGGCGCGATCTCTATCAGCTTGAACGGGCTGTCATGGTCGGGCCGCTGGAATACGGCCAGGTCGGTGATGATCATGTCGACGACGTTCTTGCCGGTCAGCGGCAGCGTGCAGGCCGGGATGAACTTCGGGTCGCCGGCCTTGGAATTGTGCTCCATCACGACGATGATCTTCTTGACGCCGGCGACCAGATCCATCGCGCCGCCCATGCCCTTGATCATCTTGCCCGGGATCATCCAGTTGGCGATGTCACCATTCTCCGCGACTTCCATCGCGCCGAGCACGGTGAGGTCGATATGCCCGCCGCGGATCATCGCGAAGCTGTCCGACGAGCTGAAATAGGCGCTTTGCGGCAATTCGCTGATCGTCTGCTTGCCGGCATTGATCAGGTCGGCGTCTTCCTCCCCCGCGAAGGGGAAGGGGCCGATGCCGAGCATGCCGTTTTCCGACTGCAGCGTGACCGTCACACCCTCCGGGATATGGTTTGCGACCAAGGTCGGGATGCCGATGCCGAGATTGACATAATAACCGTCCTGCAGCTCGCGCGCCGCGCGCGCCGCCATGTCGTCGCGGGTCCAGCCTTTGGTTTCCTGGGCCATCTAGTTCAGCTCCTTGTTGGCGCCCGGCACGGGGGTCGCGACATCGGTTGGATTGGCACGCTCGGCATCGAGGCCGAGCCAGATACGCTCGAGCGCCTCGGCTTCGCTGACCCCGGTCGCACGCGCATAGGTGATCGCGCCGTGGCGCACGCAATCGACCAGCGCGATGCCGAACGCGGCGGGGTCCGCGCCGATCGGCACGGGATTGATGAAGCAGGTCACCGGCCCGTTTTCGCTTGCCCAGACGCGCAGGAATTCACGCGATCCCTCAAGCAGGTCGGCATAGGGAACGAGGTCGATCGGAACGGGCTTGCCGGTCATTTTGCCTCCTGCGAACTGGCTGGCGGGGACCAGCGCTTTTCGAGCGGGAACACGTCCTCGAAGCCACCCTTCAACGCGCTGCCGTAAACCGGGTTGGGCAATACGAACCAGCCCGCGCCCCATTTGGCCGAGATCGCACCGGACATCACGGCCGCGCGGCGCGGCGCTGGCGCGAGTCCGGCGTTGAACAGATCGCTGAAATCGCCGAGCTGGTCGCCACCCATCGCGACGACGCAATATTTCGCGGCGATCGTCGCGCGGCGGCCGTCTTTCTTGCTTCCCGTCGCGTCGTCGCCGGCAAGGAACAAGGTCTCGCCATGCACGGCCGAGCCGAGTCCCGCGCCGGTGATCGCGGCCGCGGTCTGCGCGGCGTTGCCGGCCGACCGGTTGGAATTGAACACCACCGTCACGCCCATCTTGCGCAGATCGTTCAGCGCCTCGACCGCGCCCGGAACCGCTGCAACTTGCGTCGCCCCGGTCTTCTCCCATGCCTGCCAGCGCGCCTCGTCATAGGGGGCGGGGCGGGCGGCGTCGTTATATTCGAAGCCGAGATTGAGCAGGACGGTTTCATCGACGTCGAACACCGCTGCCCTTGGCTTGGTGCCGCAAGGGATCCATCTTGGCGCGGCGAGCGTCGCATCGCGCGCAAGGACCGCGGAGTTCGCGGAGTCGCCGCGCGCTTCCGATCCGACATAGTTGACCAGCGCACGCCATGCCTGTGCGCTGATCGCCGCGCCTTCGCCCGAGCCGTAGAGATATTGCATTGTCGCCGGGACGGTCGGGGTGGAGTTGTCGACAATCAGATAGCTGCCGCCCTTGAGGTCGAGGCCGGTGGGCGGCGTTTGCGCCGTTACGCAACCCGAAAGCGCTAGCGCTGCGGCCACCATCGTTCGCTTCGAGCGAAGTCGAGAAGCCAGGCGCAAGGACCGGTTTCTCGACTTCGCTCGAAACGAACGGATGGGGTTAAATAGGATCACGCCTCGACGCGCTCGCGCACTGTGCGGAACTCGATCTTCTTGTCGTACGGCGCGCCGATGATCATGCGGTTCACATAGATGCCGGGCAAATGGATCGCGTCGGGATCGAGGCTGCCAACCGGCACCACTTCCTCGACTTCCGCGACGCAGATCTTTCCCGCAGTCGCCATCGGCGCGTTGAAATTGCGCGCGGTCTTGCGGAAGATCAAATTGCCGCTCTCATCCGCTTTCCAACCCTTGATGATCGCCAGATCGGCGCGGATGCCGCGTTCTAGGATATAATCCTCACCGTCGAAATTCTTCACTTCCTTGCCCTTGGCGACCAAAGTGCCGACGCCGGTCTTGGTGTAGAAACCGGGAATGCCCGCGCCGCCCGCGCGGCAGCGTTCGGCGAGCGTGCCTTGCGGGCAGAATTCGACTTCAAGCTCGCCGCTCAGATATTGCCGCTCGAACTCCTTGTTCTCACCGACATAGGAGGAGATCATTTTTTTGACCTGGCGCGTGCGGAGCAGCTTGCCCAGGCCTTCGCCGTCGATCCCGGCATTGTTGCTGGCGATGGTCAGGTCCCCGATGCCCGCCGCCTGGATCGCATCGATCAACCGTTCGGGGATGCCGCACAGGCCAAACCCGCCGGCGCAGATCATCATGCCATCATGGAGCAATCCTTCGAGCGCGGCGGCGGCGTCGGGATAAAGCTTCTTCACGGGCAATCTCCGGGGCTGTGGATGCGGAGCGCATAGGCGTGCAGGCTGGCGCTGGTCAACGTCGGGGATAATGCTGGTCGGCGCTATGAGTCGACCGTTCCCGAAGCTGCCGCGCGTCATCAATGACAAGGAGCGCGGCAGACTTCGACGTCCATGTTTCAGACATTCGCCGCGAACAGCGCGCCGATCCCCGCAGTCGCCGCCATCGCCAGGGCTCCCCAAAAGGTCACGCGAAAAGCGCCTCGCCATTGGTTCGCGCCGCCGACTCGCGCGCCGACCGCCCCCAGCGCGGTGAGCAGGACCAGGGAAGCGGCGACCACCGCCTCGATCAGGGCTTCGCCGCTGAACAGCAACACCAACAGAACCGGCAGGATAGCGCCCGCCGCAAAACTCGCCGCCGAAGCGAGCGCCGCTTGGACGGGGCGCGCGGCGAGATCGTCGGTGATGCCCAGTTCATCGCGCATATGCGCGCCGAGCGCGTCCTTCGCCATCAGTTGATCCGCGACCTGCAGCGCGAGCGCGGCGTCGAGCCCGCGATGCCGGTAGATCGCGGCCAGTTCGCGCCGTTCGGCCTCGGGCTCTTCGGATAGCTCGGATTGCTCGCGCGCACGGTCGGCATTTTCGGTGTCGGATTGCGAACTGACCGAGACATATTCACCCGCCGCCATCGACATCGCACCCGCCACCAGGCCCGCGACTCCGGTCAGCAGGATCGACGACTGCGACGTCTGCGCAGCCGCCACACCGACGATCAGGCTGGCGGTCGAGACGATCCCGTCATTCGCGCCGAGCACCGCCGCGCGCAGCCAGCCGATATTCTTGACGAGATGACCTTCGCGATGTGATCGCACGTGCGTTGCCTTAATGGTTGAGGGCAAGTCCCGGCCGCGGCCATGGCATGGATATCAGCCGTCCGCTCCCTGACAATGTGATGTACGCGGTGCGAAGGTCGGGGCCTCCCCAGCAGATATTGGTGGTGAAGGGATCGGGCGTAGCGATGAACTCGACCAGCTCGCCCGCCGGTGAGATGACCGAGATGCCGCTTTCGCCGATCGTCGCCACGCAGATGTTGCCGTTTTCCTCCATGCCGAGCGAGTCGAAGAATTTAAACCCGGCGGGCCGGTAGAGCGGGATGCCCGCGCCGCCCGGTCCGGCATCTCGATCGACCTTGCCGGGTGCGACGATCGGGAACGCCATTAGCCGGCAGGTGTAGGTTTCCGCCGCGTAAAGCGTGTTGCCGTCGGGCGAGAGGCCGATGCCGTTGGGGTTCTCGCTCGGGAAGATTACCTCCTCCAGATGGCTGCCATCCGCCTTAGCATAGAAGATGCCGGTGATGTCGCGCTCGCGTGCGCGGGTTTTGCCGTGATCGGTGAACCAGAAGCCGCCATGCGCGTCGAACACGATGTCGTTTGGTCCACGCAGCACGCAGCCGAAATCCCCGTCCTTATAGAGAATCTCCACCGCGCCGGTCGCAAGGTCGATGCGTTCGATCCGCCCGCCCGAATAATCATCGGGCTGGCCGTGCGGAATCAGCAGGCCGCTTGGGTGCTCGATATAATTGAAGCCGCCATTGTTACAGCAATAGAGCTTGCCGTCTGGGCCAAGCGCCAGTCCGTTGGGGCCGCCGCCGGGTTCGGCGACCGTCTCAATCGCCCCGTCGGCCTTCACCCACGTGATCCGGCCCGCCGCGATCTCGACCAGAATGATGCTGCCATCAGGCATGGCGACCGGCCCCTCGGGGAAGCGCAGGCCAGTGGCGATGGTGGTGAACTGCGGCATTTGAACCCCTCCTGATTTTTCGGCAGCTTCGACGTTGGGGGGCCTGGTTTCAACCCCCGTTCGCTCGAAACGAACGCCGAAGGATAATGCGTTCCGCTATTCCATTCACCTGGCGTTCAGGCAATTGACTACGGATGTAATCGCGACGATTACGGACGTAGTCAGTACGGGAGCGATTCGATATGGCCGAACGGATAAGCGACGCTGAACACGCGGTGATGGAAGTCCTCTGGGATGAGGCTCCGCTGACTGCCCAGGACGTGTCCGAACGCATTCCCGCTGACCGCGACTGGTCGGCGAACACGGTCAAGACACTACTCGGCCGATTGCTCGCCAAGAACATCATCGGGCACGAGGAGGACGGCCGGCGTTACCTTTACCGCCCGCTCGTCGCGCGCGGCGATTATGTCGCGGGTGAATCGCGCAAGCTGATGGACCGGCTGTTCGGGGGCAAGCTGACCCCGCTGGTCGCGCACCTTGCCGAGCGTGACGAGCTGACCGCAACCGACATCGCCGAGATCGAGGCGCTGCTGAAGGGATTGAAGGCATGAGCGCCTCGATTCTCGCTGGCTGGGCGCTCGAAGCGCTGATCGCGTCGACCATCCTGATGGTCGCGGTGCTCGCGCTGCGCGGGCCGGTCCGCCGCGCCTTCGGCCCCGATGTCGCCTATGCGCTGTGGGCGCTGCCCGCACTGCGCCTGTTATTGCCACCGATACCCGAATCCTGGCGCGAGATCGCAGTCGCGCCAGTGATCCGCGCGAGCGAGACGATCACCATCTATGTGCTCGAGCCGCTCGGCGGGGGATCCGCCGCACCCGCCACCCAATACCCTTCGCTTGGCCTTATGCTGGTCACGCTCTGGGTGGCGGGCGCGGCGGTATTTCTCGGCTGGCATGCGCTGTCGCATCTCCGTTTCTGCCGCAACATCCTCGACCGCCAGGTGCGCGGTTCACAGATAGATGGCGGCATCCATTTGATCGAAACCGATGCCGCGACCGGTCCGCTTGCGTTTGGCGTCCTGCGTAAATATGTCGCCTTTCCGCGCGATTTCACCGAGCGTTACGACCGCGAGGAACGCGATCTCGCGCTGGCGCATGAGCTTGGCCACCATGCGCGCGGCGACCTGATCGCCAATTGGGCGGCGCTGTTCATCCTCGCGCTGCACTGGTTCAACCCCGTCGCCTGGCGCGCGTTCCGCGCCTTTCGCGCCGATCAGGAAATCGCCAACGATGCCGGCGTGCTTGCCGGGCTCAGCCCGATCGCACGCCACACCTATGCCTGCGCCATCGTTAAATCCGCGCATGGCGGGGCGGTGTCCGCCGCATGCCACCTGCACACCATAAACGATCTGAAAGGGAGACTGAAGATGCTGACCACCAACAAGACATCGCGCACTCGCCTGGTAAGCGGCGTCGCCGCGGTGGCCCTGCTGACCGTCGCCGGCCTCGGCTTCACCGCTTCCGGCACCAAGGCAGCCGCTGCGATGCGCGACAATGTCGAGATCGCGACCGGTGTGAATCTGGCCGACTTCGACATCGCACCGCCGACACCGCCGACACCCCCCACGCCCCCCGTCGCGCCCGCATCGATGCAGGTGGAAGCGGCGCCCGTGCCACCCGCACCGCCTGCCGCACCCGAATGGAATGATGACGATAGTCGCGACGTGACCACCACGACGACCACCGACCTCGACGGCAAGAAGATCAAGCGTATCAAGATCGTCAAGCGCGGCAGGGACGGCAAGATTCACACCGAAGACTTCGAAGGCATGGAGGCGTTGAAGAACATGCCCGAAGTCTCGTCGATCAACTGCGGCGAAGGCGGTGATCGCCGGGAAATGGTCATCAACAAGAATGATGGCGACAAGCACAAGATCATCATCTGCCGCAACCGCATCGAGCGCGTCGCCCGGGAAGGCGCGGCGGTCGCGATGAACAGCCGCGAAATCCAGCGCAACGCGTATCAATCGGCACTGAGCGGATTGCGCAGCGCACGCGAGAACATGACCAGGAATGGCGACCTGAGCGGCGAGCATCGCGCCGAAGCGCTTAAAGCGATGGATGAGGCGATCCGCGAAGTCGAACAGGATATGGCCAAGGTCGACTGAAGCCAAAATCGGGCTCTTCAGGGGAGGAGCACTCGCGCCGGTCGTCGCATAGCGGGGCCGGCGCCCTTGCGCTCAGGCGCTCCAGCGGCCATTTCACCCGCATGGGCGAGCAACAAACCGGCGTGGCGCAGATGCTGGAACCGCTCGTGTCCCGGCTGCTCGCACCCAACCCTTCGGCGTTCACCAATACCGGCACCCAGGTGCATCTGGTCGGTACGAACGACCTCGCCGTGATCGATCCCGGGCCCGATACGCCAGAGCATATCGACGCGTTGATCGCGGCGATCGCCGGGCGGCCGGTAACCGCGATCGTCGTCACCCACACCCATCGCGACCATAGTCCCGGTTCGCGCCCGCTAAAGGTCGCGACCGGCGCGCCGGTTATCGGCTGCGCGCCGCTGGTGCTCGACGATGGCGGGCCCCGAGGCGGTGTGGGCGCGGACGCTTCGTTCGATCATGATTATGCGCCCGATCGTGTGCTCGCCGAGGGGGAGTCGGTGTCGGGGCAGGGCTGGACGCTGACCGCGCTCGCCACGCCCGGCCATACTTCGAACCATCTCTGCTTCGTGCTACCCGAGACCAAGGCGCTGTTCAGCGGCGATCATGTGATGGGCTGGTCGACCAGCATCGTCTCGCCGCCCGATGGTGATATGGCGGCGTATATGGCAAGCCTCGAAAAGCTCATCCCGCGCGACGACCGGATCTATTATCCCGCGCATGGCGACCCGGTGGACAATCCGCAGCGGTTGGTGCGCGGCATGATGGGCCATCGCAAGCAACGTGAGGGCCAGATCCTGCGCCTGTTGCGCGAAGAAGCGCGCGCCATCCCGGCGATGGTCGAGCGCATGTATGTCGGCATCGATCGCCGCCTGTTTCCGGCCGCCGAGCGGTCGGTGCTGGCGCATCTGATCGACTTGCGCGACCGCGACCTGGTCGTCGCGACCGGTGACGCCTGGTCGATCGCGGGGGGCTGAGCGATGGACACTAAACGCATCGCCCAGATCGCTCTTGCCGTCGCGGTAATCATTGCCGCGCTGGTCGGCGGCTGGATGGCGTGGGACCGGTACACCGAGCAATATGCGATCAGCCGCGAGGAGGACGGTGCGGCAATCACCAAGATCGTCAGCGCCAAATTCTCCGGCGCCAATGCGATCAAGGTGGGTGCGCTGTCCGGCACGGTTCAGGCATCGGCTTCGGACACGCGCGGTTTCGGCATGTTGACCTCGGACAAGGTGATCAAGGCGCCGTTCTCGATCGACTATTTCGTTGATATGTCGCGGCTGTCGGCGGATTCCTATGAATGGGATGCGGCGCGGCGCACGCTGACCATTCGGGCACCCGATGTCGTTCCGGCCGCGCCTAACATCGACTGGTCGGCGCAGACCGCGGATCGCACGCGCGGCCTGTTCGTCACGCGCGACGCCGCCGACCAGCTGATGCGTCGGGCAACACTCAACGCGAAGACCGTCGCGCAGAAGGAGGGCATCAAGCCCGAGCATATCGCGGTCGCACGCGAAAATGCTCGCCGCGCCCTGACCGACATCGCTTCGGGACCGTTGAAGGCGACCGGCATGGACGATGTGCGCGTCGTGGTGAGCTTCCCGTTCGAACGTCGCGGGCCGAGCGAGCACATGGACCGTTCGCGTTCGTTGCAAGAGGTGCTTGGCAACCAGCGCTAGGCGGCTTTCCGATTGGAACCGCTTCCCCGGCGCAGGCCGGGGCTCCAGTCGCGATGGTCGAAATTACGTCACGCAGCCCCTGCCCAAGTCCGTTCCTCGCCTGGGCCCCGGCCTGCGCCGGGGAAGCGAGACAGTTTGGTTGGAAACGGGCCGGAGTGGCTTCACTCCTCACCCTTCGCCCGGGGGGCTGCAGCGCCAAATTTGAACCGCCGCACCGCCGATGATAGAACCCGCCGGGCAATTCGAGTCGCGGGGGTGATTCATGGCCACAGTAGCGCAATCCGTAGGCGAACCGACGCGAGGTGCGGCGCGCGAGAGCCGGCTTTTCCTGATCATGGCGTTCGTTATGGCCGGCATCATCGTGGCCGGTTTCTCGCTGCAACTCGCGATGGGCCGGTCGAGCTTCGCCTCGCCGCTGGTCGTTCATGTCCATGCGGTCGTGTTCATGGGCTGGGTCGTGCTCTATCTTCTGCAGAACGTCTTCGCCGCGAACGGGTCGATGGCGCTGCACCGGCGGCTCGGCTGGATCGGCGCGGTCTGGATGGTGGCGATGGTCGTGCTCGGCACCATGGTCACGGTGCTGATGGTGCGACGTGGTCAGGCGCCGTTCTTCTTCCTGCCGGCGCAGTTCCTGGTCTTCAATTCGCTGAGCATATTGACCTTTGCCGGGCTGACCACGGCGGCGATCATGCTCCGGCGCCAGACCGAGTGGCACCGGCGGCTGCACTATTGCGGCATGGCCCTGCTGCTCGGCCCCGCCTTTGGCCGGTTGCTGCCGATGCCGTTGCTAAAGCCTTATGCGAATGAGGTGACCTTCATTGCGATCATGCTGTTCCCGCTGATCGGCATCGCCGCCGATCTGCGCCGCACCGGCCGCGTCCACCCCGCCTGGTTATGGGGCATCGGCACGATCGTCGGCCTGCAGCTGGTGATCGAGTCCTTGCCCTATTCGTCCGCCGGCGCCGCGCTGTATCGTGTGGCGACCGCAGGCACCCCCGGCGCCGCGATGGCGCCGCTCGATTACCCGCCGCCGCCGACCGGTCCCTTGATCACGGGGCGTGCACCGTCCACATGAGACCCGTAATCTGCGGGAGTATGGGTAAATGGACGCACGCGTATCGAATGGCCGGGGCGGCATTGGCGGTAGCCTGACCGGCCTCGACCTCCGGGCCGAGATCGACCGGCTGCGCAAGGAGCGCAACGCCGTCATCCTCGCGCATTATTACCAGAAGCCGGAAATCCAGGACCTGGCGGATTTTGTCGGCGACAGCCTCGACCTGTCGAAGAAGGCGGCGGCGACCGACGCCGATGTGATCGCCTTTTGCGGCGTGCGCTTCATGGCCGAGACCGCCAAGATCCTGTCGCCGGACAAGATCGTCGTGCTGCCCGACATGAATGCCGGATGCAGCCTGGAGGATAGCTGCCCGCCCGACCAGTTCAAGGCGTTCCGCGAAGCGCATCCCGATCACATCGCGCTGACCTATATCAATTGCTCGACCGAGGTGAAGGCGCTGAGCGACGTGATCGTTACCAGCTCCTCGGCGGAAAAGATCCTCAGCCAGATTCCGCTCGATCAGAAGATCATCTTCGGCCCGGACAAGAATCTCGGCGGTTATCTCGCGCGCAAGACCGGGCGCGAGATGCTACTATGGCCCGGCGTGTGCATCGTGCACGAGGCGTTCAGCGAAACCGAGCTGCTCAAGCTGCAAGCGAAACACCCCGGTGCGCCGGTCGCCGCGCATCCCGAATGCCCGCCCTATATCCTCGACCACGCCGATTATGTCGGGTCGACCAGCGGCATCCTGGCCTATGCCCGCGACATGCCCGGCGACACGCTGATCGTCGCGACCGAGCCGCACATCATCCACCAGATGGAAAAGGCCGAGCCGCTGAAGAATTTCATCGGCGCGCCGGGTGCGGACGGTAACTGCAACTGCAATATCTGCCCGTACATGGCGCTCAACACGCTGGAGAAACTCTACCTCGCGCTGCGCGACCTGGAGCCGCGGGTCGAGATCGAGGAAGGGCTGCGCTTGCAGGCCAAGAAGAGTCTCGATGCGATGCTGGCGATGGCCAGCGGGACGGTCGGCATGGGCGATCTCGGGCCGGTCAGGGTGACGGGGGATTGAATAACTTGTTCTCCGCGCCCTCCCTTCGGGGACGGGCGCGGTCAGAGCGATTTTTGGGGTCAAGCACTCACCCGATCGGCAGGTCGAACATCAACTGCCGCACGAACCGCGCCGGCGGCGATCCGTGCGCCAGTACCGCGTCGTTATAGGTCTTCAGGTCGAACTTCGCGCCGAGCCGCTGCTTCGCCTCCTCGCGCATCGCCATATGTTCGCTATAGCCGGTGAAATAACTGAGCAGCTGAGTCGACCCCAAGCTCGCTCTCGTCCATTTGCCGGCCGCTTCGCGCTCCTGCTGGAACGCGCCTTTGGTCATCAGCGTCATCGCCTGGTCGCGCGTCATCCCCTCGGTCTGGATGCCGATGTCGAGCAGTGAATTGGTGATCGAGCGCAGCCGCATCTTGAGCACGGTCAGTTTGAACAGCGGGTCGCCGTCCATGTAATTGGCATCGGCCATCATACCCTCGGCATAGACCGCCCAGCCTTCGACGAACGGCCCGGACGACAGCACCGCGCGCAGCACCGACTTGTTCTGGTTCGCGTGGGCGATCTGTAGATAATGGCCCGGCATCGCTTCATGGATGCTCAGTTCATGGATCATATAGTCGTTATATTCTGACAGGAAGCTGGTCGCCTGCGCATCGGTCCAGTCGTCGGGGATCGGCGAGATCGCGTAGAAGGTGTCGAGCTGCTGCTCGAGTGCGCCCGGGCTGTCGCAATAGGCGACCGCGACGCCTTGCTGGAATTTGGGCATGGTGATGATCTTCACCGGGGAGTCGGGCATCGTCACGAGGTTCTTGGCGCGCACGAAATCCGTCGCCTGGGCGAGTGTCGCCCTGGCCTTGTCCATCAGACCGGTGCGGGCGGGGCGCTGTGCATAGCTGCGCGCCAATGCTGCCTCGATCGCCACCTGTTGCTGTTCCACGGTCGGCCGATCAGGCAAAGCGGGGGTGCCCGGCGTGCCGGTCAGCACCCGACGGGCGAGCCCGTACATCTCGGCGCGGGTGTCGCTTGCCGCTCTGGTCGCGCGCGCCTTGATCTCTTGCCGCGTCAGCGTCGAGACCAGCGCGTATTTCATCTTCTGATCGTAGAGCGCGGCACCAAGCCGGAAATCACCCCTGGCCTGCGGCACCAGCACCGTGTCGAGCCATTTCTGCTGTTCCGCAGCGGCCGCCTTCAGCGTGACCAGGGCGGCATCGAAGCGCTTGCGGTCGGCCGCGTTCAGCTCGCTGGCGTGCGGCGCAAGCATGCTCTCGGCGATATCGACCACGCCGCTATTCTGCTTCGCAACCGTCGTCGCATAGATTTCCGGCACGCGCGCCGGGATCAGCTGGGCCCGCGCCTGGGCATAGAAAGCGGGCATTGCCTCCATCCGTGCGGTCGCCGCCTTGAGCCGTGCGGGCCAGGGAGCGAAATCGCGCGCGGCCAGGCCGTAAAGCGCGGTGCCGGCGATGTCGTTGTAGATTTGCGCGTCCCATTGCCAGCTCTTCAGCACCTGCAAATCCCACAAATCGTAGCGCAGCGCATTGTCGAGCAACGCCGCGTCGACCTGGCTTTCGCGGTTTAGCGTCGCGCGGTCTATCCGGCCGAGCTCGGCGAGCAGCGCGCCGTCATGCGCCAATCGTCGCGCGCGTGCCGCAGCCGACACATCGCCGATCCGGTCGTCGAAGCGATGGTCGCCGAGCGGCGTGCCATAGACGGGGGAGAATAAGGCGACGCCAGCGACATAGCGCTTGGACAAAGCGGCGAAGCTGGTTTCGGCGCTGGCCTTGGTCGTCGCCGCGATCGACGAGGCGGCGAGCGCCAACATGAGCAATGTGGCGGCGGCGAGCAGCAGGGCGAAAGTGCGGCGCATTCGGAAATCCCCTTGGACGATTATCTTATGACTCGTCTTAGAGCGCTTCGCGGCGCGGTGATCCACCCCCATCATTTGCCCTGGGCCAGCCGATAAAGTTCGCACCGCGCTTTTTCGGTGAGGGACCGAAAGGCGCGGTGCGCTTATGGCATGGCGGCTTCGAAAGGATCAGCCCGAACGGGGAGGGGATCCAGGCGTCATGGAATACTAGCCGATGCGCGGTCTCGGTCGAAGCCGCTGGCCTAAGCGCGGGCGCGCCGATATGGGCCGTGTTTACGCTCCACCCTTCCCGGAGGCCGCCCATGACCTTTCATCTCACCGGTTTCGATCTCGGGGCGTTCGTCGCCTCGACGCTGGCCGAGGACCTGGGCGAGACGGGCGACATCACGTCGTCCGCCGTGATCCCGGCGGATGCGCGTTTCACCGGCGTGATGGATAGCCGTGACGCGATCGTCGTGGCCGGCCTGCCGATCGCCGAGGCGTTTTTCCGCACGCTCGACCCGGAGGTGAAGATCGAACGCCTGGTCGAGGATGGGCAGAAAGTCGCGGCGGGGACCGACCTGATGCGGCTCGAGGGCAATGGCCGGGCAATGCTCACCGCCGAGCGATCGGCGCTCAACACCGTGCAGCATTTGTCGGGCATCGCGACGATGACCAGGGCCTATGTCGACAAGATCCTCGGTACCGGTGCAATTCTGCTCGACACGCGCAAGACCATCCCGGGCCTGCGCGTGCTGGAGAAATACGCGACGCGCATGGGTGGCGCGACCAATCACCGCATGGGCCTGTGGGATGCGGCGATGATCAAGGACAATCATGTCGCGGTCGCCGGCGGCGTGGCCGAGGCTGTGCGCCGGGCCAGGGCGGCGGGGATCGAACGCATCATCGTCGAGGTCGATTCGACCGACCAGATCGAACCGGCGCTCGCGGCCGGCGCGACGCACTTGCTGCTTGATAATATGGCGCCGCCGATGCTGCGCGGCGCGGTGACGTTGGTCGGCGGTCGCGTGCCGACGGAGGCGTCGGGCGGTGTGCGGCTCGATACGATTCGCGCGATTGCCGAAACCGGCGTCACTTACGTCAGCGTCGGCCGCCTGACCCAGTCGGCGCCCGCCGCCGATATCGGTCTCGACTTCGCCGCGCTGAATTAGCGCCGCAGCGGCGCAAATTCCGGTTGCGCGACGCCGCAAGTGGATTAACGTGCCGAGTCGAACAAAAGGGGAATAGATCATGGATCGGCCAGCATCGATCGTGAATTTCGAACGCGCCTATCTTGCGGCGTTCGCCATCGGCGTGGTCAACACCATCCTGTCCTGGTCGACGACAAAGGAGCTGATTGCGTCACAGGAGGCGATCATCGGTACCTGGATCTTGCCGCTGTCGACTGCGATCAGTTTCGGCATCACGCTACTGCTCTGGTACTTCGTTGCGCGCCAAGGCAGCGTGGTCGCGAAATGGATCGCGACGGTGCTGATCGGGCTTGCGGTGTTCTTCCTCGTCATCTCGGTGTTGCGCGGCGCCTTTGAGCTTAATCTGCGCGGCATTTTCCAGCTGGTCAGCACAGCACTCCAGGCATTTGCGATCTCGTTGCTGTTCCGGCCTGACACCAAGGTCTGGTTCGGCGAGACCGGGCCTAGCCGAACATGAAACGAGCGATGAAGGCGCTCGCCGTCTATGCATTCGCCGCAGTGCCGGCGGTTGCGCAGGCACAGGCCTATAAATGCTCGGTTCCCGCCACCATGGCCGATCCGCGTCCGGATCTGCCGTCGCAGCGTGAGCCCAGCCGCGTTCTCCCGATCGGCGGTTATACGCTCGCGATCACCTGGGCACCGCAATATTGCCGCGACCACGCCAGAGAAGCATCGGCACGGCTCCAATGCGGGTCGGGCAATCGCTTCGGTTTCACGCTGCACGGCCTCTGGCCCGACGGCATCGGCAAGCAATGGCCGCAATATTGCAAAGCCACCGCGATCGTCCCGCGCGCCGTGATCCGCGGCGCGCTCTGCGCGACGCCCTCGGTCCAGCTGATCCAGCATGAATGGTCCAAGCACGGCACCTGCATGGGCACGACACCGGTCGACTATTTTGCACGATCGACCCGGTTGTTCGGCGCTCTGCGCTATCCCGATATGGACGGCTTGTCGCGCCGCCCGCTGACCGTAGCCCGTTTCGCCTCGGCGCTCGCGACGGCCAATCCCGGGCTTCCGGCCAACGCGATCCGCGTTACCGGAACCAAGGGTTGGCTCGACGAGGTCTGGCTGTGCCTCGACAAGCGTCATCGTTACGAGCGCTGCAGGGCAGGGAGTGGCGGCCTGGCCGGTCGCGCCAAACTCAAGATCTGGCGCGGCGGCCGACAGGATACCCATCATCGGCCGGCCGATTTCGTCCAGTAAAGTGCTCAAGTCGCCCTGAAGACGCTTGAGCATGAAGCTCCCTGTCAGACGCATCCGTCGGATGCCTGATCGTTCATGGGGCTTTTCGCCGACGTGGCGGTCTCGTTCCGACAATAAGAAAGAGCGGGCGGGTACACGGTTCGGCAAGGGCTATGGACCACATCCGGTGCGCTGGTTGAATCACTCCGGCGGCGCGCTGCGAGGTCGAGCGGCGGGAGATATGGGACACCGATAATGTCCCGTTTCTTCGGCTGAGGTTTCAGCGCGGACGAATATATTCGTTATAATTCATAGGCTTAAAATAAGGCGGACGACGTTGGTTCGTGCCGGGCCTGGGGAGATATGTGACATCAAACGGCACGGAAGCCGTGCCGCCGATATCCTATAAGACGTTATGATATGGCTTGGCCAAGCGATCCATGCTCAGCGCGAAACGATCGAATTAAACGCCCGGTGAATCAATTGCTGATCACCGCCGTCGAAGGATGATGCCGGTCGAGATGGCGTTTTATGATTTTCAGGTTGCGCGTGTTGGAGCGGAACAGGAAGTCGGGGATGATGCCTATCACGGGGATCAGTCCAAGCAGGAAATCGACCCCGACATTGCCGAACATGCGCGCCATCTGGGTCTTGGACATGCCCAGATTGCGGGCTTCCCATACCATCCACGCGCCCATCGCCGACCCGATCAGGTCGCCGCCGACCGGGATCACGTCGAGGATCACGTCGAGCCCGATCTTGCGATTGGTGCCGGGAATGGTGAACAGTCCCTCGAGCAGATGCTCCATCGCCTCGATGCGCTGGCGCACCGCAGCGGCGTCACGGCCGATCGGGATCATTCCGGCGATCTTGGCGGCGGCATCGGATTGCATTCTGGTTGTGTTGGTCATGTCATCTCAGTTGGTGTCGTTACGCAGATGATTCAACGGGTGCCACGCGCGTGAGTTCCCTTGCCACTGCCGCAGCCTGAGCGCGACCAGCGACCAGCGCAAAGGACGGGCGATCGGAATGAACGCTCCATCGATCGCCAGTGCCGCGTCAGCCTCGGCCAGATAGCGTGCGCGTAACGGCGTGCTGGGCGCATCGCGCGCGGCTTCGATCGCCGCCAGCGTAGTTTCGTCGCATGGCGCACAGGCGGTGCCCAGATACCACCGCGCGCTGTCATAGGGCGCCACCGCGTCGATCAGCCGCAGTTCGGTATCGGCATCCAGTGCGACGCGGATCGGGTCGATCCCGACGCGGCGCAAGCTCGCCGCGATCATGCCGTAGAGGATCGTCGCGCCGGGGCCGGACGGTACGGCGATGCGCAGCCGAGGCGGGTCGGCCTTGTCCGCCTGCCATTCGGCGACCCGCGCCCGAGCCAAGGCAAAGCGATCGGCGATCGACAGCGCGGCCCAGTCGGGCGCCGCAGCCGGGCGTGCGGAATCGAGTTGTTCGGGCAACAATTGCGTCGCGCCGGTCCAGTCGGCCGAGAAGGCGGAGACGATCGCGTCACGGTCGATCGCGGCCGCGACCGCCGCGCGATTGCGCGCGTCGCCGAGAAATCCCTCGCGGCTGACCACGGCCAGCCCGAACAGCCCTGCTGCCGGATCGATCCGGCGATTCGTCGGGGCGATATCGACATGGGCGAGCATCGGCCAGTCGATGAACGTGCCGCCGCTGACCAGATCGGAATCGCGTGCCGCGAAGCGGAGGATCGCGCGCGCCGCCCGCTCGCCGATCAATTGCACATTTGCGGCGGGGCCGGGCTCGGCGACCACGTCGTCGGGCGATCGCGCCGGGTCGAATGCGGGGTGTAGCGTCACATCACGTTTGCCCGCATCGGTGATGCGGAACGGCCCGCTCCCGCCGGGCGGACGGGTCCGGAAGACGGCGAGTTCGGGCTGGGCGAAGAGCTTGAGCAGGTCGGGGCGGGGGCGCTTCAGCCGGACCTCGATCACTTCCGGGGTCATCTCGACGATCTCGTCGATCGCGGTCAGGAACGGCAGCAACGGATTGCGCGATCCGCGTTGAATCTGGCGGCGCAACACGATCACGACATCCTCGGCGGTGACCGGGCGGCCATCGCTCCATTCCGCCTCGCGCAGGCGGAAGATATAACTCATCCCGTCGTCGATGACGATCCAGCGCTCGGCGATTCCAGGTTCGATCTGACCCGTGGCGTCGAACCGGACCAGCCCCTGCGCGGTCGAGTCGAGCAACAACCGGCCCGAAAGATCGCGCTCGCCGCGCGACGGATCGGCGAGTTGCGGCTTATCCCCGATCACGCTGACAATGACCGGCCCGGCATCGCTTCGCCGGTCGCAGCCGGCGAGCAGCAGCGCGGCGGCGATCAGCGCGGGAAGGGCGCGGATCGATCGGTGGAAGGGGATCGTCATCGCCGCATCCTGCCATCCGCAAAGGGCGGGGAGAAGAGGCGATCGACAAGGTTTGATAATGGTGCGCCGCGTGGGACAAAACCGCGAACTGGACTCTGACCGTCGCCCGCGTCTCTAAAACCACGCAACGCGTAGAGGTAGCGAAATCGCTTCTCGAAGGCGGGATGTCAATTAGCGACGCGGCGCGCGAGAGCGGCTACAATAGCCGAACCGTGTTCTCGAAGGCGTTTCGCCGCGATGTAGGGACCTCCGCCACCGAGTGGAAAGTCGCCACGGAACTTGAGAAATCGACGCGCGATCGCGTTGCCGAAGCAGAGGAGATGCTGCTCTCTGGCGATCATACGATTGCGAGCGCCGCTAAGGCGCTAGACTACAACAACTCTCAGGGACTGGCGAAGGCATTCGCGCGAGTCTACGGAATGTCACCGACCACGTGGCTGAAATGGGCGAAAGGGGGCGTGCGTATCAGGTTTGCAGCAGTGCGGGACTTTGATTGAGTTGTGCTCGACAGCGTACGATCATGCACTGACATGGGAGGGAGCGGATATGCTCGAAGGACGCGACTGGTTTGCTGTGGATGGCGCGGTGGCAGAAGAATTGTTGCGGCTTCGGGTGGTTGCACCTCCTGACCTGCCCAAGGGGTATCTTGACCTGCTGGCGTTCAGCAACGGTGGCGAAGGTCCGTTGCCAAATCAGCCCTATAATCTGTGCTTGGATGGCGCAGGGGTGGTCGCGGAAACAATCGAGTGCCGCAACCACGGGCAACCGGACTTACAGGGCTTTCTCATCATCGGCGGTAACGGCGGAGGTGAGTATATCGCGTTCGACACTCGGAGCGGAGCACCGTGGCCCATCGTCACGATTGACATGGCCGCAGGCGGTGGCAGCGCCAATGTCATCGCGCATGACTTCGACGCCTTCTACAACTGCATCGGAGTGGAGGAAGGAACGGCGCAGTCGTCCGCTTCTGGGTCGTGAGCACGATCGGCCGCATCCGCCCAATAGGGGACGTTCCAGGCTGTAACATTGACCGCTCATTGCGGTCGTTCCCGCATGCGCTAAAACTCAAAACTGATTTTGAGGAGAGGCCGTTTGTTCGATTGGCTCAAAAGGAATGCCAGTAAGCAATCCACCACCCAGGATCACGCGCGTGCATCGTCGCCGCGAGTATTTTGGGAAGGTGCATATCGGCTCCATCGCGCGGAGGACGTGGAGAAATATACGACTCTCGCCATCGCAGCGTTTCCCAATTTCGCAAAGCGGATCAATTGTTTCGGCTCAAGCTGGCTCGGTTGCCAGTTCGCGACGGATGAAACCCGCGTCGTTGGCGGGGAGCAGCAAATCTTACTTCTCGAACCCGGAACGGGCGAAGCTCTTGAAATTCCTGCCGGTTTAAGCACCTTCCACACCGGGGAGTTGATGACGCAACACGATGCCGTTGCCGCTACCGGCTTTTTAAATAAATGGCTTGTGGCAGGAGGTGAGACCCCTCTTTACGATCAATGCGTCGGCTATCGAACACCTCTTTATCTCGGGGGCGAAGACGAAGTTTCGAACTTGGTTATAGCCGATTTCGAAGTGTATTGGGGGATGGCGGCCCAACTTTTAGAGAAAGTTAGAGGCGTTCCGGTTGGGACGCGGATCGATAAAATCACGATCAGTTGAAGCTTCTGCTCCTGTCGGCTTTCCGCGACTCTCAACCAAAAGCGTATTAACCGCTTCCCACCAGCTTACGCCGTTCGCATCATCGCCGCCGCGTCGGTTTGCCTGAAACCCGAACGGCAGCTTTCGGGCGAAAAACAGACTGGCGGCAAGCGCCCCAGTTGCAGCCACTATGAATGGCGGTAGCGAAGCCCGTTAGCTGCCATAAAGCCCTTCGCGTCGAAGCTGGACCACACTTCCCCCCATGGCATTTCGCTCCCATGGATATCCATGTCCCGCGCCATGGTTTCGCGAACGAATAATAGCTCGCAGTCAATAGCTTCCCGTGTGGGCCAACCGCCTTCCGTTGGTGCATCTGGCAACTGGACGTTCCAAGACGCTTGCTCAAAACGACCGTCATGGAAACATATTGAAAGCCCCGCAGGCTGCCCGCCAAATGTCAGACCCCGAAGGTAAAGCCACTCAAAACCGTTGCCGTGATCCCGCGAGCTTTCCAAAAAATCAGCGACTTGTGGTTCGATCGAACCTCTCGTCTGATTGGGTTCCAACAACGCAAGATCGCCGATGCGAATGTTGCCCGTGTCTCGGTCGATCCAAAGTTCGGCTGCCATAAAGCGAACATCCACAATCTGAGGCACGTGGCAATGGCGTCTTGCCGCTCCACCGGCATGAAAGCTGCCTGTCGGCTAACCACCAATGTTGTGTTATTCGGCGGTGACTGCTCTCCGGTAGTAGCCGGCCAGCCAAGGACTCAGTTGCGGACATCGGCCAATCAATTAAGCTGAGCCGATGAGCGCTTATGAAGTGATACATGCCGGACGTGAAAGCGACGAGCCGTTCTCGAATTACCTGTTTGAGGTCACGCGCGACGGTCAGAAGGTGGCGGAACTGAGTCACGATTATCGAGGCGATGAGCATTGGATGCGCATACCGCGAGGGCAATGGATCACGCTCTCTGACCGGATCATCGAAGGTGGCGGACCACGACAGCTTACAATCTCATTAGGTCGTGAACCCATAACCACTTCTTTCCGTGCCAGCCCCAAACAGCCGAAATTGGTGGGTAGCTGTCGTTGGCCCTTTGCGGCAAAAGGGGCTTCAACTACGTTCCCGTCGAAGACGTGGAGGTGGCGGTGGCATATTCGATCCATATCGTGCGGCATGACAAGGCGGGCAATCGAGAGCCTATCGAGGTGAGGGAGTGGGTCGCGGCAGTGAGCGCTTTAGATGGCGTTCGTTTGGCAAGCAGCGACGTGACAGCCTCGAATCCGGTAAGTGGCGAGAACATTGTCATAAAGCGCGATGATGCGGACGCCGAATTACATGACGAACAGCAGAACGCGTGGTTGCCGGTGTTCCGCTGGTCCGAACACGGCTCGGTCAGTTTTAACGCACCGTCTGATTTCGATGAAGCGACGTCGCGCGTGCGGATGGTTGCCGGCGAGTTGGCCCGCAATCTCAGCGCTGAATTGGTAGGGGATGAGGGAGAGTTTTACCTGTAGACCATTGTCCGATTGTGGGCGCTTGCTGCCTGTCCGCTTTCGTTCCCGATAGCTGCCGGTCGGGTTTTGGGCGTGGCGAACGCGATAAGGGCGGCGGAACGGCGAGAATTGGTGGAAGCACGAACCCGCTGCGCGGGAGGGCGCATGCGGCGCAGTTGAGGTGAACATACGGGCGTTGCGCGGCGGTTGAGCGCGGCGGGCGG
>NZ_JBSRZE010000014.1:0-89120 GCF_054057355.1 Sphingomonas sp. UYAg733
CGTGATACCAGTGCGCATGTCGCAACGTCGCATGCCGCAGCCGCCATGGGAATCCTAAAACGGACTCCTTCGTTCCGATCAATCCACTAGCGTAGCTTTCGCTCACCCTCTCATCGGTCTCCTCCGCGGAATCACATCTGCCGAACAAGCGTCCCATTGCCTGTGGACGGGCGTTCCGTGCGTCAAAATTTCCGCACGTGCCACGCCGGGCTAAATCATCAGCCTTACAATTAAGCATATGATATATTGATATATAATTCAGACGACCTGCCGGGGTGGTGGTCCGAGATATGCGACAAACCGGTGTAACATATCTCCCGCCTCTTACCGAGGTGGCGGCCTGAGATATGTAACACGACTGGTGTAACATATCTCTTGTCGCCATCCCCGTAGTCGCGCCGTCGCCAACGATTCAAGCATCACACGAGATCGGGCATATCGTCGCTCGTCGGCCTTGTACCGGCGCGCTCTTTCTCAGTGTCGAAAACAGCTTTGCCACGATGCCATCGACGCGTTGCCTTGTGTATCCGTCAGATGGAATCCCCTAGCGGCTGAAGCGTGCCGCCAATTCAACATGAGTCGACCAGCGGAACTGGCCGACAGGCTGAATCCAGTCGAGCGTATAGCCTCCCTTGCACAGCATCTCCGCATCGCGGGCAAAACTGCTGGGATTGCATGAAACATAAGCGATCAACGGCGCTTTCGATTCGGCCAGCTGCAATGCCTGTTCGCGCGCGCCCGCACGCGGCGGATCGAGCACGATCGCCTGGAACCGATCCAGTTCTACGGTTGTGAGCGGCCGGCGGAACAGATCGCGATGGTCGGCGAAGATCTGGCGGCCGGCCAGCGCCGCCGCGGATTTGAGCGCACCGATGGCATCGCGCGCGGCTTCGCCGGCATAGACGCGGCCGGGAAGCGCGAAAGTGAAGGTGCCGAGACCGGCAAACAGGTCGGCGGTGGTCGTCGCACCGCCGGTCGCTTCGCGCACCGCATCGATCAGCGCCGTCTCCCCATCACGCGTCGCCTGGAGGAATGCGCCGGTCGGCAAAGCCACGGGCACGCCGGCCAGAGTGATCGTCACCGGCTCAGGTTCCCACCGCATCTCCGCGCCCAGCCCGCTGTCGATCGCGAAGCGGGCGACATTGTAGCGCGTACAAAAATCTCCGATCGCCTCAGCCGCCGCGAGGCCTTCGGGTTCAATGCCTTCGATAAGGAGGTCGATGCCTTGATCTGCTTCAGTCAGATGAAGCCGGGCGCGGCGGTTCTTCTTGAGGAACCTGGCCAATAACGGGCGCAAGGGTGCGATCAGCGCGAACAATGCCGGGGTGAGGATATGGCATTCCTCGATATCGACCAGCGTGTGGCTGGCATTCTCACTGAAGCCGATCTGGACGCGACCGCCCTTCATCTCGGCTTGCAAAGCCGCACGCCGCCGACTGCGCGGTGGTGAAAGCTGCGGCGCACGGATTTCGGTTTCGAGGCCGTGCGCCGCCAGCGCCCCGATAATGCGATCGGTTATGAAATCGGCATAGCTGAGGTCATCGAGATGCTGCAGCTGGCACCCGCCACAGCGGGGAAAGTGACGGCATGGCGGCGTCTGGTGATGAGGCCCGGGGAGGACATCCCCGGCGGCGGTCAGCGTATCGCCGGGCGCGGCCAGCGCGGCGTGACGGCCGTTGGCGGTGATCCCGTCGCCACGCGCGGCGACCCGGATGATCGTATCGGTCATGACCTGCTCCTGACGGTTGTCAGGGCATTGGCGAGATCGTCGGCGATAAAAGCTCCCCCCAGGCTGGATGCCGCTTCGCCATGACACCAGACGGCTGCATGAGCCGCATCAATCGGACTCAGTCCCGACGCAAGGAACGCGCCGATCGCACCCGCCAACACGTCACCAGTTCCCGCAGTGGATAGCCAAGGATTGGCCGCCTGAGCGATGCGAACCTGGCCGTCGACTGAGCCAATAACCGTGTCGGGGCCCTTAAAGACGATCGTCGCACCAGCACGCGCCGCGGCGACATGGGTGCGGTCGATCTTGCTGGCCCCGCCATCCGCCCCGCCGAACAGCGAATCGAACTCTCCGGCATGTGGCGTCATGATTACGGGTGCCGCACGATCGCGAATGGTCGAGAGACCGGCGTCATCGAGCAGGTGGATCGCATCCCCGTCGATAACCAGCGGAGCGGGCGACGCCAACGCGTGGCTCAACCGGGCTCCAGCCTCCGCGCCCCGACCCAGGCCGGGACCGATCACCAGCGCGCCGATCCGCTTGTCGGTCAGCGCCTCATCGGTGAACGGCCTGCGGACGACCGCGTGCGGTTGCGCCGCGCCACCCTCGGCCAGCAGAAGTGCGTAGCCCGCACCAGCGCGCAGCGCTGCGACCGCCGCGAGTTCGGCGGCGCCGGGCATATCGCCGCCGATTATGGTCACCATGCCACGCGAATATTTATGCGATTCCGCACCGGGCGGTCGCAGCGGCGGCCTGCCCATGACCCGAGCATCGCTCGATACTGGCACGCCGATATCGAGGACACGAACGGCGCCGCAGCGGGCGGCCGCCGGATAGAGCAGATGCGCGGGCTTCGCGGCACCGAGTGCCAGCGTCACATCGGCAACCGGAATATCGCCAAGCAGCGCGCCATCGTCGGTGCCGACCCCGCTCGGTAAGTCAATCGCGATCGACAAGTGGGCGCGATCATATAATCGCCGCAACCCATCGCAGATCGACCCCTCAAGCGGTCGCGACATGCCGGTGCCGAACAAGGCATCGACCAGCACCGGTGCCGCCCTCGCATCATGGAAATCTTCGACACGTGCGCTCCACCCCTCACACGCCCTACGCGCCGCTTCGGTCGCCGGCGGTGCGGATGCGGCAACCCGAACCGGCAAGCCCCAGCCCTTCAGCGCGGCCGCCACGACATAACCGTCCCCGCCATTATTACCCGGGCCGCACAGGACCAGCACCTCGCTCCCCGAAGCAAGACGTCGAACGACCAGTGCGACTTCCAGCCCCGCACGCGCCATCACGCTGTCGACAGTTGCGCCAGTGGCCATCGCGGCATCTTCCGCTGCGCGCATTTCCGCAGCAGTTAGAACAGGTTGACCTGCAAGTGGCGTCATGGCTTCGCGGGCACGACAGCTTTCACCGTGGCCGGCAGGCGATACCGGTCGCCGCCGAGCGCCACTTCGATCCGGTCCTTGTCGATAATGGTAACCTTGGCCGGTTCGGCGCCGTCCGCAGCGATAAGGCCGCGCCCGTCCTTGGTCACCAGCAGGCGGTGGAACGCGCCGTCAGGATGACGGACGGTCAGGACCAGCCCCTCCGCCGTGGTTTCACGGTCCACGGTGCAATTGCGCACGAAGGCGAGCGACCCGGCCTGCGCGCAAACCAGCTCGCCCTTGTCCTCGACCGCAGCGCGTTGTTCGGCCTCGACTGTGGCGAGCGTGCCGTGGTCGGTCTTGGTCTCGCCACATGCGGTGGCGCACAGGGCAAGCAGGATTCCTCTAGATATCCGCATAGACATGACGTTCGGCGCTGGCTCCCGGGTGCGTGACCGCGCCCTTATAGGCCGGGCCGACGGTCGCCGCATAGCGCCACAGCGCACCGGACTGGTAATCATTCACCCGCGGCTGCCATCGGGCACGCCGCTCGGCGAGCACGTCCTCGGCTACATCGAGGTCGATCGTGCCGGCTGCGGCATCGATGCCGATCATGTCGCCATCCTCGACCAGCGCGATCGGGCCGCACTCGGCGGCTTCCGGACCGACATGACCGATGCAGAAACCGCGCGTTGCGCCAGAGAAGCGCCCGTCGGTGACCAGCGCAACCTTCTCACCCAGGCCGAGGCCGTAAAGCGCGGCGGTAGTGGAGAGCATCTCGCGCATGCCGGGGCCGCCCTTTGGCCCCTCGTAGCGGATGACGATGACGCAGCCTTCGGCGATGTCGCGCGCTTCGACCGCCGCGAAAGTGTCCTCCTCGCAATCGAATACGCGCGCCGGACCGCTGAATTGCAACCGGTGCATGCCGGCTACCTTCACGATCGCGCCATCGGGGGCAAGACTACCGCGCAAGCCGACCACACCGCCGGTTGCTGTGATCGGCGTCTTGACGTCATAGATCACCTTCTGGTCGGGGTTCCACGTCACCTGATCGATATTCTCGCCCAGCGTCTTGCCAGTGACGGTCAGGCAATTGCCGTTGAGGAAGCCACCCGAGAGCATCGTCTTCATCAGCATATAGACGCCGCCGGCTTCATACATGTCCTTGGCGACATATTTCCCACCGGGTTTCAGGTCGGCAATATAAGGCGTTGATTTAAATGCATCTGCAACGTCGAACAGATCGAACTCGATTCCCGCTTCATTGGCCATGGCGGGTAGATGCAGCGCGCCGTTGGTCGAACCGCCGGTCGCCGCGACGACCCGTGCCGCGTTGATGAACGCCTCCCGCGTGCAGATGTCGCGCGGGCGGATGTTCGCCTCGATCAACGCCATGACCTGATCGCCCGCCGCACGCGCAATCTCATCGCGCCCACGATACGGTGCCGGCATCATATTGGAATTGGGCAACGACAGGCCGATCGCCTCTCCGACACACGCCATTGTGTTGGCGGTGAATTGTCCGCCGCACGCGCCATGTCCTGGACAGGCGACCTTTTCGAGCTCGATCAGCTCCTGCAACGGGCATCCGCCGGCGGCATATTTGCCGACCGCCTCGAACACGTCGACCACGGTGACATCTTTGCCGTGAAAGCTGCCGGGCAGGATCGATCCGCCATAGACGAAGATACTCGGCACGTTGAGCCGAAGCATAGCCATCATCATCCCGGGCAGAGATTTGTCGCAGCCGGCGAAACCGACCAGCCCGTCATAGCAATGACCGCGCACGCTGAGCTCGATCGAATCGGCGATCACCTCACGGCTGACCAGCGAGGACTTCATGCCCTGATGGCCCATCGCGATGCCGTCGGTGACGGTGATGGTGTTGAAGCGCCGCGGCATGCCGCCGCCGGCGATCACGCCGGCCTGCGCTGCATCGGCCTGCGCATCGAGCGTGGTATTGCATGGCGCGGAGTTGTTGCCGGCGCTGGCCAAGCCGACAAATGGCTTGGCGATATCCTCTTCGGATATGCCCATCGCATAATAATAACTACGGTGCGGCGCGCGCTCCGGACCAACAGAAACATGGCGGCTCGGCAGGCGAGACTTGTCGAATATACGGGTCATGGCGAAAGCCTATGTCGCGAGAGGCCCCTTTGACGCAAGTCTGTTGCGTACGGTTTCGAGCATCGGCGCGAGAATTTCGTTCCAGCGTGTCACGCCGGCGGCATCGGCGATGCCGTCGTTACGGATTTCGATCGCCAGGCTGGCGATGCCGTTGGCCTCGCCGTGGCGGTTGAGCGTCGCATTGAGGACACGGCCCGAATAAGGTTCGTTATCGCCAGTCACGATGCCGCGCTCACGCAGCAGATCGATCACCAGATGCGCGGCGCGCGTATCGCGATTGTAGAGGATTCCCGCCTCCCATGGCCGACGGTCAGCCCCGCCGCTCTCCAGTTCGGGCGTGAAGCTGTGGATCGACGCGAGCAAAGTCGGCCGATGCCGTCTTATCAAAGCGGCGAGTGCCCGGTGATAGGGCGCGTGAAAACGAGTGATATGCGCGGCGCGATCGAGCCCCTCATTGCCGGGGATCATATGGCCGTCACTGGCAGCCGGGATCAGCGAGGGATGATCGGGCTGACGATGCAGGTCGATAACCAGGCGCGATACCGTAGCAAAGATCGCCGGCGCACCGAGCGTGTTGGCAAGCGCCCCGGTCAACGGCCCCGCACCAATGTCTATCGCGATATGCTTGTCGAGCAGCGCCGGCTGGATACCCAGGGCGATATCCGTCGGGACCGCATTGGATGCATGGTCGCAGATCAGCAGGATGCCGCCGCTTGTTCCGTCAAGGATGTTGGGGGCGCTCATGATCGTGAAAGAAGGGCGGCGGAACCAAGCCCACCGCCCTTCCGGTCAGATGGCGCGCGGGGGGACCGTGGACCATCAGCGGACGCGGTACCCCAGGGCGCCGGATCCGTTCGGATAGTGCCTAGCAAGAGTGATGCCAGACGGGCCGCACGAAGGCGCGCGGCGGCGAGGGCTTTGCGGTTGTGCCGTTTCGGGGCGGAAAACTGTCACGCGAGTGTCGATTCGAGACACCACCACAAGGGCCGGTCCGCACGGATCGCCCGGGCGGCTGCGTTTCGTTCTTCCTCTCGCCGGTAAAGCGCAAAGCAGGTCGCGCCCGAGCCGGACATACGGACGAGCATCGGGTCGCCATGGGCCTCCAAGGCATGGAGCACCTCGTCGATAACCGGTGCGATCGTCCGGGCCGGCGCTTCGAGATCGTTCCGCCCAGCCAGAGAGCGGTCGAGCAACGACCCATCGGCGATGCCACCGCGATCCACACCATCCCACACACGAAAAACCGCCGCCGTGGAAACCGCGGCGCCGGGATTGAGCAGCAGGACCGGCGTGCCAGCCAGGCCGTCGATACGGTCCAGCCGCTCCCCCCTGCCTCTGCCCAATGCGGTCTTGCCAAAAAGGCACGCCGGGACGTCGGAACCCAGAGCGTCGGCGCAATCGAACAAGCGGCGATCGTCAACTGGAATATCATACAGTCGCGCGAGCCCGCGCAAGGTCGCGGCGGCATCCGCCGAACCGCCGCCGATACCGGACGCAACTGGCAAATGCTTGTCCAGCGTGATGCTGACCGGCTGATGCAAATTAAACGTGTCACGGAATCGATCGGCCGCCTGGGTGACCAGATTTTCGACTGGTCCGAACAGATCAGGCGCGTAGGGTCCCGATAGCTGAAACTGATCCTTTACAGATGCTTCTATCGTAATAATGTCGCCATCTCTCAGGAATGCAAACAACGTCTCGATCTCATGATAGCCATCCACTCGGCGGGCGCGAACGTGCAGCGCGAGATTGATCTTGGCCGGCGCCGGTTCGACGATCACGGGCGCTGGCTGGCCTCGACCGGCCCTGTGGCGATCTTTGCGGCGAGCCGTGCACTGCCGCCAGCATCGGCAACAATCGCCGCGGCACGCCAAGAATAGCGCGCCTCGTAACGACGGCCGACCGCCCAATAGGCATCGCCAAGATGCTCGGCGATCTCGCCATTGGCGGGCGCGGCCATGGCGGCGCGTTCGAGCAAAGGCAGCGCACGCGCCACATCGCCGGTCCGGAAATAAGCCCAGGCAAGCGAGTCGGTAATCGAGACATCGTCGGGCGCAAGGCTGCTCGCGCGTTCGAGCATCGCGCGCGATTCCGCTATCTTCTCTCCCCGCTCGATCCGCGCATAAGCAAGATAGTTGAGTGCGAGCGGTTCTTGCGGCGCCATATCGACCGCCCGCTCGAGCGCCTTGCGCGCTTCGGGCCAGCGTTTCGCCTGATCGAGCGCGCCGCCGAGCTGGAGATAGTGCGCCCAGCTGACCTCGTCCCCTGCCCGTTTGATCGATAGCGTAAAGGCCTTCGCCGCATCGTCGTAGCGATGCGCAGTGATCATCAACTGACCGAGCCGGGTCGCATCTTCGCTATCGGCGCCCGGCGACGCCGACAGCACCTGCGCCGCGAGCAGCGCTCGGGCAGAGTCACCGGCGTGATTGAGCACGGTGACACGCGCGTCGAGCGCGACCGGGTAAAATGGACTGTCCGGCTTGACCGCCTGCAAGGCGGAGAGCGCGCCTTCGGTCGCGTCGTTGCTCGACAGCGCGGCGGCGAGCAGCAGGCGGGCCCGGTCGCTGTCCGGTTCGACGCGCAACGCGGCGCGGACCAGTGCGATCGAAAGCGGTGTCGGGTCGCCCTGGGCCAGATCGGCGGCAAGGCGCAGGAACAGGCGCGACAGACCAAACGATGCCGACGCCTTGACGCCAGTGCCGAGGCGCGACCGGAACGCGACCACTACCCGATCGTCGCCGCGCAGCAGCGATTGCGCGATGTCGTTCCGCCCCTGCCCGGCGAGCAGTTGCGCCGCGTTGACCCTCAGGTCGAGGCTCGCCTGATCGGTCCCGATCAGCGCCTGGAGCGCGATCACCCCATCATCGATCCGGCCCGTCGCGATCAACAACAAGGCGCGGTTTTCGGCGTTGAAACGGCGCGCGATCGCTTTCCCCTTGCCGGGATCCAGCCCCGCCAATCCATCGCCGCCATGCTCGAACGTCACCCACGCTTGAAGCGACGCGTGGATGAATTCGAACGGACTGGTCGCAATCCGCGCTAGCGCCGTGTTTTGCGCGGGCAGATCGTTGTTTTTCACCGCGGTGGCGAGCGCAAGCAACGCCGCGTCGGGCGGTGCCGTGCCGTTCTTGTTGAGCACCGCTACCGCACGGTCGATCAGCGCATCGTCGCCCGCCTCCAGCGCCTCGCGATAGGCGCGGCGCGCCACGGTGACGCTTTCCGGCGCCTGGAGCAGAGCCTTGTCATACCCCGCCGCCGCCAGCTCCGTATGGCCGTCGCCATCGGCCGCCCGGGCGCGAGCATAAGCGGTAAGGTCGGTCGCTGCCCTGGCGTCAGCGAACGCGGGGCTCGTCGCGCCAAGTGTCAGGCCGAGTAATAACAGGCGCTTACATGTTCGGATAATTCGGTCCTCCACCGCCCTCGGGGACGACCCAGTTGATGTTCTGGGTCGGGTCCTTGATGTCGCACGTCTTGCAGTGGACGCAGTTCTGCGCGTTGATGACGAACTTCGGGTCGCCGGTTTCTTCCCCGACGATCTCGTAAACGCCCGCCGGGCAATAGCGTTGCGCCGGCTCGTCATACATCGGCAGGTCGTATGAGACCGGGATCTCGGGATCCTTGAGCGTCAGATGGACCGGCTGGTCCTCCTCATGGTTGGTGTTCGACAGGAACACCGAGGACAGCCGATCAAAGGTCAGCACGCCATCGGGCTTGGGATAGACGATCGGCTTGACCAGATCCTTGCGCCACAGGCTCTCATTGTCCGGATGGTGCTTCATCGTGAAGGGCATCTTCAGTCCGAGATGCTCGGCCCACATGGTGATGCCGGCCAGCCCCGATCCGATCAGGTCGCCGAATTTCTCGACCAACGGCAAGACGTTGCGGACCTTGGACAATTCCTTGGCGACCCAACTGGTCTTATAGGCCTCCGGGAAGGCGGCAAGTTCGTCATGCTCGCGACCTGCCGTCACTGCGTCGAACGCGGCCTCAGCGGCCATCATGCCCGATTTCATCGCGGTATGAGTGCCCTTGATACGCGGCACATTGAGGAATCCGGCGCTGTCGCCGATCAGCGCACCGCCGGGGAAGACCAGCTTCGGCACCGACTGGAACCCGCCGTCGCTGATCGCCCGCGCGCCGTACGACACGCGCTTGCCGCCTTGCAGGATCGCCGCGATCGCCGGATGCGTCTTCCAGCGCTGCATCTCGTTGAACGGCGAGAGATAGGGATTGGAATAATTAAGCCAGGTGACGAAGCCGAGCGCGACCTGTCCATTGGCCTGATGATAGAGGAACCCGCCACCGTTCGAACCCTCGGTCTCGGTCAGCGGCCAGCCCTGGGTATGGATCACGCGGCCGGGAAAATGGTTTTCGGGATCAATGTCCCACAATTCCTTGATGCCGAGGCCATAGACTTGCGGCTGGCTGTCCTTGGCGAGCTCGAAATTGCGGATCAGTTCCTTGGAGAGATGTCCGCGTACGCCCTCGCCGAAGAGGGTGTATTTGGCGTGAAGTTCAAGGCCCGGCGTATAATCCGGCTTGTGCGTACCATCACGCGCCACGCCCATGTCGCCGGTCGCCACACCTTTGACCGACCCGTCCTCGTTGAACAATATTTCGGCGGCGGCAAAGCCCGGAAAAATCTCGACGCCCAGCTCTTCGGCCTGGCCCGCCAGCCAACGGCAAAGACTGCCCAGGCTGCCGGTATAGGTGCCCTTGTTGTGCATGAAAGGCGGCGTGACGAAGTGCGGCATGCTGAACTGCTTGGTCCTGGTCAGGATCCAGTGCTGGTTGTCGTTGACCGGCACTTCGGCCATCGGGCAATCGCGCTCGCGCCAGTCGGGGATCAACTCGTCCAGCCCCTTGGGGTCGATCACCGCGCCCGACAGGATATGCGCTCCGACCTCGGAGCCTTTTTCGAGCACGCAGACCGAAAACTCGCTGCCTTTTTCGGCCGCCAATTGCTTCAATCGGATCGCCGCGGAAAGGCCCGCCGGGCCTGCGCCGACGATCACCACGTCATAGGGCATCGACTCACGGTCGCTCATCTTAGTCCTCCGTCGGGGCATCCCCATGCACGCTCGTCGCGTTGCCGGAACGCCTTGTCCTTGTCCCGGTGCCAGCGAATTGACCGCGCCGTCAACTAGTGACTCTAAGGTAAGTGATGGGGGCTGACCAAAATTTCGACTGGCGATATGCCGCGGCGAGCACGATCGATTGGTGGCGCGATGCCGGTGTCGACGCGACGATCGATGAAGCGCCCCGTAACTGGCTGGCGCGTGCTGCTCTGGCTCCGGTCGAAACGAGCCAATCTTCCGTAGCGGCGGCGGCTCCCCTGCCTGAGATACTTCCCGATACGCTGGAAGCTTTCACCGCATGGCGGGGCGGTCCCCACGCGCCGGAGGCCGGCTGGCCCGGCATGATGATTGCGACGACGGGTGCGGTATCGTCGGGACTGATGATCCTGGTCGACCTGCCCGAGCGCGAGGACGCCGAGGCCGGCATCTTGCTGAGTGGCGCAGCCGGACGCTTGTTCGACCGCATGCTTGCCGCGATCGGCCGTGACCGGGATTCGGTCTATCTTGCCGCGGTCTGCACGTCGCGCCCGGCTAGCGGGCGGGTGTCGTCCGAGATCGAGGAACGCCTCAACCAACTCGCTCGCCATCATGTCGCGCTCGCCGCGCCAAAAAGGCTGCTTTTGCTTGGCAATGCGCCAAGCCGTGCGCTGCTCGGGGCGGACGCCGCGCGGGCGCGCGGTGGTTTACGATCGCTTAACCTTAACCTTGGCACGGTGGACATTGGCATTGAGGCGGTGGCGAGTTTCCATCCGCGCTTCCTGCTCGAGAAACCGGCGTACAAGGCCGAAGCGTGGAAGGACCTGCAAATGTTGATCGGGGGACTGGTGTCGTGATCCGCACCGCGACCGTAAGGGCCTTGCTGGGCACGACGCTTTTGGGTTGTGCGCTGGCGGCAATGCCGCTCACCCAGGCAAACGCGACCGACAGCGGAGATGCCGCGGTACCTTCGGCATCAGGGCGCGGCAACGGCATCCCGACCCAGCTCGATTCCGCCCAGCGCGACGGATATCGCGCCGTTTTCGCCAGCATCCGCGCGCAGAAATGGCTCGATGCGCAGCTTCAGCTCGATTCGATGAAGCCCGGCCCGCTCCACTCGATCGCCAAGGCCGAAATGCTCACCGCCAAGGGTTCACCCAAGGCGGACCTGGATCCGCTGATGAAATTGCTCAGCGAGGCGCCAGAGCTACCCCAGGCCGCACAGATGCTGACCATGGCGAGATCGCGCGGCGCGCTCGAACTGCCGACGCTCCCTGAAATGCGCCGCCTCACCTGGCTCGGCAGCGCGCCGGTTCGCTCGCGCGCCAAAAGCATCAAGAGTGATCTCGTCGCGGCGGAGCTGGCGATCAAGATGCAGCCTCTGGTCAAGGAGGATCGCGGCGCTGACGCTCAGGGACTGCTCGAATCGACCGAAGGATTGACCCCGGAGGCCGAAACTGAATGGCAGCAAAAGGTCTCCTGGATCTATTTCCTGCAGGGCGACGACGCCAATGCACGCACCATGGCCGCCAAGGCCGCACGCGGCGTCGGCGACTGGTCGATCCAGGGCGATTGGGTCGGCGCGCTGGCGGCATGGCGGCAGCATGATTGCGCGGCGGCCGGCACCGGCTTCGAAACCGTCGCCGCACGGGCTAGCGAAATAGAACTCCGGGCCGCTGGCCTATACTGGGCATCGCGCGCCGATATGGCATGCGGCCGGCCCGACCGGATCGAAGCGCGGCTGAAGAGCGCATCGCAATATCGCGAGACATTCTATGGGCTGCTCGCGCGTCAGACGCTCGGCATCCGCGATGCCGCCCCGCGCGCCGCCAGCTATGTGGCCGGCGACTGGCAAGCGCTCGGCCGCCGACCGAATATCCGTGTCGCCGCCGCGCTGGTCGAGATCGGCGAGAATGATCTCGCAGACAAGGTGATCAAGCAGCAGGCGAAGCTGGGCGACCCGAGTGAATTCGGATCGCTGGTGCGCCTCACCTCAAACCTCAACCTGCCCAGCACTCTGGTGTGGCTGGCACATAACGGCCCGGTCGGCGCGGCGCCGTCGATGGAGGCGCGCTACCCCGCCCCCAACTGGACGCCCGATGGAGGCTGGCGGGTCGATCGCTCGCTAGTCTATGCCCATACGCTGCAGGAATCGAAATTCCGTACCGACGTGGTGAGCAGCGCGGGCGCTTATGGCCTGATGCAGGTCCGCCCCGGCGCGGCGAGCGATATCGCACGTAAGCAAGGACGCAGCTTCGATCGCTCGGCATTGACCCGGCCCTCGACCAATATCGAGGTTGGACAGAGCTATCTCGAACAATTGCGCGATCTGCCGCTGACCGGCGGGCTGCTGCCCAAAGTGATCGCCGCCTATAATGCCGGGCCGGCGCCGGTGCAGCTGTGGAACGCCCAATCGCGGGATGGCGGCGATCCTTTGCTCTACATTGAATCGATCCCCTATTGGGAAACACGCGGTTATGTGTCGACCGTGCTGCGCAACTATTGGATGTACGAAAGCCAGAGCGGCAAGAACGTTTCGCCGAGCCGCGTCGCCCTGTCGCAAGGCATGTGGCCGCGCTTTCCCGGAATGGCTGGCGCGTCGAGCGTGCGGCTGAGCGCAAAAGCCCCCGGCACGATCCTCAGTGCCAATTGACGAGCCGCCGATAGACGATTCTGGCGCGTTCCTGCCGGTCAGGATCGCGGTGATGACGGTATCGGACACCCGCACCGCTGCCGATGACCGGTCGGGCGATATCCTGGTCGAGCGTCTGTTGGCAGCGGGTCATTTTCTGGCCGACCGGGCAGTTGTGGTCGATGATGTCGCGACTATCGTCGCTCGGCTGACGCGCTGGATCGACGACGATCAGGTCGATTGCGTCATCACCACCGGCGGCACCGGAGTGACCGGACGCGACGTGACCCCCGAAGCGATCGAACAGATCCAGGACAAGCCGATCCCCGGATTCGGCGAGCTTTTCCGCTGGCTCAGCTTCCAGACGATCGGCACTTCGACCATTCAGTCACGCGCCTGCGCCTGCGTCACGCGCGGCACCTATATCTTCGCCTTGCCCGGATCGACCGGTGCAGTGAAGGACGGCTGGGACGGTATCCTCCGGGATCAACTCGACAGCCGGCACAAGCCCTGCAATTTCGTCGAACTGATGCCACGGCTGATGGAGCGATAGCGCTGGATCACGAGCACGAGCGCCGAGTCAAGGTTTGGCGGATGCCGCCGCCGCTTCCTTTTCGGTGAGGAACTTGCTCAGCGAGCTGTCCATCGCGGCGTACCATTCGATATAATCGACGAAATTGCCGTAGGTCATCTTCCCGATCGCACTGACATAGATATATTCGACCAGGTCACCGTCTTCGTCGATCGCAATCTTCAGGAAACGCTTGTCGCGATTCCATTCGTTGACCATCTCCAGCGAATAATAGGGCTTTTTCTTGTACCAGGAAAACAGCTCGAACGAATCGCAACCGGTGTCGTTCTTGCATCCATAAAAATTAACCGTGAACTCGGTGCCGTTGGTCGCGCTCGCGATATAGGACTGGCCGGTCTTGTTCTTTTTCAATTCCGCCTTGTAACCGGCCTGCATCAAAATCCCGGCGACGGTCTTCACATCGCTGACATCGATGATTCGTTCTTCCGTTGCTGCGGCAGCTGGCGTTGCGAAGAGCAACACCGTTGCAATCATTGCCAATTTTTTCACGTGCCATTCCCCCGGAGTCGTCTCTGTCTAACCCGGGTACGCGACCGATCAAGCCGGGTTTTAAGATACGGTGCCAGGCGACGGCCCCTGTAAGCGCCTGTTAAACCCCTGCAGCTATCGTGGCACCGATCATTTGAGGGGCCCGTGGATGACCGCGCCGATTTTCGACCTGACCGCAAAGCTGAAGGCCAAGGCGGACATCACGTCCGAGGACACGCTGGCAATGCGTCGTCTCGCCTGGCCCGACGGCATGATCGACCCGGCCGAGGCCGATGCGATCTTCGACCTCAACACCAGCGTGAAGGGCCAGTCGCGCGACTGGGTCGATTTCTTCGTCGAGGCGATGACCGTCTATCTTGTCGAGCAACAAGAGCCGACCGGCTATATCGACGAGGCCAAGGCCAATTGGCTGATGACAAAGATCGACAGCGACGGCCGGGTCGATACGCTTGGCGAGCTCGAATTGCTGGTCAAGCTGCTGGAAACCGCAACCAACGTGCCCGACACGCTCAAATCCTATGCGCTCAGCCAGATCGAGGCGATCGTGCTGATCGGCACGGGCCCGACGCGCGATGGCGGATCGCTCGATGCGGGATCGATCAGCACTGCCGAGGTTAAACTGTTGCGCCGCCTGTTATTCGCGCAAGGCGGTGACGGTCCGGCGATGGTCAGCCGCGCGGAGGCCGATATGCTGTTCCGCCTCAAGGACGCGACGCTCACCGCGACCAATGCACCGGAATGGCCGACCTTGTTCGTTCAGGCGGTCGGCAATCACCTGATGGCGCACAGCGACTATCATCCGCTGGACCGCGAACGCGCCGCCGAACTCGATAGGTTCATGAACGACACGCGGTCGAGCGTCGCCGGCTTTTCCCGTCGCATCGCTGGATCGAGCGTCGGTACCAGCTTTGCCGCCGTATTCGGCCGGAAGGGCCTGGTCCAGGATCATGACGTTGCGGTCGCTGCCGATCGCGCTATCGCCCACGACGAACGGTCCTGGCTCACATCACGGCTTGAGTCCGATCACGCCTTAGATCCGCTGGAGCAAGCATTGCTGGAGTTCATCAACAGCGAGGGCGAAGGGCCCGCTCTCTAGCAGCCTATATCGGATCCCGCCGGCATCGCCGCGCCTTGCGTTCTTGTTTCGTTCTATCGTTTCCGCTATCTCATGGCGATGGCCGGAAAACGCCCCACGCGTGGTGCCACGCTCAATCGCGACAGCGTGCGCTTTAACCTCCCTGAGCGCGAGGCGGATGGCGACTGGCTGGACGCGCGAGGTGATATCGACGGTGATGTACCGAAGGTCCGCACGACCGTGACGGTCGAAAAACCCCGTACGATCATCACGCGCAACCAGTCGCCCGACATCGGGTTCGACCGCTCGATCAATCCGTATCGTGGTTGCGAACATGGTTGCATCTATTGCTTTGCGCGACCCACCCATGCGTATCACGATCTGTCGCCCGGGCTGGATTTCGAAAGCAGGCTATTCGCCAAACCTGATGCCCCGATCCTGTTGCGTGCTGAACTCGCCAAGCGCGGTTATGTCGTCAATCCGATCGCGTTCGGCACCAACACCGACCCCTATCAGCCAATCGAGGTCGACTGGCGCATCACACGGCAATGTATCGAGATACTCGCCGAAACCGGCCATCCGCTGACCATCACCACGAAGTCCGACCGGGTGGTACGCGACATCGACCTGCTCGCACCCATGGCGACGCGCGGACTAGCGGCGGTCGCGTTGTCAATTACCTCGCTCGACCCGAAGATAGCGATGACGGTCGAACCGCGTGCACCCTCGCCCCAACGACGCCTTGCCGCCGTGCGCAAACTGTCAGCGGCCGGCATCCCGACCTTTGTTTCGATCGCCCCGGTCATTCCGGCAATCACCGATCATGAAATGGAGCATATCCTCGAACGCGCGGCCGAGGCCGGTGCGCGCGCCGCGTTCTTTCTGCCGGTGCGATTGCCGCATGAGGTCGCGCCGCTGTTCAGGGCATGGCTCGATGAACATTTCCCCGATCGCGCGGACAAGGTGATGGCGACGATCCGCGATATCAGGGGCGGTCGCGATAATGATCCTAATTTCGGCACGCGGATGCGCGGCCAGGGACCATGGGCGGAACTGCTGCGCACGCGGTTCAAGATCGCCTGCCGCAAATATGGATTGAACGGCGATCGCATCATGATGCGTAGAGATTTGTTTCGCGCGCCTCAGGGACCGCAGGGTGAGTTGTTCTGACCGGCACGGTGTGCGGCCATATGATCGGCGAAGCTGATACCCGACCTTAGGCAGCGGCCAGCCGATAATCCTTGTAGCGTGCACGCAGATCTGTCTTGAGCAGCTTACCGGTCGCGGTGTGCGGCAGTTCGTCGACGAACAGGATCTCATCCGGAAGCCACCATTTCGCCACGTGATTGGCGAGATGGGCGGTAATCTCGTCAGGCGTCACGCTGCTCCCGGGCTTCCTGACGACCAGCAGCAAGGGGCGCTCATCCCATTTCGGATGATATACGCCGATCGCCGCTGCTTCGCCAACGCCAGCACAGCCGATCGCGGCATTCTCCAGCTCAACCGAACTGATCCATTCGCCGCCCGATTTGATCACATCCTTGGCCCGATCGGTGATCTGCATCGTGCCATCCGGGTGGAGTACGGCGACATCGCCGGTGTCGAACCAATTGTCGGCATCGACCGCATCCTCATCTGCCTTGAAATAGCGCTTCAATACCCAAGGGCCGCGGATTTGCAGCCGACCCGAGCTAACCCCATCGCGCGGCTGTTCGCGATCGCCATCGTCGAGCACACGCAATTCGACGCCGAACGGGATGGACCCCTGGCGCGACACCAGGTCAAGTTGCTCACCCAATGTCATCTCGCCCCAATGCGGTGGCGGGAAACCGGCGGTGCCGATCGGCGAGGTCTCGGTCATGCCCCAGAGATGCTTGACCACCACGCCCATGCCCATGATGCGTTCGATCATCGCGCGCGGCGCTGCCGATCCACCGATCGTTACCTGTTGCAAATGCCGCGGTTCCTCGCCGGTCGAATCCATATGCTGAAACATCGACAACCACACCGTCGGTACGCCGGCCGAATGCGTCACCTTCTCGTCGTTCATCAAACGGCACAGGATCTTGGGATCGTTGACTGCCGAATAGACAAACTTCGCGCCCGACATCGCGCCGGCAAAGGGCAGGCCCCAGGACGCGGCATGGAACATCGGCACGATCGGCAGCACCACCGCATTGGCCGACAGGTTGAATACCCATGGCGCCACCTCCGCCATCGCATGGATGATGGTCGAGCGATGTTCGTACAGCACGCCTTTTGGGTTGCCGGTCGTGCCGCTGGTATAGCAGAGCATGCACGGGTCGCGTTCCGGGCCCTCGACCCAGGCATAATCGCCGTCCTCGGCCGCGATCAGCGCCTCGAAACCGTCGGGGCCGTCATCGTCGAACGCGATATAATGCTCGATGCTGGTCCATTGCGGCTTGAGCCGGTCGACCAGCGACTGGAATTGCTTGTCATAAAACAGCACCCGGTCTTCGGCATGGTTGGCGATATAGACGAGTTGCTCGTCGAACAGGCGCGGGTTGATCGTGTGGATCACGCCGCCAATGCCGATCGCGCCATACCAGGAGACGAGGTGGCGGCTATGGTTCATCGCCAATGTGGCGATGCGGTCGCTCGGCCCGCAGCCCAACCGTTCCAAAACCTGACAGAGCTTCTTTGCATCACGCGCTATGCCGGCCCAGTTGGTGCGGGTTTCGCGGCCGTCGGCCCAGACGCTGACGATCTCGCGCATGCCATGTTCGCGTGCGGCGTGATCGATCAGCCTCGGGACGCGAAGCTCGAAATCCTGCATTCCACCCAGCATCGACACCCTCTCTTGTCAGCCAACCAGAGCGAGCCTCGTTTCTGAGGTTCTCAGCTCCACATCGCTGACATCCTGCAAGGTCTCGATGCGTCCCGCAAGCTCGCCGTCGAGCAGGAAGTCGCGTCCGAGCAACACGCGAGCGCTGCCGCCATCGGGAAGTGCCGCCCTCACCCATACTTGGCCACGAGCGCCGCGATGCTCGGCGAGCATTTCGGCAAGCGCCATTATCGCCGCCGGAGTCGCCACCGCCGCCTCGACCACGAAGCGCGCATTGTTGGCCAGCGCCTCGAACGGCTGGATGCGCTTGATCGTGACGCGCGGCGATTCCTCGCCCGGTCGTCGATCCAGTTCGACCGTCAGGATTCCGCATCCGCCACTTCGCGCCGCTTCTTCGAGATCGGCCGCGACAAGATCGTCGAAACATGTCGCGACGAACTGGCCCGACGGGTCGGATAGCGTTGCCATCAGATAACGGCGCCCCTTGGCCGATGTGCGCCAGCGCGCATCCTCGACCAACGCCGCCATCGTCGCACCCGCCCGGCTGCCGTCATCGGGGATGGCGAGGTCGCCGAGCGCGACATAGGTGCGCGCGCCATGCGCCTTGGCAAGATGCGAATGACGATCCACCGGATGCGCGGAGAAATAATAACCGAACGCCTCCTTCTCCTGCTCCATGCGCTGCGCCAGCGTCCAGCGCGCGCTCAACGGGAGCTTGATCGCCGGTTCCTGCGCTTCGCCCTCGCCGAACAATCCGCCCTGCCCGCTGGTCTTCATCTCCTGCGTCCGCGCCGCGGTCGCCAGCAGCGTCTCGGCCGTGGCGAAGATACCAGCGCGGTTCAGATCGATCGAATCGAACGCCCCCGCCCCGGCCAGTCCTTCGAGCTGCCGTTTGTTGAGTAAGCGCGGATCGACGCGACGCGCGAAGTCATCGAGTGTGTCGAACGGGCCATTGGCGGTGCGCTCGTCGACGAGCTTTTCCATCGCGCCTTCGCCAACACCCTTCAGTGCGGCGAGCGCATAGCGGACGGCCAGTCCGTCACCATCATATTCGACGCTGAATTCCGCCTCGCTCTCGTTGACGCACGGTGCGTGGCATTTGACACCCATGCGCCGCATATCATCGGCGAAAATGGCGAGTTTGTCGGTGAGGTGCAGATCATAGCACATCGATGCCGCGAAAAAATCATGCGGGTGATGCGCCTTGAGCCATGCAGTCTGATAGGCGAGCAGCGCATAAGCGGCGGCGTGTGATTTGTTGAAACCATACCCGGCAAACTTGTCGATCAAATCGAACAGCTCGTTGGCCTTGGGCGCGGCGATCTTGTTGACCGCCATACACCCTTCGACGAAGCCAGCGCGCTGGTCATCCATCTCTTTCTTGATCTTCTTGCCCATCGCCCGGCGCAATAGATCAGCCTGGCCCAGGCTGTAGCCGGCGAGCACCTGCGCGGCCTGCATCACCTGTTCCTGATAGACGAAAATGCCATAGGTTTCGGAGAGGATCTGCTCGAGCAGTGGATGCGGATAGGTGATCGGTTCGCGCCCGTTCTTGCGCGCGCCGAAACTCGGGATGTTATCCATCGGGCCGGGACGATAAAGCGACACCAGCGCGATGATATCGCCGAAATTGGACGGCCGGACCGCCGCGAGCGTGCGCCGCATGCCCTCCGATTCCAGCTGGAACACTCCGACAGTGTCACCCTTTTGGAGCAGTTTATAGACGCCCTCATCATCCCATTCCAGCGCATCCAGGTCGATTGCTATCCCACGTTTTGCAAGGAGTTGTACCGCTTTCTTCAGTACCGATAGCGTCTTCAGGCCAAGGAAGTCGAATTTTACCAGACCTGCCGCCTCGACATATTTCATGTCGAACTGGGTGACCGGCATGTCCGATCGAGGATCGCGATAGAGCGGCACCAGCTGGTTTAGCGGACGGTCGCCGATCACCACGCCGGCGGCATGGGTCGAGCTGTGGCGTGGAAGCCCCTCCAGCTTCATGGCGAGGTCGAGCAGCCGCCTGACGCCTTCATTGTTGCGATATTCCTGCGCCAGTTCGCTGACACCGTTGAGCGCGCGGTCCAGCGTCCAGGGGTCGGTCGGATGGTTGGGCACGAGCTTCGCCAGCCGATCGACCTGACCATAGCTCATCTGCAGCACGCGGCCGGTGTCCTTGAGCACGGCGCGCGCTTTCAATCGCCCGAAGGTGATGATCTGTGCGACATGGTCGGCGCCGTATTTCTGCTGGACATAACGGATCACCTCCTCACGCCGCGTTTCGCAGAAATCGATGTCGAAATCGGGCATCGACACGCGTTCCGGGTTGAGGAAGCGTTCGAACAGCAAACCGAGCTTCATCGGGTCGAGATCAGTGATGGTCAGCGCCCAGGCGACGACCGATCCCGCGCCCGAACCACGGCCCGGCCCGACCGGGATATCGTGATCCTTGGCCCATTTGATGAAATCCGCGACGATCAGGAAATATCCAGGAAAGCCCATCTGGATGATAACGTCGAGCTCGAACTCCAGCCGCTCGCGATAGGAAATGGTCCAGTCGGCGGGCGTATCGCTCGCTTCGAACGGCAGCTTTTGCAGTTCAGCGATCCGCTTGAGTCGCTGATCCAGCCCTGCACGCGCGTCGATGCGCAGCGCTTCGGACTCCGCATCGCGATCGCCGGCCAAACTCGGCAGGATCGGCTTGCGTGCCGGTGCGGCCACGGCGCAGCGCTGCGCCACGACCAGCGTATTGGCGATCGCCTCGGGCAAATCCGCGAACAGCATGCGCATGTCCTTGGCCGGCTTCATCCAGGCGTCGGGCGAGCTGCGCGGGCGATCGTCGCTGGCAATATAGGTCGAATTGGCGATGCACAGCATCGCGTCGTGCGCCTCGCTAAAGTCCTCATCGGCGAAGCAGCACGGATTGGTCGCGACCAGCGGCAGGTCACGTTCATAAGCGAGATCGAGCAAAGCCGGTTCCGCCCTGCCCTCGATCTCGTCGAGCCTGCGGGTCAGTTCGATATAGAGTCGATCGCGGAACAATGACTGCAGCCGATCGACATAAGCGCGTGCACGATCATCCTGCCCTTCGGCCAGCAGCCGCGTCAGGCCACCCTCGCGACCGGCGGTCAGCGCGATCACACCATCTGTGCGGCCTTCGAGAATCGCGAAATCGACGTGCGGCGCTTGCTCGATCGGCCGGCCGAGATGCGCCATAGACACCAGAGCGCAGATATTCTGATACCCGGCCTCGTCCTGCGCGTAGAGCGCCAGCCAGTCGAGTGGTGCCTCGACCCCTTCCGGCATATCGGGCCGCGCCACGCCGAGCATTGCGCCGATGATCGGCTGCACGCCTGCGCCCCTGGCGGCATCGGAAAAGGCCATCGCGGCATAAAGGCCGTTGCGATCGGTCAGCGCGGCGGCGGGAAAGCCCAGTTCCTGGGCGCGCTTGGCGATCGCCTTCGGCTCGATCGCGCCATCGAGCATCGTGTAGGACGAAAAGATACGTAACGGCACAAACGCGGAATGAGGCATCGGCGCGTTATGCGGACACTAGCGCTTCAAGGGAAGCGTCGAGGCGGCGAAATCTGTGGGCAAAACGGTCGATAGAGCTGCCGCATCGTCCGGCCACTGGCCGAGCCGCCTTAAAGCAGCTTCTCGATATCCGCTTCGATATCCTCGGGCTTGGTCGTCGGGGCATAACGGGCGATCGTCTTGCCCGTCCGATCGACCAGGAATTTGGTGAAGTTCCATTTGATACCGGTCGATCCAAGCAGGCCCGGCGCTTCCGAGCGCAGCTTCTGGAATAGTGGATCCGCGTCTGATCCATTGACGTCGACCTTAGCGAACACGGGGAAGGTCACGTCATAGGTCAGCGTGCAGAAATTGGCGATCGCCGCCGCATCGCCGGGCTCCTGGCCACCGAACTGGTTGCACGGAAAACCGAGCACCTCGAACCCGCGATCGGCATATTTGCGGTGCAGCGCCTCCAACCCTTCATATTGCGGGGTGAAGCCGCATTTCGAGGCGGTGTTGACGATCAGCAGCACCTTGCCGGCATAGGCCGACAGGTCAGCATTGCTGCCATCGGCAGCTTTTACGCTCATATCGGTCACTGCGGTCATGCGGTCGCTCCTTCATGGCGCGCGAGCAGATAATCGAGATTGGCGCGGACCCCGGGCCATTCGGTGGCGGTAATCGAATAAACTACGGTATCGCGCAAATGGCCATCGGGCATCACCATGTGGTTGCGCAGAACGCCGTCGAGCTTCGCGCCAAGCCGCTCAATTGCGCGCCGCGAACGCTGGTTGAGCCAATCGGTGCGCAGTTGGACGCACGAGCAGCCCAAGCCATCGAAGGCATGAGTCAGGAGCAGCCGCTTCGTATCGCTGTTGAGTCCGGTGCGCTGCACACGGCGTGCATAGAGCGTGCCGCCGATCTCGACCCGACGATGCGGCTCGCTCATGCGCATGAAGCGCGTGGTGCCGGCGATCGCGCCATTCGCATCGAGCACCGCAAAGGGCATCGCCCGTCCGGCGTCGCGCTCGCTCATCAGCTTCGCCATCCAGGTGGCGACCGTCGCGGCATTGGGCACGAAGGTGTAGAATTGATCAGCCAGATCTTCGGTGATCGCCGCGATCAGCGCTTCGCCGTCCCCGTGCTGGAGTGGGCGAAGCGTGACATGCTGTCCGGACAATGTCGGCACGTTGGTCCATACCGACATCGCGTCAGGCGGCCGGGCTGTAGATCAAGTCGAACGACGGGCTCCAACTCTTGCCGCCGTCGGTCGATACTTCGCCCAACTGGCGCACCACGCCGCCCGGCTGGCGCGAATAGGTCATGCGCACCAGTCCGTCTTTGCCGGGGCCGACCACTCCTGCCCAGTCGCCGGTCAGGACCATCGCGTCGCCGCTGCAAGCGCCAGTGAAATCGACTCGTGTGCCGGTCGAATCGACCCAGGCCTGACGCCATTGGCCTGTCTTGCGGTCGTAGTTGCTGAGACTGCCGCCACCGTTTCCGGCAATCGGCATCCAGTTCTCCCGGATCGCGCAGTCATTGTAGAGCTTCTCGATCAACGAATGCGCGATGATCGCGCCCTTTCCGTTGGGACGCACATCCCAGTGCCCAACCCAGAAATCGAACTGCCGATATGCGGTATCGGCGCATGCCGGCGCTGATAGCGGAGCGGGGACCGGCGCGACTACGGTCTGGGCGGCGAGCGGCATCGCCAACCCTGCCATGGCGGCGAACCAAATGGCTTTTGCGGGAGTCGTCAAGCCAAAGTCCCCTCGTGCAGCCTCACCACCCGATCCATCTTCAACGCCATGCGCTCGTTATGAGTCGCGACCAGCGCCGCCGATCCTTCATGGCGGACAAGGCGGAGAAATTCGGCAAGGACGATGTCGGCCGTGGCCTCGTCGAGATTACCGGTCGGCTCATCAGCGAGCACCAGCGCAGGCCGGTTGGCGAGCGCGCGGGCGACGGCGACGCGCTGCTGTTCGCCGCCCGACAATTGGCTCGGCCGGTGCGTCAACCGCTCGCCAAGGCCGAGCGCGGTCAGCAGCGAGGCAGCGCGTTCATCAGCCTCGGCGCGAGTCTTGTCGCGGATCAATTGCGGCAGGACGACATTCTCGGCCGCGTTGAAATCCGGCAGCAGATGATGGAATTGATAGATGAAACCGAGATAGTCGCGGCGCACCAGCGTGCGGCCATGCGCATCGAGCTTCGCCGCTTCGCTGCCGGCGATGCGGATCGATCCGCCGAACCCGCCCTCGAGCAGCCCGATCGCCTGCAACAGCGTGGATTTGCCCGACCCCGACGGCCCGAGCAACGCGACGATCTCACCCTTGCCCACGGTCAGGTCGACGCCGCGCAATACTTCGATCGTGACGTCGCCCTGCGTAAAGCTGCGGACCAGGCCTTTTACGGCCAGAACGGGCTCACTCATAACGCAATACCTGTACCGGATCGGTGCTCGCCGCCTTGAATGCCGGATAGAGCGTGGCGAGGAAGCTGAACACCAACGCCATCAGCGCGATCGCGACGATCTCGACCGGGTCGGTCTTGGACGGCAATTCGGTCAGGAAGCGGATCGCCGGATCCCAAAGATTCTGCCCGGTGAGGAACTGCACGAAATTCACCACGCCCTGTCGGTAATACAGGAAGATGAAACCAAGGATCAGCCCGGCAAGCACACCGAGCGCGCCGATCGTCGTACCAACCACCATGAAGATGCGTATCAGGCCGCCGCGCGACGCGCCCATCGTGCGCAGGATAGCAATGTCGCGCGTCTTGGCGCGCACCAGCATGATCAGCGATGATAATATGTTGAATACCGCGACAAGGATGATGATCGACAGCACGGTGAACATCGCCACCCGTTCGACCGCCAGCGCCTCGAACAATTGCGCGTTCAGCTGGCGCCAGTCGGCGACCACCGCCCTTCCCCCGATCTTGTCGGCGAGCGGCGCCAGGATCGTGCCCACGCGGTCGGCATCCTCGGTCTGGATCTCGACCATCCCCACATTGTCGCCGAGCAGGAGCAATGTCTGGGCATCCTCCATCGGCATGATCACATAGGCCTTATCGTAATCGTACACACCGATCTCGAAGATCGCGCCGACAGTGTAGGATACGATCCGCGGCACGGTGCCGAACGGCGTGGTCTGGCCCTGCGGACTGATCAGCGAGATTTCGCTACCGACCTGCGCGCCGAGCGCGTCGGCCAGCCGCGATCCGATCGCGATCTTTCCGCTGCCTTGTTTCAAATTTCTGAGCGATCCCATCACGACTTTCGAGCGGATCGTTGGATTGCCGAGGATATCCTCGACCCGCATGCCGCGCACCAGCACCGCCTCCACCCGGCCATTATAACTGGTCATCAATGGCTGTTCGATCATCGGCGTGGCGCGGGTCACGCCGGGTGTCGCCTGGGCGTTCTTCACGATCTCGCGCCAGTCGGGCAGCCGTCCGCCGACTCCCTGCACCACCGCATGACCGTTCAGCCCGACGATCTTGTCGAACAGCTCGGCGCGAAAGCCATTCATCACGCTCATGACGATGACCAGGGCGGCGACGCCAAGCATCACCGCGACCAGGCTGATGCCCGCGACAAGGAAAATGAACGCCTCGCCCCTGCCGGGCAGGAGGTAGCGCCGCGCGATCATGCGTTCGTAGCGTGACAATATCATGGGTTTCGGTGATGCCATCCGAGGAAAGACGCTGCCGCTCTACGTCGAGCTTGCAGCGTGCGCAACCAAAACGCCCTGTTGCGCAATCGCCACAGGGTGGCCGCAATCGAACCACAATGGTCATAATGCCGGTGACAAACCGCACTGCCGATCCTAGCAGTTCCAACACTGACACACAGGCAACGGCCGTGGTTCGGGGAATGCTTTCAGCTCCACCTCAAAAGGGGTGTGCAGCGAGGGCGGGACAAGGGGGCTGACGAGCGATCGTCACGCAGGCGCCCGGGCTGGAGACAGTCCGGGCGTTTGACATTTCTGGGGCTGGCGGCCCCGTGCGCATCGGCGCAATATTCCAGATCGACAATGCATTGTTCCGGGCGAGCCGTTTAACTCGGCCGGCGCGCGCCGGCCGTTGGCGGCTGGGCAGGCAAAAGAGGAAAACCCTCTCCCGCACGCAGCAGAGGGCCACCGATGCTTTTAGAACGAGGCGCTGACAGTCAGGCCATAAGTGCGCGGATCGCCGGGATTGCCGGCGATCAGGCCGGTGTTGCCGGGCGTGGTCGCGAGCAGCTCGAAATACTTCGCGTCAAAGGCGTTACGCACCCAGCCGAAGATGTTGAAGTCGTCGGTGCGATATCCGACGCGGAAGTTCGCGAGGGTATAGCCATTGATGTCGGTATAGATCGAGCGCGAGGCGTTCGATGAGAATGTCGTCCGCGAATTGGCATCGGCCGCCAGATACGCTTCGCCATCGCGTCCGAACAATTTCGCCGGAACATTATACTCCCCGCCATAGGAGAAGGCCCATTTCGAGATGCCCGGCAGCAACTGGCCCGAAATATTGCAGACCAGCGGACTGTTGGTGCCCGGCGCGCCCGGGGCACCGATCACCGCACCACTACCGCCGCCCGAGAGTTCGGGCGGGCAAGGCGCATTCCTGAAATCCACATATTTGGGGTCGGTGTAGGCGCCATTCACATAGAAGTTGAACCGCTCCGACGGACGAACGGAAAAATCGGCTTCGACGCCCCGAACGCGCACCTTCGGTGCATTGGCGAGATAGCCGCGCAACGAGGAAGTCGAACTGTCGTTCACGATCGCCTGATAGTCCTTGATGTCGGTCCAATAGGCGGTGAGGTTGAGCGTCGCCCTGCGCGCCCAGAATTGCGACTTCACACCGATTTCAAAGTGATCAACCTTTTCCGGTTTGACCTGGGCGAGCTGAGTCTGGACCACACCCGCCACAACCGGCACGCCATTGAGGTTCAGACCACCCGATTTGAAGGTGTGAGCATAGGTGCCGTACACCAGAACATCACGCGTCGGCTTGTATGAGGCTGTGAGGTCATAGGACAGGTTCCACGCCTTATAGGCCTTGTCGGTGAATGCCTGGGGCTGGATCGCCTCGCGTTGTGCAGCATTGATGGCTGAGCCGCCGCTATAGGGCACGAGGTTGCCCAGCCGGTCGGTCACGACGCTGACATAGCTGCCGATCTTGTTGTCATAATTGACGCGGATGCCGGGCGAGATCGTGATCTGATCGGTCAGATCCCAGTTGAGCTTGCCGAACACCGCCCCGCTGAAATTCTTCAGGCGAATGTCATTCTTGGCGGTCAGCCCATCAAGGACGCTTGGGTCACAAGCCAGCGCGGTTGCCCCCGGGAAACAGCCATCCGCCCCGGCGTTGAGCAGCCAGCGGCTCGCGGCAGAGCCCTGCCGCTGCGTGCCGGTGGTATGGATGTCCTGATAGAAACCGAACACGCCAAGGACGTAATCGAAGCCTTCCTTCTTACCGGCGTAGCGGAATTCCTGCGTGTACTGGTTCTGCTTGGTCGGATTCTGCGACAGGGTCGTGATCGGCAAGCCGGTGAAGTCGCGATCGTTCTTCGGCCCCCAATCCCAGAAGCGCCATGCGGTGACCGAGGTCAGCGTTCCCGATCCAAGCTCCAGTTCGCCGCGCAGCGACACACCGCCAAGGATGTTCTTCGCATTCAGCTCGGCATCGACGTCGGTCACGCGGTCGAAAGGATTGCGGCTCGGCACCACATAGTTCAGCGCCGTCGACAATGCGTCATACTGCCGATAGATCGGACGCTGCGTCGTGCCGTTCCGCACGAAGATCTGCGCGCAGCATGCCGGATCCTGACGGTTGTAATCGCCCGACAAAGTCAGGTTGAAGCTGTCGGTCGCTTTCCACAACAACGCGCCGCGAACGCCGACATTGTCCTGTGCGTTGATATAAGTGTTCGTCGCCGTATTGAAGATCGTGCCGCGCCGGGTGGTCGTGGAGAGGCCGAGACGTACGGCGAGCGTATCGCTGATCGGGCCCGAAACCGACGCCTTGGCCTGTTTGAACGCAAGGTTGCCGGCGGTAACTTCGGCGCGCCCCTCGAAATCGAAGCTTGGCGGCTTCGACGTGATGTTGATTGCGCCGGCCACCGTGTTCTTGCCGTAGAGCGTCCCCTGCGGACCGCGCAGTGTCTCGACCTGCTGGACATCGAGAAAATCGAGCGTGGCGACCGCGACGCGGCTGAAATAGACCTGGTCGATATAGACGCCGACGCCCTGGTCGATCCCGTCATTGGTCAGGCCGAGCGGCGCGCCAAGGCCGCGGATGTTGACCGAAGAATTGCGCGGATTCGACGAATAGAATTGCAGCGTCGGCTGAAGCTGTTGGAGCCGCTGCACATTGAAGCTGCCGGTGCTGTCCAGTTCCTTGACGCCGACGACCGAGATTGCGATCGGCACGTCCTGCACCGCTTCCGCGCGACGGCGTGCGGTGACGATGATGTCGGACGCGACCGAGCTGCGCTGTACATCCTCCTCGTCGCGCTCTTGCGTACCCGGAACGGCCAGGGTCGGCGTGACGGGCGGTGGCGCAGGTTGCGGAGAGGTTTGGCCAATCGCGGTCGAAGCCAACAAAGCGGAAAGTGTGTGAGCGAGCATTAATGATTCCCCCTAGAGACTCACCTAAACTCCACTATTTTACTGGGACTTCGACCCGCTGCGTTCTTGCCCCGCCTAAAGTTGAACTTCATGCCAACGCAATCCGCGCTTTTGCCGCGTGCTCCGTCGATGAAGCGACCCAAATTAGCGCCGCATGGTGGCATCCGCTCCCCAAATCCAGCCTCAGGCAGCGCGCGTTTGATCCGATTGATTTCGTGCCGGGCGAAGATCGTCCGGGCAAAGCCAGACTGGAGAATTTGCGGGAAATGACATTCGGCGCACTAACGGGCGATCGATTTCGGACTGGATTCCATGTTCCATATCTCCCCAAATCCCGGCACCACCCACGTCGTTCTATTAACGTTAAACTACTGATATATAACATGTTATATTAAATTTCTCATGATGCCGCAGCATGAGAAGCGGAACATTCCCGGTGTAACATATCTCCCTGCTCCCACTCCGCCGCGCGCTATGATTCAATCATGGCGCAGGATGTGGTCATGACAGCCTCATGCCGGAGCTATCCCGGCTCGCTCTTTCTTATCGTCGAAACAGGATCGCCAAATGCAAACGGCCCTTCCCCAGTCTGGGAAAAGACCGTGCAGTTGAACTGCTTCGTCAATCAGGAGAACCTTAGCCGCCTGCGTCGAAGCGAATATTACCATTCGCCCTGGGCCTGTCGACAAGCTCGGCACGAACGGTTTGTTATCAATGAGTTCTGGTATGAATTGATCCACGCTCCTTGTTGTCGAATAACAGGGAGAAACCCGGGCTTCAGACCAGCCGGCTCTGCTTGACCGCCGCTTCGACGAAGCTGGCGAACAAGGGATGCGGGTCGAACGGCTTGCTTTTCAGTTCGGGATGGAACTGGACGCCGATAAACCAGGGATGGTCGGGCCGCTCGACGATCTCGGGCAGCGTACCGTCGGGCGACATGCCCGAAAAGACCAGGCCGCCCTTTTCGAGCGTGTCGCGATAGCCGGTGTTGACCTCGTAGCGGTGGCGATGGCGCTCGCTGATGTCGTCACCGCCATAGATCGAGGCGACCACGCTGTTGCCGGTCAGCTTTGCGGGATAGGCGCCGAGCCGCATCGTGCCGCCCATATCGCCACCCGCCTCGCGCTTCTGGATGCCGTCGGCGGTCATCCATTCGGTGATCATGCCGACCACCGGTTCTTCGGTCGGGCCGAATTCGGTCGACGACGCGTCTGGAATGCCGCCCAGGTCGCGCGCGCCCTCGATGCACGCCATCTGCATGCCGAAACAGATGCCGAAATAGGGCACGCGGCGCTCACGCGCGAAGCGCACGCTGGCGATCTTGCCCTCGGCGCCACGCTCGCCGAACGCGCCGGGCACGAGGATCGCGTGGAGCGGCTCGAGCTTCGCCGCGATATCATTGTCGGTCTGCTCGAACAGTTCGGCGTCGATCCACTGGATGTTGACCTTGACCCGGTTGGCGATGCCGCCATGGATCAGCGCTTCGTTGAGCGACTTATAGGCGTCCGGCAGCCCGACATATTTGCCGACCACACCGATCGTGACCTCGCCTTCTGGATTCTCCAGCCGGTCGACGATGTCGATCCAGCGGTCGAGCTTGGGCGCTTCGCCCGGTTCGATGCCAAAGGCGCGCAGCACTTCCGAATCGAGCCCTTCGGCATGATACTGCATCGGGACGGCATAGATGCTCTTGGCATCGAGTGCAGGAATGACAGCGGCCTGCGGGACGTTGCAGAACAGCGATATCTTGGCGCGATCGCTGGCCGGCAGAGGCTGTTCGCAGCGGCACACCAGAATGTCGGGCTGAACGCCGAGCGCGGCAAGCTCGCGCACCGAATGCTGGGTTGGCTTGGTCTTCAGCTCGCCCGCAGCAGCGATGTACGGCACCAGAGTTACATGGATGCTGACCGACTGGTCTCGACCAAGATCGTTCCTCAACTGGCGTATCGCTTCGATGAAGGGCAGCGATTCGATATCGCCGACGGTTCCGCCGATTTCGCACAGCACGAAATCGACATCGTCGGTCTGCGCCTGGGCGAATTCCTTGATCGCGTCGGTGACGTGCGGGATCACCTGCACCGTCGCGCCGAGATAATCGCCGCGTCGTTCGCGCGCGATGATCTGCTGATAGATGCGCCCTGAGGTGATATTGTCCGACTGACGCGACGGCACACCGGTGAAGCGTTCGTAATGGCCAAGGTCGAGATCGGTCTCCGCACCGTCATCGGTCACATAGACTTCGCCATGTTGATAAGGCGACATCGTGCCGGGATCGACGTTCAGATAAGGATCGAACTTGCGAATGCGCACGCGATAGCCGCGTGCCTGCAGGAGAGCCGCGAGGCTCGCCGCCATGAGACCTTTGCCGAGCGAGGAGACCACGCCGCCGGTGATAAAAATAAACCGCGCCATGGGAGCAAAGGCCTAGCGTCGTTATGGGCCGCGCGACAAGCGCGCGACTCCGAAATACCGTTAAAAATCCGACGAGGTGCGGATCGCGACGTGATTATTGAGCGAGCGGGACCGCATTATTACTCGCTGGTGCCGTGACGTTCGCCGCAAGCGCGGCGGCGGTCGCCGCATCGACGGCCGGCGGCGGCGCAGCGGCCGGAGCGACGGGCACGCTGCGGGCGAGCGACGGATCGATCGTCAGCGTCTGGCGAGTCGATGCCATGATCGCGAGCACGATGCTCAACGTGACGAACAGCGCCGCGAGCGTCGCGGTCGCATGGGTCAGGAAATCCGCCGCGCCGCGCGCGGACATCAGGCCCGACGGGCTGCCGCCGGTCGTCAGACCACCCCCCTCCGACTTCTGCACCAGAATGACGCCGACCAGCAGGGCGGCGATGATGGCATGAACGACGAGGATGAAAGTGAACATGAGGTGGGCTGCGCGATCTTTGAATGGGGAAAGCGGCCACATAGGCGACGTGGCCCCCCCGATCAACTACCCCCCCGATCTCCTACCCCGGCGATCGACCACCATCGATAAACCATCGCGCCAGGGAAACGCCTTGGCGGCTAAGATGAACATTTCGCCTCCGCACTGAAACCAGCCGCGTTCGCGGGCGTTATGGGCATTGATGTCGCTGTCTCCGACATTGCGTAATGTGGAATTCTATTGTGGCCACCATGCTTGAACGTTCCCTTGGCTCGACCGCATCGGCGGGCGCTTCTCTCGGCTCCTGGATGCAGGCGCTGGTCGATTATGTCCGATCCGGCGAGCCCGATCTGACCAATCGACAGATGGCGCTGCTGCTTGTCGTCTATCTCAAACCAGGGCCCCATACGGTGCGTGGGCTTGCCCGGGTGCTGAATGTATCTAAACCGGTCGTCACACGCGCCTTGAACAGGCTCGGTGGGCTGGGCTATCTGCGCCGCCAGCGCGACGATACCGACAAGCGCAACATTTTCGTCGCGAAGACCAGTGAAGGGGCAGAGTTTCTTGAAGAGTTCGGGCACTTCCTCGGCGATGCCGAGCAACCCGCCGCCCGCCGGGCCAGCGCGTAGAAGGTTTGCGCTGACTGGGCCGTCGACCAGACTCGACCCGCGTACACATGCCGTTCGTCGAGACATTGCCGACATTCGCCTCGCGGAGCTCGTCTTCGCACCGCACTATGCAGCCCCCCTCGCCATGGGCATTGATGGAGAGACGATTCTGCGTACGGAGCCGTCCCGGACTTCTGAAACAGTCGCGATCCTGAAGGCAGAGGAAATTTTCGAAGTGCTCGAATTCTCAGGCGGCAACGCCTGGGGCATCGCTCCCGCTCTTGGACTGGTTGGCTATCTCGACGCGGACCGCCTGACAGCGATCGTATCATGACCATCAGCCTGTTCATCGACGGTGCCGCCGGCACCACCGGCCTGGAAATTCGCGAGCGGCTCGCCGGTCGTGCCGATATCGCCATCGTCGAGATCGATGACGCACGGCGCAAGGACGCAGGCGCACGTGCCGAGGCGCTGAACGACGTCGATTTCGTAATCCTCTGCTTGCCTGACGATGCCGCGCGTGAGGCGGTGGCGCTGATCGCCAATGACCGAACCCGCGTGATCGATGCGTCGACCGCATTTCGCACGGCGGAAGGGTGGACGTACGGTTTTCCTGAACTCGAGCCCGGTCAGACCGCGGCGATCGCCGAAGCGATGCGGGTGACTAATCCCGGCTGTTATCCGACCGGTTTTCTGGCTCTCGTGCGCCCCCTGGTGCGTATGGGGCTGGTGCCGGTGGACTGGCTGATCACGGTCAATGCCGTGTCGGGCTATTCCGGCGGCGGCAAGACGATGATCGCCGAATATGAGGGGAGTAACCCACCGCCCGCCGCGCGCGCCTATGCACTTGGCCTCGCACACAAGCATGTGCCCGAGATGCAGAAACATGCGCGGCTCGAACATATGCCGATCTTTACCCCGTCGGTCGCCAATACCTATCGCGGGATGATCGTCGAGGTACCGTTGCCCCTTCACGCCTTTCCCCGGCGGCCGAGCCTGCATGTGTGCGAGGCGGTGCTCGGCGAGGCCTATCGCGACTGTGCGTTGATCCGCATCGCCGGTGACGACGGCGACACGATCGCAATCGAGGCGGATGCGGGCACCGACCGGCTCACGCTCCGGGTGTGCGGCAATCCCGACACCGGCCAGGCGCGGTTGATCGCGACGCTCGACAATCTCGGCAAGGGCGCGGCCGGTGCGGCGGTGCAGAATCTGAACATCATGGCAGGATTCGACCCGATCGCCGGGCTGACCGTCTAACGCACACGTATTCAGATTGTCCGCGCGCGTATCGCACGGTACCGCGCGGCACGTCGAACCAAGGAAGAGATCATGCGCAATCCGGTAGCCAAGCTGCTCCTGTTCGGTGCGACCGGCGATCTGGCGCAGCGTATGCTGCTGCCATCGCTCTATGGCCTGCATGCCGACGGACTGTTGCCCGAAGAGCTGACGATCACCGGCACGGCGCGGTCCGAGCATGACGATGCCAGCTTCCGCAAGTTTGCAAAGGGTGCGCTCGACGAATTCCTGCCTGACGACCGCAAGGATGAGAAGGCGATGAAGTCGTTCCTCGATCGGCTGGGCTACCAGCCGCTCGATGCGACCGACATGGCGCATTACAAGGATCTGGCGAAGAAGGTCGGCGATGTCTCAAACGGTCTCGCCATTTTCCTGTCGACCGCGCCATCCCTGTTCGAGCCGGTGATCAAGGGGCTGGCTGGCGCCGGTCTGGCCGGGCAAACCGTGCGGATCGGGCTTGAAAAGCCGCTCGGTTACGACCTGGAAAGCAGCCGAGAGATCAACGACACGGTGGCCACCGCGTTCAGCGAGGACCGCGTGTTCCGCATCGACCATTATCTCGGCAAGGAAACCGTTCAGAACATCCTCGCTCTACGTTTCGGCAACAGCTTCTTCGAGCCGGTGTGGAATGCGCGAGGCATCGACAATGTCCAGATCACCATCGCCGAGACGGTCGGACTGGAGGATCGTGCAGGCTATTACGAGACCGCCGGTGCGCTGCGCGACATGGTGCAGAACCATATGCTGCAGCTTCTCGCGCTGATCGCGATGGAACCCCCTGCCCGCTTCGACGGGACCTCGGTCCGCGATGAGAAGGCCAAGGTATTCCGCTCGTTGCGCCAGATGGCGCCAGCCGATGTGCCGAACCTGACCGTAACCGGGCAATATGGCGCGGGCGCAGTCAATGGTGAGATTGTCAAAAGCTATGCCGATGAACTGGGCAAGCCATCGAACACCGAGACCTTCGTCGCAATCAAGGCGCATGTCGACAATTGGCGCTGGCAGGGCGTGCCCTTCTACCTGCGCACCGGCAAGCGCATGCCTGCGCGTCGGTCGGAGATCGCGATCCAGTTCAAGGCGGTGCCGCATTCGATGTTCGGCGACCGCGGCGGGCTGCTACAGCCCAACATGCTGATTATCCGGCTGCAACCCGAGGAATATGTCCGGCTGTTGGTCATGGCCAAGGAGCCGGGGCTCGACCGCGACGGAATCCGCCTGCGCGAAGTGCCGCTCGATCTCAGCCTCGACAGCGCATTTGCCGGGACGCGCCGCCGCATTGCTTATGAACGGCTGCTGCTTGATTTGATCGAGGGCGACCCGACCTTGTTCGTGCGCCGCGACGAGGTCGAGGCGCAGTGGCAATGGATCGATGCGATCCGCGCGGGCTGGGATGCCAATGGTACCAAACCGAAGGCCTATGCCTCGGGCAGTTGGGGCCCATCGGCCGCGATCGCGCTGACCGAGCGCGATGGTGTCACCTGGCAGGATGATTGAGTGAGCAGCCGATTCAACCGCCGCTCAGCACGAGCGGTTCATTATTCAAAATTGCGAGAAGACAGATGAGCGAAGAGATCGAATGGTGGGATTATGACGACGCCGACGAGATGGCGAACGCGGTCGCGGGCGATATCGCATTCGTGATCGAAAGCGCGATCGATGCGCGCGGGGCGTGCGTCATCGCGTTGCCCGGCGGCAAGACTCCGCTGCCAATCTACGCCAAGCTCGCCGCGACCAAGATCGACTGGAAGCGGGTCACGATCATCCCTACCGACGAACGTATCGTGCCGCTCGGCGATCCCCTGTCCAACATCACTGCCATCGGCAAGGTCTTCATCCCCAAGGGCGCACGGGTTATCCCGATCATCAGCGAAGCCGCTGCCGACTATAAGGCGGCCGGGCGCGCGGCCGATTCGCGGCTCGGCGACCATCACTGGCCGCTCGACCTGTGCCTGCTTGGTGTCGGCGCCGATGGTCACACCGCGTCGATCTTCCCCGGCCCCGATTATGAGGAAGCATTGTCGGGTCCGCGAGAGCGGCGCGCGCTCGGCGTCATGCCCGACCCGATGCCACCCGAAGCCCCGGTTCCACGTGTTTCGCTGAGCCTTGCCGCGATCGTCTCGGCCCGCGCGCTGACGATTGCCGTGACCGGCAGCGCCAAGCGCAAGATCATCGAACAGGCGATCAAGCAGGGGCCATCCTCGCCCTATCCGATCGGCCGTGTGCTCGCCGACGCCGAACTGCCCGTCGATATCCACTGGAGCCCCGACGCAAAATGACACTTCACGCCGCAGTTGCCGCCGTCACGGACCGGATCATCGAGCGATCGAGACCGACCCGTGAGGCGTATCTCGCGCTGATCCGGCACGAGCGCGACAATAGCGTTCATCGCCCGATGCTCGGCTGCGCCAACCTCGCTCATGGTTATGCGGGCACCGACGAGGATCGCGACGCGATGAAGGCCGGCGGCGGCATGAACATCGGCATTGTCACCGCGTATAACGACATGCTGTCGGCACACGCGCCCTATTATCGCTACCCCGAGCAGATGAAGGTGTGGGCACGCGAAGCCGGTGCGACGGCGCAGGTCGCGGGCGGCGTGCCGGCGATGTGCGACGGGGTGACGCAAGGATACCCCGGCATGGAATTGTCGTTGTTCAGCCGCGACGCGATCGCGATGAGCACCGGCATCGCGCTCAGCCACGGCATGTTCGAGGGCGCGGCCTTGCTCGGCATCTGTGACAAGATCGTGCCCGGCCTGCTAATGGGTGCGCTGCGCTTCGGCCATCTACCGATGATCCTGATTCCGGCCGGGCCGATGCGCTCGGGCATCGCCAATAAGGAAAAAGCTCATGTTCGCGAACTCTATGCCGAGGGGAAGGCGACCCGCGAGCAATTGCTCGAATCGGAGATCGCCGCCTATCATGGCAAGGGCACCTGCACCTTTTACGGTACCGCGAACTCCAATCAGATGATGATGGAGATGATGGGCCTGCACATGCCCGGAGCCGCGTTCGTCAATCCGGGTACAAAGCTGCGCCAGGAACTGACGCGAGGCGCGGTCCATCAGCTGGCGAAGATCGGCTGGGCCGGCGACGATTATCGCCCCTTAGGCGAATGCGTTGACGAAAAGGCGATCATCAACGCCGCGATCGGCCTGCTCGCGACGGGCGGATCGACCAACCACCTGATCCATCTGCCGGCGATTGCGGCATGCGCCGGCATCGTGATCGACTGGGATGATTTCGATCGCCTATCGCGCTCGATCCCGCTGATCGCGCGGGTCTATCCCAACGGGTCAGCCGACGTGAACGGATTCGAGGATGCCGGCGGCATGCCTTATGTCATTCGCGAACTGCTCGATGCTGGCCTGCTTCACCGCGACATCAGGACCGTCGCGGGCAACGACCTGACCGATTACGGCAAGACCGCGACGCTCGACGGCGAAACGCTGGCCTGGGTCGATCCGGGCGCGAGCAAGGACGACACGATCGTCCGGCCCGCCGCCGATCCTTTTTCGCCCGAGGGCGGCTTTCGCATTCTCGCCGGCAATCTCGGTCGTGCTTGCATCAAGGTCAGCGCTGTCGACCGCGACCGCTGGACGATCGAGGCGCCGGCGCGGGTCTTTTCCACCCAGCAAGAGGTGCAGGACGCGTTCAAGGCGGGCGAACTCGATCGTGACGTGGTCGTCGTGGTGCGCTTTCAGGGGCCGCGCGCCAATGGCATGCCCGAGCTGCACAAGCTGACCCCGCCACTCGGTGTGCTGCAGAATCGCGGCTACCGCGTCGCGCTTGTCACCGACGGCCGCATGTCCGGCGCATCGGGTAAGGTGCCGTGCGCGATCCATTCCAGCCCCGAGGCATTGGGCGGTGGCCCGCTCGGCAAGGTGCGCGATGGCGATATCATCCGCGTCTGCGCGCAGGAAGGTGAACTGGTCGCGCTGGTCGATCCGGCCGAATGGGCGGCGCGCGAGCATTGCGCCGCGCCGCCGCCCGCGATGGGCACCGGCCGCGAACTTTTTTCGATCATGCGCGACCGCGCCAACGAGGCCGAACGAGGCGCATCCGCGATGCTTGCGGCGATGGGGTGGTAGAGTTGGGGGGCGGTAAGATGGAAGTCGTAACGGTCGATATCGGTGGCACTCACGCCCGCTTCGCCATCGCCGAGGTCGCGGATGGCCGCGTCGTTTCACTCGGCGAGCCAATGACTCAGAAAACCGCTGAGCATGCCAGCCTGCAGACCGCCTGGCAGGCGTTCGGGGCAGCACTCGGCCGCCCGGTTCCCCGCGCCGCAGCGATCGCCGTCGCCTCGCCGATCGGCGGCGAGGTGATCAAGCTGACCAACAATCCGTGGATCATCCGCCCCGCCCTCATTCCCGACCGGCTTGATGTCGACGATTATGTCCTGATCAACGATTTCGGCGCGATCGGCCATGCCGTGGCCCAAGCGTCCGATAGCGAATTCCTCCATCTCGCCGGCCCCGAGCAGCCATTTCCGGCCACCGGCGTGCTGACCGTATGTGGTCCCGGCACTGGCCTCGGCGTCGCGCAGGTTTTTCGCGCGATCGACCGCTATCATGTGCTCGAAACCGAGGGCGGGCATGTCGATTACGCACCGCTCGACGGCATCGAGGATGCCTTCGTCAAGCATCTGCGCAAGAAGTTCACCCGCGTCTCGACCGAACGAATCGTCGCGGGCCCGGGCATTGTCGGCATTTATGAGACGCTCGCCGAAATCGAAGGCCGCGCGATCCAGCGGCTCGACGACAAGGCGATCTGGTCGCTCGCGCTCGAAGGCCGAGACAGCCTCGCACTCGCCGCGCTCGACCGTTTCTGCCTCAGCCTTGGGGCGGTCGCCGGGGATCTCGCGCTGGCGCATGGCGCCAAGGGCGCGGTCATCGCCGGTGGGCTAGGCTTGCGCCTTAAAGAGCATTTCGCGCGATCGGGCTTTGCCGAGCGCTTCGCGGCCAAGGGCCGTTTCCAGCAGATGATGGCCGCGATTCCGGTCAAGCTGATCATTCATCCGCAGCCGGGCCTTTACGGCGCCGCTGCCGCCTATGCGCAGGAGCACACATGATGACGGGGATAGAAGCGATCATGCGAACCAGCGCGGTTATCCCGGTGCTGGTGATCGACAACGCCGCGACCGCCCGTCCGCTCGCCGAGGCGCTCGTCGCCGGTGGCCTGCGTGTGCTCGAAGTGACGATGCGTACCCCCGCCGCTCTCGATGCCATCCGCGAGATGAAACAGGTCCCCGGCGCCATCGTCGGGGCGGGCACCATCGTGACACTCGAACAATTCGAACAGGTGATGGCTCTCGACGTCGAGTTCATCGTCTCGCCCGGCCTGACTGAAAAGCTCGGCCGCCCGATCGTCGACAGCGGCGTGCCCTACCTGCCAGGCATCGCCAATTCGGGCGACATCATGCGCGGGCTGGATCTTGGCCTGACGCATTTCAAATTCTTCCCCGCCGAAGCGTCGGGCGGGCTCAAGGCGCTCAAGGCGCTGGCCGCCCCTTTCTATCAGGCGCAATTCTGCCCGACCGGCGGGATCACCGAAGCGAGCGCTCCCGACTGGCTGGCGTTCGACCCGGTGCTGTGCGTCGGCGGAAGCTGGGTAACCGGCGGCACGATGGCCGAAGTGGAGATCAAGGCACGCGCGGCCAACGCCCTGCGCCGCTGAAGACCCGCGAAACATTTTCGTGTCCGGAAGCGATCGCGCTGGAATATTATTGAACGGTGTTTAATGATCTGCGCCTCCGCTTGATGCCCCCCCCGCTTGACGACAAGGCGCCATGGCCAGACGATCCGATCATACGCGCGAAGAGCTGAGGGCAATGATCGTCCGCGAAGGGCATCGCCAGATGTCAGAAGTCGGCTTTGCGCATTTCTCCGCGCGCGAAGTGGCCAAGCGGATCGGCTATTCGATCGGGACGCTCTACAACGTCTTTGAATCACACGATTTGCTGGTGCTGGCGATCAACGCCAGAACGCTGGCGCTGTGGCAAGCTCATGTCGAGGTGCGGCTGGCGGCGGTCGAGCAGGGCCGACTGCGTACTTTGGTCGAGGCCTATTTCGAATTCGCCATTCTTCACCGTCATGCCTGGACCGCACTCTACGACCATCGCCTGGCCGATGACGTGCAGGCGCCGGAATATTATCGCGAGCAGATCCGCTCGCTGACCGGGATCGTGCGCGACGAGATCGCCTCCGTGCTATCGCCGGAGCAGGCCGAGCAAGCCGATTCACTTACCCGATCATTGCTGGCAACCGTCCATGGCCATTGCTTCTTCACCTTGAACGGTACGTTCGCCCTGCTGGGTGAAACCATGCCACTCGAAACCGTCTATCGCCGCGTGCTCGAAACAATCGCCGCCGCATAAGTCGCTTTACAAAGAAATGAACACCGTTCAATAATATGTCATGAATGCGATTCGCGGCATTGGATTTCGATTGGCGGGCAGCGGTATCGCGCTGCCACGCACTTCCGTTCCCTCGACCGACATCGACCTTCGGATCGGTACAGAACCCGGCTGGGCCGAAGCGAATTTCGCCATTGCGACGCGCTATTATGCACAGCAGGACGAAACGAGCTCGATGCTCGGCGCAAGGGCCGGCGCCGCTGCGCTGGCCGATGCCGGATGGGATGCCGGCGAACTGGACGTGATCGTCGCAGCCTGTGGCGTGATGGAACAGCCGATCCCCGGCACCGCGCCGCTGATCCAGCGCCGGCTGGGGATCGGCGGCAGCGGTATCACCGCGTTTGACGTCAACGCGACTTGTCTGTCGTTCATCGTCGCGTTCGAAATGCTGCTGATGGGCATGGCGGTCGGCAAATGGCGGCGCGGGCTGATCGTCTCCGCCGACATCGCATCGGCCGCGCTCGATTTCACCTCGCCCGAGGCATCGGTGATCTTCGGCGACGGCGCGGCCGCGGTCGCGGTCGAGGCGAACGGGCCTAGTCGCTTGCTCGCCGCCCGACTGAGCACGTTCGGTGACGGCGCAGATCTGTGCCGACTGGAAGCCGGCGGCACCCGGCTCCGCCCCCATGACGATCTTGACGGCTTCCTCGCAGCGAGCCGCTTCCGGATGGACGGTCCGGCATTGTTCAGCGCCACCGCACGCCGGTTTCCGCCCTTTCTGAAGCGATTACTGGGCGAGGCCGGTGTCGCTACCGACGTGATCGATACGATCATCCCGCACCAGGCCAGCGCCGCAGCGCTCGAACATCTCAAACGCGCTATGCCCGACGGCCATGCGCGGACGGTCGATATCTTTCGCGACCATGGGAATCAGATCGCGGCGGGCATACCGCACGCCTTGCACGTCGCGCGCAGTACCGGCCGTACCGCGCCGGACACGCATAGCCTGTTGATCGGGACTTCGGCCGGGGTATCGCTGGGCGGCGCGGTGATCCGGTGGTGAGCCGTCATGCGTTGGTGACCGGCGCGACCGGTGGACTGGGTCGCGCGCTCGTCGGTGAGCTCGTCGCGCAAGGCTATCGGGTGACCGCGACGGGACGCGACGCACGCATCGGCGCGGAGCTCGGCGCGCGGTTCATCGGTGCGGACATTGTGACCGATCCGATCGAACCGCTGGTCGAACATGTCGATACGGTCTTCCACCTCGCCGCACTCTCATCGCCCTGGGGTTCGGCCGATGCGTTTCGCCGGATCAACGTCGATGCCACCGAACGCCTGTTGCGGGCATCGCGCGACGCCGGCTGCGGTGCCTTCGTTTATGCCTCGACGCCGTCAATCTACACCGAATGCCGCGACCGTATCGGCCTCACCGAAGATAGCCCGGTCGCGGCGCGCTTCGCCAATGACTATGCGGCGACCAAATATGCCGCCGAGCGCCTGGTGCTCGCGGCGGACGCTCCCGGCTTCCGAACCATGGCGTTGCGTCCCCGCGCCATTATCGGCCCCCACGACACGGTGCTGCTGCCCCGCCTGTTGCGCGCAGCGGCACGGGGACGGTTCCCACTACCGAGGGGCGGCCAGGCATTGATCGAGCCGACCGATGTCCGGGATGCGGTAAGCGCCTTCGTGGCCGCCGATCGCTGGTGCTACCGCGCGGGCGGTCATGCGATCAACATTGCAGGCGGCGACCCACGCCCCTTGCGCCAATTGCTCGACCTGCTCTTCGCCCGAATGGGCGCTGGCGTGCGCTATACGTCCGTGTCGACCGGGCTCGCTTTGGCCGTGGCGACCGCAATGGAACGTGTCGCGATGCTGCTGCCGGGCCGGCCCGAACCTCCCGCCACGCGTTATACGATCATGGCGCTCGCCTATTCGCAAACGATGGGCCTCGATCGCGCAAAAATGCTGCTCGACTGGACACCGCGCCATAATGTCGAGGCGATGGTCGATCATGCGCTGAAGCCACGGGAATCTTGCGATGCGTGAAACGGCCATTTCCCTGATCCGCGCCGGCCACTGCATCCATCCGCAACGCATGACGATCCGCGACGGCAGCTGGCGCTCCGTCGTCTATCCGGCGCTGTCGGTGCTGATCATCCATCCGGTGGAAGGGCCGATGCTGTTCGACACCGGTTACGACCCCGCCTTCTTCGACGCGACCACCCCCTTTCCCGAACGCTTCTACCGCTGGCTGACGCCGGTGACGCTAGCCGCGGGTTCCGAGGTTGCCAGCCAACTCGCGCGCTTCGGCCTCGCCCCCGGCGATATCCGCCACCTGATCCTGTCGCATTTCCATGCCGATCATATCGCGGGCGCTCATGCCTTTCCCACTGCCACGATCCATTGTTCCAGGGCCGGACTCGACGCCGCATGCTCGGGCGGGAGAATCGCGTCGGTGCGACGCGGTGTTTTGCGCGCGCTGCTGCCGTCCGATATCGCGGTACGGGCGCGGTTCTTCGAGAATGCACCGCGCGTCGCGCTGCCCGGCGCGCTGCAACCCTTCGACATGGGTGCCGACATCCTCGGCGATGGCAGCCTGTTGGCGGTCGAACTGCCCGGGCATTGTCCCGGCCATTGGGGCCTGGTTTCCAACGACCAAGCACATGGCGAACATTTCCTGGTCGCCGATGCGGCCTGGTCGACCGATGCCATCCGGCGCGACATGCCGCCGCCCGCGATCACCAGCAATTTCCTCGGCAGTGCCAAGCGGGTCGAGGCAACGCTGCGACAGCTCAACGCTTTGTGGCGACGCAATCCCGCGATCCGCCTGACCCCGGCTCATTGCCCGGAACGTGCCGCCGAAGCGGGGCAGTGAGCAGGAGCATAATCCTGACCGGCGCGCGCGCTCCGGTCGCGGTCGATCTCGCGCGATCCTTCGCCACAGCGGGTTATGAGGTCCATCTCGCCGATTCGGTGAGCCCCTGGGCGGCGCGGATGTCACGGCATGTGCGGGCGACACACCGGCTGGCGCCGCCGCGCACCGAGTTCGCGGCTTTCGCATTCGGCCTGCGCGCCCTTGCCGCGCGCCTCGACCCGGTCGCGATCGTGCCGACCTGTGAGGAGATATTCTACGTCGCCGCGGCTGCCGATGACCTTGGCGGGCGCGTGCTCGCCCCGCCCCTTGCGCTGCTGCGGACGCTGCACTCGAAGACAGATTTCGCGGACTATGCTGGGGCGCTCGGCATCACGACGCCCGAAACCTGGCGGATCGAGAGCCGCGCGACCCTCGATGCCCTGCCGCTTGATCCCGCCATGCTGGTGTTCAAGCCGGAATTCTCGCGTTTTGCGACACATACCCTGATTCGCCCTAAGGTCGCCGACCTGGCACGGCTGTCCCCCACCCCGGAGCGCCCCTGGGCGGCGCAGCGCTTCATCGCGGGCGAGGAACTGTGCCTCTGGTCGTTCGCGCGCGCGGGACGGATCGTCGCGGCGGTGATCTATCGGCCGGTGTGGCGGCACGGCCGGGCGGCCGCCTATGCGTTCGAGGTCGTTGAGTGCCCCGGCGCACTCGGAATCGCGCGGACGATCGCCGCCAGCGGCGCGATAACCGGGCATTTGTCGTTGGACCTGATCGTGACACCGGATGGCGCGGTCGTGCCGATCGAGTGCAATCCGCGTGCGGTCAGCGGCCTGCACCTGTTCGATGCCCAACCGGACCTTGCCCGCGCCATGCTGGGCGAGGATGTCGATCCCCTACCGACCGGCGGCCTGAATTATCTCAGCCCCGCCATGGCGATGCTCGGATTGCCTGCCGCGTTGATCAAGGGGCGCTTGCCCGCCTTCGTGGCCGATTGGCGGCGCGGGCATGACTCGATCGGCCGGGCGGGTGACCGGATGCCGGTGATCGGCACGGTCATCGACGCGGCCCGCTTCACCGCCAAGGCCATTCGCGCCCGACACAGCCCGACCAGCGCGACGACCGACGATATCGAATGGAATGGCGAGGCGATCCGATGACGCTTTCGCTGTTCGATCCGCTCGACCCGCCGCCGCACGTGTGGCCCGAGCCATGCGAAACGCGCGCCTATATCGAGGGCATCGCCCGTGACGGCGTGACCGCGATGATCCCCAATGTGACGACGCGCTGGCTGGCGCTGCGTTCTGGCGAGCGAGTGTTTCCGGTGACGGTGAATGATGGCGCGATCGGCGGCAGCTACGTCACCTTGCCGCACAGCGCCTATATCCTCTACGCACGTGCCGAGCTCGACCTGGTCGATACCGGCAGGCTGCGGCCGCTGCTTGCCGGGTTGATCGGCATTGCCGACCGGCTGCTCCGCCAAGGGCGCATCAACCGTATCGTCCATGTCGACAATTGGCTGCTCTCGACCAATTTGCATGGCGACTGGGAAGGCGCGGATATCGCCGAGATTCGTACCTTTCTCGTCGAACGCTTTCCCGATCATGCGATAGCAATTCGCTCGGTCGATGGCTGGTCGTCACCTGCGTTGCTCGCAGCCACCGCGCAAGACGGCTGGACCTTGCTGGCGAGCCGGCAGATCTGGGTGACGACGGATCTCGCCGTGCAATGGCAACCGCGACGGGACACGCGAGCCGACCGCACATTGCTTGCGGCCAGTGGGCTGGCGATCGATCATTTCGAAACCATGTCTGAGGCCGATTCCGCCCGCATCGCGGCGCTCTATCATCTGCTTTATGTCGGAAAATATTCGCCGCTCAACCCCGTCTTCTCGCCCGCTTATGTGCACATGACCTGGCGTGAGAATATCCTCCGTTATCGCGGCGTGCGTGACACCGATGGCACCATCCTGGCGGTTGCCGGATCGCTGATCCGTGGAAAAATACTCACGCCGCCGGTGGTCGGTTACGATACCTTGCGGCCGCAATCGGAAGGGCTGTATCGGATCGCGACATTGCTCTTCACTATGGTCGCGATGGAGACTAGCGCCCGGCTCAACGGATCGGCCGGCGCGGCGCATTTCAAACGCAACCGCGGTGCCACCGGGGTGATCGAATATATGGCGATCGCGACCGCGCATTTGCCTTGGGCGCGCCGGGCGGTGTTTGGTTTCATGCGGCTGGTGCTCGATCGAATCGCGGTGCCGATGATGAAGAGGCGGGGGTTATGAGCAAGGACTGGCCGAGCGAGATCGCGAAGGGCTGGCATCCGCTGGCCGAGGTGAAGGCGCTCCGCGACAAGCCGCTCGCCCGGCGGCTGATGGGCAAGCCGATCGTGCTGTTCCTGAGCGATGGCAAGCCAGTCGCGTTGCTCGATCGCTGTCCGCACCGTGGGCTGCCGCTGTCCGGCGGTTGCGTGGAAGACGGTGCGATCGCCTGCCCCTATCATGGCTGGCGGTTCGGTGCCGACGGGGCATGCGTCGAGGTCCCGGGTTCGGATATCGTCCCGAACGCGCCGGCACAGGCCTTGCCGATCGTGATCCGCGCTGGGCTGGTCTGGACGTCGCTTGCGGAAACCCCGCCATCCTTTCCGCGCCTTCCCGACCTGCTCGATGATCCTGCCCTCGATCATTTTTGCTGGGCGGTCGGGCCGACCAAGATGCGCCTGCTCGACGGTATCGAGAACATGCTCGACGCCTCGCATCCGCATTATGTTCATCCCTGGTTCCTGCGCGGCATCGGCAAGCGCCGCGCGATGCAGGTCGATGTCACGCTTGGTCCCGATGGCGCCGAGGCGATCTATCACGAGAACGCTCGCGCCGACGGCTTCATGCCGCGCCTGCTCGAGGGCAAGCGCACGGTGTCGATCGGACGTTATTTCCCGCCGACGATCGGTCAGCTTGCGTTCGAAACCGAGCGTGGGCTGACAGTATCGCTGACCGCGATCTTCGTGCCCGAAGACGTGGATCTGACCCGGCCCTATGCATTATTCGCCACGCGCAAGGCGATTGCGCCGGCCTGGCTCAAGCGTTGGGTACTCAAAGCCTTCAACTTGCCGTTGCTGCGCCAGGATCAGCGCGTGCTGGAGGATCAAGTCAATGCGCTGGCAGATTGGGACGAGATCGATTTCGCCGTCGGCCCGGCGGACCTGATCGGACCGACCGTCTGGCGCCTGGCCAATGGCCGTCCGCAATCGCACGAAAAGCGGACGACGACGCTTTATCTGTGATGCCAGTCGCGCCGTACGCGACGGAGCTTGCGACCGGCGTCCAGTGTGAGGCCGCGCTGAAAGGATAATGCCGGCGATTCGACGCCGAGGCGATCGAACAGATGCAGCAGTGACGCCGCGACCAGCGCATCGCCGTCAGCGGGTAAATCGGCGTCGAGATGTACGGCAATCGCCGCCGGGCCAGTCTGAACGATCCTAAAATCGGTAATGCGACGGTCGGCATCGACGACCGCATTGCGCAGGACATCCGGCGTGATCATGCGCCAGTGCCCGGCGCTATCTATCAGCTCGAAACTGTCGTCCTGTCGTCCCTCGATCCGTGCAACGGCCTGCAACGGCGACCCGCACGGACATGCCGCATCCGACAGCGCGAGCAGGTCGTTCATCCGATAGCGTGCCATGATCTGTGTCGTGCGCGTGAAGTCGGTGACCAGCGGTATGACAAGCCCGCTATCACCCGATGACTGCCATTCGAAATGGACTGCGTCCTCGGCAAGATGGAGTGTGCCATGGGGGCAAGCCACACCGAACAGTCCCTCGGTCGCCATATAGATTTCGCGAACGCGCGCCCCGGTCGCGGTTTCGATGACGGCGCGATCGAGCGGATCGAGGACCTCGGCCCCGCTGAAAATATTATGCGCCGGCAAGTGCCCTATCTCGGCGAGGCGGCGCAATATCTTGGGCGGCGCGACGATCGTATCGGGGGCGAATGCCGCCAGCTCGTCGGCCCAGGCATCCACGCCCAATGCGAGATCGAAAAAGCGCAGGGAAATTCGTCGCCCGCGCTCCGCCGAACGATACAGCGTGGAAAACCCCGGCAGCGCGAGCGCAACGCGGTGCCTTCGCCACAGAATGTCCGGCAGTGCCTTGGCGAGGATCGTGCCGAGCCATACGAAGCGTTCCGCATCGCTGATCACAAAATACCCGCGATTACCGCTGGTCCCGGTACTCTGACCGATCGGATAACCTCGCACGCGATCCGCGCCACGATCGAGCGCATCCCGCACTTCCTCGACGGTAATTCCGGGCCGGTTATAGGCCGCGAAATCGGCCAGCAACGCGGCTTTGTCGATGATCGGGAGATGGTCGAGCCGATATGTCGAGATGCCGGCAAATGCTTGCACCCGAGGGACTGCCTCGCCCAGAAAAGTCTTCAGCCGCCGCGCCTGCCATGCGCGCAGATCGACGGGTGTTTTCAGCCGGCGTACCAATGACCGCGTCCGCCAGAAGGCCGAAACCGCGGTGAGGACCGGCGGCATGGCGATCACGCCGATTGCCTTCCAGGTGCCCCTGAGGATGAGCGCCCAACCAGGATCACATCTCGCCGCGTGCGCGTCTGATCGCGTACCATTTCTGAACGTGCGCATTATGCTGTTCGAGCGTATCCGCAAACACATGGCCGCCGGTGCCGTCTGCAACGAAATACAAGGCGTTCGACTGCGCCGGATCGAGCACCGCATCGATCGACGCACGGCCGGGATTGGCGATCGGCCCGGCCGGAAGCCCGACCATCGCGTAGGTATTATAGCCGTTCACCGCGCGCACCTCCGACGCCAGGATCCGCCGCCCCAATGGCCGCCCCCTGGTGATCGGGTAGATGATCGTCGGGTCGGCTTGAAGCATCATGCCGCGCTTCAGCCGGTTGGAATAAACCGCTGCTACCAACCGCCGTTCGGATTCCTTGCCGGTTTCCTTCTCGACGATCGAGGCGAGGATCAGTGCATCGCGCGGTGTGGTCACCGCGATGCCCGGCTTGCGCTTCGCCCAAGCCTTGGCAAGATAGGTTTTCATGGCGCGCTGCATGCGATCGACCATCGCCTGACGCGTATCGCCACGCTGGAAGCTGTAGCTGTCGGGCAGAACCGTGCCCTCTTCGGGAACCGCGACCGGGCCTTCCAGCCCCTTCGCCTTCATCAGCGCATCCTTGACCATTACCGATGGCCAGCCCTCCGGGACCATGACGAAGCGCTGCAGCGTCTTGCCACCTTGCAGCAGCTTCAGGATATCGGCCTGGCTAAGATGCGCCGGCAGCCGATATTCGCCGGCCTTGATGCCTTGTCCGCCGCCGAAAATGCGCGCTAGCGTCCTGAAATTACGCGCCGAACCGATCGCGCCGGCCTTTTCGAGTTGCTCCGCCGCGCCGGCCACGCTGGTGCCCGGCGCAATCTCGACCGTCGTGTTGCGCGGCAGCGGCCCGGCGCCGCCCCAATATTGGACGACCAGAAACAGCCCGATCCCGAGCGCAAAGATCAGGATCAGCGCGGAGCAGCCGAATCTACGCAAGGGCGGTCAGATCGCGCGCATGACGAGGCTGGCATTGGTGCCGCCGAAACCGAACGAATTGTTCAGCACCGCCTTGACCTTGCGTTCCTTCGCCTTGTGCGGGACGAGATCGACACCGATGCAATTTTCGCTCGGATTGTCGAGGTTGAGGGTCGGCGGCACGATCTGGTCGCGCAGCGCGAGGATGCAGAAGATGCTCTCCACCGCGCCGGCACCACCGAGCAGATGCCCGATCGCCGACTTGGTTGAGCTCATCGACAGCGTATCGATATTGTTGCCGAACAGGCGGCGCACCGCGTTCAGTTCGAGTTCGTCACCGAGCGGGGTGGAGGTGCCGTGCGCGTTGATATAATCGATGTCCGACAGCGCCAGGCCCGACTTTTTCATCGCCATTTCCATAGAGCGGAACGCGCCCGATCCTTCCGGATGCGGGGCGGTGACATGATAGGCGTCACCCGACAGGCCATAACCGATCACCTCGGCATAGATTTTCGCGCCGCGCGCCTTGGCGTGCTCATATTCCTCGAGGCAGACGACACCGGCGCCCTCGCCCATGACGAAGCCGTCGCGGGCGGTGTCATAGGGGCGGCTGGCGCGTTCCGGCGTGTCGTTGAAATTGGTCGAGAGCGCGCGAGCCTGGGAAAACCCGGCAATGCCGAGCGGGCAGATCGCGCCTTCCGCACCACCGGCGAGCATCACATCGGCATCGTCCATCGCGATCATCCGTGCAGCGTCGCCGATCGAATGCGCACCGGTCGAGCAAGCCGTGACGACCGCGTGATTGGGGCCCATCAGGCCATATTTGATCTGAACTTGCCCGGTGATCAGGTTGATCAGCCGACCGTGCACGAAATGCGGCGAGACGCGCTTCGGACCCTTTTCATGGAGCACGATCGATTCGCTGGCGATGCCAGGCAGGCCGCCGATTCCCGCACCGATCGAACAACCGGCGCGATATTTCTGCTCCTCGGTCATGTCGAGCAGACCGGCGTCTTCGAGCGCCTGGCCGGCCGCATCGATACCGTAGATGATAAACGGATCAACCTGGCGCTGCACTTTATGGTCGACGCGCTTGCCTGGATCGAAGCCATATTCATGCTGGGGCGGCTTGACCTCGCAAGCGATGCGACACGCATAGTCGGTCGCATCGAAACGCGTGATCGTGGCGGCGCCCGATTTGGCGGCAAGAATGTTCGCCCAGGCCGTCTCGACGTCTGCGCCGAGCGGGGTGACGAGTCCAAGTCCGGTTACGACAACGCGGCGCATGGCGGATCTCCGTATTTCATCTGCAAAAACGAACGGCCCCCCGCCCCTGTGCGATACGCTGGGACGGGGAGCCGGTCATGTCGATGGCCAAAAGGAAGGCAAACGATGGGCGCGGGCGGTGCGAATGCATCAGCCCATGCCCGCCGATCAGTCCTTATGCTCGTCGATGAAGGTGATCGCGTCCTTGACGGTCGTGATCTTCTCGGCGGCATCATCGGGAATCTCGACGCCGAATTCTTCTTCGAACGCCATCACCAGCTCGACGATGTCGAGGCTGTCCGCACCAAGATCGTCGATGAAGCTCGCGTCCTCGGTAACCTTGTCGGCTTCGACGCCGAGATGCTCGACGACAATCTTCTTAACGCGGTCTGCGGTCTCGCTCATTGTATCGTCCCTCTATCGCTGGGGGTTTTGGTAATTCCTGAACGCACGTAGAACGCGCTTGGTGCCCGCGCAAGGGGGCGGACGCTGTTCAGATCATCGCCATGCCACCATTTACGTGCAGTGTCTGGCCGGTGACGTAACCGGCTTCCTTGCTCGCGAGATAGACCACCGCCGCGCCGATATCGCTCCCCTCGCCCATCTTTCCCACCGGAATCCGAGCGTTGAGCGCTTCCTTCTGCGCATCGGGCAATTCGTCGGTCATCGGCGAGGTGATGAAACCCGGCGCAACGCAATTGACCGTGATACCGCGCGAGGCGAGTTCCTGCGCCAATGCCTTGGACATCGCCGTCAGGCCGCCCTTCGACGCGGCGTAATTTGCCTGGCCGGGGTTCCCCGTCGTCCCCACAACCGACGTGATCGAGATGATTCGCCCGAACCGCGCCTTCATCATCGGCCGCGCGGCGGCACGCGCAAGGCGGAATGCCGCCTCAAGATTGACGCGGATCACCTGATCCCACTCATCGTCCTTCATGCGCATGACGAGATTATCGCGCGTCACGCCGGCATTGTTGATCAGGATGTCGAGCTTGCCCAGCGCCTCCACCGCGCTCGGCACCAGCGCATCGACCGCCGCGCCATCGGACAGATCGCATGGCAGCGCGACGTGATCGCCGTCGAGGCTGACCCTGAACGCCTCAAGCTTGGCCGCGTTCGACCCCGACACCGCCAACCGCGCGCCCTGCGCCGCCAGCGCCTGCGCCACGGCCGAACCGATCCCCCCCGAAGCGCCAGTCACCAGCGCGGTCATACCTGTCAGGTCGAACATCTCAATCTCCTCACTTCCGTCATCCCAGCGAAGGCTGGGATCTCGCGCCGCACGGACGCGCTTCATTGCCGCGAGATCCCAGCCTTCGCTGGGATGACGGAAGGTTAAAGGTTCTTAGCCAAAGCCTCGATGTCGTCCATCGTCACCACGTTGGTAACTTCGACATCGGCCGCGCTGCGCTTGACCATCGGGCCGAGCACCTTGCCGCCGAATTCGACGAAATGTTCGACCCCGGTCGCGGCCATCGCGATCACCGATTCGCGCCAGCGCACCATGCCGGTGACCTGCTCGACCAGCAGGCGGCGAATCGTGTCGGCATCGCCGACCGGAGATGCGGTGACATTGGCGAAGACCGGCACCAGCGGTGCATCGATCCGCGCCTCGCCCAACGCCTTTTCCATTGCATCGGCTGCAGGTTGCATCAGCGCGCAGTGGAACGGCGCGGAAACGGGTAGCAACACCGCGCGCTTGGCACCCATATCCTTGGCGAGCGCGATCGCGCGTTCGATCGCGCCGCGCGCGCCGGATATGACGACCTGCCCCGGATCATTGTCGTTGGCGACGGTGCATACCTCGCCCTCGGCCGCCGCCGCGGCGATCGAGCGGGCCTTGTCCAGATCGGTGCCGAGCAAGGCTGCCATCGCACCCTCGCCGACAGGCACAGCCGCCTGCATCGCCTGGCCGCGATGCTTCAGCAGCAGTGCGGTCGTCGCCAGGTCGATCGCGCCGGCTGCGCACAAAGCGCTATATTCGCCGAGCGAATGACCGGCGACATAGTCGGCCTTGTCGGCAAGGCGGATGCCGCCTTCCTTCTCCAGCACGCGCAAGGTCGCGATCGCATTGGCCATGATCGCAGGCTGGGCGTTCTCGGTCAGCAACAGCTGATCCTCCGGCCCATCGGTCATCAGCCGGAACAGGTGCTGGCCGAGCGCTTCGTCGACTTCCTGGAATACCGCGCGGGCGATTGGGCTGGCATCCACAAGGGCTTTGCCCATGCCGACGGCCTGACTGCCCTGCCCCGGAAAAATAAATGCGCGCATCTCGGCTCCTTCAGATCAGGGGCGTCGGACTAGAAAGATGAATGACCCATGGCAAGCTGAGACGCCTTGCGGCCATTTCGACATTCGGGCGGCACGGGGCTGCGACGACCGCATCATAGATAGATGAGGACACCAGACGAGGCGCTATTCGAAAAGATGGAGCAGTTTATGAAGACGTTCATTCTCGCGGCGCCCGATCCATTGGTCGCACTCTGCTGAACACGCCGCGCGGCGAATTGGCGACGCGCGATGTGTCGACCGCCATTCGTTATATGGCGAGCGCGTTCAGCTGACGCAATCGGGGTGTCGATCACGCCCGACAATGCACCACTGACGATCAAGCTGATCGGCAAGACCGGCATCGACGCCAATAGCCAGTCGGGTCGCGGCCAAGGGTTTTTAAGACCGGCCGCGCCCTTTCCAGATCGATCAAGGACCCCACCTGTCAACCGGCCGAGCAGTTGAAGGGCAGTTTCGAGTATCGCTCGGGTCACACCACCTGGGGCTGGACCTGGGCCTTGTTGCTCGCCGAAACTCGCGCGCCACGGCGATTGTGGCGCGTGGACGCGCTTATGGCGAAAGCCGCATCGTGTGCGGCGTGCATAATGCCTGCGCGGTCGAGGCCGGCCGGACCACCGCTTTATCGACGGTCGCGGCCAAGCATGGTCAGGCCGGTTTCATGGCCGATGTCGCCATGGCCAGGCCGCAAGGATGCGAAGCGGAAGCCAGGCTGGTGGCGCAACCGATCCTGTAACGCGGATCGTCAACGCTTGCGTTTCGCGCGTTTCTCGTTATGGATCGCCGCTTCCGGGGTGGAGAGCGTGGCTCTTCGCCCCTGATTGCTTTGAGAACGATAGCCGGAGGGGCGTTTCGCATGGTGCGGGCGTCAGCGATCGGCCAAGACGAAGGACAAGACATGGCTCTTTACGAGCATGTGTTCCTTGCGCGCCAGGATCTGGCACAGGCGCAGGTGGACGCACTGGCGGAAAACGCCACCAAGATCATCACCGACAACAAGGGCAAGGTCGTAAAGACCGAATCCTGGGGCCTGCGTAGCCTGGCGTACAAGATCGCCAAGAACCGCAAGGCGCATTACGTGATGCTCGAAATCGACGCCCCCGGCGATGTCGTCGCCGAGCTGGAGCGTCAGACTCAGATCAACGAAGACGTGATCCGCTACATGACCGTCAAGGTCGACGGCCATGAAGAAGGCCCGAGCGTGATGATGCGCAAGAGCGATCGTGACCGTGAGCGCCGTGGCGAACGCGGTGATCGTGGCGATCGTCCCGATCGTGGTGACCGGCCCGAGCGCCCGCGTCGCGACTTCGATAGCGAATAAGGAGGCATAGACCATGGCACGCCCATTTTTCCGCCGCCGCAAGAGCTGCCCCTTCTCCGCCAAGGATGCTCCCCGGATAGACTATAAGGACGTCCGGTTGCTGCAGGGCTTCGTGTCCGAGCGTGGCAAGATCGTCCCGAGCCGCATCACTTCGGTGAGCGGCAAGAAGCAGCGCGAGCTCGCCCAGGCGATCAAGCGCGCCCGTCACCTTGGGCTCCTGCCCTACATCGTTAAGTAAGGAGCGAGCACCATGGATGTTATCCTGCTGGAGCGCGTCGAGAAACTCGGCAAGATCGGTGACGTCGTCACCGTGAAGGACGGGTTCGCCCGCAACTTCCTGCTGCCGAACAAGAAGGCGCTGCGCGCCAACGACGCCAACAAGAAGGTCTTCGAGGCCAACCGCGAGAAGATCGTGGCCGACAACGACGCTCGCCGCGGCGAAGCCGAGGTCGAAGCCAAGTCGATCGACGGCATCACGCTGACCCTGATCCGTCAGGCGTCGAACACCGGCCAGCTCTATGGTTCGGTTGCGGTGCGCGATCTGCTCGAACTGCTCGAGGCCGATGGTCACAAGGTGCCGAAGTCGGCGATCGTGCTCAACAAGCCGATCAAGGCGATCGGCGTGTATGACGTGAAGGTCTCGCTCCACGCCGAAGTCGCGGTGATGATCAAGGTCAACGTCGCACGCTCGCCTGAAGAAGCCGAGATGCAGGCGCAGGGCGTCGACGTCATGTCCGCGATGTTCGAAAAGGACGAGGCGGGCTTCGTCGAAGCTTACGACCCCAATGCGGAACCCGGCGCGACCGCCGAGGTCCAGTCCGAGGCTGCTCCCGAAGCGACCGAGGAAGAGCCGACCGAAGGCTGAGCCTTTCATCGGCGATATTGAAAAAGGGCCGCCCGGAGCAATCCGGGCGGCCCTTTTCATTTGCCTGTCTCCCTGCTGCAATCGGCGGGATAGTTGGTTCAGGGCACCGCCACGCACGCTCCGACAACGGCAACCAGCGGGATCAGGGCAAGGAAAAGGGGCACGATGCTTTTCATGATAAGGTCGCTTTGCTTCGATGACTTGACTTAAAAATGCGCGCCGCGCGTAAAGGTTTCAGCCAGATGAACGGGAATCTTTCTTCGGCATGCCGGAACCTTTTCACGACGCCCGAGTCGCGATACTGACCAGCGCCGACAGGTTTGCAGAAGCAGCTATCTCGCGCGATCGCCGTTCATTTTAATGTGTTCGGCGCATCCATCGCCGACCAGCGCGGAGGCAATGCAAGATCCCGCAATATCGACGCCATCATTGAGAGCCGCGCTGACGGCGTCGATTTTCGATGCCGCATGCAATCGCTTCGTAAACATCATGGTCCATCCGGACCGCCTGACAATGCCGCCGCGCCAGCGCGAGGGCGGCGACATATTCGGGTTGTCGATCAAGCTTTGCCGGGATCTCGCCGCCTTCCGCCGTAAGGACACTGATGGTCGGCACAAATTTAGTGATGCCCAAATCTTCCAGGATCGGCCCGCTAAAGGCCATCGGCAGAAAGTTGGTGCAACGATGCGCCTGACCGGGCATGAACCCGTCGGCGATAAATGCCGGACCTGTTCATCCTCCTCGGCAAGAAGCGTCGCCGCCAAAATCTCAGCCGCCGCGATCACGCGCTGCTCAGGCAAATTCGCAACGCGCCGAAACAGCCTCATCGCCGCCCGAACAGTTTCTCGATATCGCCATGTGCCAGCTTCACCCAGGTCGGTCGGCCATGGTTGCACTGGCCGGAATGCGGCGTGACCTCCATTTCCCGAAGCAGCGCGTTCATCTCCGTCACGGACAATATCCGCCCGGCACGGACCGAGCCGTGACAGGCCATCGTCGCGGCGACATGATCGAGGCGTTCCTTCAGGCTCAGTGCCTCGTCGAACGCGGCAAGCTCATCGGCGAGATCGGTGACCAGGCCCGTAACATCGCTTTGGCCAAGCATCGCCGGCACGGCTCGAACAAGCATCGCGCGCGGACCGAAGCGTTCGAGATCGAGCCCGAATTCGCTCAGTTCGGCGATGCGCGCATCGAGCCGGTCGCAGGCGGGTTCGTCGAGTTCGATCACTTCGGGCAGCAGCAATGCCTGGCTCGCGACACCGCCGGTCGCCATCGCCCTGCGCATGCGTTCGAGCACCAGCCGTTCATGCGCCGCGTGCTGGTCGACCAACACCAGACCGTCCTCCGCCTCGGCGACAATATAGGTCTTCGCCACCTGGCCGCGCGCGACGCCGAGCGGATAGCTGGTCGTTTCGGGTGGCGGCGCATAGGCGGGCTCGGCCCGCGCCATCGGTGGCGGAATGAAGCTGGTGCGGCGATCATGCACGGCATAGCGCGTCTGCGACGATGGCGACGAAGACGGCGCGTCCCATTGTCCGACATGCTGCCGGTCCCATAATTGCGACGCGGGCGGCGCGATCGGTTCGCTCTGCCATGCCGCCATCGCCCCTCGGTCCGGGCGTTGCGCGCTGCGATGGCCGGCTTCGTCGAGCGCGCGGCGCAGGCCGCTGACGATCAGGCCGCGCACCATGGCGGGTTCACGGAAACGGACTTCGGTCTTGGCGGGGTGGACGTTCACGTCGACCGCGTCGCCCGGCACGTCGAGGAACAGCGCGACCACCGCGTGACGGTCCCGCGCGAGCAGTTCGGCATAGGCGCCGCGCACTGCGCCGACGAGCAGGCGATCCTTCACCGGCCGGCGATTGACGAACAGATATTGGTGGTCGGCGATGCCGCGGTTGAAGGTCGGCAGGCCGGCGATACCGCCGAGCCGCAGGCCTTCACGCTCCAGGTCGATGAGGATGCCGTTTTCGACCAGCCCGCGATCGGTCAGCGCGGCGACGCGGTCGGGCAGCGTCTCCCCGCCCATCACCGACAGAACCCGCCGGCCATCATGTTCGACCGAAAAGCCAATATCAGGGTTCGCCATGGCGAGCCGTTTCACGACATCGAGGCAGGCGGCATATTCCGAACGGGCCGAGCGCAGGAACTTGCGCCGCGCAGGCACCCGTTCGAACAATCCATCGACCCGCACCCTTGTGCCGGGCGGTATGCCGATCGGTCCTTCGGAATCGAGCAGGCCATTATCGACCACGCGCGACCAGCCTTCCGCACCGCGCACCCGGCTTTCCAGCGTCATGCGTGCGACGCTGGCGATCGACGGCAACGCTTCACCGCGAAAACCGAGCGTCGTCACCGCCTCGATCGCCTCATCTGGGAGCTTGGAAGTCGCATGACGCTCCAACGCGAGCGTCATATCGGGGGGCGTCATGCCGCAACCGTTGTCGATCACCTCGATTCCGTCCACGCCACCCCCCCGCAAGCGTATATCGATGCGATTCGCGCCCGCATCGACCGCATTTTCGACCAGTTCCTTCAACGCACTGGCGGGCCGTTCGACCACTTCACCGGCAGCGATACGATTGACGAGATGTTCGGGGAGGCGCCGTATTGACATGGATGATGCTGTAGCCCAAGCGACGGCATCCCGCGACCCGCATCTACAGGCATCCAGAGCGTGGAATTTCCGCCCTGGATCCTTCGGATATAGCAGTTTTGCCGGGACCAGTGCGAACTGCCGAACCCGGTCACATGGGGGCGGCCTGAAACGGAACGATCAATGAGCTTCTTCTCGAAACTTTTCAGGTTCTCCTCGCACGACATGGCGATCGATCTGGGGACCGCGAATACCGTCGTGTATCTGCGGGGCCGCGGCATTGTGCTCAACGAACCATCGGTGGTCGCGATCGAGACGATCAACGGTCAGAAAAAGGTCAAGGCGGTCGGCGACGACGCCAAGCTGATGATGGGCAAGACCCCGGACAGCATTCAGGCTATCCGCCCGCTTCGCGACGGTGTGATCGCCGACATCGACGTCGCCGAACAGATGATCAAGCATTTCATCCATAAGGTTCATGGCGGACAGCGTCGCTTTTTCCGCTGGCCGCAGATCGTGATCTGCGTGCCGTCGGGTTCGACCTCGGTCGAGCGCCGCGCGATTCGCGATGCAGCATCGAACGCAGGCGCCTCGCAGGTCTGGCTGATCGAGGAACCGATGGCCGCCGCTATCGGCGCCGACATGCCGGTCACCGAGCCGATCGGGTCGATGGTCGTCGATATCGGCGGTGGCACTACCGAAGTCGCAGTGCTCAGCCTGCGCGGCCTTGCCTATACAACATCGGTCCGCGTCGGTGGCGACAAGATGGACGAAGCGATCGTCTCCTATGTGCGCCGTAACCATAATCTGCTGATCGGCGATTCGACCGCCGAGCGCATCAAGCAGGAAGTCGGCGTCGCCAAGCCGCCGCCCGACGGCATCGGCCTCACCATCCACGTCAAGGGCCGCGACCTGGTCAATGGCGTGCCGAAGGAAATTCAGATCAACCAGGGCCAGATCGCCGAGGCGCTGTCCGAACCAGTCGGCCAGATCGTCGAGGGCGTGCGCATCGCGCTGGAGAATACGGCACCCGAACTGGCAGCCGATATCGTCGATCAAGGTATCGTGCTCACCGGTGGTGGCGCACTGCTCAAAGGCATCGACGAGGTGTTGCGCGATGAAACCGGCCTGCCGGTGACGATCGCCGACGACCCGCTGATCTGCGTCGCGCTCGGCACTGGTCGCGCACTTGAGGATCCGGTGTTCCGCGGCGTGTTGCACAGCGCTTAAGGGCGTCGATTCGGATAGCCTTTCGTTCCGGCCAACCCCTTGTTCGGGACGAACGGCCAGCGCATCGCTCGGCGCGAACGGCTTATACGAAGGTGAGAACAATTGTTCCGAAGACCGTTTGTATATCGTACACAGCCTTAGGGCTTTTGAGGGGGTAACATGGCGCCGTCTCGCAACCGGCGCCCGGGTTTCTCGCGGCGGGCGCAATACGGATTGTTCCTGGGATATGTCATCGCGGCCGCGGGAGCGATCGTCGCGGTGATCCTGCTCGCGCTCGATACATTGAACCCGCCGGCCTTTACCGCGCTGCGTGCGACCGTCGCCGAAATCACTACGCCGATTTCGTCGGGCATGGCAGGACTTGGCCGCGGCATCGCGTCGATCCCGGCGTCGATCGGCAATCATTTCGCCGTCAATCAAAAGAATGCGCAGTTGCGCAAGGAAATCGCCGACAACCGCGCCCTGCTGCTGCGCGCACGCACGCTGTCCTATGACAATCGCCGGCTCAAGGCGTTGCTCCACTTGCGTGAACGCAATGCCGATCCGGTCGTCACGGCGCGGCTGGTAAGTTCGTCCGCGTCCAGCACGCGGCGCTTCGCGGTCCTCAATGCCGGCGCCTGGCAGGGCGTGCGCGAAGGACAGCCGGTACGCGGCCCGGAAGGGTTGATCGGCCGCATCCTCGAAACCGGCCCCAATACCGCGCGCGTGCTGCTGCTGACCGATCCGGAAAGCATCGTGCCGGTACGCCGCACGCGCGATGGTCTGCCCGCGCTCGCTGCGGGGCGCGGCGACGGAATGATCGACGTCCGTTCGGTCAGCCAGGCCAATACCCCGTTCGAACCTGGCGACGTATTCGTCACATCGGGCACCGGCGGCATCTACTCACCCAATATTCCGGTCGCGCGCATTGTTCGTCGCTCGAGCGACACAGCCTTGGCGCGCAGCTTCACCCAACCCGATACGCTCGATTTCGCGCTCGTGCAGCAGACCTTCATGCCTGTCTTGCCGCCCGCCCCCGCGCCCAATGCCGCAACCCCCAGTCCGGCCGCCAAGCCGTGAGGGCTCCGGCGCGCAACCCCTATGATGCCCCGCCCCCGCCGGTCCTGCAGCGAATCGTGCCAGGCGCTTCTGTCCTGATCGCGTCGCTGATCACCATCTGGCCCTATGTCGCGAGCTTCCCATTGGTGCCGCCGCTCGGCCTGATGGTATTGCTCGGCTGGCGGCTGTTGCGGCCCGATGCCTTCGCGATCTGGGCGGCATTGCCGCTCGGGTTCTTCGACGACCTGGTCTCGGGTCAGCCGCTGGGCAGCGCCATGCTGTTGTGGATGATCTGTTTCTTTGTCATCGACATGATCGATCAGCGCCTGGTGTTTCGCGATTTCTGGCAAAACTGGCTGATCGCCGCCGGATCGATCGGCTTGTGCCTGATCGCGGGTCGGCTGATCGCATCGCCGCTCGGCGCTCATGTCGATACCGTGCTCTTGCTGCAGGCCGCCATCTCGATCATGTTGTTCCCGCTGGTGGCGCGGTTTTGCGCATGGCTGGATGGTAAACGCGAAGGCGCATGACCAAGGGTGTGCACTAGCCAATGCGAACGATGACGGAGGCTTCCCAATCCTATAGTTTCAGCCGTCGCGCGATGATGCTCGGCGTCGGGCAGGGCCTTGTCGCGGTCACCCTGGCCGCACGCATGACCTGGCTCGCAGTGGCGGAGAACGAACGCTACCGCATGCTTTCCGAGAGCAACCGCGTCAACATGACGCTGGTGCCTCCGCGCCGCGGCTGGATCGTCGATCGTCATGGCGCGCCGCTGGCCAATAACCGCACCGATTTCCGCGTCGACATCATCCCCGACCGGCTTGAGGACAAGGACCGCGTACTTGACCTGTTGCGCGCCATCCTCAATCTTCCCATCGAGGAAATGGATCGCATCGCCACCGATCTGAAGCACGCGGCGGGGTTCCAGCCGGTGCAGGTCGCGGAAAATCTCAACTGGGAACAGTTCGCGGCGGTCAGCGTCCGGTTGCCCGAACTGGTCGGCATCGCACCGACGCGCGGCTTTGCGCGCAGCTATCCCGCAGGCGCGGCGGTCGCGCATCTCACCGGCTATGTCGGCGCGGCTTCGGCCGAGCAATATCAGAAGACCAAGGATCCCTTGATGGTCACGCCGGGCTTCAAGCTGGGCAAGGATGGTCTTGAAAAGACGCTTGAAAAATCCCTGCGCGGAGAGGCGGGCGCGAAGCGGGTCGAAGTGACGGCGCGCGGCAAGCTGGTCCGTGAACTCGAAACGCGGATCGACAAACCCGGCCAGACCGCGCGACTGACGATCGATGCGGGATTGCAGGAATATGCCGCGCGGCGCCTCGGGACCAACTCCGGCTCTGCGGTAGTGATCGATTGCGAGACCGGCGACATCCTGGCGATGGTGTCGATGCCCGCTTACGACCCGAACAGTTTTTCTGACGGCATCAGCCATCTCGAATGGAAGATGCTGTCCGACGACGATCACGTGCCGTTGATGAACAAGACGCTGCAGGGGCTTTATCCCCCGGGGTCAACGGTCAAGCCAATGAATGCGCTGGCGCTGCTCACCGCCGGGGTCGATCCGCATGCGCGGGTCAATTGTTCGGGCGCGATGCGCGTCGGCACCGGCGTTTTTCATTGCCACAAACGCCGTGGCCATGGGCCGCTCGACATGAAAAATGCGGTTATGCAGAGCTGCGATATCTATTTCTACGAGATGGTCCGCCGCGTCGGCTATGACGCGATCGCCCCGATCGCGCGGATGGTCGGGCTGGGCGAGAAATATCATCTTCCGTTCGATACGCAGCGCTACGGCACCGTCCCCGACAGCGCATGGAAGCTGAAGAAATACAAAGACGCCTGGACCGTCGCGGATTCGCTCAATGCATCGATCGGCCAGGGTTATGTGCTCGCCAACCCACTTCAGCTGGCGGTGATGGCGGCGCGCATTGCGTCCGGACGAGACCTGAAACCGAGAATATTGACGACCGGCAGGGCACCGCTCGCGGCACCCCTCAAAGTATCACCCGAACATCTCGCGATCGTGCGCGATGCGATGTTCGGTGTGGTCAACCAGGGCGGCACTGCCGGTTCCGCGCGGTTGCAGATCCCCGGTGTCGCGCTCGCGGCAAAGACCGGCACTGCGCAGGTCCGGCGCATCACCATGGCCGAACGCGGTAGCGGCGTGCTCAACAACCGGCAATTACCGTTCAAGCTGCGCGATCACGCGCTGTTCGTATGCTTCGCGCCGGCCGACAAACCAAAATATGCCGCTGGCGTCGTGCTCGAACATAACGGCCATTTGATCCGAAACCTCGATACGCCGCTGATCGCGCGCGACATCATGACCTATATGTTCGACCGCGAGGCCGCGCTGAAATCGCTCGCCGAAGGTGAGCCGACCTGGGGCGGTGACATCACGCAACGCGCCGCGGCGCAGAGCGCCGCATACCGCGCCGCCGCCAACGCGCCGGCGCCGGGTGTCGGTGCCGCGACCGAAACAAGCGCCACCGCGCCGACCGCCGCGCCGGCGGTAGAGGCCGCTACCGCCGCACAAAATGCCACCGCCGAGGCACTCGGCGCCGCCACCGCTTCGGGCAACGGAATCGCGCAGGTCGGATCGACGGAGTCGCAGGAATGAACCCCGGGCTAAACTTCGTCCCCGCGCCACTCGCGCAATTGCCATGGAGGATCATCTTCCTGGTCATCCTGATCGGCAGTTTCGGGCTGGTCGTGCTGTATTCCGCCGCGGGCGGTTCGCTCCGCCCCTGGGCATTGACCCAGGGCATCCGCTTTTTCGTGCTGCTCGCCGGCGCGATCGCGCTGTCGCGTGTGCGCGAATCGGTGTGGAGCAATATCGCGCTGCCGGTCTATGCCGTGCTGGTTATCGCGCTGGTGCTGGTCGAACTGCTCGGCGCGGTGCGTGGCGGCAGCCAGCGCTGGCTCGACCTCGGTCTGATCCGGCTGCAGCCATCGGAATTCATGAAGCCGTTCATCGTGCTTGCCTGCGCAAAATTCTACGATTTGCTTCCGCCCAACGAGACGCGGCGTTTCGGCGCGATCTGGCCCGCCGCGCTGCTGATCGGCGTGCCCGGCGCGCTGGTCATGCTGCAGCCCGATCTCGGCACCGCATTGATGATCTGCATGGGTGGTGTGGTGGTGATGTTCCTGGCCGGCGTGCCGCTGCGCCTGTTCATCGGCGGCGCGCTGGCGCTGGGCGCGGCGATCCCCCTCGCGGTCAATTTCGTGCTGCACGGTTATCAGCGCAACCGCATCCTGGTCTTTCTCGATCCGGAGAGCGACCCGCTCGGCACCGGCTATCATATCAGCCAGTCGAAGATCGCGATCGGGTCGGGCGGCATCTTCGGAAAAGGGTTCCTCAACGGCACGCAAAGCCATCTCGATTACCTGCCCGAGGGTCATACCGATTTCGCCCTGGCGACGATGATGGAGGAATGGGGCCTGATCGGGGGCATCTTGCTGATCATCGCGTTTTTCGCGGTGATCTTCTGGGGCGTGAATGTCGCACTGCAGGCGCAGACCAAATTCGGCCGGCTGACCGCGGCGGGCCTCGCCACCACGATCTTCCTGTATGTCGCGATCAACATGTCGATGGTCATGGGCATCGCGCCGGTGGTCGGCATCCCCCTGCCCTTTATCAGCTTCGGCAGCTCGGCCCAGCTCACCGTGCTGACCTGCCTCGGCATCCTGATGTCGATCGACCGGCAAAATCGGCAGACGCAGCGCTGGTAATGAATGCGGGCGATGCTGCGCGGCAATAAAGTAGGACGGATAGCGGAAAAAGGCCAATTTCGGGTTTGCATTTCGCAGCGGCAATGGTAACGCGCGCCCTCCCCGACAGCGGCGGCGCCCCCAACGCGCTGATCCAGCCGCACCGGAATGGACGCATAGCTCAGTTGGTAGAGCAGCTGACTCTTAATCAGCGGGTCCTTGGTTCGAGCCCAAGTGCGTCCACCATTGTTTTTACTCGCTTTTTTCCGGCTTTCGTCGGACTCGGTTAGAACAGTTGGGAGGTTAGTTGGGAGTTTTTCTCCCCTCCAGCTTCCGAATTGCCGACTCCGCTAGGGCCTGATCGCGCTTCATGTAGTGCGACACGATCGTCTCCGCGTCCTTCATGGAATGGCCGGTCAAAGAAGCGATTTCCGGCACCGTGCATCCCGCTATCGCGAGCCGCGTAACCGCCGTGCCGCGTAGATCGTGGAACGTGACGCCGGACACTCCAGCCTTTTCGCACGCCTTGCGCCACGATGCCCGGAAGCCGGATTCGGTCCATGCCGTCCCGCCCTCAGTTGCTAGGATTGTCATGGGGCGCGGCTTGCCTTCCGGGATGCTCGCCAGCGCCCGCTTGGCGGCGTCCAGCGCCTCCCGGAGCGGCTCGCCAACCGGCACCACCACCCGCACGCCAGTCTTACCTTGCGTCACCCGGATATGAGTGCCGTCATAGGCGCTCCACGTCAGCCGTAGGAGGTCGCCTTGCCGCTGCCCGGTCCAGAGCGCCAGCGTTAGCGCGAGATGTAGATGCGCCGGGGCCTTGGCGTAGAAGGCCGTGGCGTCGGCGTCGGTCCATGTCTTATCGGCCCGCCCGGAGCGATAGAGCCGTCCGGGGCGCTCGCACGGGTTGAGCGGCACTAGCCCGCGATCGAAACCCCATGACAGGATGCGCGCTAGGACGCTGAAACGGTAATCGGCTTGGCGGCGGGACGTGACGCCGATGCGGTCGCGCCAGTCGAGGAACACGCCACGCGATCCGCGATCCAATAGCGCACTGATCGGGAAATCCCCGAACTCGGTTTCGATCGCGCGAATATGTTTCTTGTAATCGACGCGAGTTTTGTCGGCGAGGTCAAGGAATGTGGACGATCGCTGGAAACGATCTAGGACCGATTGGAGTTGCCCTTCTGGCGTAACGCGGCGGGCCGCGACGGCGGTATTGTATGCGGCGTGAAACTCTGGCGAGCCCGGCGTGCCGTCAAGGCGCGGGCCGCCTTTCCAAGCATAGTAATAGGTGACGCTGCTACCATCGGCGAGCCGTTTGGTTATGCGATTGATGCCTTTAAGCCGGACGCGCATCACGCTTCGCCTTCCATTGGTCCAAAGGACTTGCCTGCCCGGAAATCGTTTCCCGGCTTTGCTCCAGAACGATCGTGCCGTCCGGGTTAATCTCAATTCGCGCCACGTCCAAGCCCGCCGCCCGCGCGGCTTTCACCGCACGAGTCAGATCGGCTTGCCGGAACGTGGCGCGTTTCGCTGTCATCGCGGCCTCAGAAAGCCCCGTTGAGGCGCACGGAGACGGCGGCGCTAGGATTGGGGACGGACTCGATCGCCACCCCCAGCTTGGTATTGCCACCCGCCGTTTTGGTGACGACTCCGTTGGCGCTGTCCCAATAGACGGTATCGCCCTGCCCGATGGCGAGGGCGGCAACCTTTGGGAGATTGAAAACGCCCACCACGTCCAGCGCGAACGTGTCGCCTACAGCGGCATCCGCATTGGCAATGCCGATGATCGAGCCTTTCGTAACCACGTCACCGGACGCCACAACGGCGGCGGCGATGATGTCGAGCGTGTCGCCACGCTGCACATAGTTTCGCATGTCAGTATCCCTTACGAAAAACGATGGTGTTAGGGCGGCGCATCCCCGCCAACTCCCGATCGCAAGCGGCGATTGCCGCCGCCATCTCGCGATCGGATGAGTATTCGACGCGCTCGCCGTTCTGATCGGCGAACGAACGGACTCCGTTCATCCGCGCCTCGAATAGCGAGTCTCGCCATTTCTGGAGGTCGGCGAGCGCGGCCATTACAGGGCCTCGCCGGGGTTGCGGTAAGCGCCGCGCCAGTCGATCGCACCGGCCCCGAAATCGAGGACCACGCGCCATTCGCGACCGAGAACGTCCCAACCGTCGCGCGACGCCAGTTGCGGCCCCGGCGCGCTGGACAGATACCCATAAGCGAGCGTCGGCACTTGGGCCGGGTCCGCGAACAGATACCATGCGCCTTCCGGCAAGCCCGGCTCCACGAGTAGCGTCAGCTTGCCCGAGAACGGATTGGCGTCGTCCACCTTCGCCGCCGCCAGTGCGGCAAGGAGTTGTTCGCCCTTCGTCTCCAGATCAGCCGCGACCACCAGATACTTGGGGGCAACGCTGATCCGCGTGACGCCATCAATGCCGGTCTGGAGCCGCATGGCGAGGCGTGCCGCCGACAGTTCGTCCACGTCCGGGGCGGCGGCGAGGCCAAGGTTGCCGTGGTCCGCATGGAACAGCGCCTTGCCATCGCTCATGCCCGGACCCGCTCCAGCGGCCTCCAGCAGCACCGACAACAGCAACTCGCGTTCCGTTGCCGCCGCCGCGTTACCGGCATTGCGGGTAAAATCGCCAAGGATGCCGAAACGATCATTGATGAGGACTTGGCGAGTCAGTCCAAAGATGCTGGCATAGGTGTCCAGCTTGAACTTTTCGCCGCTTTCCGGGATGGTGACATGCTTGATCTCGCCAGCTTCCGTGACCTTTTTCAGCGTCGGCAAACCACCCGTGCGGATGGCCGTCGCTTCGCGGAAATCGGGGAGGTTGCGCTGGACGCCGACGCTTTTGAGCGGCGACTCCGCTGCCCGATAGGACGACAGCACGATACGGGTGCCCGCGTCGTCCAGCGTGATCGGGAAATCGGACGTGGTGCCCATCGCACGGGTGACAAGCGCATCCGCGCCCATCGTCGGCACGCCGGACTCGCCGCTACGGGTAAGGCACAACCGCATGTGGTCGTGCATCCCAAGCCCCATGTATTGCCGCGCGCCATCGCTCGGCTCCGCGCCCGTGTAGGTCGCTGCCAAGGCTTCCGCCTGAAAGCCGCGAACAAGGGCCGGGTCCTCGCTGGAGCGCCCCACGATGATGACGGGGCGGCGGGCCTGCGATGCCTCCCAAGCGGCGGAGCGCGCATCCGTGACGGTCGCTCCACGGTCGATCAGTTCGTCCGCCTGTTCGGGCGTCATGCCCGCCGCTCGGCAGATCGTGCGGATTTCAGCCCGCGTCGTGACAGCCTCATCCGGCTCGGAAATGATTTCCGGTTCCATAATTGTATTGCTCCTGATTGTAGCTGATTGGTCGGCGGGAACCGGAACAAGAGAGACCTCAAGGACCTCCCACTTCGTCATCGTTCGAGTCTTGTGGCCGCTGGCGGCGTCGCGGCCATCCTTCCAAGCGGTGGCGCGATAGCCGACGCTTACGCCGGTTATGTCGCCACGCTCGATTGCGGCGAGGGCGGCGGGGTCGCTAATCCGCAAGGTGGCGACGATCGCGCCACCCTCGAAATGGACGCCCTCAACGCGGCCTTTCACGTCGCCAATCGAGGTTTGCCGATGCGCGTCCAGCACCGGCATGTTGGCGGCAAAGGACACATGATCCGGCCCGATCGCCAACGTCTCCACGAAACCCGCCCGGCGGACGGGAGCGCCCGTGGACAGCGTGGCAATGACAGTCGCGGTGCCGTCATCGTGGCGCTGGAGGCTGGCGGGACTGATCGTCGCCGGGAGGCGACGGGTCAAAATATCAGACATATTGGTTTTCCTTCCGCTGGAGCGGCGAGGCACGCCAAAATGTCAGCTTGTCGATTTCCTCCACCGCCGCGAGCATCGAGCCGTCGCGAAGGGCTGGCGCGAGCGGGCCTTGGTGGATCGTCGCGACAACTGTCCGCTTGGTCGTGAGTTCTTTGATCGACACTTGGTAGATCGGGGGGACGTTATGCACTTGGGGCCTCCTGACTAAAAGTTAGGCCAAGGCTGGATTCTCTCTCACGGTCGGAAACGATTTCCGCGTCTAGGCGCGCGATGTCCCAACCCAATTCGGCGGCGGCCCGGCGGCGGGAGGTGAGGCCAAGTCGCAGCATCTCGGCAGTTGCTGAAACGTCCTTCGCGGGGTCGATCCACGGGCGGGCTGGAGCGATGAACTCGCACGCCATCGCCTCCGCCAGATCAGCGACCTTACCGGCGAGGTATTGGCGGGTGGCGAACGCCTCCCAAGCCGGTTTGAGGAATTGCGGGACGATCGTGGAAAATTGCGCGGCTTCAACCCGCATGGAAAACTCCACCATGCCACCGCGCAAGCTGCCATAGTTCGCATCCGCCAAATTGTTGGAGACAAGGTGCGTCGGGACGCCAAACCCGGCGCTGATCCGGTGGAGTTGATGACGTAGGAACTCCGCCGCCTGTTGCGCCTGTTGCGGGGTCGCGAACTGGACGCGCCAACCCGCCGGAAGCACCTTCAACGTGCCCGGTTCGAGTCCGCTCTCCAGCACGCTCCCGCGTGACGTGCCATCAAACGGGAAATCGGCGGCGGCGTTGTTTTCATCCGTCGCAATACCCGCAAACATGGCCGCGACCTTTACCCCCATCAAAAGGGCGTTTTCAGTGTCGGCGAGCGTGTCGGCGGCGGTCAGCACGGCAATGCCCCATGGCGCTCCGCGAATCTGTCCGGGGAAATCTTGCCGCCAGAGACGGGCATAGCGGTCACGTTCGATCCGCTCCGGGGCGGCGGCGGGGTCGCGCCGGATATAGATGGCGGACTCGCGCCCATCCGTGAACTCCACGCCCTCTTTGATCGTGGTGCCATTATCGTGGTCGCTGGCGATGACGCCTCGCGGCACGCGGAGCCAAGTCCAACCAGGCTGGAGGATGGCGATGCCCTCGCCGGAAACCACCATGTCCCGTGCGAGGCCGCCGGTTAGGGCGTCGAAGCTGCCACCGCCCCAAACGGCGCTCCCCGCATATGCTGTCCACGCGGTAAGCAATTCGGGATCATGCGGCGCGAAGCCCCACCCGGACCCGGCGAGCGCGGTTGTCCACGCATCGCAACCGTTCCGATAATAGCCATCGCCAGCATAGTGTTGCTCGCTCAACGCGATGACATTAGCGGGCACCGTCCGGCGGTCCCCAAGCGTGTTCCAGCCGGGTTCGTCCCGCCAGCGCGTGGCCGTGGGTTCATAGGACCGCGTGCGGAGACGATCGGGGAACAGCCAAGAGCGGAGGCCCATGTCAGTTCGCCCCGATGCGCCCGGCAACAGCGCCGATAAGGGGCTTCAACAGCGGCGCGAGATGCACCAGCATCGTGACGTGCGGGAGGTAGCCTTTTGGGAAATCGTTTCCGGGCAATCCGCCCTCGCCATCATACAGCACGGCGCGGACGGCAATCTTGCCGGTCTGATCGCACTTGCGCACGTCCACGCGGAGGACCCAAAGTTCGTCGCGTTCGATGCCCTCAAGGGCCGCGATGATCGGATGCATGACGGTCGCGGTTTTGTCGGGGTCGGTGAACTTGGTCCAGCCGTAGCAAGCGGAGGACGCTTCACGGAGAGACTCCCGAACGAGCATCCCGCCATCCGCCGTCAGAGCGGTAAGAATGACGGCAACTGCCATGTCACAAACGCGATAATTCGCGTGCTTGATCGAACCTTCGCCGATCGTGCCACCGATATGCAGCAGCCCGTCGCGGTTGAAATCACGATTTCGACGACTGCCTTTTTCGGCGTCCTCATGCGAATATCCCAAGACTCGGTAAGCCTCAAGCCCGCGACCTAGCGGAAGGCTATACTTGCTTTTATTGACAATCTTCTCAGTTGTCATATCGGAAACTCCCTATTTGCGCGGCGACTCGGCAGATAAGGAGGATTACTACTTTGATCCGACAATGTCGAGTCGGATAATAACTTGACGACTTTGGACGCCCTCTGTAGGGCGGACAGTGCCAAGGCCCACGGGAATGGGTTTTGGTCTCTTCGTCGTCGGTTGGATGGTAGCCATGCCATCCACTCGTGAGAGGTCGGGCTGGTGTATCGTCAACCAGCGCCAGCCCGACTTGGCCGGACGGGCGGATTCACTCCCCCAACCCGTCCGGCCATCTTTCGGCACGCAGGCTATTGCCGCTGGAGGTGGACCCGATATTGTCCGCCCATGTTTGGAAACCATCACTTTGATCGTGTGCGGGAAATCTTCTCGGACCAGTTCGAGCCGGACGGAGCCGATTTCGTTTACCGCAAGAGCATGAAGGGCGCGCCGATCCGCGTCTCAGCAGCGGAACGGGACACCTTTTTGGCGGACTTTAGGAGGCGGCTGCGATATGCCACGTGGGGCATCTTTCCAGCGACTTTGTTGCTGATTGGCTTGCTTGTCGTGCTTGTGCCGGATGTAGACAGCCCATCATCAAACCTGTTTATCTACGGCGGCATCGGCGTGATTATCGCGGTGTTTATGGTCGGCTACTATTGGGCGTGGAACGCTCCCGCTCGCGAACTAGAGCGTAGACCAACGCTCGGGGAAGCTCGATCGCGCGTCGAGGTACGCCGCGTGATGCTAGCCAAGATGACATACGGTCAGCTTCTAATTGGCATAGGAGCAATGGCAGCATTGTTGTTCAAGGTTTCGGACAAGACAGACCTATTTCATGGGTGGGGACGGCTATGGCTTGTCTTCGCCGTTCTGATTGTGCTCGGCATCCTTTTTCAAATGTTTCGGAAGTGGCGGTTCGATCAGCAGCGCGATAATTCCTAGCGCCCTAACCACGCCGATCGGATAACCGGCTTCACGGCGGGCGCGACCGCCGACACGCTAGCCAGTTCTTCCTCCCGCCGATCTAGGTTGGCGGTAACGAGCGTGCGAGCGGCATAGGCATAGACCACACAGTCCAGCGCCTCGGCTCGCATCCCCGGCTTGCGCTCGAAACGGCGCACGGGCTGTCCCCGGACATAGCGGACTATGCGGCGCTCCGATGCCAGTTGCTCATACCAAACCGGCTCCAGACTATCGGAAAAACGGATGGTGCGCCCGCGCGCCAGTCGGGTCAGGATTTGCGCCTTCAATCCGTCAACTCCGATCAAAAACAGCTTCACGCCCTTGGCCTGAGACAGCGCGGCGGGAGGCCGGGTGCCTGCTACGCCCTTGCCCGCCATAATCTTGCGACCAAAGCGCGGGCGGCAAAACGCATAGACGCGCTCGGTCCAGCCCCCGTCCCCGGAGTCGATGATGGCCGAGTCCAGGCGGAGCGTACCGCCGTTCGGATGCGGCCATGTCGTGCGCAATAAATCATCTAATTCTAGCCAAGTTGTGTCGTCACCCGGCGAACCCCAAACCACCACATGGCCTAAGATTAGTGCCGCTCCGCGCGACCAGCCGATGAACGTGGTTTCCAAGCGATCATCTTGCACGTCCACGCCCGCCGTGACGATCAGCACGTCCGGCGGCACGTTATCCAGCCCGAACGGCTCCGCCCTCGCCTGTAGCGCGGCCTCGTCCACCGCTTCCGACTCTTCGCGCCAGCCTTGTGCGAGGATCGTGTTACAAAACACTTGCAAGGTGTCGGGACTGCCCTTGGCGCTAAGGAACTCAGCCGCCAATCGCGACCAACTCGCCATCGCGTGCGGACTGACAAGGGCGTTGATGCGGAAACCGGCATGGCCTTTCACGTCCGGGCACGTCGCGCGCCACCGGCCCGCCGCCATCATTCCCGCCTTATGATTCTCGGAAATCATTCCCGCGCAATGCGGGCACCGGAAGGCGGCGGTTTCGGGCTTGTCCGGCTCCCATTCTATATGCTGCCACAGTATCTCAGTGAACTCGCCGCAATCTGGGCACGGGACCTCAAAGATACGCTGATCGCTTGTCGCATAGGACCGCAGGACGTTGGACGTTTCCTCCAGCGTCGGCGTGCTGCCCATGACGATTTTGCGGTTGGCGAATGACATCGTGCGGCGCTCCGCCAGCACCACCGGGTTGCCTTCCGGCCCGGCTTCCATTCCATCGGCCTCATCAATAAGCAGCACGCGGACGTTGTGCCGACGCAGATTGCGGGGGGCCTTTGCCGCGACGATCTTTAGACTGCCGCCGGGGAAGCGGCGGGACAGCAGCGTGTTGCGCCCGCCTTCGTCGGCACTGAGCAGCCCGGAAAGCGCCGGTGTGGCCTCAAATATCGGTTCGATGTCCGATACGGTGTAGTCGCGGCAATCGGCCTCAGTCGGCAATAAGAGCAGGATCGGGGACGGTTCGTTCGCGACATAGCTGCCGATCGTCGCGGTTAGCAGCGTGGAGAGGCCAACCCGGACGGACTTTACCAGCGTCACCCGCTCAATCTCCGGGTCGCTGATCGCGTCGGCAATGCCGCGCTGGAACTCCCACAACCGGACCTCGCCGGGCAACGCCGACACGTCCTCTGGAAGCTGGAGGTTGGCCTCAATCCATTCGGAAAGCGGCAACCGGGGCGGCGGTCGCAATGCCGCCAGCGCCCGCGCCCGCGTCTCCCACGTCGATCGACTAAAGGTCATCATCGGCGAGTTCCTTCAATGCGTCGCGTATCTCCCGGTCCATCACGGCGAGGTCATGCGCGGAAAGATGCGACAAATGTTGCTGGAGCCGGGCTGGCATGGCGAGGAACCGGGCGCGGATCATGCGGCATATCTTGTCCCACATGGCCTCTACCTCGCTCGCCGGGATGAGTTCGCGCCGGGCAGCGGCGTTCTTCATCTCCAGCGCGTCGGCTTGCTCCCGTGCCACCCGTTCGCGTTGCGCGGCGAGGCCGGGGCCGCCACGTCCCATGGCGTTGTCGCGGAGAGTCTTGCAGTAGGCGCGAACAGACAGCCTTAAATCAAACTGTCCGTCCTCGCCGCGTTCGAGTTCGCCCGAATTGCAGAGTTGCTTAATCCGGTTGTCCGAAACGCCAACAAGCGAGGCCAGTTGAGAGATTCCGATGCGCTGATCTATCGACATGACAGTTTAGCCTTAAATTGGACTGAGTATTGGTCGGCAAACTGTCTCAGTTGTATTTTAGTGATTGGAATGATGGGGCTCCGCGTCCCCCCAACGGCCACCCCATGGTAAGGACCCGCCGTGATCCGTGTGATCCGATGCCGTGATCCATGTAAACGCCTGCTAAGTGACTGATATTGCAGCCGTGATCCAAGTGATCCATGTGATCCATTGGTTGAAACGCTATAGGCGTTTATCGGACACCCCTCTCCACCGTTGCTCTGACAGTCAGAACTCCCGTGTGGGTATTTACTTAGATCACTTAGATCACTTGGATCACAGGGTATAAGTAGTCTGATATATAAGGGTTTTCCGTGATCCATGTGTGATCCATGTGATCCATGAAGCGCGATCATTGCTCGGCCTCCCAATCCACGGGTGCGCCAATCCATGCTGCGAACCTATCCCGCGCGACGCCAAGCGGCGGGAGTAGATAGACCCAAGCGCGATCGTGCCGCCCGCCTTGCATCTTGCGGTCCAGTTCGGGGAGCATCGCGCGGAGCATCTTGCCGAACGCCCGGCTGTCCAGCGCGTCACCGTCATAGCGGCGTGACCGCAGGAACATCACATAGGCATCTCGCAACGCCTCGCATCCGACCGTCCGCTCCCCGTCCTCCCATGGTTCATCCGCGAAATGATTTCCGACCTCCCCGCTATTGAGCGTGTCGAACCACCACTTATTGATGCCCCGCAGGCTGGCGAGTTTCTGATTCCGCAGGCCCTCGGTTTCCGGGGCCTTGCGCACGTTGAAGCCGGTTAGGTCGAATGTCTGGAGGTAGTGGAGCAAGGCCGCAGGCCCAGCCCCCTCCATTTCGGCCCGTAGAGCCGCGAAATAAGCGTCATCGCCCATTCGCGCGTCCGATACCTCAAACACGGCCCAGCGGCGTTCGTCATGGCTGGCGGGCACCACCCATTCCGCGTTGGCGGATATGAACAACCGCAGCACGCTCCGCAGATTGATGGAGTCGATGCCCTTGCGTTCGATCTCCACCCGATCGGACGTGACAAGGTATTTCAGGACTTCCTCGGCCTTGCGATCTCCCGCCCATGATCCTTCCTGCACATGGAGCAACAGCGCGTTCTCCATGCGCCGGTTGAACCGCCCCACGATATGCTCGGCATTGGCGACAGTCGGCGCGTGGCGACTCCCGATCATCCGCGCCAGATACTCGCCGATCGTATCCTTGCCCGTCCCCTTGGGACCTCGCAGCACTAGCGCCACGCCCGGCTTTTCGTGGGGCCGCTGGACCATGTGCGCCAGCCATCCGATGACATAGCGGGCATGGTCCGGCTCGCTGCCACAGACGACATTGACGACATGGCGCACGAACAGCTTGCAAGAGCCGCTGGCGTCCGGCTCCACCGCCCATCCGCGCCATAGGTTCAGCGTGCCCGCTGGAGCGCCACCGGGGGCGAACTCCACGCCGTTGGGAAATGTGCGCCGATCAGCATGGCGCATCCACCGCGCGGAAATCGGTTCCGATCGCTTTTCCGTCACGGCAACACGATCGTTCGCATAGTAGGCGTGGAGGTCCCGTTCGGTGCTGAAATCGGTGCCGCCGTCCTCCCGCTCGGTCGCGATCAATGCCTTGCCTTGCACCATCACAAGGGCGTGACGATCATTCAGCCGGGTAATATCATCGTCGGTATAGCTTTCCTCCCACCCGTGTTCCTTGGCGAGATGGTAGAGCGTGCCGATCGCGACGGGCTTGCCGGTGGACTTACCGAATGAGTCCCACACCCGGCGCTGATCGCGGGCATTGTATTTCCCGCTCGCACGGCTCCACTCATCCCAAAGGTCAAAGCCCTGTTCGCTGCCCCGGCTTTCTGCGTGGAGCGCCATGCCGACCGGACGCCAGCACGCTTCGCGATCGTCGCGGGCGTCGGCGGGGATGGCGTCCAGCGCGGAGCCGATGCGCTCCCAATCGGGGACGTGCGGCAAGTCCTCATCATCCGCCACCGGCTGGAATGGCGATAGGTCCGCCGCGCCGGGGACATAGGGCTTACCATCCTTGCCGATCGCATCGGCGTCCAGTTCGTCGGCGAGGTCCAGTGCCGTGCCGTCGATCATCCGCACGTCTGGCGCGGGGCCGCCCTCAACGCGGCCATAGAAATAGGTTTGCGACAGCGCGAAGGACTCGCCCTGCAATGCGCCCTCCAGCGCGCCGTTGAGGCGGGCACACAGACGCTCCCGGTCCTCGGGACTATGCGAGCGCGACAGCGGACACAGCACGCGCCAGCGGGGCTTGTCGGGGCGATGCGAGGGCGTGGTGTAGATCAGGCCCGCCAGCCCGGCGGCCTCCAGCAACGCGCCAGCATCGTCCACAGTGAAGGTGCCCGCATCGTGATCGCCCTCAACGCCGTCGATCGCCAGCACGTTCGCGTTGTGGCGGAGCGACCCTTTCGCGGACAGCACGTTGCCGAACCCCCCTAGCTTGATGAGGGGTAGCGCATCCTTCCGGGCCGCGACCCGGCGCGGGATGGCATCCGCGATCTCCGCCAGTGATCGAGTCATGGCGCGCTTGGTCCGTCCGGTCGTGTCGGGAAATACCGTGAGGAGGAGCCGCCTTGCGAGCGGGCCGCCGTTGTGGTATCCAGATACCGGCTTGGGCGCTCTAGAGGGACCGTTCGGGCTGGGATTTAGACAATCGCGAGCGCCGTTCCGGGGACCATCCGGGGCGGCGTTTTCGGTTGGCAGTTTTCCCGTAAGCCTTTGATCTTGCATGGGCCCTTTTCTTTCCAGTTGGGAAAAAAGCCGAGCAAAATCAAAGCCCCGTTAGGGACTCTTAATCAGCGGGTCCTTGGTTCGAGCCCAAGTGCGTCCACCATAATTTCAATAAAATGACACACGTCAGGCTATCAATCTCGGGGCGCCGACGACTTATCGCTCGGGTAACCCGGCAGGTATCGGTAAATTTATTGCGTTGCCAATCTCTGAGAACGTCTCTGACCGGCCCTATAATTCGCGCGATCGGGTTTTTCGCAGGTTAGGAGAACGGTTGCCGCGATGCGAGGATTTCGGCCGGTCATCCTTGCCGAAGAAGTGTTGCAGCATTGTTGGCATGATCTCCAGCTTGCCTGCAACCTCAGCTTGAATGAGACCGCTTGTCTCCCAAAACACAAACTGCCCGCCCTTGAATTCGGCCGTAAAACAACGCCTCCAGACCCTCGCCATCATCCACGCGTGGCTCCGCAGAGTCTATCATCGGTGTACGTCAAACCGAGGGAAGATAACCCGTCCACTGCCCCTCTAGCCCGGTTTAATATTGGTCGAGCGCGACCTGCTCAAAGGCGCCGGCAGCGACGCTGCGCCACAAGCGGGCTTCCTCCACGGTCAGGATGAGCCAGTATGTGCCATCGCCCATCGCCCCTTCAGCGTCGCGCGACGATGGAACCGGTCGGCCAAGGGGATGCGAGTGATAATGGCCGATCATTCTCGCGCCGCCAGCGCGCGCGGCACGGTGCGCGGCGAACAGGGCAGCAGGATCGAGTTCGAACAGGCGAGCAGGATCGGCGGCGACATTGGCGGCCGGTTCGGCCGTCTCGATACGTTCCGGCGAGCCGAACAACAGCCCGCAAATCTCCGTATCCGGCGATGCGCGCGCTTCGTTTAGCAGTCTGCGCAGTAGAGTGCTTGAAATCGCGATTCCCATGCCCACATCGCTATAACATGAGTTCGGGGGTTACCATCATCGAAGCACGCATTTCGACCGAGGCCGATGGCTGGAGGATCGATCGTGCGCTCGCCGAAGCGGTACCGATTTTGTCGCGCGAACGGTTGAAGGCGCTGCTCTCTTCCGGCGCGGTGAGCGATCCGTCCGGCGCACTGGTTCGGGATCCGGCGCGGAAAGCGGTCGGCGGCACGGTATTTACCGTCGCAGTTCCCGACGCCACGCCGTCGCATAACGAAGCGCAAGAGATCGCGCTCAACATCGTATTCGAGGACGAGTATCTGATCGTCATCGACAAACAGGCCGGGCTGGTCGTCCACCCGGCGGCGGGCAACCCCGACGGAACATTGGTCAATGCGCTGCTCCACCATTGCGCGGGCAACCTTTCGGGCATTGGCGGGGTCGCACGGCCGGGCATCGTCCACCGTATCGATAAGGACACGTCGGGCCTGATGGTCGCGGCGAAGACCGACCGGGCACATGAAGGGCTGGCGAAACAGTTTCACGATCACTCGATCGACCGCCGTTACAAGGCGATCGTAACGGGCCGGCCGAACAGGCTGGAAGGCACAGTCGATGCGCCGCTCGCGCGATCGCCAAACAACCGCAAGAAGATCGCGATCGTACCGAACGGCAAGCGTGCGGTAACACATTACACCGTGTTGAAAATGCTGAAGGAAGCCGCGCTGGTCGAATGCCGGCTGGAGACCGGGCGGACGCATCAGGTGCGGGTCCACATGGCGTCGCTCGGTCACCCCTTGATTGGAGACCCGGTTTATGGTAGAACAAAACAAGCTCATCGGACAATTTTGGAAACCTTGAATTTCCATCGACAGGCGTTGCACGCCGCCCGTTTGGGGTTCATTCACCCCGTGAAAAGTATCGCTTTGGCATTCGATAGCGAAATGCCTGCCGATATGACGGAACTGTACGATATACTCAGCGTCTAGTGGTTCAGCGTCCGTGCAGCCTTTGTGAGGCATGGGCCAATTAAGGGAGATCAGATCATGGCAAACCGCAGCAATGTGCCAGCAACGGTCCCCGCTCTTGGCGGGGAGGCAAGCCTCAACCGCTATCTGTCGGAAATCAAGAAATTCCCCATCCTCGCGCCAGAGCAGGAATATATGCTCGCCAAGCGCTTCGAGGAGCATGGTGATACCGATGCGGCGGCACAGCTCGTAACGTCACACCTCCGTCTCGTCGCCAAGATCGCGATGGGCTATCGCGGCTATGGCCTGCCTGTGTCCGAGCTGATCTCGGAGGGCAATATTGGTCTTATGCAGGGCGTGAAGAAGTTCGAGCCGGAGCGTGGTTTCCGTCTCGCGACCTATGCGATGTGGTGGATTCGCGCCTCGATCCAGGAGTATATCCTGCGCTCGTGGAGCCTGGTGAAGATGGGCACCACCGCTGCGCAGAAGAAACTGTTCTTCAACCTGCGCCGGATGAAGTCGAAGCTCGACGCGTTCGAGGACGGCGATTTGACGCCGGAGCATCTGTCCAAGATCGCGACCGACCTGGGCGTGACCGAGGACGAAGTGACGAGCATGAATCGCCGCATGGCGATGGGCGGCGACACGTCGCTCAACGTGCCGATGCGCGAAGATGGCGAAGGCCAGTGGCAGGATTGGCTGCAGGACGATGCGCCGTTGCAGGACACAGTCGTCGCCGACGCGCAGGAAGCCGATGTGCGGCACGAAATGCTCACTTCGGCGATGGACGATCTGAACGAGCGCGAGAAGCACATCCTGACCGAGCGCCGCCTGACCGACGACCCCAAGACGCTCGAAGAGCTCAGCCAGGTCTATAATGTCAGCCGCGAACGCGTCCGCCAGATCGAGGTGCGCGCCTTTGAGAAGCTGCAAAAGGCGATGATGCGCCTGGCCGGCGACAAAAGGATGCTCGCGGCGGTTTGATCCGATAGTCCCCTCCCGTTCGCGGGGGGTATTCGGGAAGACGGGTGCGCCAAAAAAAGGCCCTTCCCTCACCGCGTCCGATCCGGCAATTCGGTTGCGTAATGACCGGTCCGGCGCGCCCCGACCCTTTCGATCCCGCTGCACCGTTTTCCGGCGCACCTGTTCGTCGCGCTGGCGTCGCGACCACGCTGCCCGCACAAGAGAGCCCCGTCATTCCCACAGGACCCGCCAGGCGCCATTCATTGTTCCGACGGATCGTCATGATCATCGTCAAGGCGGTGCTGTGGTTCCTGCTCGTGTCCATCCTGTGGGTGCTTGCCTATCGCTTCATCGCGCCGCCTATCACCTTTACCATGGTCGGCGACATGATGGGCGGGCACAGCGTAACCAAGGCATGGATGCCGATCGCGCGCATCGACCCGAACATGGCGCGCGCGGCGATCGCCGGCGAGGATGCGCGCTTCTGCATGCATTCTGGTTTCGACATGCGGGCAATCGAGCAGGCCTATAAGCGCAATGCAAAAGGTGGTCGTATCCGTGGCGGATCGACGATCAGCCAGCAGACCGCGAAGAACGTCTTTCTGATCCAGGGTGGCGGTTATCCACGCAAGGCGCTGGAGGCCTATTTTACCGTCCTGATCGAACACCTCTGGGGCAAGAAGCGGATCATGGAGGTCTATCTCAACGTCGCCGAGACGGGAATCGGTACCTATGGCGTCAATGCCGGATCGATCCGCTATTTCGGCCATGACGCATCGCGTATGAGCCCGGCCGAGGCAGGACGCATCGCGGCGGTGCTGCCATTACCCAAGAAGCGCGCGGCAATCGCGCCGCGCGGCTTCACCAAACGCCACGGCAAGTCGATCAGCCGGTGGGTCGGCGTGGTGCGCAACGACGGGCTGGACGCCTGTCTTCGGTGACTGCCCTTCAGGACGTCTGACCTCTGCGAGCTACTCCGCCGGTTTGTCTGCCGCCTTCTGCGCCGCATCGCCGACTTTCTGCGCGCCGTCGCCGACATCCTTGGCGGCGGACTGGATCGCATCGGTCTTTATGCCGTCGTTCTTACCCTGGTTAAACAGATAGATCGCGCCGATCACGACCGCGATCAGCAATATGACGGCGATCAACATGCCGCCACTGCCGCCACGGCGTTCGATGATCGTGGTGTGCGGGGTTTCAGTCACGCGGTCTTCGTCCATGATTTCTCTCCCTAACCCGGAGAGCAAAACGGCGCACCGCGTGCGATTGTTCCGGGATCAGAACGGGAGCTTGAACCCCGGCGGCAGCGGCATGCCGCTGGTCAGCTTGGACATTTCGGTGTTCGATGCCGCATCCGCCTTACCGCGCGCATCGTTAAACGCGGCCACGATCAGGTCTTCGAGCATTTGCTTCTCGCTCGGCACCAGCAGCGAATCGTCGATCGCAATGCCGATGATACGGCCTTTGGCCGAGGCGCGGACCTTGACCAGTCCGCCGCCCGACGCGCCCTCGACCTCGATCGTGTCGAGAGTGGCCTGAGCCTTTTCCAGTTCGGCCTGAACGTTCTGCGCCATGGCCATGATGTCTTCGATGCTCTTCATGCTTCGTTGCTCCGTACTTCTGTGGTCCAGCTGTCCAGCACAGCGCCGGGGAATGCCGCGAACGCCGCCTTGACCACCGGGGTCTCCAATATCGCTGCGCGTTCGGCATCAGCGGCCGCCAGCTTCACCTCGTTAAGTGTCGGGTCCCCCGCCACGTCCTCCGCCGAAACCTTCCATTGCTTGTCGGTGATCCGTTTCAGATCGAGTGTTAGTTCGCGTACGAAATCGGCGGGCATCGGCCGTGCCGAGCTGAGCACCAGTTGGGGAGGAGCATAACGAACCACACTCGCGCTGTAGCTCAGCCGCGCCGCCAGCGCCGCCTCGCCCTGATCATCGAGATAGGCGACGAGCGCGACAAAGTCGGCCGGAAATGCCGAACCGGCCCCAGAATTCGCTGGCGCAGCGTTCGCGTTCGCCGGAGGCGTTGCTGGGGCGGTTGTGCCCGGCGCGAGTCCACCCGCCGCCAATTGCCGCGCCAGTTCGCCAGGATCGGGCAAGGTCGAGGCGTGGACTACGCGCAGCAGCGCCATCTCGCAGGCTTCAATCGGAAGCGCCGCGCGTGCGACTTCGTCATGGCCCTTGAGCAATAACTGCCAAAGCCGGTGCAAGGCGGCGAAGGACAGGCCGTTCGCCCATGCCTCCTGCGCCTGACGCTCCTCCACCGCCTGACCTGCTTCGGGTGTGGTGCCGAGTTTGACCAGAGTGGTCGCATGGACCGCCTCGAGCAGCGCGCGCATCACCGCCTGCGGATCGACGCCGAGATCATATTGCCGCCTGAGTGCTGCCAGCGCGCCGATTCCATCGCCGGTCAACAGTAGGCCGAGCAGGGCACGCACCGCGCCGCGATCCGACAGGCCGAGCATCTCGCGCACCGCCGATGCCTTGACCCCGCCGCCCTCGATTCCGGCATGCGCAATCGCCTGGTCGAGGATCGACAGCCCGTCGCGCGCCGATCCTTCCGCGGCGCGCGCAATCAACCCCAGCGCCTCGGGTTCGGCCTCGACGCCCTCTGCATCGGCGACATGAGCGAAATGCGCGGCCAGCGATTCGGACGAGATACGGCGCAGGTCGAAACGCTGGCAGCGCGACAAAACCGTCACCGGCACCTTGTTGACCTCGGTCGTGGCGAACAGGAATTTCACGTGCGCCGGTGGTTCCTCAAGCGTCTTCAACAGCGCGTTGAAAGCGTTTTTCGACAGCATGTGAACTTCGTCGATGATGTATATCTTGTAGCGCGCCGATACCGCAGAATAGCGCGACGCGTCGATAATCTCGCGCACGTCATCGACACCGGTGTGGCTCGCCGCGTCCATCTCGATCACGTCGATATGCCGCCCTTCGGCGATCGCACGGCACGGTTCGCATACGCCGCACGGATCGATCGTCGGACCGCCCTCGCCGTCCGGCCCGATGCAATTGAGCGCCTTGGCGATAAGCCGCGCGGTCGATGTCTTGCCGACCCCGCGCACGCCGGTGAGCAGAAAGGCGTGCGCCAGCCGCCCGCGCTTGATCGCGTTGCCAAGCGTAGTGACCATCGCATCCTGGCCGATCAGCTCGGCAAAGGTCTGGGGCCGGTATTTACGGGCGAGAACGCGATAGACCTCAGCTTTGGGCTGGGGCGGTTCGCCGAGATCGAAGGAGTCGGACATCCAGCCCTATCTAGGGAGGCCCGCAGCGAATGTCGAAGGCGATCGCCTGTCGGAACGCGATCAATTGATTCAGTGGGTAAATTTGGAAGAGGTGCGCCGCGGCAAAGCCGCGTCGTCGGACGGCGCTATCAGCGTCGCCGGCCGCGCGCGCTGCCGGTGCGCGCCGCAGCTTTGCTGCGTCTGGCGCATCGCGCGGTGGGAGCCGGGACGACCCGCGGCGAAATCGTTGCGGCTGCTTCCTTCCGGACCTGACCGGGTTGGCGACGACCACGTCCGCCCGACTCCCGCGACGCAGATAGGAGAGTCGGGCGGCGCGATCAATAGCCGGGATCAGCGGCGATAACGAACCGTGCGGCAACGGGTGATCTTGCGGCCATGATACCAGGTGCGCTTGCACACTTTACGCGTACCCCAGCCATGACGGCGGCGGTCATTATTGCTCCAGTGGCGCCTGGTGGTGGTCCGCTCGCGAACGACGACGCGTTCGCCAGATTGTGCAGCGATGGTCGTGCCAGCCACGGGTGCCGCAACAGCGGCGGTCGGGGCAATGGCGGCTGCGCTGAGCAGTCCGGCGGCGATCATGACGAAGAATTTCATGGGCTTCTCTCCTGGTACCGATGTCGGCACGGGCTCGAAACGATCATCTTCCCTGCATGTTCCGCGCCTCACCGGGAATCCGTACCGTCAAATCTCCGAGCGTCTGGTCGAGCCAGATCTGGCAGGCAAGCCGGCTGGTCCGCGTCGCGCCGGCGGCGAGATCGAGCATATCCTCCTCGTCCTCGCTGGCCTTGGGCAGGCGAGCGAAATCCTCCGCAGCGACGACGACATGACAGGTCGAACAGGCCATCTGGCCTTCGCAGGTGCCCTCGAGCGGCTGGCCATAAGCCTGGGCGAGGTCGAGCAGTCGATCGCCGGGTGAGCCCTGAACCTCCGTCACCGAATCATCGGCGGCGATAAAGCGAATCCGCGTCATGCGAGGACCCGTTGCGCGTCGGCGGCGCCGTTGATGCGATCGATCGCCTCGATCAGCTCCGCCTCGGTCGTGTAGCGTCCGAAACCGATGCGGATGCTCGATCGCGCCTGCGCCTCGCTCAGGTCGATCGCGCGCAGCACATGACTTGAGCGCCCCGAGCCGCTGGCGCAGGCCGAACCGGCGGAAAAGGCGATATCGCGCAGATCGGACATCAGCCGTGCGACGTCGAGCCCATCACGGCGGATGTTCAGGTTACCGCGATAACGATGGTCGATCGATCCGTTGATCATCCAGCGCGATCCGAATGCGGCGACCGCCCGATCCCATAGCTGCGCAACATGCGCGCCGTCCGCCTCGGCCTGCATGGCGGCCAGACGTGCGGCGGCACCGAATCCGGCGCACAATGCCGGCGACAGCGTGCCGGAACGCCCAAGCGCCTCTTGCCCGCCGCCGTGCAGCAGCGGCGCCAGCGCCACGCCCTCGCGCACCCACAGGGCACCGACACCCTTGGGTCCGTGGATCTTGTGCGCCGAGAGCGCGATCATATCGCAACCTTCCGGCATCGGTAGCCTTCCGAACCCTTGCACCGCGTCGCACAGCATCAGGGCGCCCGCCGCGCGCGCCATCGCCGCCAGTTCAGCGATCGGCTGCACCACACCAATCTCGTTGTTGACCAGCATAGCCGCGACCAGCGCGGTTTCCGGCACGATCGCCGCGCGCGCGGCATCGAGGTCGACCAGGCCGTCCGCCAGGACCGGAAGTACGACCACCTCGCGCCCCGACCGCGCCAAGGCTTCGACGGTGTCGAGCGTGGCGGCATGTTCGGTCACGAAGGTGACGATCCGCCCCGACGCCCCATCTCGTTGGGTGCCCTTTATCGCCCAGTTAATCGCCTCGGTCGCGCCGCTGGTAAAGGCCAGCGCGCCGTTTGATGGAAGCAATCTGGCGATATTGTCGCGCGCGACCTCGACCGTCGCCCTTGCCGCCCTGCCCGGCACATGCGCCGAATGCGGGTTGGCGTGCTGATTCTCCAGCCAGGGCAGCATCGCCGCCAGCGCTTCGGGCGCGAGCGGAGTGGTTGCCTGATAATCGAGATAGATCACGCCGCGCCCAATTCGACAAAATTACGCGCGGAACGTGACACGGCGCGCCATTCGGCGATGAAGCGATCGATGTCCGCCATGCTCGTGGCGCGGCCGAAGCTGACCCGTACCACTTCGCGAGACGTTTCGACGCTCCAGCCCATCGCGCCGAGCACATGGCTCGGTTTCATGCTGCCCGACGAGCAGGCGCTGCCTGCCGATACGGCAATCCCGGCCATGTCGAAGCGGATCAGCTGCGTCGCCGCGGCCAGACCGGGCAAACGATAGGAGGCGATCGCCGGGTGACGCGATTGGCCGGCCGCGACGACGATGCCGCCCGAGCGGGCGATCGCATCGTCCAGCTTCGCACGCAGCGGCGCCAGTCCTTCAACGCTTTCGGACTCGTCGAGCGCAGCCGCGAAAGCCAATGCGGCGGGCAGATTCTCCGTGCCCGCGCGGTAACCGCGTTCCTGCCCGCCGGTCGGCAGCAGCGTCGCGACATCACGCACCAGCAGCGCGCCGATTCCCGGCGGCCCGCCACGCTTGTGCGCGGAGATGGCGATGAAATCGGCATGCTCGATCACGGCGGGGTCGGCTCCTGCCGGCATTTGCGCCGCGTCGACGAGAAGCAGCCCGCCCGCGTTATGGACGATCGCCGCCAGCATCGCGATCGGCTGGCGCACGCCGGTTTCACTATTCGCCCATTGCAGCGCGGCGACCGGACGCCCCGCAACGGCCAATGCCTCGAGCAGCGATACCGGGTCGATCAGGCCGTTGGCATCGACGGCGACGATCGCAGCGTCAGGCGCCGCGCGGATCACCGCATCATGTTCGACCGCCGAAATAATTCGGCGGTCGGCCACCGACCGGCCCAGCGCGATCGCCAGCGCTTCGCTCGCACCGCTGGTCAGGATCACTTCGCCCGGCCAGCGATAAGCGGCGGCGATGCGTCCGCGTGCCTCTTCCAGCGCCGCGCGCGCCGCGCGGCCCTCGGCATGGGGCGATGACGGATTGGCCCAATTCGCCATGCCCTCGGCCATCGCGGCGATCGCCACGGGCAGCATCGGCGTAGTCGCGGCATGATCAAGATAAAGGCGTTCGGCCAAGCGGGTTTGTTCCAATTGCGAAAAGACGCGTCTTGCCTATATAGCGCGCACATTCCAGCGCTCCACCGGCGCGCGCAGATATTGTCAGCAGGTCCCCATGCCAGAAGTTATTTTTCCCGGCCCCGACGGCCGCCTCGAAGGTCGTTTCGCCCCAGGCCCGCGTCCGCGCGCGCCAGTGGCAATGATCCTCCACCCGCATCCCTCGTCGGGTGGCACGATGAACAACCGCATCGTGCAGGAGCTCTACAAGACGTTCCAGCGGCGCGGATTCGCCACGCTGCGCTTCAATTTCCGTGGCGTCGGCAAAAGCCAGGGCACATTCGACAACGGCATCGGCGAATTGTCCGACGCGGCGTCGGCGCTCGACTGGGTGCAGAGTTTCCATCCCGAAGCCTCGACCACCTGGATCGCCGGGTTCAGCTTCGGCGCGTGGATCGGCATGCAGTTGCTGATGCGTCGCCCAGAGATTCGCGGCTTCATCTCGGTCGCGCCACCGGCGAACATGTACGACTTCACCTTCCTCGCTCCCTGCCCGGCCAGCGGCATCATCATCCAGGGCGAGAATGACGAGGTCTCCCCGCCGCTCGCGACCCAGAAGCTGGTCGACAAGCTGCGCACGCAGAAGCACATCACGATCCACCACGACACCATCCCCAAGGCGAATCATTTCTTCGAGCATGAGATGCCCGAGCTGATGGGGTCGGTGGACAAGTATCTGGATATGCGGCTCGACCCGAACTCGCCGATTCGGTGAGTATGCAAGCGCCGGCCGATATAGGCTTGCGCTGTTTCGATGAAGCCTGAGGGTCGCGTTTTCACACTTGCCGCGATAGCGGGGGCAGGATGGATCTTGAATCGATCCAGCCGGCGGAAGCCTGAACGGTTGAGAGATATGACACACCGTATTGTGTCATATCTGCGGGATATTGAGCGCGCGAAAGATTTACGATATATCTGTTAATAATCAACGCTTTACGGCAGCATTCCGTAAGCTCCGCAACGATCAGATGGTCGGATTGAGGATTTGCACTTGGCACCGAAACAGTCAGAGCCAGTCGGTCGGTATTAGATAGCCGCCTATTCTACAAAGCTTCTTCCCGGCGAAGGCCGGGCCCCGTTGGGTGACCGTCAGTACCTGCTGCTGTGCTCAATTATCTGAGCCATCACGACTGGGCCCGGGCCTTCGCCTGGGAAGCAGGCGTTGGATGAGAGGTGGCCCGCTATATCGTCCAGACGAACACGTTCCCCAACAACACTACAGCCATGACCAGCAGGAGTGCGCCGCGTTTCCGCTGACGGCCTGTCGCGAGCAGGTAGCCGCCGCTGATCAGGCAGGCGAAGAAGCCGATCATGGCGATGGCCGGCGCTGCGGCAGAGATTCCGGTGAGTGCTTGGTTCATCTGACTTCCCTAACCGTTCGTTTCGAGCGAAGTCGAGAAGCCTGTTCCGGGGCTTGTTTCTCGACCTAGCTCGAAACGAACTGAAAGGAGGGGCCGGCGGTCAAGCCGCTCCCGCCAACACCGCGCCATAGGCCGCTAGATCGACGTTACCGCCCGACAGGATCACCAACATTCCCTCTTCGAGTACGACCTTGCCGCTGAGCAGTGCCGCGAGCCCGACCGCGCCGCCCGGTTCGACCACCAGCCGCAATTTCTCCGCCGCCCAGCGTTGTGCCGCGCGAATCGCCGCTTCGCTGACCGCCACGCCTTGCACGCCGCGCCGTGACAACACGTCAAAGGTGAGCGGCGACACGCGAGTCGTCTGCAGTGCGTCGCATGCCGTCGGTGGCGGGCTGTCGCCGACCGATTCGACCCAGCCGGCCTCGAGCGAGCGTTTCATGTCGTCCCAGCCCTGGGGCTCGACCACCGTGATCGTCGCATCGGGCAGTCCGAGCGCGATGCCCGCGGCCAGGCCGCCGCCGCCGCACGGCACAACGACTCGCCGTGGCGCACCCATGCCAAGTGCCGCCATCTGCGTCGCCGCCTCGATCCCCGCGCTGCCCTGGCCTTCGATGATCCACGGGTCGTCGAAACTCGGCACCAATATCGCGCCACGCGCATGGGCGAGGTGCGCGGCAATCTTCTCGCGGCTTTCCGTCGTGCGGTCGTAATCGACCACCTCGGCTCCCAGCGCGAGCGTGCCGTCGCGCTTCGATTTGGGCGCGTCGGCGGGCATCACGATCGTCGCCGGCATGCCTAGCCGCTTCGCCGCCCAGGCGACGCCCTGCGCATGGTTGCCCGAGGAAAAAGCGACGACACCTTTTTCGTGCAGGTCGCTGTCGATTGCAGTGAGCCGATGCCACGCGCCGCGCAATTTGAACGCGCCGATCGGCTGCAAGCACTCGGCCTTGAACGCCACCGGAGTTCCGCGGATTTCCGCAACAAACAGCGGCGATGGCGGCAATATTGCTGCGATCTTTGCCGCAGCGTCGCGGACGCCGGCCCGGGTCGGTTGTCGCACTAGAGTCACATTTTACCTCGCTGGTCACCTCCGCTGGTCCAATAGCGCTTTACATCCGCGAAAGCCGACCCTATTTCGCCCATCCGCTGCCCCATGGGACTTCCAACCGCAAGGCAGTGTTTCGTGAACTTGTCTACGGACATTGGAGGTCCCTTGAATTGCACAAGCATCATAACGCGCTGGGGTTAGCGACCACCCATTCTACCGCCCTCCGTTCGGCAGTAGAGATCGCCAACACTCGTCCGGTTCAGCCGGTCACGCTTATTCGTCCGCATGCCGCCGCGCGTGCCGCCCGCTTCTTCGTCGAGAAGTTTCCGGGTCGGTCGCTCTATGCGGTCAAGGCGAATCCGTCTCCGGACCTGATCAAGGTGTTGTGGGACAGCGGAATCACGCATTACGACGTCGCCTCGATCGCCGAGGTGCGGCTCGTCGCGCGCCTGCTGCCTGAGGCGACCTTGTGCTTCATGCACCCGGTCAAGGCCGAGGAAGCGATCCACGAAGCGTATTTCAAATATGGCTGCCGCACGTTCAGCCTCGATTCGCTTGAGGAACTGGACAAGATCCTGCGCGCGACCGAGCACGCCACCGATCTGACGCTGTGCGTCCGGTTGCGCGTGTCATCGGAACATTCGAAGCTTAGCCTTGCGTCCAAGTTCGGCTGCGCACCGCACGAGGCGAAGGAATTGCTGTTCGCGGCGCGCCAAGCGGCCGATGCGCTGGGCATCTGCTTCCATGTCGGCAGTCAGGCGATGACGCCCGAAGCTTATGCCAATGCGCTGGAGCGCGTCCGCGCGGCGATCGTCGAGGCAGCGGTCACGGTCGATGTGATCGATGTCGGCGGTGGTTTCCCCTCGACCTATCCGGGCATGGAGCCGCCCCCGCTCGAACATTATTTCGAGACGATCCACCGCGCATTCGAAAGCCTGCCAGTGAGCTATTCGTCCGAACTTTGGGCCGAACCTGGCCGGGCATTGTGCGCGGAATATTCGTCGCTGATCGTGCGGGTCGAGCGTCGTCGTGGTGACGAACTGTACATCAACGACGGCGCCTATGGTGCGCTGTTCGATGCCGCGCATATCGGCTGGCGCTTCCCGGTGCAGTTGCTCCGCGAACCCGACAGCCGCGCGCGCGACATGGAGTTCAGCTTCTACGGTCCGACCTGTGACGACATGGATCACATGGCCGGCCCGTTCATGCTGCCTGCCGATACCCAGGCCGGCGATTATATCGAGATCGGCATGCTTGGGGCCTATGGCTGCGCCATGCGCACCGCCTTCAACGGCTTCGGCTCGGACGAGACGGTGATCATGGACGATGAGCCGATGGCGTCGCTGTACGTCGCCGACGAACGCCAGGTCGCGTCGAACGTCGTCACGCTGTAACAGCCGCATATCACATTAGCCGTCACCCCAGCGAAAGCTGGGGTCTCACGGAGGTGCGCGATCCGCCTGCCCCATAGAGACCCCAGCCTTCGCTGGGGTGACGGTAGTTTGCCAGGGATTTGAACCATGACCGATACCAATCTCTCGAACCGCAAGGCCGAGCTGCTCTCGACCACCGTCGAGCATATCGACATCACCAAGTTCGATGCGCGCCCGATCGTCGATGCGATGAAGAAGATGAGCTTCACCAGCCGCGACCTGGGCCGTGCGACCGACATCTATAACCAGATGCTTGCCGACCCCGATTGCTCGATCTTCCTGGTCATCGCCGGTTCGACCAGCGCCGGCGGCTGCATGGACCTTTACGCCGAGTTGCTGCGCAACAACATGATCGACGGCGTGGTCGCGACCGGCGCGTCGATCGTCGACATGGATTTCTTCGAAGGGCTTGGCCACAAGCATTATCAGGCGCTGGAAGTGCCCGACGACGACACGCTGCGCTCGCTGCTGATCGATCGCATCTACGACACCTATATCGACGAAGAGCAGTTACAGGATTGCGACCACACGATCCTGGAAATCGCCAACAGCCTGGAACCGCGCCCTTATTCGAGCCGCGAATTCATCCGCGCGATGGGCAAATATCTGGTCGAGAACGGCAAGAAGGACAACAGCCTGGTCAAACTCGCATACGAGCATGACGTGCCAATCTTCTGCCCGGCGTTCGTCGACAGCTCGGCCGGCTTCGGGCTGGTCAAGCATCAGGTCGACTGCGCCAAGGAAGGCAAGCCGTACATGGTGCTCGACGCGATCGCCGACTTCCGCGAACTGACCGACATCAAGATCAAGGCCGGCACCACTGGCCTGCTGATGATCGGCGGCGGCGTGCCGAAGAACTTCATCCAGGACACGGTCGTATGCGCCGAAATCCTCGGCCATGACGACGTTCAGGTGCACAAATATGCCGTGCAGATCACCGTCGCCGATGTGCGCGACGGCGCTTGTTCGTCCTCGACGCTGCAGGAAGCGGCGAGTTGGGGCAAGGTTAACACCGGCATCGAGCAGATGGTCTTTGCCGAAGCCGGTTCGGTCATGCCGTTGCTGGCGTCGGATGCCTATCATCGCGGCCTGTGGAAGAACCGGGTCAAGCGTCGCTGGGGTGCCAGCTTCGATTGAGAATGGCCCGACCGAAGCAGATCGGCATAGATGGGGCACCGGATCGATCCGGTGCCCCTTTTTCATGGCCGGTGCGGTTTAGCGTCCATTGGCGTGGCAGCTGTCCTTGCCGTCCGATCCGATCACGCGGTGGCGCGCGAAATCATAGCGGTCTGTGAAGAACAACCGCTTCTTTTGGCCCGGCCGCTGTTCATAGACCGATCGCGTCACCACCATGCCTTTACGACTGTGAATCGCATAGCTGTCGATCGGACCGCGCGCGTCGCGCACGGTGCCGAGACGAAGCTGTGATCCGACCGTCGAGATCTTCTTGCGGCCTGCGGGGCCGGTGGCGAACATGTCGGTGCCGATCAACTCGTAGATCGTCACATCCTTGCTCGGAACACCCCCGAGCAATTCATGACAAGTCATGTTGAGCGCCGGCGGTGCCGCGCGGGATTCTCCATTTGCGATGGTGATCGAGGACACAACCATCACCGCGCCGATCAGATATGTGCGTACCATCACTCGAAACTCTCCCGTTATGGACTGGAGGAAAGTACGATGGCGATGGGGTATTGTTCCCGATCACGGGCCCCGGGCGCCGCCCGGAAAAAGTTGCGCATCCGTTTCGATTGCGGCAGCTTGCCCGACAAATATAAGCGGGAGCCTGACCGATGACCGACCATAGCCCGATCCTCGCGCCAATCGTCGCGCTGATCGCGTGGAGCCTGCTCATGTGGCTCTGGATGTATGCCCGGCGCATTCCGGCAATGACCAAGGCCGGGATCGACACCAAAAACCTGGTCGGCGGAAATGGCGCGGACTTGCGCGCGCGCATTCCGGCCAAGGACCAATGGCCTGCCGACAACTACAACCACCTGATGGAGCAGCCGACACTGTTCTACGCGATCGCGCTGGTTCTGGCGCTCACCGACACCGGCGGTGGGGTCAATCTGTCGATCGCCTGGACCTATGTTGCGCTGCGCATCGTGCACAGCCTGATCCAGGTGACGGTGAACCGTGTGATGGTGCGTTTCGCAATCTTCACGCTATCGACGCTATGCCTGACCGCATTGACGCTTCATGCGGCCATCGTGGTATTCCGCTAGTGGATTGATTCCAACGTTTGGTGCCCGCGCCTGACAGCTGCGATAATGTGATCGGGATCGGCCTTCCAGACGAACGGTCGTGGTTCTTGAT
>NZ_JBSRZE010000015.1:0-88287 GCF_054057355.1 Sphingomonas sp. UYAg733
CCAGGACCCAAAACCATGGCACAAGGATGGAGGCAATTCGCCGCCGTCCTCTCAGGCTTCCTCATCGCTCACCAACTTCCGTGAATCCCGTAGCCCAGCGGCACCGCATCATGGAGGTGCCGGCGAAGCACGGCCATCCGTTTCGCAACTTCGCCACTTCCCGGTTCTAGCTTTCGATTATCGATCATGGTGGTCTACCCCGTCCGAAAGAGGATCGTTCAGCGGACGGTTGCTGGCTGAACTGTCGAGGCACGGAAATCCGCCAAAAGCCGAGCCTCACAATATTCTCGCCACCTTCGCCGAGTTCGAGGCGGACCTGATCCGCATACGAACCCGTGAAGGGATGGCAGTTGCACGATCCAAGGGGAAGCTCCGCGCGGCGAGAAGCCCAAGCTCTCAGAGCGGCAGCAGAAGGAGTTGCGCCGCATGTACGACACCAACGACTATTCGATTAGCGATCTCGCCGAGGTGTTCTCGATATCGCGTCCAACCGTTTATCGAACACTTGGACGCCAACCCGCCGCGCTTGCGGTAAAGGCAGCATGACCTTGCCCCGGCCATCCCACAGAATCTTCCCTTTTGGGAAGCTATCTATTTGCGCAAAGTGCATCGGTCGCTAGTCTCCGCTCCTGCAATCAGCCTGATTTCAAAGCGCGGATTGCACCCTCAAAGAAGGAGATATGGTTTGTCACGGTTCGGTTTCGTCGTGCCCTCTCTCCTTGCGATTGGCATCGCTGGCGCAGCTTGCGGTCAGGTCAGCAAGCCCGACACTTCACCGGCGAAGGCGGTCCTTCCGAAAAACGAGCGGGTCGGCATATGGCGGGCCACCGGGAGTGGTGTTCAAATGCCGCTCTGGCCGGCGAGCATACCTCTCGCCAAACCGGACTCTGGCGACCGTCCCGAGGGGACCGGTAATGGCACGGGCCTTGTCGGAGGGCGCAAATGGTATTGGGCGAGCTATGTCACCCGGCCTACCATGACGATCTATCGGCCGAAGGGACGCAATATAGGGACAGCCATGTTGGTCCTGCCGGGCGGCGGCTTTGAGGTCATCGCGACCGATCTGGAAGGCACGGAAATCTGCGATTGGGTGGTGCAGCAGGGTATGACCTGCGCCGTGCTGAAATATCGGGTGCCACAAGCGTGGCCGAGGAAAAATGGCAAGCAGCAGCGGCCCAAAGTGCTATTGGGTCTGGAGGACGCTCAGCGCGCGATGGGGCTGCTGCGACAGCGGGCATCGTCCTACGGGATCGATCCGCGCAAGATCGGCGTGATCGGCTTTTCGGCGGGTGCCTATCTCGCGGCAAACATGAGCAACAACGAAGAACGCTCCTATGCGCTTGCGGACGCAGCTGACCGGCTATCGCCACGGCCCGACTTCGCGATCGTCGCGTACACAGCCCGTATGTTGGATGACAGCAAGGGGAGGAATAGTCTCGAACTTAAGCCTTGGGTGACCATCAGTCCCAAAGCCCCGCCGACCTTGATCCTACACGCCATGAACGATCCCACCGATCCAATCCGGCAACCGATGGCATATGCCCTGGCGCTCAGCGATGCGGGCGTGCCGGTCGATATGCGGCTATACGCCAAGGGCGGCCATGCCTTCGGGATGCGTCCAACTGCCGATCCGATCTCGCGGGAATGGCCGGCGCAGGTCAAGCAATGGATGCACGATATCGGCATGCTGTGACGGCAACGGCACGGTGAGTGCGGCTTACCGTTTTACCATCGTTGTGAGACCGCCCATGCAAACATGTGGCGTCGTCAGGAGAGGTATCGCGGTCATGACGCTGGACGAGCTTGGGTCACGCATCTGCATCATGGGGCCGTCCAACAGCGGCAAATCTACGCTGGCGGAGGCAATATCGCGGACGCGGAGCTTGTATGTCGTCCACCTCGATCAGCTTCATCATCTCCCGCACACTGATTGGGTGCGCCGGCCGGCAGACGAGGTCACCGCCCTCCACGATGCGGCGATCAGTGGTGAGCGCTGGGTAATTGAAGGCAACTACTCCCGGCTGCTTCCGCAAAGGCTGGAACGAGCTACCGGGTTAATCCTTCTCGATGCTCCCACCGCGACTAGCCTATATCGCTACATGCGGCGGTGCTGGTTCGAGCGCGATCGGCGCGGTGCGCTGGAAGGGGAGCGCGATAGCGTTAAGTGGGATATGACCCACGACATCGTCGCGACCAAAGCCAACCGCAGCCGCTACCGGCACATGATCGACGGCATCAGCCTGCCCAAAATGCAGATCGGTTTAAGCAAGGATTTGGCCGCGTTCTACCGCTCAAATGGCCTGAGCCGTTAAGCCGTCACATTCCCATTTCATGATCACAATCAGGAACGCGATCCCGCCGCGCGGGGAGTCATTTATCGCTGATAGACCGTGCCAATTAGCGCTGACACCTACACGGAAGGTGTGATGCCGTTTGGCGCAAATGCCTTAAGCGGGTTTGCTCATCATCAACGCCGCGCGCATTGTCCGCAGGATGACCTCGTCGCGCTGGTTGAGACCGATATGCTCGAAGGTGACGATGCCCTGGCCGGGTCGCGACTTGCTCGGACGCAGCTCCTTGACCTCGGTCTCGGCACGGATCGTGTCGCCGGCGAAAACCGGTTTTGGGAATATGGTTTCGCTCATGCCGAGATTGGCGACGGTGGTGCCGAAGGTCGTGTCCTGCACCGACAGGCCGATCACCAGGCCGAGGGTGAAGAGCGAGTTCATCAGCGGCTTGCCGAATTCCGTCGTCGCGGCGTAGGCGTGATCGATATGGATCGCCGCCGGATTATAGGTCAGCGACGAGAACAGCATATTGTCCATGTCGGTCACCGTGCGGCGGATCTCATGGACGAACTTCCGCCCGATCTCGAACTGCTCGAAATATAGTCCCGCCATCGTCATCCCTCTCGCAATTCGTCAGCGCGGGGTTGAGCCGATTTGGCGGCCAAGATCAACATGGCCACCGCATCTACCATGCCAGTCGCGCCTGTTCTCCTGCCAGGCAGTTTCGAGCGCGGCGGCCAGTGAGATACCCGCCGCTATCTCGGCCGAGTCGAGCGCAGCCCCGTCGAAGATCAGCTTGCCCGCCTTGAAGCGGTCGAGGCGCGTTCGGCGGATATCACGCAACGCCGGGAGGTTTCGACCTTGAACAGAAATTTCGTTCCGCCCTTTTGATCGTTTAACGCGTCGAGTTTCGCTGACCGTAACGGTTACCCTTCAGCATAACCCTAGATTCTTGGGGTCGTCATCGCCTGATCGCGCCGCTACGGCACGCTCGTGATCCTCGACGACCTCCAAGCCGATCTCGCGCGCCTCGAGACTCAGGATCGATTGCGACGGCTGATTCCGCGACGGGGAATCGATGTCTCTTCCAACGATTATCTGGCGCTCGGCTCGTCGCGCCGGTTGCGCGACGCGGTTGCCGCAGCGATCGAGCGCGGCGTGCCGATCGGGTCAGGCGGATCACGGCTGCTGCGCGGCAACCATGCGGAGCATGAAGCGCTCGAGGCGGAGGCCGCGACTTTCTTCGCAGCCGAAACCGCGCTGTTTTTCTCCAGCGGTTATGCCGCCAATGCGGCGCTGTTCGCGACGCTGCCGCAGCGTGGCGACCTGGTCGTGTATGACGCATTGATCCATGCCAGCGCGCATGAAGGCATGCGGCTCGGCCGTGCCGAATGCCGGTCCGCCGCGCATAATGACGCAACCGCCTTTGACGACGCGATCGGTCGCTGGCGGCGGGCGGGGGGCACCGGGCGACCGTGGATCGCGGTCGAAAGCCTGTACAGCATGGACGGCGACCAGGCGCCGCTCGAGGCGCTGGCGGCGGTTGCCGAACGGCATGACGGCGTGCTGCTGATCGATGAGGCGCATGCGACCGGCGTGTTCGGCGAACAGGGCCGCGGCCTCGCCCATGCGCTGCGGGGGCACGATAATGTCGTCACCTTGCACACGTGCGGCAAGGCGCTCGGTTGTGAGGGTGCGCTGGTCTGCGCGCCCCCCATTGTGCGGGACTTTCTGGTCAATCGCGGCCGCGCCTTCATCTTCTCGACCGCGCCATCGCCGTTGATGGCCAGCGCGGTGCGCGAGAGCCTCCGCATCCTCGCCGAGGAACCGGAACGTCGCGCCGAGCTCTGGCGATTGGTCGCTGCCGCCGAAAGCGCCCTGGAGCGGTGTGGTGTCGCGCCGACCGGCTCGCAGATTCTGCCATTGGTCCTGGGTGACGATGCTCGTGCGATGCGCGTAGCGGTGGCGGTACAAGCGGCCGGTTTCGACGTTCGCGGTATCCGCCCGCCGACCGTGCCGCAAGGCACGGCGCGGCTACGCATCTCCCTGACACTCAATCTGACCATTGCCGATGTCGACCGGCTCGCCGGCGCGATCGAACAGGCGCTGCGATGACCGCCCGCTTCGTCATCACTGGCACCGATACGGATGTGGGCAAGACGATCTTCGCCGCCGCACTGGCCGGGGCGCTTGGCGCTTTCTACTGGAAACCAGTGCAGGCGGGCCTTGATGACGGCGGGGATTCGGCAACCGTCGCAGACCTGTCGGGGCTGCACACAAAGCATATCCTGCAGGAGGCCTATCGGCTGGCAACGCCCTGCTCGCCCGATCTCGCCGCCGAACGCGACGGCATCGCAATCGATCCGCGGCGCCTGATCCCGCCATCGGTCCATGGGCCGCTGGTGATCGAGGGCGCGGGTGGTGCGCTTGTTCCGCTGGTCGGCGACATGGTCTTCGCCGATCTGTTCGCGCAATGGCAATTGCCCGTCATACTGGTCGCGCGCACCGCGCTCGGTACGATCAACCATAGCCTGTTGTCGATCGAAGCGCTGCGCAACCGCGGGGTGCCGATCCTGGGTATCGCCTTTAACGGCGATGCGGCCGAGCATAGCGAAGCGACGATCGCGCGGATCGGCGGCGTGCGGCGGCTCGGTCGCCTGCCGTATCTGACGACACTCGATCCGGACTCCTTGCGCACCGCCTTCGCGGCGAACTTCGATCCGGAGGATTTCCGCTGAGCGGCTCTCCGATCTGGCATCCGTTCACCCAGCATGGGCTGAGCGAGGTGATCCCGCTCGTCACCCATGCCGAGGGCGCGGCGATCTTCACCGCCGATGGACGCCGGATCGTCGATGGCATCTCGTCCTGGTGGGTGACGACGCATGGGCATTGTCATCCCCGGATCATGACGGCGATCGCGGCGCAGACGGAATTGCTCGACCAGATCATCTTCGCCGGGTGGACGCACGAGCCGGCCGAAACTCTCGCGCGGGGGCTGGTCGACATGATGCCTGCGGCACTGACCCGCGTATTCTTCTCCGATTCCGGATCGACCAGCGTCGAGGTCGCGTTGAAAATGGCGCTCGGTTATTGGGCCAATCGCGGTGAACCACGCCACCGGCTGCTGGTGCTGGAACATAGCTATCATGGCGATACGATCGGCGCGATGTCGGTCGGCGCGCGCGGTGTGTTCAATCAGGCCTATGCGCCCTTGCTGTTCGAGGTCGGCACGCTGCCCTTCCCGGCCGCTGGCCGCGAGCAGGAAACGCTCGACGCGCTGGAGGCGGCCTGTCGCGACCAGCCTGCGGCACTAATCGTCGAACCGCTGATCCTCGGCGCGGGCGGCATGCTGATCTATCCGGCATGGGTTCTGGCGGCGATGCGCGAGATTTGCGCGCGCCACGGCGTGCTGTTCATCGCCGATGAAGTGATGACCGGTTGGGGCCGGACCGGCACGCTGCTCGCATGCGAACAAGCGGGCGTGGTGCCGGATATCCTTTGCCTGTCCAAGGGCCTGACCGGCGGTGCGGTGCCGCTCGCCGTGACGATGGCGACGGAACCGATCTACGCCGCGCATCTGTCGAACGACCGCGCCCGGATGTTCTTCCATTCATCGAGTTACACCGCCAATCCGATCGCTTGTGCGGCGGCCAACGCCAATCTCGCCATCTGGCGCGAGGAACCGGTGCTGGAGCGAGTCGCCGATCTGACGATGCGTCAGGGGAAGCGACTTGCGGATCTGTCCGACAATCCTTCGGTACGCAATGCGCGGGCACTCGGCACGATCACCGCGATCGAGGTCGAGGCCGACAAGGGTGAATATCTTTCCAGCCTCGGGCCGCTGCTTCTGGCAAGCTTTGGCCTGCACGACCTGCTGCTCCGTCCATTGGGCAATACCATATATGTCATGCCGCCTTATTGCATCGACGATGCGGATCTCGAGTTGATCTATACCGGCATCGGCACAGCGATCGCCGGTGTATAAAGGATTCACGGTTGGCGGAGACGGAGGCAGTCCCAATCCGGAAGATGATCATCGCGACCGAAAAGGACTATACCCCGCCGATCCCGGCGTGCGATGCGCCTGCTTGCGGCGACGGCGGCGCGTCCACGGATGAAAGCCTGACGCGCCAATTCAGCGGCCCTGTCGCGTGATTGCGAGCCAACATGACAAAAAATTCACAAAAGTATGAGGGATACAGGGAATGGTTGCGTATTAAAGTTGGCAAGCCATGCCCAAAAATATTTCAGCTAACTATTTGATAAAATACGAAAAATACATATTGACCTGTATATACAACCAGTGTTCTCTGTCATGAATAAGAAGCGAAACAGGGAACGAGCATATGAAAATGAGGGCGGCGCTGCTTCTCGGGGCGGCAACGATCAGCGGCATTTCGATGCCCGCGCTGGCGCAAACACAGGATTCGGCTGGCGACGACGCTGCCGCTGAAAGCCGCGATGCGGCTGCCAGCGACATCGTCGTCACTGGCTCTCGGATTCGCCGTCAGGATCTTGCCGGGGTGGGGCCGGCAACAGTCGTTTCGGCAGAGCAGATCGAAAATACCGGCATCGTCAACATCGAGACGGTTCTCCAGCGCCTGCCCGCGAACGCGGGCTTTGCGGGCAACCAGACCTCGGCCTATTGGACGAACAACGGTTACGGCACCGCACAGGTAAACCTGCGTGGCCTCGGCATCAAGCGCACGCTCGTTCTCCTGAACGGACGCCGCCTTGTCGCCGGCGGCACCGGCGCCAATTCATCGCCCGACCTCAACATGATCCCGGTCGTCGCGTTGGCGCGTACCGATGTGCTCAAGGACGGTGCATCGGCGATCTACGGGGCCGACGCGATGGCGGGGGTCGTCAATCTCGTCACCCGCACCGATTACGAAGGGCTTGGCGTCAGCGCACGCTACGGCATCACCGAGCAGGGGGACGGTTCCGACTTCTCCGCCGACCTGCTCTGGGGCATTCGCAACGATCGCGGCGGCTTCATGGCGGCGGTCACTTATCAAAAGACCAGCGCGGTCAACATGGCGAGCCGCGCGCCCTGTTCGCTTGCCGAGACGACACCAGGCTCGCTTTCCTGCGTCAATAGCGCATCGACCATTGGTGGACGGGCGGCGCTCCCCAATGGCCAGCAAATCAATTTCAACCAAGTGCTTGGTGGGAATGGCAATTTCTACGAGCCCTACAGCGCGGCCAGGCATAACTTCAATTCCGCGCCCTTCCTCAATGCGGTCAGCCCGGTTGAGCGCGTCAGCACCGCCTTTTTTGCGGATTACGACCTGAGCGACGATGTCGAGGCGTTCGGCGAGTTCCTCTACACGTTCCGCAAGTCAAACCAGATCGCCACACCGGGAACGCTGCGCAACCTATCGATCGCCGCAAGCAATCCGACCAATCCGACCGGCCAGAATATCGTGCTCATTCAGCGGCGGCTTGCCGAGCCCGGTCCGCGCCAGTTCTTCCAGGAGACGGACACCTGGCAGGGCACATTCGGGTTGCGCGGCAAGCTCGGCAATAACTGGGCCTGGGAAGTTGCGGGCAGCTTCGGGCGCAACACCGCGGTCGATGGATCCACAAACATCGCCAATCTGGAGCGCGTCGCCAACACACTCGATACCAGCAAATGCAGCCTTGCGGTCGGCGCTGCGATCCCGTGCGCGGACTATCTCGGCTTTGGTGACCTGACGCCGGCCGCGCTCGACTATATCCTGTTCACCTCGCGCGATCGGGGCGGCAACGAGCTTGCCACCGTCACGGCAGATCTGACCGGCAGCCTCTTCCAACTACCGGCGGGGCCGGTCTCGTTCGCGACCGGTGCAGTCTACCGCAAGGAAAAGGGCTGGCGTGATCCGGACCCGCTCACGGTCCTCGGTGTCGCCAACACCAACCAGCAGGACCCGATCTCCGGATCGAGCACCGCAAAGGAGGCCTATCTCGAACTTTCGGTGCCGGTGCTCGCCAATGTGCCATTCTTCAAGGCGCTGACTCTGGACGGTGCGGTGCGTTACTCCAATTATAACCTGTTCGGCAGCGACTGGAACTACAAGCTGAGCGCCGACTGGATGATCAGCGAAGGCTTCCGCCTCCGCGGAACCTATGGCACGGGCTTTCGCATCCCCAATGTTCCCGAGCTCTTTGGCGGCGTCTCCGAAGGCAATCTGACGACCACCGATCCATGCAGCCGCTACGCATCGAGCGGCAACGCGACGTTGATCGCCAATTGCCAAGCCTCGCGCGTTCCCGCCAACTATGTCCAGCTCGGCACGACCATCTTGACGACCGCGGGCGGCAATCAGGACTTGAAGCCGGAAAGCTCGACCAGTTGGACGATCGGCACGGTGATCCAGCCCAAGGGACTGATTCCCGGTCTGTCGCTTACCGCCGACTGGTTCGATATCGACATCAAGGACGCGATCCGGGCGATCCCCGGCTCGACCAAGCTCGCGGTCTGCTATGCGAGCGCCAATCTTTCGAGTGCCTTTTGTGATGACTTCACGCGCAGCCCGTTGACCGGCGAGGTTACTTACCTGTCCGCGCAGCCGATCAACACCGGGCGCGAGCAGATGAACGGGCTCGATCTCGGGCTCGTTTACAACCGCACCGTCGGCGGTATCGCGGTGTCGCTCGATATGAACGTCACCTGGCTCAACAAATATGTCGTGCTGCCCTTCCCGGGCGGCGCTCCGATCGACTTTGCCGGCTATATCGGCGGCGGCAATGGTGGCTATCCGAAATGGCGTGGTTACGGCGTGCTGACCGCCCGGAAAGACGGGATCATTGCAACCTGGTCGACGCAGTGGATCGGCAAGGCGACCGACTTTAACGCGGACCCGGGCGACATCGGCTACAGGACGCCCAACGTCTTTTATCACAATGCGCAGATCGCCTTCGAGATCGACAAAAAGACCCGCTTTCAGCTCGGCGTCGATAACATCTTCAACCGCAAGGCACCCTATATCCAGAGCTTTACCGACGCCAACACGGACACCATGACATATGACCTGCTCGGCCGCCGGTTTTATGTCGGTTTCCGCACCGCGTTCTGATACGGGAAAAAGGAGAATGGCAAAGGTTCGCTGGCCGCTCGTCGTCCGAAGAACGCACAAATGGATTGCCCTATTCGTCGGCATCCAGGTCGTGCTGTGGACATTGACTGGATTTTACATGGTCGTCGTCCACATCGATACGATCCATGGTGACGATCTTGTCCGTGCACCTGTCGCCCAGTCCTATGACCTCGCCGCCCTCGCCCCGCCGTCAATGATCGTGGCGGCGGCGGCGGGCACGTCCGAAGTGCGGTTGCAACGGCTGTTCGACCAGCCGGTCTGGCGAGCGGAGACACCGGAAGGGCCAGTGCTGTACGACGCGAAAACCGGTCAACGCCTGGCCGCTCCGACCGAACGGCAGATCCGTGTGCTCGCTCGCAGAATCTATACCGGCAGGGGGGACATCGTCGCCGTCAGTCTGCTGACCAGGGCGCCGCTCGAAATGCAATCGCGCAAGCCGCCTTACTGGCAGGTCGAATTTGCCGGCTGGAACCGGCCGACGCTCTATCTCTCGCCGGAGACGGGCGAGCTGATCTCGCGCCGGCATCTGCTGTGGCGAGTCTTCGACTTCGCCTGGATGCTTCACATCATGGATTATGAGAACCGCACCGACGTCAATAATCCACTTCTTCGGGTCGCAACCTGGAGCGCCCTTGCGATGGCGTTGAGCGGGGCATGGCTGCTGGTCTGGTCTTTCTCCGGCCGCAGGAAAAAGAAAAAGGTCGCGGCATGAAACGTATCCGCCTTTCCCCGCTGCTGTTCCGCCGCATTCATAAATGGATCGGGCTGATCCTCGGTCTTCAGTTCCTGCTCTGGGCGCTGAGTGGCTCGGTGATGGCGCTGCTCGACAAGGGCGAGGTCGGCGGCCATGATGCCGTGATGGAGCATGCCCATCCGCTTCCCGCGGACGGCCCGTTCATCGCGCCGGCGGCAATCACTGGCATGGGCCTGGTTTCTGGAGTGACGCTCCGCGATCTCGCCGGCCGGCCTGTTTACGAACTGCGCACGACCAGGGGCCTGCTTCTTGCGGACGCCACGAACGGAACGCCGGTGAAGGTCGATGCCGCAATGGCCAGAGCCGTGGCATCGACAATGAATGAAGCGCCCGTTCGCGGTGTCGAGGCCCTCGAAAAGCCAAATCTCGAGGCGCGCGAGCATTCCGGACCGATGTGGCGAGTCAACTTTACCGATCCGGTCAACAGCAGCGCCTATGTGTCGGCGGAGACAGGCCGGTTTCTCGTGATGCGCGGCGACACGTGGCGGACCTGGGACTTCTTCTGGATGCTGCACAACATGGATTATGTAAACCGTACGAGCTTCAATCATCCGCTCATCATCTTCATCGCCTTTGGCGCGCTGTGGCTCTCCGGCACCGGCTTCTACCTGTTGTTCAAGAGCTTCCGCCGCACCGACTTCCGCTGGCTGCGCCGTCACAAAGCTCGCGCCAAGCCGGCGGTCTCCGCTGTTTAATCGTCGTGCATCAATCGTGCGCGACGGAGAATGCGGCGGAAAGCTCGAACCGGCTCCCGGGATGGGTCAACCAGGCATGTGAGACGAGACGCGACCGGCTCCAGGTCTGCCGCGTCAAAAGGAGGACGGGTTCGAGTTCGTTCAGTCCCAGCAGACTCCGGGTTCGTGCGTCGGGCATCGTCGCTCTGACGCGGTGTGCGACACGTTCGAGCGGGGCGATCCGGGTCAGATACTCGTTAGGCGTGGTTTTCGTGAAATCGATGTCGCCATAATCGGGTGCTATCGACGCAAGGACAACGCGTTCTTCGAGCTGGATGGGAAACTCGGCTTCGTGATGAACAATGATCGAATGGAACAGGCGGGTTCCGACCGCCACGTTGAGTAGAGCGGCGGTCTCCTGCGTCGCTTTTTCCGAGGCGTTCTGGATCACCCGAGCCCGGTAATCGTGCCCTCGCGCGCGCACCTCGTCCGCTATATTGCGGATTTCGATCATGTGCCCGATTGGCTTTGGCTCGGCGATGAACGACCCGATCCCGGCACGCCGCACCAACAAGCCGGCGGTCTGCAGTTCGCGCAGCGCCCGGTTGGCCGTCATGCGCGACACGCTGAACTGCGCCACCAGTTCGGCTTCCGAAAGCACGCGGTCACCGGGCTTCAGCGCGCCACGACGAATCGCGTCGGTTATGAACTGCTTGATTGCGAGATAGCGCGGCGCGGCTGGCTTATCTTTCATCTCCGCGCTGGTTCGATTGGGGCCAGCGTCTGCGACATCGGGTAAATCTGGACGCGCAGTTTCGAATATTCTCATCACCTGTCTATACAAGATGAAGCGGACCGGACAAAGCGTAGTTGCCACGCGAAGCGATTGGCCTTTCTCGGTTATCTTGGTGCTTGAGGCTGAACGGGCGTGCGACGGAGCTCTGGCTTGGCCGATTTATGATCGCATTGCGCCGTGGCGCTTCGCCATCAATTTGTTTCCAGGGCTTCGATGATCGGACAATCGGGACGATCATTGCCGTGACACCGTTCGGCGAGGTGGACCAAGGTTGTCCGCATTGCTTCAAGCGCACGCGCTTTGCGGTGCAGTTCAGCCGCCCGATCGAGCGCGAGACGCTTGACTTCCGCACTCTCCCGATTGCCGTTGGACCAGAGACTGAGCAGTGATCGGATCTCCTCGATCGGAAAGCCGAGATCACGCGCATTGGCGATGAATCTCAGCCGGTGGACGTCCGTGTCGGAATAATCGCGATAGCCTGAATCCCGTCGCGGCGCGGCTTCGATCAGACCAATCGCCTCATAGTGGCGGATCATCCTTTGCGACACGCCGCTGGCGCTCGACGCCGCGCCGATCTTCACAGTTTCACCCCGTTCAGCCGCAGTGCGTTGAGCACGACTGTAAAGGAGGACAACGCCATGGCCGCGCCCGCGAACATCGGCGACAACAGAATCCCCGCGACGGGATAAAGCACGCCGGCCGCGATTGGCACTCCGATACCGTTGAACAGGAACGAAAAAAACAGGTTCTGGCGGATGTTGCGCATCGTCGCGCGGGCAAGTCGCCGCGCCCGGACCATCGCCGCCAAGTCGCCTTTGGTCAGAGTCATACCGGCACTCTCGATCGCAACATCGGTGCCGGTTCCCATTGCAATCCCCACATCTGCAGCGGCGAGCGCGGGCGCGTCGTTGACTCCGTCGCCGGCCATCGCGACCTTCGCGCCGGCGGCCTTCAGCTCGCCGATGATTCTCGCCTTGTCCTCGGGCAGCAGATCGGCGCGCACCTCGTCAATGCCGCCGATGCGTCGCGCAACCGCCTCTGCAGTCGCAAGACTGTCCCCGGTCAGCATGACGATGCGCAGACCCTCAGCGTGCAACGCCGCGATCGCTGCGCGCGCGGACTCCTTGATCGGGTCCGCGACCGCCAGCAAACCGGCGAGCTTGCCATCGATAGCGACGAACATCACGCCCGCACCGTCCCGGCGATGGAGGTTGGCGGCGGCCTCGACCGGCGCCGGGTCGATCCCAACCCGCCGCATCTGTTCCGCATTTCCGACGACCACGTCCTGCCCGCCAACGCGGCCGCTGACTCCAAGACCGGTTTGCGACTGAAAGTCTTCGACCCCCTCCAGCCGGAGACCAGCGTCCCTCGCTCCTGTGATGATTGCCTCGGCGAGCGCATGCTCTGATTGTGCCTCAAGCGCTGCGGCCAGCGCCAGCATCGCCTTGGGATCGCCCTTGTCCAGCGTCTCGGTGGCGACCAGCTTCGGCCGTCCTTCGGTCAGCGTGCCGGTCTTGTCGATAACCAACGTGTCGATCTGGTCGAGCGCCTGTAGCGCTTCCGCATTCTTGACCAGCACGCCGGCATGGGCGCCGCGACCGGTACCCACCATGATCGACATCGGCGTGGCGAGCCCGAGCGCGCAGGGGCAAGCGATAATCAGGACCGCGATCGCGTTGAGCAGCGCATGACCAAAGCGCGGTTCCGGGCCGACCAGATTCCACACGATGAACGTGACGATGGCTACGAGTACCACGAGCGGCACGAACCAGCCTGAAATGCGGTCGGCAACCGCCTGGATCGGTGCGCGGCTGCGCTGCGCGTCGGCGACCATTCGCACGATACGCGCAAGAACCGTGTCCGAGCCAACCGCGCGCGCCTCGATCAACAGGCTGCCCGTGCCGTTCATCGTCCCGCCAGTAACGCTTGCCTCCGCTTCCTTCGGCACGGGCGCAGGCTCGCCCGTGAGCATCGACTCGTCGACCGCCGAACGACCCTCAATCACAATACCATCAACCGGGATGGCTTCGCCGGGCCGGACACGAAGCCGGTCACCTGCGACCACGTCGGCAAGCGGGACCTCCTCGTCCGCGCCATCCGCGTTCATGCGCCGCGCGGTCTTCGGCGCGAGGTTCATGAGGGCGCGGATTGCGCGGCCGGTCGCGGCGCGGGCGCGCAGTTCGAGCACCTGCCCCAGCAGCACCAGCGTCACCACAACGCCCGCTGCCTCATAATAGACGGGCACGATGCCGTGCATGCGAAAGGATGCGGGGAAGAGCCCCGGGGCGAGCGTGGCCACCACGCTATAGGCGAACGCCGCCCCCACGCCGACCGATACCAGCGTGAACATGTTGAGCTGCCAGGTACGGATCGACGTCCAGCCGCGCTCGAAGAACGGCCATCCAGCCCAGAGGACGATGGGTGCCGTCAGCGCGAGCTGGACCCAAGGCGATATGCTGGGCGGCAGAAACTCGACCCCAAGCATTTCGGCGAGCATCGAGACGGCGAGCAGCGGAACAGTCAGGATTCCCGCCACCCAAGTCCGTCGGGTGAAGTCTGTGAGTTCCGGATTGGGGCGATCGTCGAGCGACGGTGCCTCTGGCTCGAGCCCCATGCCGCAAATCGGGCAGCTGCCCGGCCCCTCCCGGCGAATCTGCGGATGCATCGGACAGGTCCATATATCGCCAGGCGCGGCAACCGGTTGGACCCTTGGTACGTCGTGCAGGTATGTGTCTGGATGAGCGATGAACTTTACGCGGCATCCGGCACTGCAGAAATGGAAAGACTGCCCGGCATGGTCGGCATGGTGCGGTGTCGTTGCCGGATCCACGGTCATACCGCAAACCGGATCGACCACCACAGCCGCCGCCGTGGTCACGCCTTGCGAGCAACACGAAGAATGAGAATGAACATCGGTCATGGAAAGAATCCTCCTGGCCCGATGCAATATGGTGTCTGACATGATGTCAGAGTCAAGCCGCATCAATTGCGATCGTCGAGCACGTCTATACCCAGTACGCGCTCGGCCTTCTCACCCCTCGGCTGCAGTGCTTCTGCCCCATCGCGACGCTGGGGAGAGGCATCGGGGTGCAGGACGAACGGCTATCCCGGTTCGACGCATCGGCGTCGATCGGCACGCCGAATACGATCGGAGCGCATTTACAATGGTGTGACGGCAAGGGGTTCCAGCGTTCCGAGCCAGGCGACCAGGGCAAGGATGACGATCGCGCAGCCAAGCTCTAGCAGGAGGCTGCGGCGCATTGCGTGGAGCGCCGCGCGATTATCTCCTGTCGCGATCACCTTCGCGAGCGCCGGCACGAGCCGAAACCGATTGGCCGCGGCGAGCGTGAGCATCGTTGCGAACAACGCCACCTTGGCGATCAGCAACTGGCCATAAAGCACTGTCGGCAGCTTGACGAAATTCTCAGGGCCAATGATGAGCCAGGTGTTGACGATCCCCGTGGCCAGAACCACACCCACGAACATCGCCCCCATCGTCGAGAAGCGCTCAAGCGCGCGATGAGCCTGGGCCACGCCGGATGGCATGGCCGCCATAGACGGGCGCAGCAGCAAGATCAGCGCCGCGATCGCCCCCAGCCAGCCGCCTGCTGCGAGCAGATGGAGCATGTCCGCACCAAGGTGCACCCAGCCCCGTGCCCCATCATCCATCGCACCGTGTCCTGTCCAGGCGAGCGTGGCCGTGGCAATGCCGGATGCTCCGAGCGCGACCGCCAGCATTGCCGACGGGCGATTGTACAGCAATCCCCCCGCGAGCGCGAGGCAGAGCAGTGCGGCAACCCGCGTCAGCCACGCATATCCGACCGCTGTCCCAAGGACGAGATCAAGAAGGGTTTGCAGGTCGATATCGCCGATGCCGATGCCGGCCATCGCCGCCGCCATCGCCACGATCTGGGCGATGGAGGCAACGAAACCTGCCGCGGCCAGGCCCGCAAGAAGCGGGCCTGGCATTGCGAACGCGCCTGCCCCGCTTTGCAGCCGGTGTGCCGATTGCACCCCGAACAGGCTGACCCCGAACGCAGACAGCAAGGCTGCGTAGACAATCCAGCGCGCGGCGATCAGCAGCAGACCGACGTCCACCTATTTGACGCGGAAGACTAGGCTGCCAGTCACTCGGTGGGTGTCCGTCGACACGATGTGGTAGTCGACACGATAAGTTCCGGCCGGCAGCGGCCTGGCGGGCACTACGGAAAGCGTCTTGCCGTCGCCGCCGACCGACGCGGTGGCGGGCATCTTCATCGGCGTCTTCATCGCCATGCCGGGCATGTCGACCATCACGAGCTCGGCGCCCGAGAACTTCGCCATCAGCTTTTCGGAGAAATGCAGGTCCACGTGCTTTGGCGCGACCCCGTTGGCGTTCGCGGCCGGGGTGGATGAAACCAGCTTGGGATGGGCCTGCGCCGGGCCGGCAAAAAACGCGGTGGCGGCGATCGCGGCAACGGTCATCTTGCGAAACATCTTGATCTCCTCAGAGGTCGACGGAAACGCCGACGCCTGCCAATACGCAGTAGCATCTATCATCCCTCATTCGGTCAAGGGCGAGGGATTGCGTGCGCGAATGCGTATCATTGCGCACGGGGGCGGAGGAACAGACATGCACGATGATCTCGACAGAGCACTCGCCGGCGTGGCGGCAATGCCGCTGGACCCCCGCCTGACCGGCCTTGATGCCGTCGTGCTGGCCCGGCTTGCGAGCGATGCCGGTGACGCCCGGCGCGGCGCCCGGATCGGTGCCGTCGCCACGTTCGGTGCGCTGGCTATGGGAATCGTCGCTTCAACCACGCTTGCCACGCCAACGCCGGCGCGGGCCTCTCCCCTTGCGCCGTTCGGCGCGGCGGCACCGCTCGCACCTTCGACGCTGTTGGAGGGCGGCCAGTGACCACGAGCCACCGTACGCTGTTGATCGTCGCGGCCGCGTTTCTTGCGGCTCTCGCGGGGGTGTTCGTCGGTCGAGGCCTCGTCACGCATGGCGAGGGTCCGGGTGCGGAGCTGCACGATATCCTGCATGATCATCTCGACCTCGATGCCGCGCAAAGGGCCCGGATCGATGCGCTCGAACGTCAGTTTGCGGTGCGGCGAAGGGCCGTGGAGTTCGAGCTGCGGGCCGACAACACGCTCATCGCCGAGGCGATCGAGGCCGAGCATGGTTACGGTCCAAAAGTGGCCGCCGCGGTCGATCGCTCACACGAAGCGATGGGCAGACTGCAGAAGGAAACCCTGTCGCATGTATTCGCGATGCGACAGCTGTTGCGGCCTGATCAAGCGGCACGCTTCGACGGGGCGGTGACGAAGGCGCTAACCGACGAAGGTCGGTGAGTCTGGACTTCCCAACTCTTTCCGATGGCGAACTCGCCACGCTCAGCGTGGCGGGGCGCGACAACGCGTTTGCCGAGATCGTTCGCCGCCACCGGGATGCACTTTACCGGGTAGCGTTCGCCAGTCTTGCGAATCCAGACGATGCGCTGGACGTGGTTCAGGAGACGTTCGTCGCTGCGCACCGGGCGCTGCGCCGGTTCGATCTGGCCCGGCCGATGCGGCCTTGGCTCGCGCGCATCGCGCTCAACCGGTGCCGCGACCGAATTCGCCGGCGCATCGTCAGGCGCATGCTGTTGCCCTTTGGCGCAGGTGACAATCCGATCGATTTGGTTGCGGACGACAGGCCTGGACACGATGTCGAGGCCGCCGACCGTCAGGAGCTGGCCCGAACGTTGCGCGCGATATCCGAGTTGCCGGGACCGATCCGCGAGCCGATCGTGCTCCGGACGATCGAGGGATTGAGTCAGGCCGAGACTGCAGCGGCGCTGGGAATCACTGAAAAAGCGGTCGAAACCCGCCTTCGCCGCGCCCGGGAACGACTCAGGGCGGCGCTCGCCACCGACTGACCGGATTGGTTCTTGACCCTGACATGATGTCATGCCCGAAATGCGGCGGCGCACGGAAAATGCGGCAGCCCAACGAGGGATGGCCGTGTCAGCCGCGTAAAGCGAACGACTGCTAAAAAAATCCTTGAACGGAGCTATAATGAAAGAGCTGATGGACCGACGCCAGTTGCTGCGCGGCGCCTCGTTTGCCGGCGGCGTCGCGGCGTTCGCTGCCTGGATGCCGGCTTGGGCGCAATCCGTTTCGGCGGGCCTCACGGCGCCGCTTCCGGTCGTGTCGGGCGAAGATATCAAGCTCACCATTGCACGACAGTCGATGGTCATCGACGGCAGGCCCTCTCGCGCAATTGGCATCAACGGCACCGTGCCGGGGCCGTTGATCCGGCTGCAAGAGGGGCAGAACGTGCGGCTGCACGTCATCAACGACCTCGACGTCGAAAGCTCGATCCACTGGCACGGACTGCTCGTGCCGACCCAGTTCGATGGTGTGCCGGGGGTCTCGTTCCCCGGTATCAGCCCGCGCTCGACCTTCGTCTATGAATTCCCGCTCAGACAGTCAGGCACCTACTGGTACCACAGCCATTCGGGGTTGCAGGAGCAGCTGGGCCATTACGGGCCGATCGTGATCGATCCCGCAGATGCGGACCCGATCCAGTCGGACCGCGACCATGTAATCGTGCTGTCCGATCACAGCCGGATGTCACCCGAGGCGATCTTCCGCAAGATGAAGGTCGATCCGGGTCACTTCAACTATCAGCGTCAGACTCTGGCCGGCCTACTCGCCGGGCGCGACCAGCCGTTAAAGGATCGGCTCGACTGGGGCCGGATGCGCATGGACCCAACCGATATCTCCGACGCGACCGGACCGGCCTATACTTATCTCGTCAACGGCCACGGGCCGGCGGACAATTGGACCGCACTCTTCACCCCCGGCCAACGAGTACGCTTGCGGGTGATCAACGCGTCATCGATGACCACTTTCAACGTTCGCATTCCCGGCCTCAAGCTGACGATCGTCCAGGCCGATGGCCAGAATGTCACGCCGGTCGCGGTCGACGAGTTCCAGATCGGCGTCGCCGAGACATATGACGTGATCGTGACGCCTGCCGACGACCGGGCCTATACGCTGGTCGGCGAGGCGATCGACCGGTCGGGCATGGCGCGCGCGACCCTCAGCCCACGCGCCGGCATGACTGCCGAAGTGCCCCCGCTCCGCAAGCGGCCGGTGGCGACGATGAAGGACATGGGCATGGACATGGCGAACATGCCCGGCATGGAGGGTATGGACGTGTCGGGCGGCATGGCAAAGCGCGCGATCGACCCGACCGCCGAACAGAACGCTTCCACTGGGCTCGCCACCGCCGGTAACATGGCCATGAACGCAACCAAAGGCAGCGCGATTCCCGGCATGGATCATGGCAGCATGGCCGGCATGGATCATTCTGGCATGGCGGGAAAGGCACCGGCCGGCACCGACATGGCCGGGATGGATCACGGGTCGATGGCTGCAACGCCCGGCCAGGGCGGAAGCATGTCCGGCATGGACATGGGCTCCATGAAAATGCGCGATTTCTCGAATGCGCCGCACATCGACAAGAATCCGGGCGTGCAGACGATTTCACCGATGACGATGGACCGCACCGGGGAGCCCGGCCAGGGTCTGGACGATGTCGGCCACCGCGTGCTCGTCTACAAGGATCTGATGGCGCTCGAGCGTAATCCCGACGTCCGCGCGCCCGAACGAGCGCTCGATATTCACCTCACCGGCAATATGGAGCGATTCATGTGGTCGTTCGACGGCGTAAAGATGTCGGACACGATGGAGCCGTTTCCGTTTATGCTTGGCGAGCGGGTGCGCGTGAACCTCATCAACGACACAATGATGGGTCACCCGATCCACCTTCACGGCCATTTTTTCGAGCTGGTCACCGGGCACGGCGATCATGCCCCGCGCAAGCATACGGTCATCGTCCAGCCTGGCGGCAAGGTGACGTTCGACCTTACTGCCGACGCGGTCGGCGACTGGGCGTTCCACTGCCATCTGCTCTATCATATGAACGCGGGCATGATGCGCGTCGTGAGTGTGCGGCCGCGGGGAGAAGCGGCATGAGCCGGTTCTTGATAATGCTCGCTGCAGGCACCGCACTCGTTCTCTCGCTGCCCGTCGCCGCGTTCGGGCAGTCGATGCCGGGTATGGACCATGGTTCCATGCCCGGTATGAAGATGTCCGCGCCTGCCAAGAAACCGGCGGCCAAAAAACCGGCGGCCAAGAACCCGACGGCACGCAAGGCCGCCGACAAAAAGCTACCGGCGCGAAAGCCGGCTGCAAAGACGAGGTCGGTGCCGGCACGGGCCGTCCCCGCACCGGCCCATGCCGACCATGGTGCGATGCCAGAGATGGACCATGGTTCCATGCCGGGGATGGATATGTCGGGCGACAAGCCAGCTTCGTCGAGTTCGATGCCGGGCAGATCATCGGCCGATGATCGGGCAGCCCAACCAATGGATGCAATGCCCGGTATGGCGATGCCCGAAGCGGCGACACCAGGGATGCCGATGCCGGGCATGGAAATGACGGGTACAGCGTTGCCCGCGGGCAATGCGCCCGCTCCGGCTGCTCCCCGGGATCATTACGCTGACCGTTTCTTTCCCGGGAATGACATGGCATGGTCGCATTCGCTCATGATGCGTGAACAGGGTGGCCAGAATTTCCATCAGGTGATGTTCAATCTTGCCGAGGTTCAGATTCGCGATGGCAAGGACGGCTATCGCTGGGACGGCGAGGCATGGTTCGGAGGCGACCTCAACCGGCTGACGCTGAAGAGCGAGGGAGAAGGCGTGTTCCGGGAGGGCGTCGAAAGCGCCGAAATCCAGGCGCTCTACAGTCGCGCCGTCGGGCCCTATTTCAATCTGCAAGCGGGCGTTCGCCATGATTTCCAGCCGTCGCCCACACGTACGTATGCGACGGTCGGATTCGAGGGACTCGCGCCCTATATGTTCGAGGTCGAGGGTGCCCTTTTTCTCTCGGACAAAGGCGATCTGCTCGGCCGCCTGGAAGGCTATTACGACCAGCGACTTACCCAGCGCCTCATCCTACAGCCGCGCGTCGAACTGAACCTCGCGGCGCAGGACGTGCGCGAGACCCGGACCGGCTCGGGCTTCTCGAACGCCGAACTCGGACTCAGGCTGCGCTACGAGATCACGCGTCAGTTCGCCCCCTATGTCGGCTTGTCCTGGGACCGCAAGGTCGGAGACACCGCACGCTATGCCAGATTCGATGGCCACGACGTCGAGGCAACCAGTCTCGTGGCCGGACTGCGCTTCTGGTTCTGAACGGTCGGGCACGACCAGAACGCTGGTCCAGACGATCTGCTGGCGCAATGGAGATCAAGGGAGATGGTCATGAACCGGGAGAAACTTCGCTACCATCTGCCGAGCTTGTCCTTTGTGGCGGCACTGGCGGCTTTGCTCGTGACCACCGCCGGCGCCTTCCTCTGGTTCGGCGTCTACAATATTGCCGCCGATGCGCCGCACACACGCGGCGTCTATACGCTCCTGCAATCCCTGCGTGACCGATCCATCGCGATGCGAGCCAGCGATATCACGCCACCCGCCGATCTTGCTTCTGCGGCACGGATCTCGGTCGGTGCCGGACTTTATTCCAATATGTGCTCTGGTTGCCATCTTGGGCCGGGCATCGAGCCGACCGAGATAAGTCAGGGTCTCTATCCTCCCGCGCCCGAGCTGGCGAAGACCAATGACCTCAGTCCGCAACAGCAGTTCTGGATCATCAAGCACGGCGTCAAGCTCAGTGCGATGCCAGCCTGGGGCAAAACGCACCCCGATCAGCTGATCTGGGATATGGTCGCTTTTGTCAGGAAAATGCCCACACTGTCACCCGATGCGTATCGACAGACCGTCGCAACCGCGCCCGCCGACCATGACGAGATGATGAAGGACATGCCGGGAATAAAGTGAAGCTCCCGAGCCGTCCGGGCAGCCATCACGCCAACGCAGCCTCGGGCGGGTGCCATGACTTCACGATCGTCGAATACAGCCAACTTCAAGGGACGAGAGCGATGATAAAAAACGCTTATGCAAGCCTTGCACTGCAGACCGTCGTCGGGGGCGCGACCATGTATCTGGTCATGTTCGTCATGATCGACGGGCTCGGCAGCTTCTACAACAACCTGAATATGCTCTATATGACGCTGATGATGCTCGCGCCGATGGCGGTGCTGATGATCCTCGCAATGCGCCATATGTTCCCTTCCAGGTCCGCCAACACCGCCTTGCTGGCCGGATCGATCGTGATATTCTTCGGCTGCTTCGCGCTAATCCGCACCCAGACGACGATCGGCGATACGGCGTTCCTGCGCTCGATGATCCCGCATCATTCGGGCGCGATCCTGATGTGCAGGAAGGCCTCGCTCAGCGACCCCGAAGTGAAGGCGCTGTGCGACGGAATCATCCGGTCGCAGCGTCAGGAGATCGATCAGATGAAGACGATCCTGACGCGGAATTGACGATTTCCGCGAGGGCGGTGGCAGAGATGCAAGCGTGGTTGCGCCAGCATCGCAAGCGCGCGCAAATAGAGTTCGACCGCTGCGCCGCATCCCGGCGCAGCAGCGACAGGAGGAATTGATGGCGAAAAGTATGCGGATCTTGGCGGCGGCGCTGGCGCTCGTCGTCCCGGTCGCGGTGGTTGCCGCCGGGCCTATTGTCATTCACCGTGATCCTGGCTGCGTTTGCTGCGAGAAATGGGCCGCCCAGGTGCGTGCCCAGTTCGGCCGGCAAGTGCAGATCGTGAATGATGCAAAGCGCTCCGACTTCAGCAAGCGTGCCGGGGTGCCGTTGGACCTGGAATCGTGCCACACCGCGATCATCGACGGCATGGCCTTCGAGGGTCATGTCCCGATCGCCGACATGAAGCGCGCGCTGGCGCAGCATCCGAAGGGCGTTACCGGCCTCGCCGTCGCCGGCATGCCGATGGGATCGCCGGGCATGGAGATGGCCGGGATGAAGGCCCAGGCCTATGATGTCATCGCCTTCGGCCCCGGAGGACGCAGGGTCTTTGCGCATCATGGTTGAGCGATCGGCGTCGGCGCTCCGCTGACCGTCGCCAGATCGCGAATGCGTTGCAGGCCGCCCGGCGGGTGGAGCAGGACGGGGATTTCATGGATGCGCACAAACGTGCCCCTGCCAACGATATCACGCGGCGGTTCGGCGGGCGCAACGTCACGACCAGTCAGATTCTGCTGTTCGGGCCGACCCGCGGCCTGACCCCGTGTCTCGCCGCCATCACTGTCCTGCTGCTGTGCCTCCAGCTAAAGCAGATCACGCTCGGCGTGATTCTCGTGCTGTTCTTCAGCATCGGCCTCGCGGTGACGATAGTGAGCGCCGGCGTGCTCGCTTCGCTCAGCGTCGAGCATATCAGCAAGCGCTGGTCCGGTTTCAGCACGTTCGCGCGGCGGGTACCCTATGCGTCGGGCGGACTGATGGTGATCATCGCACTCTAATATGGGCATTTCGGGCTGGATGGGTCTGAACGGTGGGCATCTGCCCCGGGTCTGATCGACGGGTTGCGTAACCGCGAAGCGCGAACCGCCGCGCGTGAGAGAACGCGCTCAGGCCGCTCCGCCGGCTCTCACCGAGTTGACTTGTTCCGCCGTCGTCCTAGGTTGAGCTATCTTGTCCCGCTATCTGCGCCTCGTCCTCTCGATCTTTGCCATCGTCGGCCTTGCCGGCCAGTCGACGGCAATGGCGATGGCACCCGTGATGGCAAGCCAGGCGCACATGCAGGCGGCGATGGCGGGGATGGACTGCAAGGACATGGTGACGACACCGTCCTCGGACGGTTCGCTGTGCAAGAAGCTCACCTCGCAGTGCATTGCCGCGATGGGCTGCCTCACGGCAAGCGCTCTCAAACCGGCGATACTTGCGATGGACGTGCATCAACGCGTTCGCTCCGCGCCCGCACCGGCTGAAGTCACGCGCCTCATCGGCCGCTCCTACGGCCCCGAGCCCGATCCCCCCAGTTTCCTGATCTGACACCCGGAATCCGTCGGCTCGCCGCCCGGTTTGAGCGCGCAGTCGATCCCAAAGTTCAGATCAAGGAAATCATCATGTCGAATCATATCTTTGCGGGGGGCCTCGGCGTTGCCGCGCTTCTTGTCGCCGTACCCGCTTTTGCTTCCACGCCGCAGGCTTCCGCGTCCGGACAAGGTCATTTCGAATGGCGAGCCGGGACCCAGGCCGGCCCGCGCGGGCCGCTGAGCCCGCCCCGGCGGGTATGGGTCCCGTCCGATGCCGATCGAATGGCATCGTGCGACTGCGCGATGATGCGCGTCCGGCCCGAAACGTGCGGCCCGACCCGCGCATCGTGATCGTCGGATCGTAAGCACGACCGGCAGGCGAGGCTCGCCCCGCCAGCCAAACGACCGCTCAGGCGGCCGCGATCAGGGGAACCCAGCATGAAACTATCCACCTTCTGCGCCGCTCTGGCCGCGTCGGTATCGTTCGCGGCACCGGTTATTGCCGGCCCGCTCACTTTCGACGAGGCGCTGGCGCATGCTCGCGCCAATGCGCCCTCCCTGCATGCCCGGCAGCTCGGCGCCGATGCCAGCCGGGCGGCGCGCGGCGCTGCCGGTGCACTGCCCGATCCGAAGCTCTCGCTCGGCGTCGAGAGCTTTCCCGTATCGGGGCCACTGGCGTTCGAGCCCTCGCGCGACAATTTCACCATGGCGCGCATCGGCGTGTCGCAGGAGTTTCCCAATCTCGCCAAGCGTCATGCGCTACAGACGCGGGCCGATTCGGATATCCTGGCGGCGGACGCCGCGATCCTCGCCGAGGCGCGGACCATCGAGGTCGAGACCGCGATTGCCTGGATTACGCTTGCTTATGCCGAGCGACGGCTTGCCGCTCTCGACGCGGTTCGCGCAAAGCTCGATCGGCTGGTCGGGACGACCCCGAGCGCGGTCGCTTCGGGCGGTGCCCGACCGGCATTGATACTGGCGGGCAGGCAGGCGCTCGCAGCACTCGACGACCGGCGTGACGAACTCGTCTCCGCGATCGGACGGGCGCGTGCCGACCTGGTGCGCTGGACCGGCGACGTGGCACCGATCATCGCGGGGCCGGTGCCCGATTTCCCGGTCGATGCTGCGCGACTGCACGACGCGCTCGATACCAATCCCACCCTGGCAGTGATCGCGGCGCGGGTCGGTCAGGCCGAGGCCGATGTGCGGCTCGCCCAGGCCGAGCGCCGTCCCGATTTCGGGATCGATCTCGGCTATCAGCGCCGCGACCCGCGGTTCGGTGACTATGTGTCGGCCGGCGTGGCCATCGGCCTGCCGCTGTTCAAGCGCCACCGGCAGGAGCCGATAATCGCCGCGCGGCAGGCCGAGGCGGCGCGGGCCGGGGCCGAGCGCGAGGATGCCGCGCGGGTGCTGACAGCATCGCTCGATGGCGGTCTCGCCGACCATGCGATGCACCACGCACAGTGGATGCGCTCGCGCGATACGATTGAGCCGCTGGCACGCCAGCGCGTCGATCTCGAAACCGCCAGCTACGGTGCGGGCCGGGCGAGTCTGGTCGATGTCGTCGACGCGCATCTTGCGCTGGTCGAGGCGGCCCTCGAGACACTCGACCGGGAAGCCCTGGTCGCGATCGACGGTGCGCGCCTTACCCTTACCTATCGGAGCATATCCTGATGACCTCGCGCGATCTCATTCGCCGCAGCGTCGTGCCGCGCGTTGCCCTTGTCGCGATCCTGGCGGGCGGCGCGATCGGCTTCGGCGCCGCGCGGCTGACGGCTCCGTCGGCACCGGTGGTGACGCAAGGTGGCGCCGCGCCCGGCGAGCGCAAGATCCTCTATTGGTATGATCCGATGATCCCCGCCGAGCATCATGACGGCCCCGGCCTGTCGTCGATGGGGATGGCGACCATTCCCAAATATTCCGACGCGCAAGCGGGTACGGCTCCGGCCGACACTGGCGTTCGGGTCGATCCGGCAGCGGTCCAGTCGCTCGGCGTCCGGCGGGTGACCGTCGAGCTCGGTTCGCTCGCGTCGGACCTGACGGTCACCGGCGCGATCGATTTCAACCAGCGCGACGTGGCGGTGATACAGGCGCGTGCCGCCGGGTTCGTCCAGCGCGTCTATGCGCGCGCGCCGGGGGATGTGATCGGTGCCGGCGCGCCGCTGGCCGATGTCCTCGTGCCCGAATGGGGAGGCGCGCAGGCCGAGTTGCGGGCCGTAGGCCGCACCGGCGACGCGGCGTTGATCGCCGCCTCGCGCGAGCGGCTCCGGCTGCTCGGCGCGCGCGGCACCGGCGGTGGGGGCATGACGACGATCCGAAGCCCGATCGGCGGCGTGATTCAGACGCTCGACGTGCGCGCCGGCATGACGCTCTCGGCCGGTCAGACGCTGGCGCAGGTATCGGGGCTTGGTACCGTGTGGCTCAACGCCGCCGTGCCCGAAGCGCAGGCCGCTTTGGTTCGGGTCGGCCGGCCGGTCCGCGCGGAGCTGACCGCACTGCCCGGCGAGACTGTCACCGGCCGCGTGGTCGCGATCCTGCCGACCGCACAGGCCGAGAGCCGCACGCTGACGGTGCGGATCGAACTTCCCAATCGCGGCGGCCGGCTGAGGCCGGGCATGTTCGCGACGGTCCATCTCGGCGGCGAAGGCGGTTCGGGGTTGTTAGTGCCGAGCGAGGCGGTGATCCGCACCGGCAAGCGTGACCTTGTGATGGTCGCCGGCCCGGGTGGCCGCTACAGGCCGGTCGAGGTCAGGCTTGGCCGGGAAGGAGGAGGGAGGACCGAAATCCTGGCCGGGCTTACCGAGGGCCAGAAGGTGGTCGCTTCGGGCCAGTTTCTGCTCGATTCCGAGGCGAGCCTCGGCGGCATCGATGCGAAGCCCCTTGAGGGGCCCCCGATGACGCCCAAGGACCAGCGGCGATGATCGCCGCGGTCATTAGAATGTCCGTTCGGGCGCGCGTGCTCGTCCTGATCGCGTCGCTGGTGCTGGTCGTCGCGGGCGTGCTTGCGGTGCGGTCGACCCCGATCGACGCCTTGCCCGACCTGTCCGATGTCCAGGTCATCATCCGCACCAGCTATCCGGGCCAGGCGCCCCAGCTGGTCGAGAATCAGATCACCTATCCGCTGGCGACGACCATGCTGTCGGTGCCGGGCGCACGGGTGGTGCGGGGTTATTCGTTCACGGGCGACAGCTATGTCTATGTGCTGTTCGAGGACGGCACGGATCTCTACTGGGCCCGCTCCCGCGTCCTCGAATATCTTTCGCAGATTCAGGCTCGCTTGCCGCCCGGCGCGACCGCATCACTGGGGCCTGACGCGACCGGAGTCGGCTGGGTCTATGAATATGCGCTGGTCGACAGGACCGGGCGGCACGACCTTTCCCAGCTACGCTCGATCCAGGACTGGTTCCTGCGCTACGAGCTGAAGAGCGTGCCGGGCGTGGCCGAGGTCGCCGCGATCGGTGGCATGGTGCGCGAATATCAGGTCGTGCTCGATCCGGCGAAGCTGGTCTCCTACGGCATTCCGCAATCCGTCGTGGTCGATGCGCTCAAGCGCGCCAATCAGGAAGCGGGCGGCTCGGTCGTCGAGATGGGCGAGGCGGAATACACCGTACGCGCCAGCGGCTATCTGAAGACACTCGACGATTTCCGGAGCGTGCCGCTGAAGACCGTCTCTGGTGGCGTGCCCGTCATGCTCGGCGATGTCGCCACGATTCAGGTTAGTCCGGAGATGCGACGCGGTGTCGCCGAGCTGAATGGCCAGGGCGAGGTTGCGGGCGGGGTCATCATCCTCAGGTCCGGCAAGAATGCTCGCGAGACGATCGGCGCGGTGAAGGCGAAGCTCGCCGAGCTGCAGCACAGCCTGCCACCAGGCGTGGAAGTCGTGACGACCTATGACCGGTCGGCGCTGATCGATGCGGCGGTCGAGAACCTTCAGGGCAAATTGCTCGAAGAGTTCCTGGTTGTCGCGATCGTCTGCGCCTTGTTCCTCTGGCACGCGCGCTCGGCGCTGGTCGCGATCCTGACACTCCCTATCGGCGTGCTGATCGCGTTCCTGGTGATGCGGTTTCAGGGGGTCAACGCCAACATCATGTCGCTCGGCGGCATCGCGATCGCGATTGGCGCGATGGTCGATGCGGCGGTCGTGATGATCGAGAACGCCCACAAGCATCTCGAACGCTGGGCGCACGATCATCCGGGCGAGACGCTCGCCGGCGAGGAACGCTGGCGCGTGATCACGACAGCGGCGAGCGAGGTCGGCCCGGCGCTGTTCCTCAGCCTGCTCATCATCACCTTTTCGTTCATCCCGGTGTTCAGTCTGCAAGGACAAGAGGGCCGCTTGTTCGCGCCGCTGGCCTTCACCAAGACCTATGCGATGGCGGGGGCGGCGCTCCTGTCGGTGACCTTGGTCCCGGTGCTGATGGGCTGGCTGATCCGGGGCCGCATCCCGGCCGAGAGCGCGAACCCGATAAACCGCTGGCTGACCGCGCTATATCGGCCGGCGCTCAACTGGGTGATGCGGAGGCCGAAAGCGACCCTGGTGATCGCAGCTCTGATCTTCGCGACCACGGCCTGGCCGCTCAGCCAGCTCGGCGGCGAGTTCATGCCGGCGATGGACGAGGGCGACCTGCTCTATATGCCCTCGGCGTTGCCCGGCATTTCGACCGCGCAGGCGTCGCGGCTGCTTCAGCAGACCGACCGGTTGATCAAGACCGTGCCCGAGGTCGACACGGTGTTCGGCAAGGCCGGCCGCGCCGAGACCGCGACCGATCCCGCACCTCTCGAGATGTTCGAGACCACAATCCGCTTCAAGCCGCGTGACCAGTGGCGTCCGGGCATGACGCCGGCGAAGCTGGTGGAGGAGCTCGACCGGACAGTGAAGCTGCCGGGCCTCGCCAATGTCTGGGTGCCGCCGATCCGCAACCGGATCGACATGCTCGCGACCGGTATCAAGAGCCCAATCGGAGTAAAGGTTTCGGGCTCGGACCTTGTCGAGCTCGATCGCGTGGCGCGCGATGTCGAGCGTGTGGCGAAGGTCGTGCCGGGGGTCAGTTCGGCCTTTGCCGAGCGACTGACCGGCGGGCGCTATATCGATGTGACCATCGATCGCGCAGCGGCCGCCCGCTACGGTCTCAACATCGCCGATGTGCAGAACGTGGTGTCAGGGGCGATCGGCGGAGAGACGGTCGGCCAGACGGTCGAGGGCCTCGCCCGTTATCCGATCAGCGTGCGCTATCCCCGCGAACTACGCGATAGCGTCGCTGGCTTGCGCAACCTGCCGGTGCTGACCCCATCGCTTCAGCAGATCACGCTCGGCACTGTCGCCGATGTCCGGGTGACCGAGGGTCCGCCAATGCTTCGCAGCGAGAATGGGCGGCCGACCACTTGGGTCTATGTCGATACTCGCGGCCGGGCACTGTCCTCTGTCGTCGGCGACATCCAGAAGGCGGTCGCGCAGGGCGTACAACTTTCGCCCGGAGTGAGCATCGCCTATACCGGCCAGTTCGAATATCTGGAGCGCGCGGCCGAACGGCTGAAACTGGTCGTCCCGGCGACGCTGCTGATCATCTTCCTGCTTCTCTACGCCACGTTCCGGCGGCTCGACGAGGCGGCGCTGATCATGGGCACGCTGCCGTTCGCCCTTACGGGCGGGATCTGGGCGCTCTATCTGCTTGGGTACAACCAGTCGGTGGCAACCGGGGTCGGGTTTATCGCGCTGGCCGGCGTCTCCGCCGAATTCGGGGTGGTGATGCTGATCTACCTGAAACAGGCGCTCGCCGCGCGGGGTGCGGCGCCTTCCCCCGCGCAAACGGAGGAAGCGATCCGCGAGGGTGCGCTGCTGCGCGTGCGCCCCAAGGCGATGACGGTCGCGGTCATCCTGGCCGGCCTGTTTCCGATCCTGATCGGGCACGGGGTCGGTGCCGAAGTGATGAGCCGGATCGCCGCCCCGATGATCGGCGGCATGCTGACCGCTCCGTTGCTCTCCATGCTCGTCGTACCCGCCGCCTATCTTCTGCTGCGGAGGCGGTCGAACGGAAGTTAAATTAGTCTAGCGGCCCGGTCGCCCAGTCGCCACCGTCCGTCGTTGCCAAGCAGCGTGATCTCGGCGTCGGGCGACCGCCACGTTTGCGGCAATCGCACCAATACGCCGCACCCCGACATATTCGACTGGCCCATCAACAGGGATATCTCGGGCACCACAGGCGCCGAGGCGCTGATGAGCTCATGCCGCGCGGGCGACCGCGCGGCGCGGCTTCGGTGTGGGATTCGGCGCGACCGTCATGCGCGACGGTGATAGGCGAATGAGCCGCGTCCCGGTATCGACTTCGGGTACAAGGCTTGTGCGATCAGGCCGCGATGCTGCTGCCGTCGCGCCCGCTCCGACCGGGCTTGGTCACGTAAGCGCTGGGCGGCTGCCCGAAGGCGCGGTGAAACATGGCGGTGAACGCGCTCGCGCTTTCATAACCGACATCGAACGCAACGGTCGTGATCGGCTGTCCTAACGCCAGTCGCGACAGTGCCGCCATCAATCGAACCTGTTGCCGCCATGCCGCGAAGCCGGCCCCAGTCTCGCCCTTGAACAGCCGCGTAAAGGTTCGCCGGCCCATACCGGCGACGTTCGCCCAATCGTCGATATTGCGCTGATCAGCCGGATCGTCGATCAATGCCCGGCACAGGCGTTCATCTCAGAAACGGGCGATCTTTTCGGTGATGAACTTGCTTTCGCTCGCACAGCGCTGCTTGGAGCGGGGGAGCTTGCTGTCGGGCGGCAGGTTGTCCTCGTCCATCTCGCCTCCTCGAGGCGAATTTGCCGATCGGTACATCATTTTTTGAACGAGCTGTCCGTACGGATCGGTTTGGCTTGGTCGGTTGGCGACGCGGCACTATTAGTGAACCGATCCCGTCCAGTTGTACTGAGCAGGCTAGCATGATTGTTGCGACTGCTACGCAGTCCGGGAGGCCGTATGGCAGTTGAAGACACACCAAGCGGCCTCTGGGATTCCGCACAGGAACGCCTCGATCATGTCCCTGTCTATCGTTGGTGGCGGCGCAATGTCGTCGGGAGCGTCGATCATGCCCAGGTGATGGAGCGCATTGTCGACGAAAGTGGCTGGTCGCCGCGCTACGCCTTCATGACGATGATGTCTGCCGGCATAGCGGTGCTTGGCCTGCTGCTCTCGTCACCTGCAGTCGTTATCGGCGCCATGCTGATCTCGCCTCTCATGAACCCGATCCTCGGCCTTGGGTTCAGCTTGGCCCTGTTCGATTTCAGCGAAATGCGCCGCGCTGTCATCGCTCTCGCGGTTGGTGCGGTTGCCGCGATTGCGTTCACCGCGCTCATCGTGATGCTGTCGCCATTGCAGGCGCCGACCAGCGAGATTATCGCGCGCACGCGGCCGAACCTGTTCGATCTCGCGGTGGCTCTTTTCGCGGCGCTGGCAGGCACCTTCGCCATCATCCGTGGGCGTGGCGAGACCATCGTGGGCGTCGCCATCGCGACCGCCCTTATGCCGCCCTTAGCGGTTGTTGGCTTTGGCCTTGCAACCTGGAACCTTCCAGTTCTGGGCGGCGCGTTCGCGCTGTTCGTCACTAATTTCGTCACGATCGCTCTTTCTGCGACAGTCATGGCCCGTTATTACGGGTTCGGTCACTATCTCTCCAGCCAGCAGAGCTGGACGCAGACCGTAGTCCTGTCGCTGGTCTTCATCGGGATGGCGATCCCGCTGGGTTTCTCTTTGAAGCAGATCGCGACCGAAGCCGTCACGGTCACCCAAGTGAGATCTTATCTGTCCGACCGTTTCGGTGCGGATGCGCGCGTTACGCAGCTTGAGGTTGATTTCGATGCCAGCCCGATCACCGTTCGCTCGGTCGTGATCACACCGCGCGCCAACATGCAGCGCTCGGCGGCGCTCCAGCAAAATCTAGAAAAGCACCTTGGCCAACCCATTCGTCTGCGTCTCGATCAGATATTGCTGGAGGCCGGCGCCGGCGCGATCGACGCCCAGCGCGAGGAACTCCGCCAAGCTGGCGAAGCCGCAGCCGCCGAGACTGCGCAGATTTCAGCGATGACGCGCATGCTAGGCCTTGCCGCCGGCATCGCGCCCGAGGCGGTGACGATTGACCGGGACCATCGCCGGGCAAGCGCAATCGCCGCACCGCTGGCCGGCGCCACTGTCGCGACGTACCGTGCGCTGGAGCAGCGATCTGGCGCGCAGGTCGAGGGATGGGACATAGCCATCACGCCGCCGCAGGCCCCCTTGCCGCTGATCAGCTTTGCCGACGATGCCGACACCCTCGATTCGACCGCGCGCGAGGCGGTCCTGACCTCCGCCTGGGCGGCGCATCGGTGGAATATTCTGGCCCTGCGTGTACCCGGCCTGTCGCAAACGACACCTGAGAAACCGACCCTTGCGCAACGTCGCGGAATGGCGATCGCAGCTGTACTGCGCAATCAAGGGATCGAGACCATTGCAGCACCAGTCGAAGGTCAGTCCTTCCGCCTGGCAGGCGCTCAACAAGGTGTTGCTCCATGATCGTCGGCATCGCATTGTCGCCTTTCGACGCTGCCGCGATCCTGATCGTACTCGCGGCATTGCTCGGCTATGTGAACCACCGCTTCCTCAAGCTGCCGCCGTCGGTCGGCCTCACCGTTATGGGCGCGGTTGCCTCGTTGATTGTCGTTGGGCTGGACAGCGCCTTGCCCGGCAGCTCGTTTGGCGCGGATGTCAGGCGCTTTATTGCCGGTATCGATTTCCACACGACGCTGATGGATGGAATGCTGTCCTTCCTGTTGTTCGCTGGCGCACTCCATGTCGATTGGACGGAGATGCGGCGGGGGCGATGGCCCATCCTGGTGTTGAGCACGATCGGCGTTCTGATCTCCACCGCACTGGTCGGGGGGGGCTTCTACCTACTCAGCTCGCTGCTGGGCCTGGATATTCCCGCGATCTGGTGCCTTGTTTTCGGCGCGCTGATCAGCCCGACCGACCCGGTCTCCGTGATGGGGGTGCTGACGCGCGTGAAGGTGTCGCCGACTCTGGAGGCGACGGTGGCGGGCGAGAGCCTGTTCAACGATGGTGTTGGCGTAGTCGTGTTTGCTATCCTGCTGGTAACCGCGACGTCGGGCCAACCATTTTCGCTCGCCCATGCCGGGCATCTCTTCCTGCGGGAAGCAGGCGGTGGCATCCTGCTCGGCCTGGTCATCGGCTGGATCGCTTTCCGCGCGATGCGGTCGATCGACGATTATAAGGTCGAGGTGATGATCAGCCTGGCGGTCGTCATGGGGGGCTATGCGGTTGCGAGCTGGCTGCATGTCAGCGGCCCGGTGGCGATGGCGGTAGCTGGGTTACTGATCGGCAATGCCGGAGTCGCTTATGCGATGAGCGACGTCACGCGCGACTATGTGCTGAAATTCTGGGCGCTGATCGACGATATTCTGAACGCGGTATTGTTCCTGCTGATCGGCCTTGAGGTCGTCACAATTCCGGCCGACCCACGACTGCTCGTTCTCGGCGCGCTCGCGATTCCGCTCGCGCTGCTGGCGCGGGTGATTTCGGTAATGCTGCCGCTTACAGCGATGCGTCCCTTCCTGAACCTGGGGCCGCTGGCGCCGGTGACGCTAATATGGGGCGGGCTGCGCGGCGGCATCTCGATCGCGCTGGCGCTGGGGTTGGCCAGCGAGGCTGCTCGGCCGAGCCTGCTCGCCGCGACCTACATGGTCGTGCTGTTCTCGGTGATCGTCCAGGGCGGAAGTATCGAACGTGTGCTCAAGCGGGTCAGCGCACGGGCGCAGACTCAATGAGCAGCGCGGCGCTCAGTGCACTGATCCTTGGCGGCGCACTCATCCTGTTTGTCAGCGAGAAAGTGCGGCACGACCTTGTCGCAATCATTGCGCTGTTCGCTTGCCTGCTCGCTGGTCTGGTGACACCTGCCAAGGCGTTTGCCGGCTTTGCCGATCCCGCCGTGCTGGCAGTCGCCGCCATCCTCGTCGTCGGGCGCGCGGTCGAACTGTCCGGCATTGCCTCGGTAGTGGCCAAGATCGTTATCCCGCAACGGGCCGGATTCCTGTTTCGGTTGGCCGCGCTGCTGGCGGTTGCGATGCTGCTGTCCGCCTTCATGAACAACATCGCCGCGCTGGTCATCACTATGCCGATCGCGACTGAGATCGCGCGTGACGCGAAGTTGCCGCCGACGGTGACGCTGATGCCGCTCGCTTTCGCAACCATTCTTGGTGGGATGACGACGCTAATCGGCACGCCCGCCAATCTGATCTTGTCGTCGGTACGCGAAACAGAGCTTGGGGCCCCATTTGGTTTCTTCACCATGACGCCGGTCGGCGTTGCAGTGTCGGTGCTGGGCCTCATCTATCTGGTTTGGGCTGGCTGGCGCCTGCTTCCGATCCGCGAGAACGCAGAACAGCGCAAGCGTCCACCATGGCGCGTGTTCGAACTGACAATGCCGTCTGCGATACCTTCGAACGAAGGGCTTCGTCTTGGACTGCTCGCGGCTAAGGCAAGGACGCTCGCGCATTTTCGTGGCGGCGAGCACGCACCTTCCGCTCCCAAGCTGTTTGCAGCAGGTGACCGGTTACTTGTCCTGTCGCGCGCCAACCAATGGACTGTCGCCAAGGCCGTTGGTCTCGAAACCGCAGCGCGCCTCGATGGCTCGCCGGATGCCGTCACGGCACGGGTCGTGGTAGCGCATGGATCGTTGTTGATCGGCCTTGGCTACGACGAAGTTCGAACCCAAAGCGAAGATCGACTGGAGGTCGTAGCTGTCGGGCCGAGGGTCGCCCGCGAAAAACAGCCGCTGGTCCGCATGCGCATTCGCGCGGGCGATCAACTTTATCTACGCGGCGCACAGGGCGATCTGGCGCGATTTATCGGGAGCGCGCGATTGCTGGAGATCGATCGGCTCGATCCGGTGCCGGTCGCGGCCCGCAACGCGGCGATCATCCTTGCGATTTTCGGGTGCGCCATTGCGAGTATCGTCATTGGCGGGCTCTCACCGGCTATCGCATTCGTTGGCGCAGCGGCTCTGCTGGCGGCCGGACGACTCCTGCCGGCAGAGGAGGTCTACCGCTCGATCGACTGGACTGTCGTCATCCTGCTGGCTGCTATGATACCCGTGGGCCAAAGCTTCAACGACAGCGGCGCGGCCGACATCGCTGCCCATTGGCTCGGCGAGGGATTGGCGGGGCAACCGTTGATGGTCGTCCTCGCGGCGCTGTGCGCAGTGACCATGCTGCTTTCGATCTTTCTCAACAATATCGCGACCGCTGTCATCATGGGGCCGCTCGCGATCGACGTTGCTGGCCTGCTCCATGTCAGCCCCGATGCCGCATTGCTTGCTGTTTTGATCGGCGCCTCTTCGGATTTCCTCACCCCGATCGGTCACCAGAACAATCTTCTGGTGATGGGACCTGGCGGCTACAAGTTCACCGATTACGCGCGCATGGGTGCCATCCTCGTGGTTATCGTGATCGCGACGTCAGCCGTGACTCTAGGCTGGCTGTATCGCTAAATGCATCGGCGCGGTTCCTATCAGGCGCTTACGGCGTTAGTGTGAAGACGTCGGCTTCCGTGCTCCGCTTCGCGAACCGTTTGTCGCACCCGAACCGGAAGTGAGCCCATGCTGATAACAGTCGTTGCGCTTGTCTGTGCAATCCTCGTCACTCTGTTTCTAACTTTCGGGCGCTTTGCGCGATCCGAAAGCTGGCGGGCAACGGTGACGCCACTTGCCTCGATCATTGGCAGCGGCTTCCTGATTTGCGGTCCGATCCTCGCACGCGAGTTCGGACGCGCGGCAATCATTGCCGAGGCAGCGTTGCTGCTCATCGCCTATGCGGCTGGCGCGGTGATCCGCTTCAACATCATCCATGTCGAAAACTATCTCGCAAAGGCCGGCTTCAACGATCCTGTCAGCTGGCTGGCACGGGTGACCCAAGGCGTGCTCGCACTCGCCTATGCGATCTCGGTTGCTTATTATCTGAAGCTCCTCGCCGAGTTCCTGCTCAAGCCGATCGGTATTGCCGACAACTGGCACGTGCTCGCCTCGAACGGCATTGTCACGGTGATCGTGCTTGCCATCATCGCGCTCGCATTCGGTAATGGTCTGCGCCGCGTCGAGCACCTCGCCCACGGCACGGTGTCGCTGAAGATCGGGATCATTGCCGGCCTGCTCGCAGGGCTCGCCTGCTGGTGGCTCACCAACAACGCCGCCGATCCCCTGCCGCCGGCAAAAGTTTCCTGGGGCAGTATCCCGTTGCTGCTCGGGCTTGTCATCACCGTACAGGGATTCGAGACGTCGCGTTATCTCGGCCATGCGTATTCGCAAGAGCTGCGTATCCGCACGATGCGTCATGCCCAGTGGATCGCCGCCGTGATCTATCTCGCCTTTCTCGCGCTCCTCACACCGTTCCTTGAAAGAGCGGCCGAGTCAGAGGGTGTGGCGGGAATTCTCGACATCATGACGCTGGTAGCGCCGGCGCTGGGCATCTTCGTGCTCGTAGGAGCATTGTCGAGCCAATTGAGCGCGGCGGTCGCAGATTCGATCGGGTCCGGTGGCCTGATGAGCGAAGTCACTCGGCGCAAGCTCAGCGTTCAAGCGGCCTTTGCGCTGGCCGGTGCATTGGCGGTCGGCGTTGTCTGGCTGACCGACCCATTTCAGGTGGTTGCGATTTCCTCGCGTGCCTTTGCGCTTTTCTATGCGCTGCAATGCGCGCTGGCGCTGACCGTAGCTCGCCGCACCGGGGTCAGCACTGCGGCGCGGACGGCCGGTTTCCTTGTGGTTGGGATAATCTGCCTGGTCGCGGTGTTCGTCGGCGCGCCAGCGGAAGGCTGAGCATGCGCCTGCGTAATCTCAACCTCCGCCGCGTCCGCGAGCTGCTGCGTCAACACGGACCAGAGGCTGAAATCTGGAGGCGGCGTATCGCCATATTAGGTGGGGCGATCCTGATTGGGCTCGTCGCGCTCTTCTTCGCGCGGATGGCAGACTGGGCAGGCGAGGTGTTTCTGCGCGTTCAGGGCCGCTGGTGGTGGGCGCCGTTAGTCGCGACGCCGACCGGGTTCGTCGGCATCGTCTGGCTAACGAGGGTTTTCGCGCCGGCCGCCAGCGGCTCAGGTATTCCACAGGTCATCGCGGCCTCCCGCGATCCAGAGCGCGGCATGACCGCGCTCGTATCCGCACGGACGGTGATCGTGAAACTGTTCCTGACTGTGGTGGCCCTGTTTGTCGGCGCATCGGTCGGGCGTGAAGGCCCGACCGTCCAGGTTGCCGCGTCAATCATGGGCTACGCGCACCGATTGCTGGCGATCCCGTTGCGCGCATCGGTTTTTATCGCGGGAGGAGCGGCAGGCGTGGCCGCCGCCTTCAATACCCCGCTCGCCGGAGTGGCCTTCGCGATCGAGGAACTGGCGGCTGCTTATGAGCAGCGCATGACGCTCCTGGTCATGGCGGCTGTTCTGATTGCGGGCATGGTCAGCCTCGGGCTGGCAGGCGACTATATCTACTTCGGGGCGATGCGGCAGACCTTGGGCGTCCAGCAGGCATTGGTCGCGGCGCCCGTGGCCGGCATGCTTGGCGGTGCCGCGGGCGGGCTTTTTTCACGCGCGATGCTTGGCTTTGGATCGACCGCCTATGCGCCCGTGGCATGGCTGCGCGCGCGACCCTATGCGTTCGCCGGGATTTGCGGCGCGATCGTCGCCTGCGTCGGCGTCGCCACCGGTCTCACATGGGGGACGGGCTACCGTACCGCGAACGCGATCATCGCCGGCTCGGACGTCCCGATGTGGTTCGGCGCAGCAAAGTTCCTGTCGACGCTGGCGACCGCGGTGTCGGGTTTGCCCGGCGGCATTTTCGCGCCATCGCTCTCGGTTGGAGCCGGGATCGGCGACATGCTCCGCAGTATCTTCCCAGCCTATCCGCCCGGCGCCGTCGTGCTGCTCGGCATGGTCGCCTATTTCACCGGAGTGGTGCGGGCGCCGCTGACAGCGGTCATCATCATTTCTGAGACTACCGCCAGCCGCGGTCTCATGATGCCCCTACTGGCATCCGCGCTTGTGGCGGACTTCGCGGCGCAACTTGTGTGCAAGGAACGTCTCTATCACGGCCTGTCCAAGCGCTTCGCCATGACCTCGCCCGACGTCGAACATCCCACACCGAAAGCAGATTAGCAGCCTCTTCCGCATCGGAGCGACCAACGCATTCCGACGATATCGAGAGACGGTTCGACACCATATCCATTAAGTTATTGATTTAAATCGTAACCTAGCACTTGGCGGAGACGGAGGCAAGCGAAATTATTTATTAACGCATTGAAATACAATAGAAAATAAATTATTACCGATTTCAGCCCCACAGTCAGCCCCACAAACGTCCAGACACGTTGGAGTACGTCATAGCTGGCGTCCACGGGTTCGATCTTGCGTGGCGCGGGTGCCTTAAAACATCATTCCCGGCTCGGTCGCATCTGTCTAATCCGCGCTGGATTTCTGACACCCAAGGTTTGTGGCGACGCTGAATTTTGTCGATGTTGAAGGCCAAGGTGTCATCGAAATGGCGTGACGGCGTTCCGTGTCGTTATTTCCGATGCATATGCTTCGATCTCACCACTGTGCCTCGCGCAGCGTTGTCGTGCGCGAGGCATAGTCAGCGAAGTCGTCGTTACGGCAGTCAACCTGATCGCCGAGCAGTGACAGCATGGCGGCGGTCAGGCATCATACAAAGATCCCCACGAGGCGGAGACGGCGCGATGGTAACGAAGCTGCTTGCCCGGTCGGGCTGGCGGCTATGCTCGCGTCGGCCGGGTTGTCCATGCCGCAATCCTTCAAGGTCAGCCGCGCATCGCGGCGCAACGCTTCGCTAAGGCGAAGGGAGTGACCCAGCAGGACTGCTGGAGCGGCTCGACTGGACCCAATGCTCGACCACTGGAACGCTGCTGACCGACGGTGGGTCAACGGGCCGTCTCGGTCTACCTGCCAGGGCGAGAACTACCGTTCGGCACACGCTGAGCAAAGCAATCATCGTACCGCCTTAGCGTACGTTTTGGGCCTTCTCTCACCGGTCCCCTATGTGGTGTGGTTGCCGTAATGGGAAACGAGCAGGTACGAGCGTGTTATTACAATACGAACCCTGAGAAAGGCGGCCAGTGGCCCATTGCACGTTTCTAAACGCATCGGACCGACCGGGAATGCCCGACGGCGCATCCGGAGAGTGGAAAACCTTTTGGGAAGCGCCGGGCCTGGAGCTGGAGTCGAAGAACGGCATTCCCTTGCTGTGGTGGTGTCTGTTTTCGCAAGGAGACATTGCGCATGCCCGCCTGATTGACGATTTCGATGCAGGCGATACCGAAGGGGAACGTGAAAGCTTTGTGGAGGATAGCGGCTATTCGGCCGAAACCAGATATCCCTATCTGATCACCAGCGTGGAGGCGGCTTTGACCCGCCTTCGCGAACGTCGCTCCGTCATGTTGGAGGGCATCGGCGATCGATACGCGCCGATCTACGATGAGTTCATGATCCTGATCAAAGACCACTTCAGGCCGTTCGTACTGGTCCGCACGTCGGGCCTGCCTGACATTCCCGAGGCGGAGCAATGGATCAGAGATACGGCGATCGAGATGGACCACTTGGGCCATCAGCCAGGTCCTGCGGTTCAGTCGATGATAACCAACTTCAAACGCTGGTCCAAGAACGACCCTGTCTGGTTGAGGGCAAGGCGATCATCCTACGCTAAACAACCCTAAGCTGTGATCTGTATGCCTGCTGGCCGCCGTCCGGGTCGAACCTCGTCACCTTCGATTACCCGTCGATCGCAGGATCATACGGCACGTCGAAACGGGACGACGTGCAAGCGCGGCAATAATAATGGATCCTCTGCCCGTTGTTGAGGATCAGTAGACCGCGACGTTCCATGTCGATCCACCAGCGACCGCGAGAGCCGTTCGGGTACAAAACCCGGCCTGCTGCGTAGCAGCGCGACATCTCCAGATCGTGATTGTAATCGCGAGCTGTCACGCGTTTCGACTGCTTGAAAAACTGCTCAACATCACGCTTTGTCAGACTGAATGTGGAACACAACGCTGGCGTCTCATTACCGCTGACACTGTTCGAACGAGCACCGTTTTCGGTAATGGTGACAACCATCCCCTTTCTGGTTGCATTTGCAGGCGCAATTAGCCCGCTGCCGATGACCGCCATTCCTATGGCTGTCGTTAAAAGCTGTCTTACCATCTTGCCGTCGATGCCTCCGAAGGAGTCTTCTGCGATACCGTGGGATGACGGAATATCTCTGTCCGTTTAATATTCATCACGCGTGTTAAGCCGTCTACCAGCCAAGTGAGTGAAGCATTTTGCGCTGGAGTAACCGATTCGTAATTTCTATCGGCTTTTGGCGTTGGCCCAGGAAAAGACTTTCCGACCAGTTCAATTCCAAGACTATCTGAATTACCTGGATAGCGATCTGGCACAGACTTAGTCATTTCGTTACGTCGCACATCCGCGCTTTTCTTCCAGAGGATAAAGCCGCCAAACGCCGCGAATACAAGCCCGAAACCGATCAGAAACATCGCGAGGTGTTGCTATCGATCGCGCTGTTGTTCGAGGCGCTGATCGCGCGCGCCGCTTCATTGGTATCCGTTGTCGTCATGGCTGTCGCGAAGGTGGCTTCGTCACATTTTGCCACCATGTCCGCGCCCTGATCCTTCATCCGCCCCTTGCACTGCGCTGCAATCGCCGGATCAGCTTTTGCGGGTTCTAAGGACAAGCTCATCATTGCGAGCTGCAATAGTTAGGGCCGTGAGGAGCTACCGATTGTTCCCGAAGGGTCGCATATCGAGCGGCAAGGTTGAGGTGTATAGCTTTGACGGCCGGATCATTAGCGGCAGCCGCTATACCGAGTTCCTGAAGTGCGCGCCTTGCGAAATATTGTTCGTCACTCTCGTCCGCCATTTACCCTGCCCCCCGACAACCGGCACGATAGCGCTCAGTTCTGAAATCGCACGATATATTCCGCGCGGTCGGACATTAACTGAAATGCGGAGATTGATAATAGCTCAATGCTTGGAGAGATTGCACCAGAACGGATATTGTTGTCCGATCACACCTGCTTCCGCTTCGTCGCGGGCACGCCGCTAGCTTTGTCAGTTGTCGAAGCCAATGTCAGCGGATTTTCAAAGTCAGTGCTAGCCGACAGCGCAGATGAAAACACGCGGCTCGTCGATACGCGCCGCATTGCATAATTAGCCGCGGCCGCAAGCGTGGTTGACGGGCGTCAGTCAGATGTTGAACGGAAGGCTAACTCAGGCCCCAAAAGATATAAATCCTCCTACCCTAGTCAGGAAACGCTACCGCGCCCGGACTAATCCAAGGACCACTTGTAGGTTCGGCCGCGCGACAGGACGCTGCCGCTGGCACTGAATTGAGTCCACTCGGCCTGATCGAGCCAAAAAGAACTTGGTGATTGTGCGGGCTCGAAAAAACCAGCGCTTCACCTCCTGCATTCGTAGGCTTAAAGCGGGAGCAGTGTCGATGAATATCTGTTCCATAACGATTAGGTGACCATCGACAGGATTCTGTGACTTTTACCTTATCCGCAGGGAATCTATAGACGGGCCAATGCCGGGCTAGGTACCCAAAGCACCAACAGAAGCCATGTGGCCAGATATTTTATCATTTTGCGGACTCCGCCTCGTGTGGATCCTTTCGGGAAACTTCAGGATGGCGGAATACCTCCGAAACAGGCACCTTGAACGCTTGTCTCAATTCCTCAATCAGCCGCCGCAATGAGGTATTCTGTGGTCCCGTTACCGCTTCGTATCCGAGATAATCATCTTTCTGCACCGAGGTGGTTCCGCCGATGATGTCAATGCCGATCGCGTCCTTGTTGGCGGGATAGCGGCGAGGGATTGGCTTCGCTAGTTCGTGCATCGCCATTGGCCTAGCCTACCCACCCGCCCTCACGTTCGGTACTTTAGGTCTAACACTGCTTGGTCACGGCTTTTTTTCATTTAATAGGACGTATCGGGCGGCAGGTCATCGACGCAACAGCGCCGCTGGTTGCGGCGATGAAGCGGCACTGCGCCCATTTCGGCTTGAGCGGGATCAGCAGCATCGCCTCGCCGGACAGCGGCAGGACGGACTTGCCGTACCGGCATACCAGCGACACCGCCGGCAGGCTGGGCGCGTAGCTGAAGCTGGCGCCGACAATGCGGGCGTCGCCGTCGACCTCATCGGCCTCGGATTCGGCGAGGTTGCCGAGTTCGGGGTCGTAATCTGCAGGCGCGATGGTTGCGATCGAGGCGTCGGTCAGCGGCAGATCGCGCTCATTGGCGTTGCCCAGACGACGCGCGCCGGCAGGGATCGCACCAGGCGCGCCGATTGTCGATGGGCAATGCGCCAGATCGCCGGCCTTTTCGGCCGATGGCGTCGTTGCTGCGGTGGCGGCGGCGGGCATGGTGACGTTGCCGGTCCGAACATCGACGGCGGGCGCGACGATTTGCACGGCGGTGTTCGCCGTCGTTTCCGGGGGCGAATTACCGCAGGCCGAAAGCATCGCGAAACCGAGTAAGGTGGCGATCGACGAGGCCGTGTTCATTTGGTCATCACCACGAAATATTCCTCGCCATCCTTGGTCCAAGACTTGCGGTTATTGGTGGATACGCCGCTGCTCATCCACGCCTTTTTCGAGACGCCGCCATACGCATTGGCATCGATCGCATAGGCTTTGGTGCTGTCTTGCACGATCTGGCCGTTCCACTGGTTGCACATGCGCACCCCGGCAGTCTTGCTGTGCGACGCAACGTATGATGCGTAATCGTCATGACCGACATAGATGCCCACATGCGAGCGGCCGGAATAATCGCTGTGATAGACGTTGTCGCGCATCGTCGCGATCACCGTACCGATCGGCAGCTCGCCGGGCTTGAAGTGGCAGACCTGCGGCCCGCGGCGCCAGGTGCCGGTATAGGGAACGCCGAAATATTTTACGAGATGGACGCATTCGCTGATCCCGAAGCGGGCGGCGCCGGCGGGATTGATCGCGAATGTGCCATTGCGGAATTCGCGGACCTGCTTGCCGCGCAGATCAGCGAAATTTTTGATCACCCAGCTGCGGCCGTCATATGAATCGAAGCCGATCCGCAGGAACCGAGCGCCGTCGGTGCCGACCACCAGCGTGGGCGCGGCAGCCGTGCCGGCGCGGGTAAGTGGTGTGGCCGGCGCCCGTGGGGCAGCCGGCGCGCCGGGACGCGGGGCGCCGCCGCCACGGGACGCCGCCGCCTGCCCACCGAACGGATTATGATCCTCCAGCCAGGCGCCGGTATCGGTCAGCATCTTTTCGAACGACCAATCGCGCTGGATCGGCCGGTCGGGCACTTTGCGCTCCGCGTGAGCGGCACCGTGGAGCGCATTCCATGTCCGGGGGCCGACGATGCCATCGGACGGCAGACGCATGCTCGTCTGGAACGCGCGCACCGCCTTTTCAGTATCTGGGCCAAACACGCTGTCGGGCTTGAGCGTTGCACCACGGAGGCGCAAATTCTGCTGCAACTCCCTGACGACAGGTCCGCTTTTTCCGCGCGAGATTGTTTGCGGCATGACATCGTTCCCCAAAAAACCGCCTTATTACCGAAAAACGGCCAGCTCACAGGATGAGATCGCCCCTTTAGCGACGAAATAAGTACGCTAAACGACACGTGTAGATCCGTCCATCGCGCCGGGAAATGGTTTTTTGGCGACGACAGGGATCAATCGGCAATCTCATCGACCGATTTGAACCATACCATATCGGCCTGCCAGCCGCGGTCGGCAGCGAGCGAGACCAGCCGATCGCGCCACGTCGCATCGCGCTCGCCGAGCGGCGGGGCGACCACCGCGACATCAAACGGCCCCTTGCCGCTGACCAGCAGCAGCCCGGACCAGCCTTGGTGATTCAGATCGATCTGCAGGCGATAGCGATCCCCGCCGAGATCGTTGATCGGCACGCCGTTGCGCGATGCCGCGATCTGCGCTTTGAACGCCGCACGATTGGGGATGACCATGTCGATCTTGCCGGAGGGCTCCAGCCCGACCAGCGTAAAATCCCGGGTCGGATCAGCGATGCCGATGACGACCACTGCGGTGGCCGCGGTCGTGCCGGGATAGGCCGACCCCGGCGGCTGGCGGCGCATTTCGAAACGCGGCTGCGCCACTGTGAGGCGACTGCCGTCGCGCGCCCTGATCTGGCGGTATGCATCCAGCGCGGCACAACCCGCCTGGGTGATCGGCGATACGTCGGAGAAATCGAGATCGGCCTCGGCGATGCCCTGCGATGCCAGTGCATGGCTGATCTCGCCCTGCGCCATCGAAGGGTTGCCAGCGACACCGGTCAAAGTGATCTTTGGGCGCCGCACACCGCGCTGGATGTCGGCGATACCGAGCCACGTGCAATTGACCGAGGGCAAGGCAGAGCTGATCGCGTTTCGAGCGACCTCGACCGGGTCGCGCGGCGGCGCCGCAGCGAAGGGTGCGCTTTTGCCCGGCGTCGGCGCGCGGGCGTAGAAAAACAGCGCCACTGCCGCGACGATCACCAGCACGAGCCCTGCGACGATGGCGAGCGGCAGCCAGCGCGACGCTGGGTGGATTAGCGCGACCGGTGGCGGCAGATCGATCGCATTCAGTTCCGCCAGCACAGCGTCCATCGAGGCGAGCCGCGCATCGGGATCGGCACGCGTCATCCAACCGAGCAGCGGGCGCAGGTTTTCGGGCGCGGCGGACAGATCGGGGCCGGCGCGGCGCTTGTCGACCGCATCCACCAACGTACCGCCCAGCCCGACATCGCGGCCGTTGGCCACGGCCAGGATGACTAGCGCCAAACTATAGACGTCTGTCCACGGCCCAATCAGTCGGTTATAATCGCCGAGTTGCTCCGGCGCGACGTAACCGAGCTTTCCGGCAAAGCCGTCACCGACGATCGTCGCCGTGCCGGGATCGAGGTCCTTGGCGATGCCAAAATCAATGATCTTCGCGCGCGCCAGTTCGTTACCGCCGAGTAGGACGTTGTCGGGCGAGACATCACGGTGGATCGCGCCCAGCGCATGCGCCGCCTGCAGCCCGGAAGCGAGCCGGCGCAGTAACGCGGCAAGCTCGGCTGGCGTGGGCGACAGCGTGCCGAGCACGTCGGCCAGGTTGGTGCCGTCGATATATTCGGTGACGATGTAGAGCACACCCAGTTGCGGTTCCTGCGCGAGCACCCGGTATTGCACCACCGCCTCGTGATGCAGCCGGGTGAGCGTGCGGGCCTCGCGCCGGAACAACGAGATGACATTGGCATCGGCGGCAAGCGCAGGCAGCATCACCTTGATCGCGACGCGTTCCTCGGTGATCGCATTCGCGCCCTCGAAAACCTCGCCCATGCCACCGCGGGCAATGAAGCGCTTCACCTCGAAGATGTGGTTGAGGATATCCCCGACCTTGATCCCCTTGGCCGCCGCAACGGGCAAGGGGCGGACGGCGCCGGTGGGCTCGAACGCTGTGCTTTCAGGTTCGGTTCGGGGCACGAAAACCGTGCGCCCGGTATCGTCTTCGTCGCTGATCACGCGAACGATCCGGGTAGCGCGAAGGACAGCAAGGTCGCTTCCTGCACGCCGACGACCAGCGCCGTGACGTTGTCGGGCGCGCCGCGGTCCAAGGTCAGCGCGATCAACCGATCAAGCGTCGCCTGTCGATCGCTGCCTTGGGCGAGCAATTCGGCGAGTTCGACATCTGGCACCTGCCCCGTCAGGCCATCGCTGCACAACAGGAACACGTCGCCCGGCTCCACCGCGTCGACCACCACATCGACCTCCAGCACGCCCTGCACGCCGACGGCGCGCGCCAGCACATGGCCGCGCGGATGCGACGCTGCCTCGTGCGGCTGGAGCAGGCCACGATCGACCATTTCCTGCACTTGCGTATGATCACGCGTCAGTTGATGCAGGCGGGCATCGCGGAACAGGTAGATCCGGCTGTCCCCGACCCACAGCACGCCGAACCGCCGATCGCGAATGAACAAGGCGGCGACGGTAGAACCCATCTGTTGTCCACGGGCCTGCGCCTCCCGCCAGATGCGCGCATTGCCAGTGTGGATCGCCCCGGCAATGGCGTGGCACGCGGCATCGAATTCGGCGGGCAATTCGGCGATAGCGAGTTCATCGGCCAGTATGCGCGATGCCCAATCGCCGTGCGCATGGCCGCCCATCCCATCCGCCACCACCCAAAGGCCATCGGCCGCGCGCGTGCAATAACTGTCCTCATTTGCCTTGCGAACCAAGCCGACATGCGTGGCGACGACAGCCTCGATTCGGAGCGGCGCGTTCACGACACGGCCTCCCTGCCCTGTACCATCGTCATCATCAGCCCGGCGGGGTGCGCGCCGGGCAGCGTGGCGGCGGCAAAGCCTTCTCCGCCGAGTGTCCACCAGCGTGGATCGGTCGTTTCCGGCGGCGTCTCCGCGAGCGCCTCGGCCTGCTCGACCAGCATATCTGCGCTCCAGCCGCCGGCGATCGCGTCATACAGCAGCGCCTCGCAGGCTGCGGCCGCCCGATCACCACCGCCGCGCAACATCAGCAGCACGGGATAGCGGCGACCGGCGGCATCCTGCGATGCCGCAAGTGCCCCGGCCGCCAGTTCCCCCTTGGCTGGTATGAGGCAACGCCATGGCGGCGCAAGATCGTAGCGTTCGTCGAACGTCGCGCCCGCCGCGTCGCGCGCGTCGGCCAGCGACCCGGACAGCCAGTCGTCCAGCGCATCGCGCGCCAATGGCGCCCAACCACGCGAGACGAAATCGCCATGCGCGGGCAGCTTGCCGAATAGCAGGACGCGGCTCACAGCGTGCTCGGGCAGCGGAACGACCACAGGCCGCCGCGGCTGAACGGATTACGATCGCTGGGCAGGCCGATCATTAGCGTGGCACCGCTGGTGCCGCTACCGAAGCTCGCCTTCATCGACTGTGGGCCTGCGTTCTGCTTGACCGCCTTGTCCATCAAGCGAAACAGCGCCCACGGCCCCTCGGCTACCCAGCGGGCGAGTTCCGGACCGGGCACGGGTTCGCCGCCGGTGCTGGGGGGGGCGGCGCGATACAGCACCACCGAAGCCTCGGGCAAGCCACTGGCCGACCATAATAACGATTTGGCGGCATTGGTGGCGGGGGTAAAGCGATAGCGCGTCCCGCCGCTAGCCACCTCGACCATGCCGACATCGTTGCCGAAGCTCGCCATCGACACCTTGATCGGCAGGCCGGCGGCGAGCAGATCGCGAAGTTCACCGGCCTTGGCGAAGGCCTCCGGGCTCGACGGACTAAGCGCGGCGGCGATCGGATCGTCGGTGCGCCAGCGCCAGACCGGGCCGGACGTTTCGAGCAACGGCTTCAGCCGGGTCTGCGCGAAGCTATCGATGATGCCGCTCATCCCGAACACCCGCAGCACGTCAACCATCGCTGCGTCCGCCGGGGCGGCACCGAAGAAAGGGTAGTGCTCCTGGGCAACCTCCCGACATAGTGGCAACACGCTCTGCGCATAGGAATCGGACACCGCGCCGGTCGCCGCGCCAACCTGCGCCGAGGCACCGCCGCCGGTCGTCGCAGCGACGAAATCGTGCAGTTGCGGTGGTGCGCCGGCCGCCGCCGCGCGGACCGAGGCCATCGCCGTCGCCATCTGCGCCTGCGTCGCGTCGGCGCCACCGCCGCCGCCGACCGACTGCACCGCCATTACCGCCTGCCCTGCAGCCTTTAGCGAGGCGACGAATTCATCGACCGGCGCCGCACCGCGGCCATCGCCGGCATATTCCTGCAACGGCTGGAAATAGGCGCTGATCTCCTCGCCCGCGTCGATTCCCGCCGCGCGATCGCGCCCTGCCTCCTGCGCGAAGCGACCGAGGCGCGAGCGATTGAGCGTATAGCGCTTGGCGCGTGCGATACCGGCCTTAGCGCCCCCTTCGAACAAGGTGTTCTTGCGCAGTTCGAGCAGCACGCGCTTCAACGGCGACGGGCTCTTGGTGAAGGCGCCGAATGCCACCGGATCCTTGAAATACGCGCCGGGCTGCAGCGATTTCAGCACGTCTTCCCAAGCGGAGATATAATCCTTGGCATAGAGGCCAGCGACGCCCGGGCGGACATTGCTCATCTCTTCGCGCACGCCACCGGTATCGGCATCGCCACCAAGCACCCACAGATCGCGCTTCAGATCCTGCTGCACCGTCGCGAGCCCGACCACATAGGCGCGTTCATAGCCGTCGCGGGTGAAGAAATAGGGAATGCGCGTGGACAATATCTTGGCGGGATTTGCGAACGCCAGTGCATCGCCCTGCGACAGGATGTTGGCGAGTTCCCACGGCGCGCCGGCGCTGGCCGCCTTCTGGCGTAGCACGGCATAAGCGCGATCGGCGAGCGACAGCGTCTGCACCGCAGCGCGTGCGCGGGTGACCAACGCACCGTCGAGCGGCGGCTTGCGCCTGGGCCAAACGCTGGCCATGTCGGTATCGCCAAGCAGGGCATCGAGATGCCGCGTCAGCCGCGTTCTTTCGGCCTGGCTGTCGGCGCCGGGGAAGACTTCGGTCGCCCAGTCGTTGGTCACCCAGGCGCGCACCGTCTTGGCATCGAGCGGGCCTTGCTGGCCGAGCATCAGATAGACCTTTAGCGGCTCGTACAGCGCCATCGGATCGGCGCCGTCGGCCTTCATCGAAATTTCCAGCCGAAGCAGCAGGCGGGGGAGTAAAACGCGGCGCAACGCATCGCGATACGTTTCCTCCGCCTCACGGCTGAGGCCAGATTGATACAGGCCGAACGTAATGGCGAGCGGCGGGCCGCCCGACGTGCGTGCGGCGTAACCGCGCGGCAACGCACGCAAGGCGTCCAGCCCGGGCAGCGCGGCGCGCAGGTCGGCATCGCCATCGCGCACTTGACGCAGATCGACACCGGCATCGCGGAACTGCGCCTCGGCTGCCGCAGTCTGTTTGGCGAGATCGTCCTGGAAGCTGCGGTTGCGGACGTAGCTGACGCCCCATGCCGCGAGCACCAGGGCAGTGACGATGCCGATCGCGATTAGCGCGCCGATCAGCCGCCCGCGCATCCTGGCCTTGGCGCGGGGATCGGTGGTGACGAGCCCCGCCTCGGGGAACATCACCTCGCCGAGCAGACGGTTGAGGAAATACGCCCGGCCGCCGGTGCCGCAGCCTGACACGGCGCTTTGTGCCGGCTGGTCGTAGACCTCGGCCATGCCGGCCATGATGCGGTCGAGTGGGGTGCCCTGCTGCACGCCACTGGTGAGGTAAAAGCCGCGCAGCACGCCGCCCGGCTCGTCGCCCGACACGAAGGCGCCATCAAGGAACCGCATCAGCCTGGCGCGGAGCGAGCGCAATTGCGCCGGCAGCCCGAGCACCAGCGCGCGGCGACGTGGATCGACCTCGTCGAACAGACGCTTGGCCTGGCGGTCGGCGATCGCCTGCGCCATCTCGTCAAACGCGCGCGCCAGCGTCTCGGCATTGGCCTTGCCGTCGGCAAAGGTCACCGTGCTGCCGAGCACGGCGCGGCGCCCCTCGACATCCAAATCGTCGAAATATTCGGCGAAGCCGGCGAGCAGATCGGTCTTGGTCAGCACGACATAGACCGGGGCGGCGACCTCCAGCGTGCGGCGCAGTTCGACCAGCCGGCGGCGCACCGCGCGGGCATGCGCATCGATCTTCGCGCAATCGCTGCGGATCAGTTCGTCCACGCCTATCGCGACCATGATACCGTTGATCGGCTGCAGCGGCCGATGCCGCTTGAGCAGCCCGAGAAACGCGTTCCAGCCGGCGGAATCGACTGTGTGATCGGAATCCTGCGTGGTGTAGCGGCCCGCCGTATCGACCAGCACCGCTTCGTCGGCAAACCAGAAATCGAGGCTGCGCGTGCCGCCGACACCGCTGACCGCCTGTTCGACGAACGGAAAGCGCAAGCCCGAATTGAGCAACGCGGTGGTCTTGCCCGATCCCGGCGGGCCGATGATCACGTACCACGGCGTCTTGTAGAGATAGTCGCGCTTCTTGCCCGCCGCGCCCTTTAGCTTGGCGAGTGCCTCGGCCATGCGCTGCCCGAGCGCTCGGCCCTCGGCATCAGCAGCGTTGGGCCCGGCGAGCTCGGCGGCGATCGCATCGGCGGCACGGCGCGACCGGCGAAGGCGCAAGAATACCGCCAGCCCCCACAAGGCGAAAACACCGAGCGCGAAGGCGACGCGCACCCAGAACGGTCGCATCCAGCCGACGAACAATGGCAACCCGAGCGACAGCAATGCCGCGAGCAGCAACGCGCAGGCGATCGTGACCACCCACCAATTGCCGAACAAGATGGTGAAGACCCTGCCGAAAAAGCGCCGCATCGCCCACATCGCGTCAATACCTCCGCGGCACGATGATTTCGACACGTCGGTTTTGCGATTTGCCTGCCGCAGTATCGTTGGAAACGATCGGCACCGTCTCGCCCAGCCCCTTGGTGATGACACGCCCCGGATCGCCGAGATCGACGCGCACCAGCTTGCCGACAGTCTCCGCCCGCGCCTGCGACAGCGCCATATTATCGGGGAATTGCAGCGATCCGACCCGGTCGCTATCGGCATGGCCCTCGATCGTCACGCTGCCCTGTTCCTCCTCGATCGCGCGACCGATGCGGTGGAACAAGGGCTCGCGTCCCGCCTCCAGCAAATCGGAACCGGAGCGGAACAATTGCCCCACCGTGGTCCGCACGCGCACCGTCTGCGCATCCTCCTCGACCGCGACCAGCCCCTCGCGAATCTCGGGCTCCAGGAAACGCTTCAGCTTGCTCGCCTGCGCGCTGTCGGCCTGCGCGATGCCGCCGCCGGCGCGCGACAGCGTCAGCCGCTCGCTCGGCCGGATCGCCGCGAGACGATCGGACGGCGTCCCACCGTTTGACATCAGCAGCAGCTGGAAGACGATGAAGGCGAGCAGCAACAGGCCAGCGGCGATCGCAGCGACCAACGCGATGATGCCCCAGAAACTCAACCGGCCAAGCGGCGCATTCTCGCCCTTCCAGCGCGGCGACATCTCCGTCGCGGACAGCGACCGGACGTGCGGCAGCGCGCCCTGCAACCGCGTCATGATCTCGTGCAGCCGGCGACGGCCATCGGGCATGATGCGGAACCGGCCCTCAAACCCGACGGCGAGGCAGGCGTGATACAATTCTATCAGATCAGCATTGTCCGTCGGCGCGCGCAGCATGTCGTCGACCAGCTGCCAGAAACGATCGCCACCGATATTTTCCTGGAAAAACTGCACGACCATCGATCGGCGCGCCCATTCCGCGCCATCCGTGCCGATCCCCGGCAGGTTCTGCGCGACATCGTCGGTCGTGGCGCAAACGGCATATTTCGCCCGCTGGCGCTGCTCCTCGGAATAATGCGGTGCGATCGCCTGTTCGAAACGCGCGATCGCCTGACTGGCCTGTCGGTGAAATTCCGGCATGGCGAGACGGACCCGTCCGCTGCGCACCGCCGCGACCAATGCCAACACCGGCTCCGCCTCGGCCAGCATGATGTTGCGCACCGTGCGCGGCGTCGCGGGCAGCGGCACATCATCCTCGGCCAGCCGCGACGGCGCCAGGCCGCCACCCTGCGGCCCGAGCCCACTGCGCGACAAGGGCGGCGGCGCGCCATAGTCGGGATCGGCGCCGACATAAGACGGCGTCGGCGAGAATGGCGCAGCGGGGGGCGGCACGATGCCCTCATTCTGCCGTAGACCCTGCAGCGGCGACGGCCGGAATACCGTCTTGCCGTTGCCAGGCCCGTCCCCCCCTCGACCGTCCCCATCCGTGCCGCTCATCGCGCGGCTTTCTTCACGCACCACAGCTCCATCTTGAGCTGTGGCCAGTCACCCGCGACATGCAGGCCGAGCGCCGGCGAGGTGGCGAATTCGCGCCAGTCCGGCACACCACGATCAAGCTCGAAATAGACATAGCCGGGCAGCACGCGCAGCTGCGGCGGCGGCGTCGGGGTGTGGCGCAGCGGCACGCCGGGCAGCGCGGAATCGACAATCTGCCGCATTTTCTGCACCGTCCCGACCTTGGCGACGGCGGGAAACAGTGCGCGAATTTCCTCAATCGGTGCGGCGGCGGCAACCGCCAGATAGAAATAGCCGGTGGCGAACAGATTCGGATCGGTGATCTTGGAAACATACGCCCCCGGCCCGGCCAGTTCGAGCGGCAGCTGTACCGCCGAACGATCGAACATCGCCGACAGCATGGATTGCAGCAGATCGATCACCGGTTCGAAACAGGTTTGCGGGTTTTCGTGATCGTAGCGCGGCAGCGGCGGCGGGCGGCGATCGGGCCGGATCAGGGTGGCGAGTTCGCCGGCCATCGCGATCAGCGTTTCGTAGAGCCGTTCCGGATGCACCATCGGCAAATTTTGCAGATGTTGTAACACCGGCATCCAGCGGTTGAGCGCCTGCAGCAACAGGAAGCTAACGAACGTATCGGAGCCGCCATCGGTCGCCTCCACCGCGCGCAACGCCAGTTCCTCGGCGCGCTGTTCGGCCCGACCGGCGACATCGGCCAGCCCGCCACGCAGACGAATCGCCGCCGCGACATCCAGCGTCGGCGGGATATAGCGATCGTCGAACATCAGCCGGCGATTGTGCATCTCACGCACCCGCGCAAGGCCCAGGGTGACGCGGCCATATACTTGATCGCGCGTGACACCGAAGCGCAGGTTGGGCAGGCCGAATTCGATAGGCTCCGATGTGCGATCGTCCGAAAAGGCATCGGCGACTTCGAACTCGGAGACGAGGTAGCGCGCCTCCAGGGCGCCACCCTCGGCCTCGCGAAACTGCACTGCGCCGGCCTGTTGCGCCGGCAGCGTCAGCGAGACGACGGCATCGCGCGCATCCGCCGGCACATCCAGCGGCGGCGGCGGGGGCAGATCTCCGGGAATCGAGAACGGCGTGCCGTCCGGCATCACACCGGCGGCGCGGATGATCCCGAACTTGCCCAGCGTGGCGAGATCCTCGTCGATCACCAATTCGGTCAGGCCCCACGGCCAAGGACGCACGGCATCAACCCGCGCACGGATCTGTTCTTCCAGAAAACGGTCCTGCGCCTGGAAATGCTGCGGTCGCAGAAACATGCCTTCGTGCCAGCCGACACGATTCTTGCCAGCCACTGTCTTGCCCCTGTCATCATGCGATCCGGGGCAGTCGGCGCCCCGTATTGCTTGCCGTGGTTATTGCCGCCGCCCGCCAAACAGGCAATAGCTTTCTCCCGAAACGGGCGACGCGAAGGGCGATCAGGGGCAATGGTGGACCAGCGCGACGACCCATCGTTCGATCCTCGCCAATGGCGCAAGGCCGGCGCCGCGGCTGCGCCTGAGCCCGACTCGCTATCGTTCGATCCGCGAAGCTGGGTGAGCGAGGCACCAACGCCACCACCCCCGCCACCGCCGTTTGCGTCGGTCGCGCCGCCGCCGAGCCCACCGCCAGCCCCGCCCTTGGCGCCCAGCGATCGCCGGGCCTTTCAGGCCGCGGCGATCGCTTTTGCGATCCTGGGGCTTGGCGGGATTACCGCTTTCCTGTCGCGCCCGGTTGCCGTGCCGGCGTCGACGTCCATCGCCGCGGTCGGCGCGGGCCCGGCGGTCGCGGCGGGATCAAGCCAGCGGACGCTGAACCTCTCGGGCGGGGCGGACATCGTGCCGAGCCTGCTGGCCTCCGGCATTGCCCCCGCCGATGCCGCGCTGGCCGGGCGGCAGGCAGCTGCGACGCTGGGCAAGGGCCCGGGCGATATCCGGCTGATCTTCGACATGGCAGGCAAGCCCGGCACGGCAACGCTGTCGCGGCTGGAGGCAACGCATGACGATGGCGGCGGCGTAACGCTGACACGCGCCACCGACGGCCGCTTCGTCGAGCAGCGGCAGGCCGCGCATCTCGTCACCCGGCTGCAGGTGGTCCGGGGGGAATTGGATACGGAGAGCTTCTACAGCTCGGCGGTAGCCGCCGGCATCAACGACAATCTGGTCGGCGATTTCGCCAACGCCTTCGTGTTTGATTTCGACATGCAGCGCGAGGTCACACCGGGCGACATTTTCGAGGCCGGATTCCAGCAACGCTACAACCAGACAGGCGATGCGGTGGGCCAGCCGGTGCTGGTCTACGCCGCGCTAAATACCGAGGCGAAATCGCGTGCGTTGTATCGCTTCACCCTGGCCGGCGACAAGCAGCCGGGCTGGTATGACAGCAACGGGCGCAGCACGGTGCGCACGTTGATGCGCACACCGATCGACGGCGCGCGCATCTCATCGCAATTCGGCTTTCGCGAACATCCGGTGCTGGGTTTCGTGAAGATGCACAAGGGCACGGATTTCGCCGCGCCGACGGGCACGCCGATCTTCGCGTCGGGCGATGCCGTGGTCGAATTCGCCGCGATGAAGGGGCCGAACGGCAATTTCGTGCGGCTGCGTCACGACAATGGCTGGCAGACCCTGTATCTCCACATGAACCGCATCTGGCCCGGTATCGCGCCCGGTGTGCGTGTGACGCAGGGCGAGCAGATCGGCGAAGTCGGCACGACCGGGCGATCGACCGGCCCGCATTTGCATTACGAAGTTCATATCGACGGTCAGCCGGTCAACCCGCTGAGCATCGAGACGGGCAAGGGCAGCCGCGTGCTGAGCGGCGCGGCGCTGGTACAATTCCGGCGGTTGCGCGATCTGATCGATGCTCGACGGGCGGCGAGCGACTGAACGACGACCGCAGCACAGCTCGGCTGGAACGGTTTGCAATCCACCGATCCGATCCGAAACCGTTCGCCCCGGGAGCGTCGAAGCCTGTTCCAAGCTTCGTCGAGGGGGACGCAATTCCTTTCACCGACGCGACTGCCCGGCCCGGTCAGATCACAAACTGCGCTACGCCAAGCGGCGCGTGTAGACGATCAGCGACGCAAGGATCGCGAGCAACGCGACGCTCATGCCTAGGCTGCCGTTGAGGCCGTCCGTAGAACCACCCCACCAGGGCGAACCGACCAGGTCGAGGTCGAACAGCGCGCCGAAGCTGCCGAGGCCGGGATTGGGGTCCAGTCCCAAAACCAATTGTTCGGTTCCGTTCCATGCCAGGTGCATGCCGATCGCCGGCGCGATTCCGCCGGCGTGCGCGGCGAGCAAACCGAAGGCGAGACCGCCGAGCAACAGGTTGAGCAGGGAGAGGGAATCGCGCGCGCCGCCCAGCACATGCAATGCGGCGAAGCCGGTTGCGACCAGCGGCACGGCGACGCGCAGGCCGCAGGCGCGGGCGAGCAGTGGCTGCAGCCAGCCACGGAAATACACTTCCTCAGCAACCACCTGCAGCAGCACAACCGCGATACCGAGCAGAATTGTGCCGCCCGCCGAGGCGGTGTCGGTCGGGGCGTTGAGGCTGCCGGCGATCCAGCCGAAGATCGTGGCGGTAAGGATGCCGGCCAAGCCCAATGCGGCGCCGACCGCCAGCGTCGCCAGGGCTCGAGCGCCGAGCGCAAAGGTGCGCACCCGGGTCACCGCGCCGCCGATCGCAGCGGCCAATAGCAACCCGCCGAAAATCGCGGCGGTGAACAGGCTTTCGTCCCAGGCGGGGCTGTGCGGATCGCCCGCCAGCCCGGTCGCCTCGACCAGCATCGGGCCGAACGCGATAATCACGCCTGCCACCGCCAGGCCGGCCAGCGCGCCGATCACAACGAGCGGCTGGCGCGGATCGCTCGGTGGGTGCGCCGGCTGGTTCGGGATTGCCACCGGGCTCATCGCCGGGCGGCGAGGACCGGTGCGATGGCCCGCGTCGTCAGCATCGTCTTGCTGCTGTCACCGACCAGGAAATACGCTGCCCAATAGAATGGATGCGAGTAATCGGGCTGCGCGATCAGGTCGCGCTGTGCGTCCTGCAGTGCCGCACCGATCGTTTTGGTACGGCCCGATTCGTAGAATACGCGCATGAATTCCTTGCTCTCGCGCTCTGCCGACACCTGCCAATAGGTCGCCATCACGGACCGGGCATTGGCGGTAAGGAATGCGCGGACCAGCCCTTCCAGCGTCGATCCGACCTCCTCCTGACCCGATTGGCGCGCCAATACTTCGTTGCGCACGCCGCTAGCCGTATCACAGGCCGAGAGCACGACGAGATTGGCGTCGAGGTTCAGCCCGGCAATCTCGGTAAAGCTCAGCAGGCCATCGGAACCCGCGCCACCAAACGAGGTGACAAGCGCGGGCGGCGACATCGCGCAGCCCCATTGCCCTTCCTCCAGGCCGTGCGTGGCGAAATGCAGCACCTCGTACTCATTGAGATCGCTGCGCGAATCGATCGCGGAATCGGTGAATGCCGCGCCGGTCACGACCGGCGCACCCGGTACGCCCAGCGCATCGGCAGCGATGGTCAGCTCAAGCTCGCTGATCGGGCGGAAAGCGCGCGACAGATTGCTCAGCCGCCCGAAATCGACCGAGCAGGAATAGCCGACGTTGATCATCCGCCCGGTGATCGCAGCAGCGGCGACCGGTGGGACATGCTGACCAAAGCCAAGGAACGGATGCGTTGCCTGCGACGGAGCGCGGACGCGCGCGGCGAGGAACGAGCGCGGCGACAACGCGGTGGAGATCGTCGCCCCGCGCGCGAGGAACGACGTGGCAGAGAAATCGAACGGCGACGGTCGGACCGCGGCCTTGTCATACGTCGTGACCAATACGCCGATCGGCAGATGCTCGAGCGGCCCGGACGGATCGACCACCAGTGCCGGTGCCTCGGCCAGCACGGCCTCGGCCGGCCCAGCGATCAGGCGGAACAGGGCATAGGCGCCGGCATCGTCGAACGGCACCAGCTTGCCGTCATCGAGCCGCCCGTCGATCGACGCGCGCACGCTTTCGGCCAAGGCGCCTATCGCCGTCTTCGAGCCGGCGTCCGATGCGATCGCATAGGCGAACATGCGGTCTTGGGTGACGACCAGCCCGTAGAGGCGCCGGTTGAGCGTGGCGATCTTCAGGAACACCTCGCCAGACTTCAGCGCCCCGCGGACCTCGTCCAACGTGGCGGGGCGATTGTCGACTGTCTGGAAGCGCGGATTCTGCGCGAGCAGCGCATCGACGACCAGCAGACGCAGTTCAGCAGCACTGCGCGCCTGTTGCAGTTTCTCATCGCTCGTTTCGGCGACATCGGCATTGGGACCGGCAGCGATCGCATAACGAAGCCGCGTGACCTCACGCTCCAGATCGGCGCGTTCGCGGACCAAAGCGCCCAGTGCGGGATCGGCGGTGACCACCGATTCGAGCTGATTGACCTGGCGCGCCACTGACGGCTCGCCGGTCGCCTGCACCGCGCGGAAGAAGCGCGCAAAGGTATCGGGGCGCGGCGTAGTGGAGGCTTCCTCGACCAGCAGATCGAGATACGCCTCCATGCCGTTGGAACTGGCCAGCGTGTCGCCACCCGAATCGATCATCGCATCAATCGCGCGGGCATATTCATCGCGGATCGCCGCATGCGAGGCACCGCTACCGGCAAAGATCGCCGCGCGCTCCAGCCGGGCCTGCGCGATCATGGGCTCGGCGCCCGTCCCCGCCGTCGCAACCGCACCGCGACGCATGTCGAACAAGGCGTCGTCGAAGGCCGACAATGCCTGGCCGGTGCGACCGCCCCGCGCCAGCAGCCGTGCCCGCTGGCGATCGATCTTGGCGCCCAGCCACAGGATCTGCGAGTGATCGATGCGTTCGTTCTGCAGCGGACGATAGCGGCGTGCGGCTAGCTCGATCGCCGCCGCGGCACCCTTTTCATCGCCGAGCGACAATAATGCGATACTGCGCGCCCAATTGGCCTGCGCATCCAGTACGAGTTGCGCGAGTTCCGCCGTATCCGGCACGGCGATCGCGCTGACGACATCGCCGGACCGCGTGCGTGGCTGGTTCAGCTGTCGCAGTGCGGCGGGATCCATCAGCGGCTGATCGACCGGGATGTCGGCGCGGCCGAGCCGATCGAGCAAGGCAATCGCGGCACGAAATTCATGCCGGTTAATCAGGTCCAGCGAGCGATAGGCGTCACGCTTGCGCAGCAGGAACGGCGTCTGCGCGGCGGGCGACTCGGCGAACACCGCATCGGCCTGGGCAAAATGCTCCTGCGCGGCCTCGGGGAAGCGGATATTCGAATCCGCCAGCGCGGCCTCGATCAGGAGTTCAGCGCGGATCGCGGGGTTGGCACCGGCCGGCAGGCGGCTGAGCGCGTCGTTCAGCACGCGCGAGGCATCGACGTGCTGGCCCTTGTGGTTGAGGTTGATGCCCTCGGTCAGTGCCGACATCACGCTGAACGCGACCGGATCCTGCGCCGCGACCAGCGCCGCAGCCTCCGCCGCCACCGTGCCGAGATCGATCGTCGAGGTCACCGTGCGCGTGATATCCGCGCTGGGCCGTTTCTTGCCGCCGAGGATCGCCAGGCCTTCCTCGAGCTGCGCGACCAGCGCCGGGGTGGCGTTACCGATCAGCATCATGTTGCCAATCCGCAGATCAATCCGCACCGTCGGGATCGACAGCAAGGTATCGAAGCAGCGCCGCACCTGGGCCGGGCCGGCACCGATCGTCACAGCCTGCGCCGGGCTGCAGGTCAGCACGGTTTCGATCGGCTTGATCGCTGCATCGGTGGCAGACACAATACGGAAGTTGCCGATCGGACGGCTGGCGCTGACCCCACGACAGGTGATCGAATAGGACCGGGCGAACGCATCGGGCACGGCCGGATCGCGCCACGCACGCGCCGCGACGCATGGCTCGCCACCGGCGTTGCGACCAAGGCTGATCGTATCGGGCCGATCGGGCAATCGGGCGACCGCCGCATCGGAAGCCGCCAGCGCCGTCAGTCCGACCACCAGGAGCAGGCCGCGCATAGGGGTGATCACTTGGGCGTCTCCTTGGATTCAGCACAAGCGGCATCGCCTTCGTCGCAGGCGGCGCGCGGGCCGAGCGTCGCCAAGCCGGTCAACAGCTCCTCGTTGCTGCCGCTGACGACGGGGTCGAACGGCACGTCAAGCGTTTCGACCGAGCCGAACACGTCCTGTTGCGTAGTCTCGAACACCTGCAAGGTCGGCTGGATGACGATCGCGGCGAGGCAGCCGGCACCCGATCCGACCAGGCAGCCATTGATGCGCGTCGTGGCGAGATTGGCGTTGCCGAGCGACACCACGCCGCTGCCGAGCAATGCCGCCGACGTGCCGTTAATGCCGTTAATCGTGCCGAAAAAGGCAAAAGCGTTGGTGTCGGCCGAGGCCGGCAGCAGCGTCAGTGTCGGGCTGACCGGCGCCCCCGGCGTACCGCCCAGCACCACGCCGCTGCTCTGCCCGGCGGCGCCGGTATTCTGGAACAGCGCGTAGTCGCCATAGCGCACCGTCAGGCTGTGTGCCGCGACGGTGGTCGGCGCCGCCGCATCGTAGAAGCCGCCGCCGATATTGGCATTATAGAGCGGCGAATTGGCGTTGCCGACAAAGCCGGTGATGACTTGGTCAAATGACACACCGTTCAACCCGTCGATAAAGCCCGGCGCCACGCCGACCGCGATACGCGAGCCGCGCAATTCGAGATCTGCGGTGTCGAACAATAACCGCCCGCCCGCCGTGCTGGTCGCCACGACGTTGATCTCGCGCGCCATGCCGGTATCTGCCGCGTCCCCGCCGAGGCGAAACCGCCGCCCCGCGCCCGCGCCGCTGACCACGCCGCGCACCGCGATCGCCCCGGTGCCGAGGATATCGACGCTGCGCCGCCCGGCATCCGCATCGAACGCCAGCGTGCCGATTTCGACCGCGCCACTGCCCTGGCGGAAGGTGAGCGTATCTGACTCGACCAACTTTATCTCGGCATCGGAAAGACGGAACCCGTCATTGGCACTGGTGTCGCCGAGACGCAGCACCGTCGTATCGCCGCTGAGATTCTCGAACGCGACTGCTGTCGCGCGCTGCGCGCCAATGATCGCTGCATCGGTCGCACTGATCGTGATCGCAGGCCCGGCGACCAATTGACCCAGCGTGGCGAGCCCGGTCGCTTCGATCAGTGCCGCTCCACCCGCCCGCCCGGTGCCGAGCGTCACATTGGCGCCGCGAACGGTGAGCGCACCGTTGGTATCCAGGCTGGCAATGCCGGCATTGCCCGTCGCCGACACCAGCGCATCGCCGGTCGAGCGCAGCGCCCGGGCCGACAACATGCCGCCCGCGTCCAGCGTCAACGCGCCACCTGCAGTGACGTCTCCGACGGTCAGCGCGTTGCGTGCCTTAATCAACGCAGCGCGCGCCGCAGTGAGCCCGCCGGCCATGTCGATATCGGTGCCGCTGATCAACGCCTGCCCTGCCGTATCGACGGTGCCGAGCCGCACCAGCGCGCCACCCTCCACCGACAGGTTGCCGGCGGTAGCGTTCAGCACCGCGCGACTGGCCGTGCGCCCGGTGAGATCGCCGGTCGCGGTGATCGTCAGCGCCGCGGCGCTGGCGCTGTCGATGCGCAGCGCTCCCTGGCTGGCAATCGTACCGGTGCCGCCGGCGACCAGCCGATCGAGCGCGATGCTGCCGCCGGCAATCCGGGCCGCGCCGCTCGCGCGGTATTCGCCGCCGGTCAACGCCGCCCCGGCGTTGATGTCGATCGTCGCTGCGGTGATCGCATTCGTGCTGATCGTGCCGGTTGTCATCAGGCGCGTCGCGCCGCTCGTCGTGATCATGCCGGTCACCAGCGGGCCAGCCGACAGGACGATGCCGATATCTCCCGCGACGATGTCGCCGGCGGTAAAGGCCGCGTCGTGCTGGAACGTGGCGGTCGCGCCAAGGCCGCCGACAGCAATGGGGGCGATCCCGCCGATCGAGCCCGCCTTGATCGTGCCGAATGTGACGGTGTTGCCGCTGCCCGCGCGCAAGCCGAGTGCCCCGCCATTATTGTCTATGATCGTGCCGCTCAAGCCGATCTGGCCAGCCGAATCGATCAGCATCGTGCTGCCGCCGCCAGCGATATTGCCGAGCAGCGCCAGCCCGGTGCTGCCGGCGATCGCGCCGCTCGTGCTAGTCATCACGATCTGCCCGCCGGCGCGCTGCGTGACGCCGGCCCCGCCCAATGCGATGCTGGCGCCGCGCACGGTATAATCGCCACCAGCGGTGATGGTGTCGATGAGTGTCGTCGTGCCGGTCGCTTGTACCGCGAGATTGCCCGACACCATCGTTGCGCCAAGCAGCGCGTTGCCGAGGGTGGAGACAATGGCGGCCGCCCCCCCCGACGCAGTGAGAGACGCGACCGAGATATCGCCGGTCGAGCGGGCATCGAGCCCGCCATTGGCGGTGACCGCGTCGACGCTGAGCGGGCCTCCGGTTGCGGCGAGCGTCGCCAGCCCGTTTGCCGTGACGGCGCCGAGTGTGACGCGCGTACCCGATGCATTGAGCGCACCGCCGCTGACGATCGCGCCGGTGGTGATAACGCCGCCCGACATCAGCGAAACGCTGCTGCCGCTGAGCGCGCCGGTGTTGAGCCCCTGCGTGCCCAACAACGTCAGCACGCCGCTGGCGACGACCGGGCCGGCGATGCTGGTTGTGCCGGTCGATGCCAAGGTGACCGTGCCGCCACGAATGCCGCCATTGATATCGATGCTACCGGCATCGGTGAGCAGATCGACGAGATTGTTGCCGACGTCGATCGAATCGATCTCGATCGAATTTGCCCGTAGCAAGATCGGGCCGCCGGTCAGCGCGCCGAGCCGCACCGCATCGCCGATGTCCAGCGTCAGGCCACTGCCCGCACCGGCCGTCAGCTGGGTCGTGGTGCCGGGGGCGAAACCGGTCAGGCTGCCATTGGGGGCGAGCAGGAACAGTGCGCCGTTGATGCTCTTAATGAACGGCGTGCGGATATCGTGCGCCGAGGTCAGCCGGATCGTGTCGCCTGCGGTCAGCCCGCCGGCAATCAGGATGTCGGCGGGGCTGGTCGACGTAGCGATCGTTGCCGTCGCCCCGGCCACTGCGCTGCCGAGCAGCACCGTGCCGGCCGACGAGATCGTCAGCGCGGCGTTGGTGGTGAGCGCGCCGGCGGTGATGCCGCCGCTGCCGTCGATCGCGGTGAGATTGATCGCGCCGTTGGCAGTGATATCGCCGCCGGTGATGCCGGTCGCCCCGACGCCGGTCGACCGCAATGTTACCGCCGTGCCTGTGATCCGCGAGAAATCGACCCTGCTGCCGGTCAGTGTGACCGCGCCACCGACCGCCACGATACCGGTCGCCACTGCGCCGCCCTGCGCATCGATCGCCAGATTGCCCGATCCGATCGTCACTGCGCCGGTGTTGATACCGCCGCTGCCGCCGAGCAGGGTCAGCCCTTGGGTGAGCGTCAGGTTTCCGGTGGTGAGCGCGTCGGCCAGCCGAACGCCGTCGTTGATTGCCAGCGCGCGCGCGTTGACCGCGCCGAGTGTGACCGGGCCGTCCGAGTGAAGCATGACCGCCGATTGCTGGCCCAGACCGCCGTTCAGCACGCTGTTGGCGTTCAGCGCGATGCCGCCGCCGATCGCGTCCAGCGTCAACGCCTCGTTGCCCACGCCATTGGCATTGGCGGTAAGGATCAGGCCGGGCCGGCCGGTCAGTGCACCCGCGATGGACCTGATCGCGACCGACCCATTGGCGCTCTGCGTGCCACCCAGCGTCACCGTTTGCGCCGTGACATTATAGTCGCCGCCGGCGCTGACGCCACCGGTCAGGCCTGCCGCGCCCGCCGTCGCTATAATCGACACGCCGCCGACGCCGCCATTGACCAGCCCGCCGATCGTGAGGTTGCCAGCCGTAGTCACCTGCACGCCGGCACCGCCGCGCACCGCCGCTGCGGTCAGCGCACCGGAACTGTTCAAGGTCGTGAGACCGCTGCCGTCGATTGCCCCTGCCTGCAGCGCACCATTGGTGGAGGTGAGCGTCACCACGCCGCCAGTAGCGCGCACGGCAGCCAGGCCCAGCGACTGCCCGGTCAGTATCACGCCGTTCGTGCCGCCATCGACCGTGCCCGCGATGTTGACCGCGCCCGTCGCCGTGCCGCGCACGCCGGCACCGCCGCGCACCGACGAGGCGGTCAGCGCACCGGCACTGGTCAGCGTAACGAGCCCGCTGCCGTCGATCACGACGTTATTAAGCCCGCCGGTAGTGCTGGTCAGCGTGATCGCTCCGCTCGACGAGCGCACATCGCGCGTGCTCAGCGATTCGCCTGACAGCGTCACCGCGCCGCCGGCCTGGACCGCGCCGCGCCAGAGCTGTGCGCCGGTTGTAGTCGCCGCGACGCTGTCGCCACTGGCGGTCGCGCCGATATCGAGTGACGCGGGTGCCAGCGTGCCGCCGATCGCCACCGCGCCGCCGGCTTGCAGGCTCCCGATGCGCAGATCGCCGTCGCGGTCGATCGTGATGTTCCGCCCGGCGCCACGCGTCTGGACCAGGCCGCCGATCATCGTGTCGCCGGTGCCGCTCAGCACCAGATTGCCGCCGGCATCGATCGAGCTGGCGCTCAGTTGCCCGGCCGAGATCACGCTTATCGCCGCGTCGGACAGCAGGTTACCGGCACTCACGCCCGTGCCGTTCAGCAGCAGCGCGCGGCTCAGGCGAACATTGCCGACTTTGATTGCACGATTACGGACTAGGCCATCGCCAAATCCGCCCGTGGCGACCGCGCCGAGCAGGCCGCGTGCCACGACATTACCCAGGGTGACGCTGCTGTCCGAGCTGCCCGAGCGGATCTGCACATCGGACTGACGCGCCGTTCCGCCGAGCAGGGTCGAGTTGGTCGAGAAGGCGATCGCGCCGTTCGGCGCGGTATCGACGATGGCGAGCGTCAAAGCCTCAGTGCCAGCGCCGTCGCTGTTCGAGCGCACTGTGAGTTCGCCGACCCCGGTGATCCCGCCCGCACCGCCGATGACCGTGACCAGGCCGTTCGCCGCCTGGATGACGGGGACGGTGCCGGTACCACCCAAGGTTACCGTGCCGCCGGTCACGCGATAGGCGCCGCCCGCCGTCACAGCGCCGGGCAGCGTGACGGCCGATTGCCCGCCATCGACGACGACATCGCCACCGGCGCCGAGTATCCGGGCGACGATCCCGGTGCCGGTCAGGCTGACCGTGCTGCGATCTGATATCCCCTGCGCGATATCGAGGGCGCCGCCGGTCGCGGTGACCGTGAGGGCGTTTTCGGCGCCGAGCCGGGCACCGGCAATGGTGGTGCCGCGCAACCCTCCCGCGCCTGCCAGCGCGGTCAGTGTGCCGTCGGTGCTGGTAACATCGACGAGTTGTATGCCGGCGGCGCGCAGCGAGATACTGCCCGTGGCGCGTACCACGCCGGGCAGCGTCAGCGTTGTGCCAGCGGTGATGTCCAGCGTGCCGCGTGCGGTGATCGTATTGTTCAGCGCCTGTGCGCTGGTGGTGACGAGCGAGATATTGCGCGCGGACAACGCGCCCGAAGTGCTGATCGATGCGGTCGGCGTCGCGGTGGAGCCGATCGTGAGGTCACGACCCGCCGTGATGGCGCCGCCAATCGCGACCCCGCCGGTGCGCATGATCTGGATGTTGCTGGAGCTGTCGCGCGCGGCGACGATGCCGCCGATCGTGGTTCCCCAGGTGCCGGATAAGGTCACCGAGCCGCGGGCGTCGATCGAACTCGCCGTCAGGGCACCGCCGGCGTTCAGCGTGATCGCTCCGCCGGATTCGAGGTTGCCAGCGGTTAGCGCAGCCGATTTCAACGAGATCGTGTCGCCAATATCGAGATCGCCGACGTTCAGCGCGCTCGCGACCGACAGGCCGGTGGTGAAGCCCGCCGTGCCGATCGTCCCGAGTAGCGCGCCGCCGGTAACGTCACCCAGCGTGATCGCATTCGCCGCTGATCGCACCCGGATACGCACATCCGTCTCGCCATCCGATCCGCCCCGGAGGTGCGTTGACGGGCCGAACATGATGTCGCCCGCGCTGGTGCCGGTGGTAGCAAGCGTCAGCGCGCCGTTATTATTGCCATTGGAATCTGACAGCAGGGTTAGCGCACCAAGCCCGGTCAAATTGCCGTTATCGGCGGTGATACTCACGTCGCGGACCGCCTGTTGCAGCAACGGTGCCGTGCCACCGCCCAACTTCACGCCGATGCCCGTGACCGCATAATCGCGCCCGGCGGTGACGGCATCGGCCACGCTGGCGAGGCCGCCAGCGGCGACCTTCACGTCACGCCCGGCCAGCAACGCGCGCGCCAACGACACGTCTCCGCTGCCCGCCACGATCACGTCCGTATTGCTGGCCGCGCTGGTCAACGTGTTGGATACCGCGACATCAACGACGCCACCAGTGTCGGCGGCGTCGTTACCGATCGTCACCCCCCCCACCGTCGATGATGGCTTGCCCGCAACCAGCACAATGCCGCGATCGGAGCTCGATGCGGTCGATACTTCAGCCGAGATATTGAGCAGCGCGTCGGTGACCGATGCGCGTGATGCCAGCGCGAAGATCACGTTCTGCCCGCTCACCTTGCCACGCACGATCTGGCTTGCGCCGCCGACCGACGTACCTTTGTGGAGCACGACCGACAGCGGGCTGCCGGTATTGTAGTTCAGCGTGACATCGGTAGCAGTGACGAACGCCACGTCCTGGTCGGTCGCCGTCAAGATACCGTTGGATTCGATCTTCGGCGCGACTAGGATCAACCCGCGATTGCCACCCTGGACCGAGATGCGTGCGCCGGTTTGCACGGTAATGCCATTGGTCAGATTCGACGCACCGGCCAGGCGGTAGCCATTGCCGAGCAGGAAATCGTTCTGGTTGGGCTCGAGCGTCGTTAGGACCAGTGATCCGGTGTTGATCTGGGAACCGCCGCCGATGAGAATTCCGTGCGAATTATAGATCCACACCGCGACATTAGGATCGGAGGTGATCGCGCCGTTGATCGTCGAGCTGGTGCCGGAAACGTCGCGGTTCAGCACCGCGATATTGTTCGGGATCGGGAGCACCCTGGCGTCGTTGAAGGCGATCGTAGACCCGCCCGGAACGTTGAAACCGTCCCAGTCGATGATCGTACCGACCGCGCGAAGGTCGACGTTCAGCGTGGTTCCCGCCGGCGTGATGACCGGCGCCAGGCCGAGGATAAGCCCGGCCGTCGTGGCATCGCCCGGCGTGGGCAAGGATTGCGCGGCACTGGCACCTGCGATCAGGCATCCACCGGCGAGCGCGGTCGTCAGCGCCAGCGAGCGGCGGACGGTACGGCGATGCATGGACTTCAGCATGGAGGATTCCCTGTCTTCACCGTAACGAGGCTAACCGTATCAACTAGTCAAGCGTGTCGATGATCACCGTGCGCGATCGAATATCTGCGCGGTGAGCGATACGAGCACTCGGTTCGGCGGACGACGCCGGTCCAGTTCCGACACCTTGTCGAGCGGACGAGCATAAGCGATGTCGAGCACCGCGAAGCCCGGCAAGGACAGGCGCAACCCGCCGCCATAACTGCGGAACGTGCGCGACCGCTCGATCGCGCTGCTGTCCAGATTACGCAGATGGACATGGTCGTAAAAGCCGAACAGCTGCGTGCCGATGCGGGTCGACAATGGCAGATCGATGCGCCCCTCGCCGCGCCCGGCGATGGCGCGATCGCCGGTGCTGACGCCCGGATCGTAACCGCGGCCGATCGTCAGATTGCCGACCGAATATTGTTCGTAATTGAGCAAGGGATCGTTCGACCATTGGCCTTGTGCCTGACCGGCGATCGAGAAGATCGGGCCGAGGGCGATCGTCGTGTCCGCCGATGCGCGCATCACGAAGGCGCTGGGATTGCCGTTCACCCGCGAGGTGAGGATGCCGCCACGGAAGCCCTGTTTGCTGGCGTCGAGAATATCGAAGCCCTTGCGCACCTGGACCGAGGCGCCGATCGAGAAAGCAGTCTTGCCGTCCAGCCGCAGCGTGCGGTGATCGGCATCCACCCCGACAAAGGCGACACGCAATTTATCCAGCGTCAACGGCAACGATGCATTGCCCGAGCGGATCACCGAACGCTGATTGACGTAATCAACGCCCCCGCTTGCCCGCACATTTGTCCGCAGCGACCGGACCAGCGGCCGTGCCAGGTCGAACCCGGCGATCAGCGTGTTTGTGCGAAAATCGAGCGCGCCGAGATCTGGGCGCGACCATGCATAGGTGAAGCGCGCGCCGAGCGTGGTGCCGCTATCGCCGATGCCCATGACATGGCCGACCTGCGCGACGATCTGTTCCTGGAAATCGACCGTCGAGGACAGGCCGAGATAGGTTACGTCGGAAAGGCCGGTCAGGCCGTACACCTCGGCACGGAGATAGCCCGTCTCGCGCCCGGTAAGCCGCGAATTCTGGTTTTGCACATTGCCCAGGATCGCGTAGCGCCGCGCCGCGACGGTCAATTCGCCGATCACGTCGCCCTGTTCGGTGCCGGCCGGCCGCAACGACAATTGCACCTCCAGCCCGGGAATGTCGCCGGCCAGCAGCAACAGCCGTTCCGCCTCGCGCTCATTGAGCGGATCGAGTGCCTGGATCTGCGCGATTCGGCGGCGGAGAATATTCTCATAGGGGCCGGCCGAGCCCCGCACCCGGACCTCGACGATGCGCGCGGTTACGACCTGCAAGTCCAGCGTGCCGCCGGTAATCTCCTGCGGCGGGATCTTGACCGAGGCAACCCAGCCGGCGCTGCGCAATGCGGCATTGGCGCGATCGCGGATCTGGCACACTTCGCTTAGTGGCTGTTCGCCATTGGCCAGCGTGATGGGGGTCAGAGCGGCAGCGATCTCCGGCTGGAGCGCGCTGCCGTCCGGCCGGGTGAAGTTCAGAGCGTTGATCGTCAGCTTCAGCGGCGATCCGTCGAACGGACACGGTGCCAGTTCCACCGCCTTGCTGGCATCCACGCTGACCGCCGATGGCTGACGCGCCTCGGGCAGTGGCGGATTGACCTCCTGCCGCGAAGGCAGCGTCACTTGCGGTTGCGGTGGTGCCGGCTGCTGTTGCGCCGCCGCGGCGCCGGGCAGCAAGGCCGCCGCCAGCGCAATACCTGAACCTGTGTATAACGTCCTCGCCGTCGGCTTTACCACGCTCCGCCCTCTAGATAGCCTTGCGGCACTGGCCTGCCTGCTTTGCCCAACCAAACGATACATGCGCTCAGCGTGCCCCGTCATACCGTTGTGCGGCGTTGCCGCCCAGTGCACGGAAGGCGTGAACCCTTCCCTCAAACGTCAATTCGGCCATGCGAACTCCCCTGTTCGGTCGGTAAACGACGTGCGATTCCGTTACGGTCAGTAGCCGCATCATCAGCCATTGAACAGGTTGGACGGTTAATTCTGCAGCTACTATTTCATATCGGCACTATTGCTGTGAAGCGGGCTTGCGGCGCGACGACTTGTAATATTCGGTCCCTATGGGTGCTTGCCGAATGCCCCAACGCCCGGCATTCTCGATCAATCTCAGGGGAGACGAACATGCAGATGCTACGTGTCGGCAGCCGCGGCGAAGACGTCAGGACGTTACAGAATTTGTTGCGTGGCTATGAACCGCAATTGAGCGCGGACGGCGTGTTCGGGCCGCAAACCGAACGCGCGGTACGGCTGAGCCAGCGCCGCAACGGGCTGTACCCGCCGGACGGGGTCGCCGGCCCGATGACGATGGGCGCGCTGACCGGCACCTCGATCGGCGGCGCGACCCGCAGCGTGCCCATCCCCTCCGCGCGGTCCGCCGCAGTGCGCACGGCCAATGCCGCCGCCACCGCGACATCGCGCCCGATCGCCGCCGGGCGCGGCGATGCCGGGCCGCTCAAAGCCGCCGTGGATGCGGCGCGCGAGCGCGCCCGCACCGCCCCGATGCCACCGGGCGTCGTATCGCCCGTTGCCGGGATGCACATGTCACGGCTCGGGCGGCGATTCATCTACGATCACGAGGCGCAGAACGGGGTGAGCAACAAGCTGCATCATCCATCGTCGGGCAGCGGGGTCACGATCGGGCCGGGCTACGATATGAAGGACCGCAGCCGCGCGTCCGTGCAGGCCGATCTGCAGGCGGTCCAGGTGCCGCCCGCCGCCGCTGCGCAAGCGGCCCAGGGCGCCGGCCTGTCCGGCACCGCCGCGCATAATTTCGTGCGCGACAACAAGGCGCTCCTCAACCTCACCCGCGAACAGCAGGAAGCGCTGCTGGAGCATATCCTGCCGCATTACGAGGCACGGGTGAAGCGGGCGATTACGATCCAGTTGCACCAGAATGAATTCGATGCGCTGGTGTCCTACGCCTACAATCCGGGTGGCGGATGGAAAACGACGACAAAACTGGTCAACGACACAAAGCCGCACGAGGCGATGGTCGAGATCAAGCGTCACGTCTATTCGAAGGGCGAACGAATTCGCAGCCTGGTCGTCAGGCGCGACGCCGAGAGCAAGATATTCCTGTATGGAGAGTATAAATGATCGTTACCCGCCCCCTGCTCGCTCTGGCCGGCATCCTGACGATCTCGGCCTGCGGCCCGACGACGGCGGATGCGGCGGCCAATGCCGATACTGGCATAGAGCTGAACACGACGGTGGCGCCGGATCTGGCGCCCGCTGCCACGCCGGCTCAGGACGACGCGCCGACGATCGATCGCACCAACCGTACCGGCGCCGCTGTGCTGCACGACATCTTCGTCGCGGCTGGCCAGATCGACGGCAAGCGCATCACCGATTTCAAGCTGTCCGGACGGTGTAAGACGGTGTTCACCACGACCGACAACACGACGACGATCGACTGGTCAAAGGTCGGCAATTTCGCGGGCCGCGACGATGCCGGGCGGACCGTGCTCGATATCGACGACGGTGCCGGATCGCATGCCATTTCCGTGCCCAGCGGCACGCAAGCCGAGCCGCTGGGCAATGCCGCCGCGCGCGTCGATGGCGGGCTGTCCGTCATCGCCGATTCGTGCGGCGGGTAAGGAATTTCGGACTAGACTAATGGCCGGCCCGATCGGGGCCGGTCATCCTGTTCAGGTGAAGTTGTAGGCCAGACCGTGTTCTTCGGCGCGAACGGCGACGGCAGTCACTTCCTCGCCCCGCACCTGCCGCTCGAGCAGCGCCACCGACATGTCTGGCAGCATCGTGTTGGTCAGGATCGCATCGATCATGCGCCCGCCCGATGCCACTTCGGTGCAGCGCGTGACGATATGGCCGATCACACCCTCGTCATAGGCCAGCGCGATGCGGTGATTGTCGCGCACGCGCCGTACGATGCGATCGAGCTGCAACCGGACAATTCCGCCGAGCATCGCGGGGCTGAGTGGATGATAGGGCAGGACCAGCAAGCGCCCGAGCAAGGCGGGCGGGAATACCTTCAGCAGTTCGGGGCGCAGCGCGGTGGCCAGGCCTTCCGCGTCAGGTGCCATTTCCTCGTCCTCGGTCAGCGCCATCACCAAATCGGTGCCGACGTTGGAGGTCAGCAGGATAACCGTATTGCGGAAATCGATGTGCCGCCCCTCGCTGTCGTTCATGAACCCCTTGTCGAACACCTGGAAGAACATCTCGTGCACGTCGGGATGCGCCTTCTCGATCTCGTCGAGCAGCACCACCGAATAGGGTCGGCGCCGCACGGCTTCGGTCAGTACTCCGCCCTGCCCGTAGCCGACATAGCCCGCCGGCGCGCCCTTCAGCGTGGAGACGGTGTGCGCCTCCTGAAATTCGCTCATGTTGATGACGATCATCGAATCGTCGCCGGAGAATAACAGTTCGGACAACGCGTGCGCGGTTTCCGTCTTGCCCACACCCGACGGGCCGCACAGCATGAACACGCCGACCGGCTTTGACGGATTGTCGAGCTTGGCACGGCTGGTCTGGATACGCTTGGCGATCGCATCCATCGCACGATCCTGGCCGATCACCCGCGCCTTCAGTTTGTCAGCGATCGTCAGCACGGCGCGGATTTCGTCCTTCACCATGCGACCGACCGGAATACCCGTCCAGTCGCCGACCACCGCAGCGATGGCGTCTTCGTCGACCACGCCGAAGACCATCGGAGTATCGGCCTGCACCTCGCGCATCGTGGTCAACGCGAGCTCCAGCCCGTCCTGCCCGGCATTCTCAGCTCCGTCCCCGTTCAGCGCATCGCGTGCCGCGCGAACGGCGTCCAGCGCCTCGGTCTCCGCAGCCCATTTCGCCTCGATCGTCTCGACCTCGGCGCGCGCGGCAGCGATCTCCTCCTCGATCCTGGGCAGCCGATCATCGGCGCGGTATCGCCCGGCCGCTTCGCGCTCCACGACCTCACGCTCGACCTCGAGCAGTTCGAGCCGGCGGCGGCGATCCTCGACCGGCGCCGGCGTGGCATGCTGCGATACCGCGACGCGCGCGCAGGCCGTATCGAGCAGGCTGACCGCCTTGTCAGGCAATTGCCGCGCGGGCACATAGCGCTGCGACAGCGTCACCGCCGCCACTGCCGCTGCATCGAGCACGACGACCTTGTGATGCGCCTCCATCATCGGCACCACCGACCGCAGCATGGCGATCGCCGCACCCGTCTCCGGCTCGCCGACATCGACTGTCTGGAAGCGGCGAGTAAGTGCCGGATCCTTTTCGAAATACTGGCGATATTCGGCATAGGTGGTGGCCGCAATGGTGCGCAGCCGCCCGCGCGCCAGCGCCGGTTTTAGCAGATTGGCGGCATCGCCCGTTCCGGCCTGCCCGCCCGCGCCCACCAGAGTATGCGCCTCGTCGATAAACAGGATCACCGGCTTGTCGGCATTCTCCACCTCGTCGATCACCGCGCGCAGCCGTTTCTCGAACTCGCCCTTCATGCTGGCGCCGGCCTGCATCAGCGCTATGTCGAGCGCACGCAGTGTCACATTGCGCAACGCAGGAGGCACATCGCCATCGACGATGCGCCGCGCGAAACCCTCGACCACCGCAGTCTTGCCCACGCCGGCCTCGCCGACCAGGATCGGATTGTTCTGCCGCCGGCGTAGCAGCACGTCGATCACCTGTCGGATCTCCGCATCGCGCCCGACGATCGCATCGATCTCGCCAACGCGCGCGCGCGCGGTCAGGTCGATCGAATAGGCCGCCAGCGCGCCCGCCGACGCCACCGGCGCAGCCGGGCCGCCGGACTGCGTCGCGGCCTGCGTCGTTTCCGCCGAACCGTCGACCAGCACATCGAATTCCTCGGCAAGCCGATCAGCCGCGACCTTGCGCCATTCGCCGCTGATCGCGAACAGCGCGTTGCGCAACGTCGGCGTGCGCAACATGCCATACAACAGGTGCCCGCCACGGATCCGCCCCGCCTCGAATTGCAGGGACGCGTAAAGCCAGCCTCTTTCGATCGCTTCCTCGATCTGCGGCGCGAAATCGGAAATCGCCGTCGCACCGCGCGGCAGCGCATCGAGCGCGGCGACGATATCGCCGGCCAATCGCGCATCGTCGATCCCGGACGCCTGGCGGATCATCGCCCAGTCGCCGCGCGGATCCTGGATCAGCACATGAACCCAATGGACCAGCTCGACATACGGATTGCCGCGCATCTTGCACAGGCTGGTCGCGGTTTCGATCGCCTTGCGCGGGCCGTCGTCGAGACAGTCGAACAAGGCGGTGCGGCTGATCTCGGTCATGTCTGGTCCCCCGATGAGCTTGTATGTCGCTTGCCGCGCTTGGTGAGATGCACATCGGCCGTGATCCGGTCGCTTGGCTTGGGCACCAGCCAGCCGGTCCAGCCGAGCCGGGCGCGACCATCGAGCTTGGCCGGCCGCGCATGCCGCTCCGCCATCTCGATCGTGATGTCCCATTCGAGATGGCTCGGCGCGAACGAATCTAGCGCTTCGGAGGCGATCTTGAAGCGCTCGCCGCCTGGCAACAGAGCTTCGAAAGCATGCATCGATTCGGCACGCACTACGACACGAAAAGCATCCGAAGCGACGCGGACACGCTTGCCCGCCATCATATCCGTGCCCAAGCCGCAAAAGCTGCGGCCGAGCCGGGTCTGGTCGTCAGGCGCGATATCCCGCCAGCGCGGCTGATATTCCTGGACCTTGGCCGATTGCCCGAGGAGATGGCTGAGCGCATCCTCTATCCCGCCAGCGCTGCGCCGCGAGGCATATAAAGCGGCATAATGCAGCCGCGCCACCGCCGGGAAGGCGGCATGCTTGCCCACCCCCTCATTTGCCCCGGTAAGCCGTCCGACATACCCGGCGAAACGGTCGTCTGCCGGCCGATCGGCCTGTGCGGTGGGCTGAGAATCGGCCCAGGCGCGGTAAAACAGCTGCAACATGCGATTGGCCAGCAGATCGAGCCACCGCCCGAACGGCCGGGTCTTGGCATAACGCCGCTCGAAATCAGCGAATTCGGTGAGGTGCGACGGTAGCGGCCCCATCGGCCCGGTAAGGCCGAGCCAGAAGCCGGACACGCGTGCCCTGCCGGCCTGCACTTTGACCGAATCCAGCGTGGAATCGGGGAAGGCAAGGGTCGGCACCTGCGCGAGATCGGCGATGCTCTGGGCCGGGCGCCGGGCGAGGCCGACGCGCGGCAGATGCGGCGCACGCGCCTCTGCACCGCGTACGATCGGGAACAGGCCGAACCGTCGCGCGTCATCCGCCGCTTCCAGCAGGAAGCTCAGATGGTGTGCTGGCGGCCTATCCTCGGCGGCCATTGGACGAATTCTCCTTCGGATGGGCTCTCGAACTGCGTCTCGGTAAACGAATTGATGCTGGCGAATTCGGCCAGGAAGCGTTCCAGCACGGCGCCGAACAGGAACATTCGTCCCCGCTCGAACGCCGCATCGTCCAGCTTGACACGGACGCGGTGCCCGCGTGCGATCGCCATCCGGTCCAGCCCCGGCACGCGCCTGGCGACCTTGGTGGAACTGATCGCCAGCACGCCATCGATCTGGCGCCGAAGCGCGGCATCATCCTGCCAGCCGTACAAAGCGAGATGATCGCGCAGGACCTGCGGGTCGCTGCCATCCTCGGGCGCGAGCGTGGCGTAATTCGGCGTAAGATGGCCGATCACGCGCCACGCGGCATCGCCGAGGCCGAGCGGCGGACGCGGCCTGGTCGGCGCACGCAGCACGGTCACCGCGCGCGCCGGAACACCTGAGACGGAGAAGTGAGCATCGCCCCTGAAGGTAAGCAATTCGGGCAGTTCGCGGTTGGTGACCAGCGCGCGCACGCCAAGTTCGTGGACATCGTCGAGCCGCGCGGCATCGCCCGGCGCGGTCAGGCTGACCCACGTTTCCGTGCCGACATATTCCTGGCGCCGGCGCAGACGCTGCTCGCGCGTCGACAGGCGGCGCGCGCGAAGCTGCGTGGTGTAGAACAACGCCTCCTGCCAATCGTATAGCAATGCGCCGAACGCATAGAGCGGTGCCACCGCGCGCGCCTCGACCGAGCCGCGCGCATAGGCCTTCACATCGAGGATGCGATATACCTCGAAATCCAGCGGTCGCGTGCGATCGGGGATGACATGGTGTTCATGCTCGAAGCGCGACACCTGCACGCGGCCAAGCTGTTTTTCGAACAGGTTGATAGCCGGCGTGGCGAACAGCCGGAAATTGGCCGGCTCGAGCGCATTGTGCAGCGCCGGCGCGGAACGACCGAACAGCAACACCACATCGCAGGCGCGCGGCGACTGTTTAAAGGCACGCGCCAAATCCTTCAGATCGACGAACAGGAAGCGTTCGGGACATGCGAAATATTCGGCCAGCAGGCGATAGCCGCGAAACGAGCGTTGCTCTGTCGGCAGCAACGCCTGATTGTCTTCGAACCCCACCTGCCCCGGCTGCGGCAAGCGCATCCAGCCTTCCGGACCGACGGCGGCATCGGCGGAGCGCGCGATCACCGCCAGCGTCTCTCCGGCGATCTGGCGATACATCTCGCCCGGCACCGCTTCCGATCCCGCCAGATAGATCGGCAACGATTGCGGCAGCACCGCAGCCAGATCGACGCCTGCCGTCGCCTCGAACCGCAGCCGCAGACCGGCCTCGGCGCGGACGTTGGCGGCCGTCGCGAACGACGCGACCGCGGCACGGCTCGACAGGTATTCGACTTGCGTGATCTTCAGCGGCCACAGCGTCACGTCATGCCCGGTACGGAACTGCACCGGTGTGCCGCCCTGCTCCGTCGCGGTCGCGGTCAGCTCGGCCCCCTTAGGCACCTTGTGACCCTTTATCAGGATTGGATCGCCGTCCTTCGGTTCAAACCCGGCGATACAGATCGACGGCATCGGCGCCAGGTAATGCGGCTGGATCGCGTGCAACAGATGCTGGGTGAATTCGGGATATTGGTCGGCGAGCTTCAACTGCACGCGTGCGCCGAGGAACGCAACGCCCTCCAGCAGCCGTTCGACATAGGGATCAGGGTCGGTCGGCGTCTTCAGCCCGAGCCGTCCGGCGACCGTTTCATGTTCCTCGCCGAACGCGCGCGCTTCCTCACGCAGATACGCAAGCTCGTCATTATAATAGCGCAACAGGCGCGGATCCATGCCCGTGCTCATGCCGGCAACGTTTCCCGATCACTCACGGACATTTACCGCAGTCGTTTCGGCTTCGACTTCGGTGCGGAACTTGACCGGCATGGTCTGCGCGGCCGAACTGATATCCCCCTGGATCGTGAAGGTCAGTGTATGCGGCTGGTTTTCGTCCTCGACCGGATCGACCGTCAAGCTGTCGCCGCGCATGCGAGGCTCGAACAGCCGGATCGCCTTGCGGATCTCCCGCGCCCGCGCCAGCACGGCACGGCGATTGAGCGTGCGCCCGGCAAGATCGCTCAGTCCGTAATTAAGCACCGATCCCTGCACCTGCGGATAGGGTTCGAGATCGACCAGCGATTCGAGATTGGTGGTGTTGAGCAGCCAGGCCAGATCGCGACGGATCGTGCCGCGCAACGACGCTTCGTTGAAACGCTCCAGCTTGGGCACAGAATAATGGCGGAACTTTTCCTGCGCGACGTCGGGCGTATCGGAAGTCATGTCGCGCAGCCCGGAAATCTCCAGGTCGGCGACCAATTTGTCGAACAGGGTCGGGGTCAGCCGCTGGGTGACTGCCATAGTCTAAGCGAATTTCAGCAGGCGCAGCGATAGCAACCCTCGCTCCTCACCCGTGGACAAGGTCCATAGATGCTGGCCCGAACCGATGCTACCGCCGGGGCCATCGCTCCAACCGGTCGCGCGGGTCAGGCGTTCAGCCGGATCGGCACTCGTCTCACTGTCGGGATAACGCGCCGGCAGCAAGGCGGCGACCGACTGGCCACTGCGCAAGGCGATCTGCACGGGATACCAGACCAAGTCGCGCAGATCCATTGGGCCTTCGCTCTTGATATGATCGATCGCGTCGAAACCGAGCAAGCCATAGCGGCCGGCGATGATCGCCTCGACGCACGGGCCGAACCGACCGTCGCCATCGGCGAGCCAATCGAACGGCGCGTCGTCCAGACTGCCGGGTACATCAGGCGCGGCATCGAAGGCGGCATCGCGCGCAGCATCGCCTTCTGCAGTGCGACCGTTGGAAAAATGGTGGATGGCCTCGACGATGCCTTGCAGCCAGTCGGAGGCAACATGTTGGGTGGCGGTGACACGACCGGCGAACACGTCGCCCCGTACGCGTTCCGCATCGATCGCCTGGCCATAGACTACCGATAACATCTGCGATTCCGGCGACAATTGCGCCAGCGTATTCATCTGGATCCTGGCCTTGTCCCACTCGCCAGCCAGCGACAACAACTGGAACAGAAACATCCGGGCGGCGGCATCGCCCGGCTTGGCCCGAACCACCTCGACGAGCGCTTTGCGCGCACCGTCGAGGTTGCCCGATTTAAGAAAGTCGTCCGCGTCGCGCATCGTTGCCCTTTCGCGGACGAGCCTGATCAGCCTGCTTCGTTCTGACGGATATCGTAATATGCCGTCACGACGCCGCCGTCCTTGCCGCCAGTCGCATTCTGCGCCTGATAGTCGAAAGTAACCTTGGCACAGTTGAACGTCACCGATTCCATAATTGAATCGCCACCGGACGACCCCGAATTATGGATGTCGGAAATCATAATGTCTTCGAGCTTGATCTTGTAATAGGTCAGCGGGCTCGCCCCGTCGCCAGCCTTCTGCGAATAGATCACCGCCTCCTTGATATGCTTACCCGAGGCGCAGGCCTTGAACAGCAGGGGGGAAGCCTTGTCGACTTCCTTCTGGATGCGGATATCGGAAATCTCTGCTTTGCCGGCACCGCCGCCAGCGCCGCCGGTATGAAACGACCCGTGCTGCACCGCACCGAAATCGAACGAGATGATATCGATCTCGTCCTGATGATTCTTTTTGCGCGACTCTCCGTTAACACCATCAATTTTCAAGAATAGATCAACAGCCATGACTATCTCCTCTTTTTCACAGACGCTTGAATATTACATCCGTGTTACATAAAATCACCCGTTTGATTTGGGTAGTCTAGAAACCATGCTGAGGGCAATGTCCATGCCTTCCAGCTGATAGTGCGGAACAAACATAAACTTACCAAGATAGAAACCAGGATTTGATTCATCTGCCACGACCTCGATCGCGGCATTCTTCAGCGGCAACCGCGCTTTAGTTTCTTCACTCGACGTCGATGGCGAGCCATCGACATATTGCAGTACCCAGTTGTTCAGGTCCCGCTGAAGTTGCTCGGCCTCACGCGTGCCGCCGACCCAGTCACGCACCATGCACTTCAAATAATGCGCGAACCGGCAACTGGCGAAAAGGTACGGCAAGCGTGCCGAAAGGTTGGCATTCGCTGTAGCATCCGCCCGGTCGTACGTCTTGGGTCGGTGCAACGTCTGAGCGCCGATAAACGTCGCCTGATCGGTATTTTTGCGATGGAGCAGCGCCATCAAGCCCGCGCTAGACAGTTCAGCCTCGCGCCGATCCGAAATGGCGATTTCGGTCGGGCATTTCAGATCGATGCCGCCATCGTCGGTCGGGAACATCGCGGTCGGCAGATCCTCGACTGTACCGCCGGACTCCACGCCGCGGATGCGCGTGCACCAGCCATAGGTGTTGAACGCCTCGGTGATCCGCGTGCCCATAGCATAGGCCGCATTGACCCAAAGATGATTGTCGTGCTCCCCGTCTGTCTCTTCCTCGAAATCGAAGCCCTCGACCGGCTCGGTCTTCGCCCCGTACAGCGGACGACCCAGGAACCGGGGCATGGCCAACGCCATATACCGGCTGTCTTCCGATGCGCGGAACGAACGCCAAGCGAGATAATCGGTCGCATCAAACAACTTGCTGATGTCTCGCGGATTGGACAGTTCGGTCCAGCTTTCCATGCCGAGCAACGCCGGCGCGGCAGCCGCGATGAACGGTGCATGGCTTGCCGCACCGATACGGGCGAGCCCTTTCATCACTTCGAGATCCGGCCCCGAATGATCGAAGGTATAGTCGCAGACGAACGATCCATAGGGCTGCCCACCAAGCTGGCCGAATTCCGATTCGTATATTTTCTTGAACAGCGGGCTCTGGTCCCATGCCGCATCGCGGAACTGGCGGAACATCCGCCGGCACTCCTCTTTCGACATGTTCATGACGCGGATCTTGAGATCCTTGCCGGTCGAGGTATTCATCACGAGATAGTGCAGACCGCGCCAGCCGGATTCCAGCTTCTGAAAATCCTCGTGGTGGATGATCTTGTTGACCTGTTCGGTTAGCTTGCGATCAATCGCCGCCCGCATCGCGTCCACCGTGGCGAACACGTCGCCGCCGATCATCGCTGCATTGGACAAGGCTTGTTCGGCCAGCGTCTGAACCGCCTGTTCGATGCGCGACTTGCGCGCGTCGTCGGCGGGCTTGAATTCCTTTTGCAGCAGGGCCGAGAAATCGTCCAGGACGACTTCCTGCGCCTGCGATCCTACCTGGGAGAGCGCGTCTTGCGCCATATCGTCAATCCAATCCGGAGCTGAAAGTTGAGGCGCTTACGAGGCTGGCGATTCGGAGTCGTCGTACTGCGGCTTGGCATCGGACTTCGCCGCCGAGAGCGCGTTGAGCAAAGCGGGATCCTTCAGAACCTTGTCGAGCAATTCCTGCGCGCCGTTCTTGCCGTCCATATAGGATAGCAGATCCTCGAGCTGCGTGCGCGCCTCGAGCAGCTTGGCCAACGGCTCGACGTTGCGGGCGATCGCGCCAGGCGTGAAATCCTCCATCGTGTTGAAGGTCAGGTCGATCGCCAGCTTGCCGTCACCGTTCAAGGTGTTGTCGACGTTGAACGCGGCGCGCGGCGCGATCGCTTCCATGCGCTGGTCGAAATTGTCCATGTCGAAATCGACGAAGTCGCGCGCTTCCGGCGCCTTGCGCTCGACATGGCTCTTGCCGGACAAATCGGACATCACACCCATCACGAACGGTAGTTCGATCTTCTGGCGCGCTCCATAGGTTTCGACCTCGTACGCGATATGCACACGCGGTGCCCTGTTTTCGCGGATGAACCGCTGCCCGCTCTTGATCGCCATTTATCGTCCCCTTCGATTTTAAGGATCGCCCCAACCATTCAATTCCCGGAAACCCATTTAGCTCCGTGGCCGACACGATTTTTCTTGGATCACATCACCGAATTAGCATTCTCTTCGGCCCGAGCGAGCAATACCGCCCCAACATCACTAACACTATTCGGTGCGATATCCTTCAGGATCGCCATGAAATCCATCGCGATCCAGGCACGGACCCGCCGCAAAGCGATCGGGACGGGGCTGGATGGTTCGCGGCGCTGATAATATTCACTGATCGAATCCAGCGCGCGCATCACATCCTCGCGGCTGTCGATTCGCATCGCCATACGCGGTTCGCCGGCATCGGTCGGCGCGTAGCCGTCCAACGCGACATAAGCCGGGGTATCATCCGCCTCCGTGCCCATATAGGGTAGGATTGCACGACGGATCGCGGAAAGCGCATCGAAGGTCGGCGCAAAATTGGTGCCGAGATCGCCCGCCTCGACGGCATGTCCGCCCATCACTGTGTCGGCACGACGCAGCGCACCGTCGATCGCCTCCAGCCGCGACACCACGCCTTGCAGCGTTTCAAGCGACGTATCGGCCATCGCCGCACGAAACATCCCGAAGCCATCGGCGCTTTCGCCATCGCGGGCAAATCGCGCGAAATCGTCTCCAGAATAGCTGCCAAGACGCGGATGCTCGATCAACAACGTTTGCTGCAACGGGCGCAGGAATTCGGCGATCCGCGTCAGCGATTCGCACGCGCCTTTGCGGCCCTGCAGCCCGTAATCCTCCAAGGTGGGATGGACGCTGTCCCAATATTGCTCGAACAGCCCGGCCAGCATCGCGCACCCCGTCTCGACCGTTTCGAGCGACCCCAGCTGCGTACCTGCGCGCGCCATATAGACCGCCAGCCACACGTCCTTGGTCCGTAAGCTTTGCGTCTCGATCAGCTTGATCGTGTCGCGCCAATCGACGTTTTCATTAAGCGTCGACGAATAGCCCTGAGTTTCAAACGCCTGCTCGATAGCTTGGCGTTCGGCATCGTACGACAGATCGGGGCCCGAGGGCGCATCCTCGGATACGGGCACCAGCAGATCGTCAAGGGTCATGCCCGACGCGCTCCATCCGTTCGTGCGACAGTCACGATCAGGGCAGCAACGCCGCTTCTACGCGGCGATTTTGCGGATCGCTGTGGGTATGACCGACAAGCGGCACATCGGGGCCGACGCCGCGCGTCACCAAGCGCGACCGATCGACACCCCGCGATACCAAGAAATCGGCCACCGCCTGCGCCCGCCGTGCCGACAGTGCCATATTAAGCGGGCGACCACCGCGCAGATCGGTATGGCCCTCGATCACGAAGCGCTTGCGTACGAGTTCGGGACGCAGCAGCGATTGCGCGAAGACGCCAGCCGAGGCAGCACCCTCGGCGCTGATCGTCGCCGAATTGAGATCGAACCCGATCATCAGATCGCCGCGCCGCACCGCGCCCGTCGCATTACCGCCATACTGGCGAGCCTGCGCCGCGCTATAGGCCGGCATGGCCGGAGTGCGCGCCGTCACGCCGGCGGTACGCGCTGTATTGCGGCGCCCAACACCTTCGCGATAGTCGCGCCGACCGTTATACGGCTGCGTTACCACGGCATTGGCGCGCCGCGCCTCCATAGTCGCATCCGCCCTGTCGCCGGCAGGACGCGCCAAACGGAATCCCTTGGTTTTCGGGGCGTCGCGCGTTACCGGAGCGTCGCCCGATTGCGGCCCGCATTTGCCGGCAAAGGTGCATAGATAGCCTTCGACGCTGGGTCGCTGCTGAGGCGTCGGTTGCGCGGCAAATGCCGGTATCGCCAGCACGGCCGAACCGGCCAGTATCAGGCGTAACGAAAGCAACCCCATGCCTTAATCCTCCGACAGACAGCAAAACGATCTGTCCCTTGAGCCTAAGCTCAATGTGCCCAAGTCGCAAGTTCGCATCGTTAAGTTGCGGATAACGATAATCTTTCGATTGATGGGGATTGTTGTGCCGGTTGGCGGTTGTGCGCTCAGTACCCGGGCTGTATTGACGGCACGCGATGCGGCGTCCGCGACGGTCACCCCCCGCACAGTAAGGAGCTCGATGGTGTCAGGCGCGACATCCCGTTTGACCAAGATGTCGATCGACGTCGGCGAACAGGTCGTATTGGAGCGGATCGAGGCAACTGAGACGCTCAGCCGTCCGTTCGTGGTGACGGCGGCGATAATCTCGCCGCTGGAGATCGATCTGCAACCGCATCTCGGCAAGCCGACCGCGCTCGCCGTGCTCGAGGATGAGCAGGTGCTGCGTCATTTCCATGGGCTGATCGTGTCAGCGGAATATGCCAAGGAAAGCAGTAGTGGCCACCATTACACGCTGACGCTGCAGCCATGGACCTATTTCCTATCGCATAACCGTGACATGGCGATCTTTCAGGATCTGACCGCGGTGCAAATCATCAAGCAGGTATTCGAAACCGCCGGAGTCTCGGACGTCGATTACTCGCGCCTCACCAAGCCGCGCGTGACGCGTGGTTACACCGTCCAGTATCGCGAGAGCGACTTCACCTTCACCTCCCGTCTGATGGAGGAAGAAGGCATTTATTATTATTTTAAGCACGATGCCGATCGTCATGTGATGGTTTTGTGCGAAGGACCGCAAGGCCATGTGCCGGGCGTACCCGCGTCGCTTGAATATAATCCCAATTCCGTCTCGGTATTCGCCGCAGAATCGACTTCGCGCTTCACCAAGACGGCATCGCATTTGCAGTCGTTCACGGAACGCGTATCGACCAGCGCGGAAAGCAAGGTTACCTATCGCGACTTCGATTTCGAATCCCCGGACAAGCCGCTAAACGCCATGCATGCGGCCCAAGGCAGCCATCCGCGAGACGATCGCGAAGTCTTCCTGTATCCAGGCCGCTACACGCGCGAAAAGACCGGGCGCGAGGATCAGGAAAAGACCGGGCAGGATCGCAGCCGCACTATTCTGGATGCCCTCCGCGCAAATCGCCGGGTATTTTCGGGTACATCGCAGGCCAGTGGCCTGTCGTGCGGATCGACGGTGGCGGTCACTGGTCACCCGGCCGACCGCATGAACGCGTCCTATCTCATTAGCGCGACGTTCCACAGCATCGCCGCCGAAACATATCGGTCGGGCGATCAGGACGACGAAGTGGTCTATAACGTCCGCTTCGATGCGATCCCGGCCGACACCGTGTTCCAGGCGCCGCAGATCACGCCGCGACCGACCGTCCAGGGGCTGGAATCTGCGATCGTCACGGGGCCAGCGGGCGAGACGATCTACACCGACGAATATGGCCGCGTGAAAGTGCGCTTCCACTGGGATCGCGGCGCGACGCCGGGCGAGAAGTCGACTTGCTGGATTCGCGTGTCGCAGACCGGCGGGCTGGGCAATTTGATCCTGCCGCGCGTCGGACACGAAGTGTTGGTCGATTTCCTGCATGGCGATCCCGACCGGCCACTCGTCGTCGGGCGGGTGTTCAACAAGTCGCACATGCCGATCTACGACCTGCCCGCCAACAAGACTCGCGCGCTGTGGCGTACGCAGCGCTATGGCGATTCCGGGCAATATCCGCAGACCCGCGGGCTCGACACCGGTGCGCCGGGGGCGAACGAAATCCGGTTCGAAGACAAGGGCGGGGTCGAAGAGATGTTCGTTCATGCCGAGCGCGACATGAACGTGCGCGTGCGCTTCGACCAGACGCACCATGTCGGTCACAACCAGGGCAAGATCGTCGGCTATGATCGCACGATCGACGTCGGCCATGACGAACGGGGCAAGATCGGCAATATCCGCTTTATTGAGGTCGTCGTCGACGACACGCTGAAGGTGGGCAAGCATCTGGTCATCGACGCCGGCGAGAGCATCCTGCTCAAGGTCGGCCAATCCCACGTCTTCATCACGCAGGATGCGATCAGCATCAGCGCCGGCAACGTTTATGTGCGCAGCAAGCTCGACATGCTGGTCAGTGGCATGAACACCGTGGTCAAGGCCGGGGCGGAATTGCTGCTCAAGGGCGTGAAGACAATGATCAATCCATGACCGCCTGGTCTGCCGTCAAGCTCACCCAGGCGCGTCAGGTGGCCGTATTGATGGACGTGGAGGAGGATGATCTTCCCGATGCCACGCTTGATGTGCAGGCCGGCTATGCCGCGTTGAAGGGCAGTGGAGACGCGGCCGACGCGCTCGATTACATTGGTCATGCGCTGCCCCGGCTGGAAGCCGTCACCTGGGCGGCACGATTCCTCGATGCAGAATCGCGCCTTCGCGAAATCCCGGTGCGCGATCGGCTGGCGCTGGATCATGCGCTGCGCTGGCTGGACGATTCCAGCGACGCCAACCGGCGCGCAACGCATGCCGCAGCGCTATCGGCCAGCGTGCGCAGTGCGGAACATTGCCTGGCGCTCGCGGTCTATTATTCCGGCGGATCGATTACGGACACGGGCATGGCGCCGTTGCTGCCCCCGCCCGAGGCGTGCCTGCGATATGCAGTGGCGGCGGTGAAGCGGGCGGCGTTTCGCAGCGACGCGCCGGAACGTGTATTGCATCGAGCGTTCGCAACAGCCGAGCATATCGCTGAAGGCGGGTTGGCCGCTCCTCCCGCTTTATGACGCTGACCTTGTCGATTCGGAACGTCGCCGGGCTTGATAACGGCATGCCGGTAGAATTCGTACTGCATCGCCGAGGCGCCGTGATTGGTCGATCGTCGACCTGCGACTGGAGCCTGCCCGACCCGCGCAACCACATTTCCTCCCGACACTGCGAAGTGTCGTTCGACGGGCAGCATTATATCCTCACCGATCTCAGTACCAATGGCACTTTCGTCAACGGTGCCGGCGAGCGAATGGGGGCGCCACGCCGGATCGACGATTGCGATGTCCTGCAGATCGGCCAATACGAGATTCGTGCCGGATTGAGCGGCCGCGCCGGCCTGCGCGAAGACGATGCCCCGCCCGCCGCACAGCCCTGGCGCGGCTGGGACGATGGTGTCACCCCGGCCGATACCCCTCCATCGTCGACATCAGCCGCATCGTCTGGCTGGGCCTCGGCCGCGCCGCCCGCCAGCAATGGTCGTGGCGGCTGGCAACCGCAACAGGGTCCGTCGCTCGCGCGAACCGATCAGCCGCGCGCATCCACGCCGTCGCCGATCGCGGGCGGATGGGCCGCACCGGTGGCGCCGCCCGAGACCCCGGTTTTGTCCGCCTGGTCGGCACCGATCGCTGCGCCAGAGCCCGCATCGGGCTGGTCCAGTGCCGCATCCGATCGTCCGTCGGCGCCAGCGCCCGACGATGTGTGGGGCCGCATCGCCGAGGGCAATGTCGTGGATTGGGCTCGCGGTGGCTTCGGTCAGCCGGTCGATACGCTACGCGATCCGCTCGGCCTTGCCCCGGCAGCGCCGCGCGCCGCACTGCCAGCGGAAACACCGCAGATCGCGCGGTTCGGCTCCAGCGACGATGGCTGGGGCACACCCGCGCAACCGCCGGCTGCTCCTGCTGCCCCCATGCCCGCATCGGCCGGCACGCCCGCATCGGGCGGGATAGAACCTTTCATTGCCGGCACCGGCCTCGATCTGGCGCAGGTCGGCGATCGCTCGCCCGCGTTGCTTGGGCGCGGCGGTCGGCTGTTGTACCGACTGGTCGCCGGACTGGTCGTGATGGTCGAGGCGCGCGCGCGCGCCAAGGCGCAGCTTGGCGCGGAAACCACCGCATTCACGCCCGAAGGCAACAACCCTATCAAATTCGCCCGCACGCCGGAAGAGGCGCTGGCGATGCTGCTCAACCCGCCACAGCGCGGCTTTATGGATGCCGAGCGCGCGATCGAGGATGCCTTTGTCGACTTGCAGTCCCATCAGATGGCCACGCTCCGTGCCATGCAGGGCGCGCTGAAAGCCACGCTGGATCGCTTTGCGCCGACCGCCATTCGCGGTCGCGCCGAATCCGGCGGCCTGCTCGAACGCATCCTGCCCGCCGCGCGCGACGCGGCCTTGTGGCAGGCCTATGAAAAAGAATTTGGCGGCGTGGCTCAAGGGTCGGATGAAGCGTTTATGGATGTCTTCGCCAAGGAGTTCCGCCGCGCCTATAACGATCAGGCGAGGCGCAATCCCTGACCTGAAAAGCGAACTGGATCGAATCATGGCAACATCGCCCGACATTTCCGTCATCGGACGCCGCCCAGAAGGCTGGGCCGACAAGACGATGATCATCTATTCGGCACCATTGCAGGCGGGCGAGACGGTCGCCGCGAACATGCTGATCGCGCGCGATGCGTTGGGCCGCGACGAGACGTTCCGCGAATATTGCAACCGACAGATCGACGGCTTCGGCACCACGCTGCCGCACTTCCATCGCGAGACCGAAGGGCCCGGCCGGGTCCATGACCTCGATGCGTTCCAAATCCTGTTCACCTGGGCATCCGCCGCCGGCACGTTGCGCCAGCGCGTCTTCTTCATCTCAGCAGGGTCAGCTGTCGTCGTTACCTTCACGGCGACCGCCGCGATCGACGATTATGCCGCACACGAGATGATCTTCGACCAGGGGCTCGCCGATCTCGTCATCTCGCCGCTGCGCGATCAGCAGCATTGATGCGCACTTGACAACGGAAGCGACCCTATGACGCTATTGCCAGCGGCACGCGTCGGCGATGATATCGCGCACAGCAATGCCGGCACCGGCATGCTACTGGGTATACTGGCGGGCGCGGCCGTGGGCGCAGTCCTGGTTGCCGCGACCGTGGCGACCGGCGGGCTAGCATTGGTCGCGGCGGCCGGTGCGGCAGCCGGCATGGTGTCGGCCGGTGGTCTCAGTGGCATGTACATCGGGGAAGCGTCGATGGGCTCCCCTTGCGGCAAGTTCGTCACGGGTTCGCCCAGCGTCTTCATCAACGGCCGGCCCGCGACATTCACCGCCGGATCGATGGCCAGTTGCAGCAAGGATGGCGGCAGCCCAATCCCGCTCGCCACCGGATCGTCCAGCGTGATTATCAATTTCGGCATGGCCGGCCGGCAAACCGAGAAAATCGGCTGCAGCGCGCAATCCGTTGCGCACGTTTCGCCCAACGTGTTGATCGGCGGTGAAAGCGCACAGGATCCGCGGGTTTCGATTCAGCCCGAAGTGCCGGCCTGGGCAGTTACCACCCTCAAAGTGCTCGGCATCGCCGGCGCGATTGCCGCCCTGCCGTTCGCGATCGCCACGGTCGGCGTGGCAGCGACGATCGGCGGCGTGGCGCTAGGCTATGTCGGTGCGATGGGCGGTGCAGCTGGCGGACGTGCGCTGGGTGAAGCGCTCGGCCTGTCGGAATCGGGCGTCCGCTCGCTGGAAGTCGCCGGTGGATTCTTGGGCGGAATGGTAGGCGGCGCAGCCGGCACCAAAGGCACCCAGGCGTTCAACCGAAACTATCAGGTCAAGGTAGATCCCAACGCGTTGGGCATGAACGGCGGCAATGTGCGGATCACCCGCCGGCCGAGCCCTACTTGGCAAAAGCCGGCCTCCACGGGCGCATGGCGAAACGCGCCCAATGCCGACAAGTGGCGCGCCAATGGTGGCACGGTTACCCCTCGCGTCGGCGGCGGCGCCACCTATCGCAATGCGAACGGTACCAAGGTCAATTACGACAGCCGGGGATATCCCGACTTCAAACCGCACGCAGTCGATGCGACCGAATTGCCCAATGGTTTCCAGGGCCGCCAATCCGACTTCCGCGCCGCCAATACCCAAACCGGGCGCACGCAATATGGCGATAAATCGCCTCCGAACCAGACTTGGCATCACCATGAGAATGGCACGACGATGCAACTCGTGCCACGCAATATCCATAAGGAATTCACTCATGCCGGCGGTATAGCGGGCACCCACGGAGGACCATGATGGACTATCTCAGCCTGCTTGCGACCCGCGCCGATCCCATTCCGCCGGGCGATGTGACAAAGCTGGAAGCGTTGATGGGCGGGAAGCTGACGGAAAGTTACGCGGAATATCTCGGTCAGAGTAACGGTGGCTCGTTCCGGGCTGACATTGTCGATCTGCCGTTCATGAACGACGCAACCGTGCTGAATTATATGTATTCCACCGTAAATCCCGACTATAACATATTTGAAGAATATAAGATGTTGCGGGGCATGGATCGTATCCCGGAACAGGCGCTGCCAATCGCCGATGATCCGGGGGGCAATGTGTTTCTCATCAGTTTCGAATCGAAAACCTATGGCAATGTATTCTTCTGGGACCATGAGCGGGAACCCGGCGATGGCGGGTCGCGCATCGCCGACTTTCCCAATATGACCCTGTTGGCGAATGATTTCGCAGTGTTCATCTCCGGGCTGACATCAGGTATGTCATGAGCGCATCGACGATCGAACTGTTGCAGATGATGCGAAGCGGGATGGCGGCGTCGCGCGTCGATTCCGCCTTTGCGGGCATAACGCTCCCCCCCATGCAATTCGACACGGCGGTACCCGACGACCCTATTCCCTTCCGCCATTTTGCTGGCTTGGGGATCACCGTCGTCTTTAGTCGAGACCATCAAACGCTAGAAACCATTGAATTTGATCGCGAATTTAGGGGAGAAATTCGTGGGATAAGGATGGGCATGACCGGCACCGAGGTCGAAGCGTTGCTAGGTCCATGCGACCGGACATGGCCGATGCCTCACCCGAACTACATCCTCATATACGACCGTCCTGAATTCTTCCGCATTGATCTTTCACGTGAAGATGAATCGGTGATCTCGATGTATCGGTAATTTTCTAATCTATTGGCTCCAGGTAGAAACAGATGTAGCTTTCGGGTCAAGTGTCCGTCGTCAGAACATTTGGCGCAGATCGCGGCGTAAATTAGCAGAGTGTCGGCCTCGTCTGGGGTTTGATGTTACGCGGCGAGCTTGCGGTGCTGCAAGCGCCGATGTTCGATGGTCTGTCGTTTGATCCTTTCGCGTTTGCGGATGATGGTTTCGGCCCTGCCGAAGTAGGCGTCGGCGGGCGTCACGTTGCTCAGGCTCTCGTGGTAGCGCCGGTGGTTGTAGTGCTCGACGAAGGCCTCGATCTGGATTTCGAGGTCACCGGGCAGGAAGTAGTTTTCCAGCAGGATGCGGTTCTTCAGGGTCTGGTGCCAGCGCTCGATCTTGCCCTGGGTTTGTGGATGGAACGGGGCGCCGCGCACATGGCTCATGCGCTGGGCCTCGATATAATCCGCTAGTGGATTGATCGGAACGAAGGAGTCCGTTTCAGGATTCCCATGGCGGCTGCGGCATGCGATGTTGCGACATGCGCACTGGTATCACGATTGAGGTTACATCCTCGGATAGAGTTCGACTTGCGGCGATCGTCGCGGCGCGAGGTTCGCCGCAAAAG
>NZ_JBSRZE010000016.1:0-85468 GCF_054057355.1 Sphingomonas sp. UYAg733
CAATCGTGATACCAGTGCGCATGTCGCAACGTCGCATGCCGCAGCCGCCATGGGAATCCTAAAACGGACTCCTTCGTTCCGATCAATCCACTAGATGCCGCCCTTGAACGCATCCGAGATGGAGCAGGCGGCGGGCCCCAGGATGACGACGAACAGGGTTGGCAGGATGAACAGGATCAACGGCACAGTCATGATCGCGGGCAGGCGCGCGGCCTTTTCCTCGGCGCGCATCATACGTTCGTTGCGGAACTCGGCCGACAGCACGCGCAGTGCGGACGCCAGCGGCGTGCCGTACTTCTCGGTCTGTACCATGGTCGTCACCACGCCTTTGACGGCATCGAGCTTGACCCGCATGGCCAGGTTCTCGAACGCTTGGCGGCGTTCGTTGAGGAAGCCGAGTTCGATCGCGGTGAGCGTGAATTCGTCGCCCAGCTCGGGATAGGCGCGGCCCAGTTCGCGCGCCACGCGGTGGAACGCGGCATCGACGGTGAGTCCCGCTTCGGCACAGATCACCAGCAGATCGAGCGCATCCGGCAGGCCCTTGCGGATCGCATTGGAACGCTTGGTGATCTTGTTCTTCAGGAATATATCCGGCGCCTTGTAGCTCAGGATAAACGCACCCGCGACGATGCCGTAGCGCTTTATCGCGCTGTAATCCGAAAACATCTCCGTGCCATAAACGACGTAGAGCATCAGCCCGCCGAACACGATCGGCAGGACGAGACGGCCGAAAATGACCGCGACGGCATATTCTTTCGACCGGATACCGGCCTGCATCAGCTTGATCTGGGCGGCCTTGACCTGGCTTTCCTGCAGCACCTGCAGTGATGACAGGATCGATTTGATGCGGTCGGTGGTGTGGTTCTTGGTGACCAGCTTGGCGCGGCGCTTGGTCGATGCGGTGATGCCCGCCTTCAACTGTTCGCGGCGTTCGTTCAGCGCCTTGACGCGCTTGATCATCGGGTCGCGCACCGTGGTCGCGGCATAGATTGCGAGAAGCACGGCGAATGCGGCAACGCCGGCGAGCATTGTCGCCACCATCATCACATTGACCCCAAGGATCGTCGGTCCAGCCGTGTCGCCCATGATGCTCTTATGCTTCCCTAGATCTCGAAATTGATCATCTTGGCCATGATGAAGGCGCCCATCGCCATCCACAGCATACCACCGCCGCCGGCGACCATCAGCCGCTGGTCAGTGAAGAACGTCTGCATATAGCTGCCGTTGATCATCCAGATCATGCCGAACACGATGAACGGCAGCGATCCGATGATATAGGCCGACGCCTTGGATTCTGACGACATCGCCTTGATCTTGAGCTTCATCTGCCCGCGCATGCGCAGCACATTGGCGAGGTTGGCGAGGGTTTCGGCAAGGTTGCCGCCGGTCTCGCGCTGGATCGCGATGGTGATGACGAAGAACTGGAATTCGGGTGTGCCAAGGCGATCCGCCGTGTCCTGAAGGGCGGCATCCATGGTGCGGCCGATCTTCATCTTGTCCGATACGGTGCGGAATTCCTCGCCGACCGGCCCGTCGATCTCATGACCCACGACGCCGATCGTCTCGGTGATCGGCAGGCCGGAGCGCAAACCACGCACCAGCAGCTCGATCGCGTCGGGGAATTTGGACGTGAATTTGGCGATGCGTCGTTTGATGAAGAAACCAACGGCCATGTGAGGAATGCCCGCGCCAAGCACCACGCCGAGCAGCAGCGCGAGCGCGAAGGGCAGGCCCTGGAATGCCAGCAATGCGGTGACCACGACGAAGATGCCGACGGTGGCCATGCCATATCGGCCAACGGTCCACGATTTTCCGGTCATAGCCAGGCGTTTTTTCAGGACGGCGGGGCGCGGCAGGAAGCGCATCGCATAACCGTCCATCTTGGTACCGCGGCTGGCGGTGATGCGGCGCATCTGTGCCTCGACCGCGGCATTGGCCGAGGCATTATGACGAGCGCGGACGGTCGACAACCGGCGTGCCTGTGCACGCTCCGCCGAGGGGCCGGCAAAGGCGAAGGCGATAAGCAGCAGGACGACGAATGCGCCCCCGCCCAGCATGATCAATGGCGTCAGTTCCATTGTGGTATCAAGCGCTCCGCTTGGTTACGATCCGGTCAATCGACCGGTTCGAACCGGTTTATTTTTTGCGTTTCGGCATCATCGATTTGAAGTCGCCGAATTTGCCCATCAGCGACGTGCCCTTGGCGGCCGGCTTCTTCGCCGGCGACGCCTCGGCGGCCGCGTCGCCCGCACCCATCAGCTTCATCGCGAGTTCCACGATCGGCATGACAGTCTTGGAGCCCTTGCCGGCCTCCGCCATCGGCTTGCCGAGCTTGGCCGACTGCGCCGCGACCTTCTGGTCGAACGCGATCATGAAATCGATCTTGCGCTCGATCGAGCCCTCGAAATCCTTACGGCTGATCTCAAGCTGCGCGTTGGCATGGACGCGGTTGGCAACCACGAACACCTGGGTGTGCGGCGCGTTCGACTTCAGCCAGGACAGAATGCGAATCGAATCGCGCGCCGCGGCAAGCGTCAGCTCAGTCACCACGACCGCGATCTGGACGTCGGTGATCAGGTGCGGATGCAACACCAGCATGCCACGGGGCAGGTCGACCACGGTGCATTCGAACGCCGAACGCATTTCCTCCTGCAGCTGGTAGAAGGCGGCACCGTCGGTCAGCACTGGCGAACTGATCGGCGCTTCGGCCGACAGCACGGACAGCGTGTCGCTTGATTTTACCATCGCGCGTTCGATGAACAGGCCATCGATCCGGCTCGGGTTTTCGATCGCGTCGGTCAGGCCTCGGCCTGGTTCGAGGTCGAGGGTCAGCGCTCCGGTACCGAAATGCACGTCGAGATCGAGCAAGGCGGTGTTACGCTTACCCTTCTCGCTCAACACCCAGGCGACCGAGGTCGCGATGGTCGAAGCGCCGACACCGCCGCGCGCGCCGATCACCGCGGTCGAGCAATGCGGCCGTTCGACCGATGCATCGACGGCCTTGGGCGCGTTGAGCAGTGCCTGGGCATGAGTGAAGGCCTCCCGCAGCATATCCGGGCTGAGCGGCTTGAGCAGGTAATCCTGGATACCGCTGACCACCAGGTCGCGGTACAGGCGCACGTCATTGACCTGACCGGCGGCGATCACGACCGTGCCGGGCTCGCACACTTCGGCAAGCGCGTTGATGTCGTTAAGCGGATCGCCCGATTCGGACAGATCGACGAACAGGATCTGCGGACTGGCCGAGACCGACAGCGACTGGACCGCATTGCGCAGGCCGCCCTTGTTCACCTTTTCCGGCGCCCAGCCCATTTCGGCGACGACCGGGCGGATCGATTCCGCCGTCGTCTCGTCGCAGACATAGGCAACAAAGGGTTCGCGGTGCCCGACGCGACCGGGATTGAAGGGTGCGTTCATGGCTTAATTGCTCCCGGGCTTGCCGGCATTGCCGGCAGTGGTACCGCCGGCGCCGCTTGGTGTCGCCTTGCGGAACGCGTTGATCGCCTTGGTTGCCGTTGCCGGATCGGTGACATCGGCGCCGGGTTGACCGCGTACCAGGTCGCCTGGATTGGCGGTCATCGCGGCAAGGTTCGAATTGACGCCGCAGCCCTGGTTGGACGATGTGTTGCTTTCGAATTCGGGCTGGCTGACACGGCTGAAGTCCGGGCATCCGGGGACGATCGCCTTCATTCGGCTGACCACCACACGGACCATGCCGGGTTGCACCGGCGCACCGGTGATCGGCGCCTCGTCGGACAGGAGCAGGCCATAGCGGGCGATTTGCGACTGGACGTCGTCGCGGATGCCGTTGGCATAGGGATTGGCACCATTGGGGTTAGGGTCGTCGATCGCGACGCGGTCGCCATAACCGAGCCGCAACGACTGCATCCATCCACCGAGACGTTGTGCTTCGCCCGGGGCCAGGGTGTTGCCGCTGGTGTTCAGATCGAACACGAAATCGGTGCGGCTGACGACCGGCTGATGCACCGATTCCAGTCCGCGATTCTTCGTGCCGGTACTGCACGCCCCCAATAGTAGAGCAGGGGCCAGCGTCGTGGCGATCAGGATGCTACGCTTCAACATGGTTCTTTCCCTTATGGGCCCGTCACTGTGTCGCAGGGTCAATTGATGCTGAAACCGGGAGCGGCGACCGCGCCCTTTTTGGGTTTTGCGGGTGGCGGCGCCTTTTCCTCGCGACGTTCTTCGGCCTTGGGGGCCGGTAGGACGGGCGCGGACGCTCCGAACGCCGGAACCGCTGTCGCGGGTGGTGCCATGCTCGGCTTGGGTCGGTCGCCGCCGGTGACGCCACCGCCAAGCTCGCCCAGGAAGACTCGGCCAAGATCGGTCGGCGCCTTATAGCCGTCGGTCGGCAGCACGATGTCGTTCGCGTTGACCGGCTTGACCAGATAAGGAGTGATGACGATCACCAGTTCGGTCTCGTTGCGTTTGAAGCCATTCGAACGAAACAGCGCACCGAGTACCGGCACGTCGCCAAGCCCAGGGGTCTTTTCGATCGTATTCTGATGGTCGTTCTCCAACAGGCCGGCGATCATGAAACTCTGACCCGAACCAAGTTCGACCGTCGTCTCGGCGCGCCTTGTGGTGAAGGCGGGGATCGTCGTGCCGGATATCTGCACGGCTCCCTGCGCCGACAGCTGCGACACTTCGGGCCTGACGCGCAGCGAGATGCGGCCATCGGACAGCACCGTCGGCGTATAGGAAAGGCTGATGCCATATTGCTTGAATTCGACCGACACCGCACCAAGGCCCTGACTGACCGGAATGGGAATTTCACCACCCGCCAGGAAAGTGCCGGTTTCGCCCGACAGCGCGGTCAGATTAGGATTTGCGAGCGTCGAAACCTGACCAATCGTTTCACCAAGGTCGAGTGCGGCCAAGAAGTCGGTGCCGAGCGCGCGACCGAACAAGCCCAGCGTCGAACGCTCCACACCCTCCTGCAGCGTGAATGTCTTCCGGCCGGTAGTGGGGTTAATCTCGATCGTCCCCGGGTTTCCAGCGCCACCCAGAAAGCCCGTTCCCGAGCATGACGGCACGCAATTATTGGTGCGCAGGCGCACGCCGATATTCTTGACGAAGCTGCGGCTGACCTCGGCGAACTTGACCTGCAGGTTGACCTGCAGCGGCGTCGCGGTCCTGAGGCGGCTGAGCACCTTGGTTGTATCACCGACATAAGCCTGGACCAGCCGCTCGGCTTCCGCGCCATCTGCCGGCGCGGCAACGATTCCGGTCAGCAGAATCAGGCCGTTCATCGGTGTCGCCACGATATGCGCTTCGGGCATTGCGAGATTCAGCATCTGCTGGATCGAGTCGAAATTATTGCCGACGCGCACCGTGGCGGAATAGACCACCGCGCCCGCCTTGTTGGTGGCGGAGATCGTCGTTTCGCCCTGTGCCTTGCCGAACACATAGATCTGCGTGGCGGAGCGGATCTGTACGTCGGCGATCGAGTCGCTGGCGACGAACACATCGCTCATCGGCCGGGCAAGCGTGATCAGGCGACCGCGGCCAGTGTTGACCTGCAGCACGGGTGAGGCGGAGGCCGACTGGGCCGGAGCGGGTGCCGGGGCGCCGCCAATGGCTGCCGCGACAAGTGCGGCGGCCAGCGGCCAGCCGATCGGTGTGAGCGCGATACGCATGTTACTTCTTCCCCCCGACCGGAACTTCGGTCACCGCATTGCCGCGTGCGACGCGCACCATCGGACCCACCGCCACCGCGGCACCCGGATAACTTCCCCCCGTTGGCGCAGCAGAGACACCCTGCATCATGCTGACTTCAGAGGCCTTGCCCGGCACGGTGCGACGCTGAAAGCGCGACACGTCCGCACCGACGGCGTAGGTCGTGTTGCCGGTTGTCGGCTGGCTCGCGAGCTTCAGCATCATCGCCTTCTCGGCCTTGGGATCGTCGGTTTCGGGCACCTTGATGTCCCCGCTGGCGATCGCCTGTTCGAGTTCGGAATTGTTGTCGGCGATCGAGCGCAGCGACAGCGACAGTGCGCCAAGCGTCTGCGCGACCGCGATCTGCTCGGCGATCTTCGGCGTCGCCTCGATCGTTACGTTGGAAAAGGTCTTGACCTGTGTCTTGCCGTCTTCACCAGTCGTGTTGTCGGTACGCTGATCGGTGGCGAGCACGCGCAGGTTGCGCATGATCGTCTCGGACGCCTTGAGGGGCGGGCCATCGCCGCCGCCGGGAACGGTCTGAGTCAGGATCAGGTCGATGCGGTCGCCCGGGAACACGAAGCCGGCGACGCCGGTCTGGACCGAGATCGGAATTGTCACGGCGCGCATGCCGGGGCCGAGTGCTGCTGCCAGGAAACCGCGATCGCCGGGCTTGACCAGCGCACCCTGGGTGATCGGCTGCCCCGCGGTGATCGCGTTGCGCACGACAGTGCCTTGCAGCGCCTTCAGGTCGGTCTGGGCCTTGATGTAATAGGCGTTCTCGACCAGTTCCTTGGGCCAGGGCTGAAACTTCAGCGCGGTGGCATCGAGGATCGTCCCGACCGGCAAGGCGCGAGTCGCGACGAGCACTTCGGGACCATCGATCGGTGCGGCGACCGTGGTTGCACCGGCTTGAGGCGCGGGGCTGCCCATAATCAGGCTGCGCGCCATGAACGCGGTGATTGCCGCGACAACCAGCGCACCTAACAGCAGGACGATCTTACGGGTATCCATAACGCTTCGGACCTTTTCGAGCGCGGATCAGGTTGATCCGGCGTTAAGCACTCACAGAAACTGGTTAAAAATCGGTTCGCGTATCGAAATGAGCGCAGCGATCGCAATCGCCACGCCATAGGGAATCTCGATAACACCCTTGTTTTTGCGGAAATATTTCTCGATCATCATGATCAAGGTCAGCGCCCCGCCAAGCAGCGACATGACGATCAACATCTCGACCAGCGGTACAAACGGGAACCACAACGCAAGCGCTCCGATCATCTTGACGTCGCCGCCACCCATCCAGCCAAAGTTGAACGCGGCGCAGAAAAAAGCGAAGACGCCGAGCGCCAGGCCAAGCTGGATCGCCATATCCGGCCATAGCGCCAGCCCGTTCGCCCACCACCAGAGCGGCGCGAGCAGGGCGATGGCGGCGTTCTTCCAATTGGCGATCTCACGATGGCGCGCGTCTTCAATCCCCGCCAAAACGAGAACCAGCGCAAGCGCGCCGAGCATCAAAGCAATCGGATTTCCCCAACCCATCAGGGAATTCCCTAGACGGCATGGCTTTCCAAAAAGTAACGATCACCGATGGATTCACCAGAAATGTTTCGTCGTGCGATTCCAGCCGACGCCAGGATCGGCCGATGGCGTGGGCCGGATGGCTGGGATTTCCGCCGTTTCGACTGGCCGGCCGAGGGCTCGGCAAGGCGCGGCAGCATTTTGTTCGAGGGCGGACGCGGCGATATTTTCGAGAAATATCTCGAAGTTTTCGCGCACTGGCACGCACAGGGCTGGTCGATCACTTCGCTCGACTGGCGCGGACAAGCCGGATCGGGCCGCACCTCGCCCGATGCCCATGTCGGCCATATCGAGAATTTCAACACCTATGTCGCCGACTTCGCCGCTTTCTGGAGGGAATGGCAGCAGGATGCCGTTGGTCCGAAAGTGCTGATGGGGCATTCGATGGGCGGCCATCTGGTGTTGCGCGCGATGACCGAGGGTATGGCGAAACCGGATGCGGCAGTGCTGATTGCGCCGATGCTCGGCCTGCACAGCCCGCTCGGTGCCTCGCTCGGTGAGCGAATGGCCAGGATGCTGGGCGGGGCGGGCAATTCGGCGCGGGCGGCGTGGAAGGTCAATGAACGCCCCGCGACGACCGTGACGCGGCAGGCATTGTTGACGCATGATCGCGATCGTTATGACGACGAGATATTCTGGCAGGCGACCAAACCCGAATTGCTGCTCGGTCCGCCGAGTTGGCGCTGGGTGATGCAAGCGTTCGAATCGACCCGGCGCCAACGCGACGATCCCCGGCTCAAGACGATGACCGTACCGACACTGCTGATCGTCGCGGAAGCCGACAAGCTGGTGAATCCCAAGGCTGCGCTGCAGGTCGCGGCCCGGCTGCCCGATGCCCGGGTCGTGCGATTCGGCAGAGAATCGGCGCATGAGGTGCTGCGTGAGGCCGATGCCGTGCGCAATCGCGCGATCGGTGAGATCGACATCTTCCTCGCGTCGCGCGCTCAGGCCTGACCAGGTTGGTAACGGTGGGCGGATAACGGTGGAACGATACGATATCGCGATCGTCGGTGCGGGTATTGCGGGCGCGAGCCTTGCGGCCGCGGTTGCGCCGCATGCGTCGGTGGTGCTGGTCGAGGCCGAGGATCAGCCCGGTTATCATTCGACCGGGCGATCGGCGGCCTTCTGGTCCGAAACCTATGGCGGGCCCGGCGTGCAGCCGCTGACCACCGCGTCTGGACCGGCGCTGCAAGCGGGCGGTTTCCTCGCGCCGCTTGGGTCGCTCCATATCGGTCGCGCTGCCGACCATGCGGCGATCGATGCTTTTCTCGCCGAGTTCGACGGCACCGGCGTGGCACTGTCGGCGATGGATCCGGCGACGGTGATACCCGGTATCCGGGCGGATTGGACGCTCGGCGTGCTGGAGGCGAGCAGCGCCTATATCGATGTCGCCGCACTGCATGCCCATTATCTCGCCGAAACGCGACGTTCGGGCGCTGTGCTGAAGCTGTCGGCACCCTTGCGCGGCGCGGCGCGGGCGATGGATGGCTGGCGCATCGACGCGGGCGGGCAGGACATCGCCGCGACCTTGCTGGTCAATGCCGCCGGCGCCTGGGCTGATCGGGTCGCCGCCATCGCCGGGGCGGCACCGATCGGGCTGCAGCCGAATCGCCGCACCATGGTGCAATTGCGCACCGACGCCGTGATTCCCTCCGACATGCCGATGGTCGCCGACATCGCCGGGCGTTTCTATTTCAAACCCGAGGGCGAGGGGCGGCTTTGGCTCAGTCCGCATGACGAGACGCCGGTCGCGCCGGGCGATGTCGCGCCCGAGGAGATCGACGTGGCGATCGCGATCGACCGGTTCGAGCAGGTCGTCGACTGGCCGGTGGTCGCGGTCGAGCATAAATGGGCGGGACTGCGCAGCTTCGCGCCCGACCGGTTGCCGGTTTATGGCTTCGATTCCGTCCTGGCGGGCTTTTTCTGGTGCGCGGGGCAAGGGGGTTTCGGTATCCAGACCGCGCCCGCTGCCGCGGCGCTCGCAGCTGCGCTGTTGCTTGGTCGCACACCCGGTTCGGGAGCGGCCGCGATCGACCCTGCGGTGTACGCGCCCGGTCGCTTCAGACCGCTGGCGTAACCGGATTTACCGGCTTAGTCTGGCGCAGTCCAACGACGGAGGATGACCATGGCGCACAAGTTCGAGATCTATAAGGACAAGGCTGGCGAGTTCCGTGTTCGCTTCAAATACAACAGCGAAACGATGTTCTCGACCGAAGGCTATTCGAGCAAGGCATCCGCCGAGAATGCGATCGACTCGATCAAGAAAAATGGCCCCGGCGCACCGACCGAAGACAATAGCTGAAGCTTAGTATTTGCGCGCGGCGTCGGCGGCGTCGCTTGCCAGCCGGTCAGCCCGCTCATTGTCGGGGTGGCCGGCATGGCCCTTCACCCATTTCCATTCGATGCGGTGCGGCTTGGCGGCGTCGAGCAGCGCCTGCCATAGATCGGCATTCTTGACCGGCTTCTTGTCGGCGGTCTTCCAGCCGTTGCGCTGCCATCCCTTGATCCATTTGGTCAGCCCATCCATCACATAACGACTGTCGGTCGATAGCGTGACCAGGCATGGCCGCTTCAGCGCGTTCAGCCCCTCGATCGCGGCGGTCAGTTCCATCCGGTTGTTGGTGGTCAGCTTTTCGCCGCCGGACAATCCCTTTTCCTTGCCGCCGGCGCGGATCAGCGCACCCCAGCCGCCCGGGCCGGGATTGCCCTTGCACGCGCCATCGGTGGCGATCTCTACTCGCGTGAATTCAGGATCGGGTTCGGTCATTGAAAAAGGGTCTCGCCCATTTGATCATACGTGTTGAGGCGGCGCAGATAGGCCAGCGGATCCTTGCGCGTGACCAGTGCGTCGGCCGGCGTGTTGAGCCAGTCCCAGGCGCGGGTGAGCAGGAAGCGGATGCATGCGCCGCGCGCCAGAACGGGCAGCGCCGCGCGCTCGGCGTCACTCAGCGGGAAGCGCGAGACATAACCCTCGACCAATGCCGCGCCGACCGCGCGATCGACGGTGTCGCCGCTCGCGTCGAACGACCAGGCGCTGTGCGTCACCGCCAGATCCCACGCGCGGATGTCGGTGCAGGCGAAATAGAAATCGATCAGGCCGCCGACCCGGTCGCCGAGCATCAGGACATTGTCGGGGAACAGATCGGCATGGATCACCCCGCGTGGCAAGTTATATGGCCATGCCGCCAGCACTGTCGCCAGCGCGCCGCTGACGCGGTCGAACAGACCCGGCTGGATCGCGTCGAGATCGCGCCCGCATCGCGCCAGCAACGCCGACCAGCCTTCCGGGCCGAGGCTATTGGGGCGCTCGCCGGTGAAATCGGTCAGCGACTCGTGCATATGGCCCATCGCGGCGCCGGTCGCGAAGGCTTGCGCGATCGTCGGATGCGAGACCGATACGCCGGGCAGGAATTCGATCAGACAGGCGGAGCGGCCTTCGAGTTGCTGGATCGCCACGCCGGCACGGTCGGGCAGCGCGCGCGGGACCGGATTGCCGCGTTCGGCGAGATGATCCAGCATCGCGAAGAAAAAGGGCAAGTCGCCCAGATCCACCCGCTTTTCATAAAGCGTCAGGATGAAGCGGCCTTTGGTCGTGTCGACCATGTAATTGCTGTTCTCGACGCCCTCCGCGATGCCCTTGGCCGAAACCAGTTCGCCATGGTCGTAGCGCGCAAGGAAGGCGGCCAGCGCTTCGGCCGACACATGAGTATAAACGGCCAAGGGTTCAGGCCGCGGCTTCGAGGCCGCGGGGCAGCTTGAACGACACCGTTTCCCGGTTGGTCTCGACTTCGCGCTCGCTGACCTCGAACCGCTCGCTCAGCCGATCGACCAGTTCGCGGACCAGTATTTCCGGCGCGGAGGCGCCCGCCGTGATGCCGAGCGTCCTGACGCCGGTCAGGAAATCGAAATCGAGATCGGCGGCGCGCTGAATCAGCTGGGCCGGCGTGCCCTCGCGCACCGCGACCTCGACCAGCCGGACCGAGTTCGACGAATTTGGCGCACCGATCACCAGCATCGCGTCGCACATTGACGCGATCGATTTGACCGCGGTCTGCCGGTTCGACGTGGCGTAGCAGATATCGTCGGGGCGTGGCGCCTGGATCGCGGGAAAGCGGCGCTGCAGGGTCGCGACGACATCGGCGGTGTCGTCGACCGACAAAGTGGTTTGAGTAAGGAAGGCGATGTTGGTCGGGTCGGCCGGCGTGAATGCCTCCGCATCGGCGACATCCTCGATCAGGGTCATCGCGCCTTCCGGCACCTGGCCGAAGGTGCCGATCACCTCGGGATGGCCGAGATGGCCGATAAACACGATATGCCGCCCGGCCGCGACGAGGCGTTCGGCCTGACGATGGACCTTTGACACCAGCGGGCAAGTCGCGTCGAGATAGGTCAGGCCGCGATCCTGCGCCGCCGCCGGGACCGATTTGGGTACGCCGTGCGCGGAAAAGACCACCGGCACGCCTTCGGGCACGCTGTCGAGTTCCTCGACGAACACCGCGCCCTTGGCCTTCAATGAATCGACGACGTATTTGTTATGGACGATCTCGTGTCGGACATAGACCGGCGCGCCATGCTTCTCGATCGCCAGTTCGACGATTCGGATCGCGCGATCGACGCCGGCGCAAAATCCGCGCGGGGCCGCGATCAGTAATTGGAGGGCGGGCTTTTCCGGGATGCTCATGTCCCGCGGCTCTACGCGATTGCTTGCGCCTGCGAAAGCCGGTTCCTATGGTGATTGAAGTTTCGGGGCCGGTGTGCAAGCGCCATGGCCCCTTCCTTGTGATAAGGTGCGTATGCCCGTGACAGCCCCGAAAATCGTCCTTCCCGTCATCGCGATGCTGCTTGTCGGCGGCTGCGCCAGCAAGGGCGAGATCGACCTGAACGGCGGCGTCGGCATTACCGCGATCCGTTCGGCCTGCCCGACGGTCGGCGTTCCCGCCGCGACCGGCGACATCACAATGTTCGATCCGCCGGCGAGCCGCGATGCGTCGGCAATCGACGTGACCGCGTCGATGACCAATGTGCGATCGACCTGCGCCGATGCGACCAATGACATCGTCACCAACGTGACCTTCGACATCCGCGCCAGCCGCGTCCGCGCGGATGCCGCACGCGACGTCGCCTTGCCCTATTTCATCACCGTGGTGCGCGGTGGCAGCGCGGTCGTCGCCAAGCGGATCGGGCGCGTCAACGTGCATTTCGATGCTGGTCAGACCCGCGCCTCGGCCAGCGGCCAGGCGAGCACGATCATCGCGCGCAGCGCCGCGACGCTTCCCGACGACGTGAAGCAGAAACTGACGCAGAAGCGCAAGGCCGGCGACAGCGATGCCGCGGTCGATCCGTTGACCTCCCCAGAAATTCGCCAGGCGGTGCAGCGTGCGACGTTCGAGGCGCTGGTCGGCTTCCAGCTGACCGACGATCAGTTGAAATATAACGCCACGCGCTAAAGGCGCGCGCGGCGCCGATCGCTCAGGAACATGTCTCCGCTTCGTACCAGTGGTCGTATCGCCTGAGTGAAGCACGCGCTTCGGTCCTGAGCCAGTCCAGCAGGGCCTGAACGCCGATCCGCGACCGTACGTCATTGCTGGCATAGTGCAGGCAATAGGAATGGTCGGTGGGCCGCCGCATATGGGTGAAGGCGACCAGTCGTCGATCGGCCAGAAAGCGCTCTGCGACCATCGGGGTTGCAAGAGCGACGCCGAGGCCGGACGCCGCCGCTTCGTTCTTGAGTTGATTGGTATCGTATCGCGCCGCGACCGCTGGTGCCGGGCCGCGATAGCCGGCCTTGCGCAGCCAATGTCGCCAGAGCCCGGCGTTCGTCCGAACTTCGATCAAGGGCTGGTCCGCAAGATCGGCGAGCGTACGGGGCGGCGAAGCGCCGTCGAACAGCCGTGGCGCAGTAACAGGAACCGCGTCCAGATCCGCGATGACATCGACCAAGGCTGCTTTGTCAGGGGTTGGGCCACCCCATAACGCCACGTCCACAAGGTGCGAACGCAAGCGTTCCGGGTCTCGCGATACGGTCAGTTCGAGCTTGATACGGGTTTCCGACAAGAGCTTCGGAAGCCGCGGCATCAGCCATTCCGCCGCCATCGAATGCGAGGTGGCCATGCGGATCGCGCGATCGCCATCGAGCTGGCGTAGCGAATTCGTCGCCTGCAGGATTGCCTCGATCGCGGGACCGACATCCGCCAGATACCGTTCCCCATCCGTACTGAGGAAGGTCGCCGCACCGGAGCGCTGGAACAATTGTCGGCCGGCGAAGCGCTCGAGCAGCTGGATACGCCGCGAAAATGCCGAGGGACTGAGCGCGAGCGATGCGGCGGCTGCGCGGAAGCTGCGCGACCGGGCCGCGGCAAGGAAGGCTTCGACGGCTTCCAATGGGGGCATCTGGCGCAGCATGAAGATCACATAACATCGCCGCGTGACGGTTCCATTGCGTCCCACGCAACGCAGTGTGCGGCTTTACGCGATACCGGTGCCGGTCGCCCCGCGCTTATGGACCGCCCGTAAATTCGGGGGATCGATCATGCGTTCAACACTCGCCACTCTTCTGCTCACCGTGTCGATGGCGACACCGGCCTTTGCCCAGGAAACGGAAGGTGCCGACATTCTCGTCGTCGGCAGTCGCGCACCCGGCCGGCTGGTCGAGGAATCGCCGTCGCCGATCGATGTGTTCGACGGCGACGATCTTCAGGCGCGGGGCCTGACCGACCTCAATCGCACGCTCCAATATCTGGCGCCGTCGTTCAACTATCCGCGGACCGCGACCGGCCCGTCGGGTGCCAATACCCGCGCCGCGACACTGCGTGGGCTGGCGCCCGATCAGGTGCTGGTGCTGGTAAACGGCAAACGATGGCATTTGTCGTCGGTGCTCAATTTCAACAATGTCGTCGGGCGCGGATCGGTGCCGGTCGATCTTGGCGCGATTCCGGTATCGGCAATCGAGCGGGTCGAGATCCTGCGCGATGGAGCCGCCGCGCAATATGGTTCGGACGCGATTGCCGGCGTGATCAACATCACGCTGCGCTCGTCAGCCAAGGGCGGTTTCGCCAGCGTTCAATCGGGTATCACCGGGCGGGGTGATGGCCGGACCCTGGTCGCCGCGCTGAACCATGGCTTTGCGATCGGAGTGGGCGGGTCGCTAAACCTTACCGCCGAACTGCGTGACCGCAGTGCGACCAACCGCGCGGGTGTGGACAGTCGTTTTGGTCGCATCACCAGCGAACAGGGCGACCCCAGGTCGATCGACCTGAACCTGGCCGGCAGCTTCCGCCTGCCGATCGGCGCGGTCGAACTCTATGCGCAGGGCATCTACGACCATCGCCGTTCGACCAGCCCGGCACAATATCGCGCGCCGACGGTCGCTCCTTCCTTTTATCCGCAAGGGTTTGTACCGCATGTTCGCGTGGATCTTGACGATGCGGGCGGTTCGGTCGGCGTTTCGGGCGATCTGGGCGCGTGGCGCTTCGATCTCAGCGATACGGTTGGCCTCAGCGACGCCACGTTCGGAGTGTTCGACACGGTCAACACCTCGCTTGGCACGGCAAGCCCGCGCAGCTTTGCCGGTGGTGGCGCGCGCTATTTTCAGAACGTGGCGAACCTGGACATCAGCCGGAAGATCAACTTCGCCGCCGGTCTGAATCTGGCAGCGGGCGCTGAGCATCGCTACGAGACGTTCAAGCTGCGCCGCGGCGAGCCGGGGTCTTATACCGGCGCGGGTGCCCAGGGATTTCCCGGTTACAATCCGCCCATTCCGGTCGATGAAAGCCGCCACGCCTGGAGCTTTTACGCCGATCTCGACCTGAGTCCGATCAAGGGCATGAATCTGGGCGCTGCGGTGCGCCACGAACGCTATAGCGATTTCGGCGATGCGACGACCGGTAAGCTGAGCTTTTTCTACAAGCCGGTCGACATGATCGCGATCCGGGCGACTGCGTCCACCGGGTTTCGTGCGCCATCGTTGCAGCAGCAATATTTCAGTACCGTCACCAGCCAGTCGAGTGGTGGCGTCCTGGTCAATATCGGCACGTTCGCGGTCTCCGATCCCGTTGCGGTTGCGCTCGGCGCAACGCCATTGCGCGAGGAACGATCGCGTAATTTGAGCGGCGGGCTGGTGCTCACGCCCTTCAAGGGTTTTGTCCTGTCCGCCGATGTCTTCCGCATCGCGATCGACGACCGCATCGCGCTCAGCGAGACGTTGAGCGGTGCGGCGGTCACCGCCATCCTGAATGCCGCGGGGATCACCAACGCGTCGCAGGCACGCTTTTTCACCAACGCGCTCGATACCACCACCGAAGGCTTCGAGATAACCGCCGACTGGACCCGACGCTTCGGCGGCATCCGTGCCAACCTGACCGCCAGCTATACCCATGTCGAAACCAGTGTGGATCGGCTGGCGCTCAATCGGGTGATTCCTTCGCTGCCGCTCCTGGGTGGGCCGGCTCTGCAACTGCTCACCGTTGCCCAGCCCGACGAGAAACTGACCCTTGCCGCGCGAATCGACGCCGGCGATTTCGGCCTGACTGCCGATGTGGTGCGGTTCGGCGCGTTCACCACCACTTCGGTGCTGACGCCGCAGACCTATGGCGCGGTGACATCGATCGACATCACCGCTGAGTTCAAGGTCGCCGATCGCCTCCGGTTCGGCATCGGCATCCTGAACCTGACCGATGCCTATCCCGACAAGACCAAGGAGCGGGCGCTGACCCAGGGCGGGGGGCTGTTATATCCTGAAGCCGGCGCGATCGGCACCAACGGCCGCGAATTCTTCGCCCGCGCAACCCTGAACTTCTGAGAGGGGCCGTGATGAGACCAATATTCGCATCGCTGATGGTTATCGCGATCATTGCGCAGTCCGCTCCTGCCAATGCCTGGTCGCGGCCGGGGCATATGGTTGCCGCGGCCATCGCCTATGACGAACTGATGCGCGACGACCCGGCGGTCGTTGCGGGGATGCTGCGGCTGCTTGCCGCTCACCCCGATCCCGGTCCGTTTCAGGTGGCGATCGATCGGGCCGAAGGGGCGGAGCGTGATCGTCGCCTGTTCCTGGAAATGGCGCGCTGGCCCGACGATGTGCGCGGCGGCCCCAACGATCATCCAACCTGGCACTACCGGCTGCGCGCTATGACGGCATCGAAAGCGGGTATCGGCTCCACCGCATCGCGAGGGTCAGGCATGGAAGCGTTGGCGCTCAACCTTTCGGTCGCGCGCGATGCACACGCCCCCGCCGCCGATCGCGCGATTGCGTTATGCTGGATCCTGCACATCGTGGCCGATTTCCATCAGCCGCTGCACAGCGCCGAGCGTGTCGCCCCGAACTGGCCGAACGGTGATGAAGGCGGGGCCAAGGTGTTTGTTCGTGATCAGCTTACCGGTCAGCCGGTTTCGCTTCACTGGTATTGGGATGATTCGGTCAGCCGTGATGGCTCCGCCTCGGCGGCGTTCGCCCGGGCGCGCGATCTGGAGGCACGCTTTCCGCGCGGTCGGTTTGCCACCGCATTGTCGCGGCCCGTTACGGCGAGCGATGCGAGCGAAACCTGGCTCGCGGAAAGCTATGACCTCTCCACTGCCCTGGCCTATCGCGCCGATGCGCCGCGGGCCAGCTCGGCGGCGACCGCCGTATCGGCAGCGCCGGACTACGCCCAGGCGGTAACGGAAGCGGCGGAGCAACGCGTCACGCTGGCGGGCTATCGCCTCGCGGATATCTTGAGTGACGTGTTCGCCACGCGCCCTCGTTAGGCCGGTATCGTTTGCACAAGAAGCGTCGAAGACTCGTTGACTCGGTTACTGCACCGCGTCACACGGAATTCGTCGATGTCGGGCAACCGGCATGGGCACGCGCGGGAGAGAGCCTTTCCATAGGCCGCCGAAGGAGCAACCGCCCCGGAATCTCTCAGGCAAACGGGACCGCGCGGGCCGAATCGACACTCTGGAAAGCGGCCGGGCGGCATTCGTCCGGCCCACCGAAGGGGTAAGCCGTGCCGCCGTCAGGCGGGATGGTCAAAGCTCTCAGGTTCCGTGACAGAGGGGGTGGCGAACGGCAGCGCTGTGGCGCGCGTCCGTGCGTCGCACCTTCGACGGAGACCGGCATGAGCGACCAGAACGACAGCCCGGGCCAGGACGGCCCTGAAATCGAAATCCAGACCCTGCCGCTTGACGCGTGGCACCGCGCGCGCGGCGGCCGGATGGTCGAGTTCGCCGGTTATCATATGCCCGTCCAGTATGAAGGCATCATGGCCGAGCACCTGTGGGTGCGCGAAAGTGCCGGGCTGTTCGACGTATCCCATATGGGGCAGCTGCAGCTGATCGGTGATGATGTCGCCAAGGCGCTCGAGGCGCTGGTGCCGGGTGACATCTCCGCGCTTGCGCCGGGGCGGATGCGCTATTCGCTGCTGCTTGCGGACAATGGCGGTATTCTCGACGACCTGATGGTCACCAATGCCGGGGATCACCTCTATCTCGTCGTCAATGGCGCGGTGAAGCAGGACGATATCGCTCACCTGCTCGATCATCTGCCCGACGATATCACGATCAACTATAACGAGGACGCGGCGTTGCTCGCGCTGCAAGGCCCCAAGGCGGTCGATGTGCTGGCGCGGCTGGTGCCGGGGGTCGAGGCGCTCGTTTTCATGCAGGCCGCGCCGTTCGAATGGGACGGTATGCCGCTCGGGATCAGCCGCTCGGGTTATACCGGCGAGGATGGGTTCGAGATTTCGCTGCCCGGCGACTCCGCGGTCGCGTTCGCCGACGCGCTGTGCGCGCACGCCGAGGTCAAGCCGATCGGCCTTGGCGCGCGCGATTCGCTGCGGCTCGAGGCTGGCCTGCCGCTTTACGGCCATGACCTCGATCCCGAGACGACGCCGACCGCCGCCGATCTGGGCTTTGCGATCTCCAAGCGTCGCCGCGAAGAAGGTGGTTTCCCCGGTGCCGAGCGCATCCTGATGGAGCGCGAGCAAGGGGCGATCCAGAAGCGCGTCGGTTTGATGATCGAGGGGCGCCAGCCGGTGCGCGAAGGCGCGGCGGTGGTCGATCCCGAGGGATCCGAAGTCGGTCGCGTCACCAGCGGCGGTTTCGCACCAAGTGTCGGGGCACCGATCGCGATGGCGTACGTTCCGCTGTCGATGGCGGTGCCCGGCACTGTTATTCAGTTAGCGCAGCGCGGCAAGGTCCATCAAGCGACCGTCACCGCGATGCCGTTTATTCCCCACCGCTACGTCCGAGCAGGAGGCAAGTGAGATGAGCCGTTACTTTACCGAAGACCATGAATGGATCGACGTCGATGGTGATGTGGGCACCGTCGGGATCAGCGACTATGCGCAGGGCCAGCTCGGCGACATCGTGTTCGTCGATGTGCCCGAAGAGGGCAAGGAACTGACCAAGGGCGATGAGGCCGCGGTGGTCGAATCGGTCAAGGCGGCGTCGGATATCTACTCGCCGGCCAGCGGCACCGTGATCGAGGGCAATGACGACCTCGCCGACACGCCCGGCCTGGTCAACGAGGATCCCGAAGGTGACGGCTGGTTCTACAAGATCACGCTGTCGGACCCGAGCGAGCTCGAGAGCTTGATGGACGAGACGGCTTACGCGGCGTTTGTCGCGAAGCTTTGATCCGGGCGCTCGCCTTGGGTGCCGCTACCGCATCGCTGTGGCTCTCTTCGTGCAGTGATTCGACGGCTTTGTCCGGGGCCGCTCAAATCCTTGCGCAATGCGATTCCTTCAAGGGCAAAGCAGTCCGGGCATCGGGATATCTCGGCAAATGCGCGGGATACGACTGCCAATTGTTCGCCGACAAGAAGGCGTGGCGTGACTTTACCGCTGCGTGGCAACACATGCATGCGATACAGACAAAGCGTGAGACCGGGCGAGAAGAGCGAGAAGTGTGGTCGGCGGTAAACGCGATGTGGCCTGTCGGCATAGGCGGGAACGAGGCATTCGACCGGAAAGCCGCGCCGCTTCAGCACAGCTACGTCATCATCACCGGACGTATGGCCAAGGACAGTTGCACTGGCCTCGGCGGCACGGACCGCTCGCCCGGGATCAGTCCCACCGACATTCGCGCCTGGACCTTGTCCGAAGGCGCCCCTGCTAACACTTAATGAGAAGGTGCCGATGCGCTACCTGCCCCTGACCGACACCGACCGCGCGGCGATGCTTTCCGTCATCGGCGCCGCCTCGATCGATGAGCTGTTCGTCGATGTCCCCGGCGTCGCCCAGCTCGACGGCCCGATTCGCGGCCTGCCGCTTCATGCCAGCGAACTTTCGGTCGAGCGCCATATGACCGCGCTTGCGCGCAAGAATGTCGCCGCCGGTGACGGACCGTTCTTCCTTGGTTGCGGCGCGTACAAGCATCATGTGCCGGCCTCGGTCGATCATTTGATCCAGCGCGGCGAGTTCCTCACCGCCTATACGCCGTACCAGCCGGAGATCGCGCAGGGCACGCTGCAGATGCTGTTCGAGTTCCAGACTCAGGTCGCGCGGCTACTCGGCACCGATGTCGCCAATGCGTCTATGTACGACGGATCGACGGCGTGCTGGGAAGCGATCAGCATGGCGCGGCGCATCACCAAGCGCGGCAAGGCGCTGCTCTCCTCCGGCTTGCATCCGCATTACGTCGCGGTTGCGAAGACGATGGCGAAGTTCACCGGCGATGTGCTCGACACCTCGGCGCCGACCCTGACCGCGGAGACCGATATCGACCGGCTGATCGCGTCGATCGACGGCGATACCTCATGCGTCGTGGTGCAGTATCCCGACATTCTCGGTCGCATCGCCGACCTGTCGGCGCTGGCCGATGCCTGCCATGCGAAGAAGGCGCTGCTGATCGCGGTGGTGACCGAGCCGGTCGCGCTCGGCGCGATCAAGTCGCCGGGCGAGATGGATGCCGACATCGTCGTCGGCGAAGGCCAGTCAATCGGCGTCGGGCTGCAGTTCGGCGGTCCCTATGTCGGGCTGTTCGGCTGCAAGGAAAAATACGTCCGGCAAATGCCGGGACGGCTGTGTGGCGAGACGCTCGATGCCGATGGCCGGCGCGGTTTCGTGCTGACCCTGTCGACGCGCGAGCAACATATTCGCCGCGAAAAGGCGACGTCGAACATCTGCACCAACTCCGGCCTGTGCGCGTTGGCCTTCTCGATCCACATGACCCTGCTCGGTGAAGCGGGGCTGCGCGCGCTGGCAGAGACCAACCATGCCGGCGCATCGGCGGCGGCGGACCGCCTGGCGCAAGTGCAGGGGGTCGAGCTGGTCACACCCGCCTTCTTCAATGAATTCACCATCAGGCTGCCGCAGGAAGCGCGGCCGGTCGTCCGGACCCTGGCAGAGCGCGGTATCCTGGCCGGAGTGTCGCTTGGACGGCTCTATCCCGACGAGGCGGGGCTGGCCAATGGGCTGATCGTTGCGGTGACCGAGACGACGACGGTCGAGGATGTCGAGGCGCTGGCGACCGCGCTGCAGGAGGTGCTGGCATGACGATCAACGCAAGCGGCTGGCGCCCGACCACGCCCGAACCGGGTAATTCGACCGCACCGACCTTTACCGGCAACACCTTTACCGGGAATAGGGCCCTTATGCTTGAAGAGGTGCTGATCTTCGAGATTGGCTCGACCGAAACCACGGGCGTGGACGTCGCCGCGCCGGTCGAGGCGCCGTCGCGGCTCGGCAGTCTTGGCCGCGCAAGGCCAATCGGCTTACCCGGCCTGTCGGAACCGGAGGCGGTACGCCATTACACCCGCCTGTCGCGCCAGAACTACGCGATCGACCTCGGCCTGTTCCCGCTCGGATCGTGCACGATGAAGCACAATCCGCGCCTCAACGAGAAGATGGCGCGGCTGCCCGGGTTCGCCGACGTCCATCCGCTCGCGCCGGTCGATACGGTGCAAGGCGCGCTCGAGGTGATCCACCAGCTTGCGCACTGGCTGGTCACGCTGACCGGCATGCATTCGGTCGCGATGAGCCCCAAGGCGGGCGCGCATGGCGAATTGTGCGGCATCCTCGCGATCCGCGCCGCGCTCGAAGCGCGCGGTGAAGGGCATCGCAAGACCATATTGGTGCCGGAAAGCGCGCATGGCACCAACCCGGCGACCGCCGCCTTTGCCGGCTATGCGGTCGAGGATATCCCCGCGACCGCCGAAGGCCGGGTCGACCTGGCCGCGCTGACCGCGCGGCTCGGGCCGGATGTCGCGGGCGTGATGATCACCAACCCGAATACCTGCGGCCTGTTCGAGCGCGACATGCGCGCGATCTCCGACGCAGTGCATGCGGCCGGCGGGCTGGTCTATTGCGATGGCGCGAACTTCAACGCGATCGTCGGGCGCGTCCGTCCGGGCGACCTCGGCATCGATGCGATGCACATCAATTTGCACAAGACCTTCTCCACCCCGCATGGCGGCGGCGGGCCGGGCTCGGGGCCGGTGGTGTTCTCCGAAGCGCTCAGTCCTTATGCGCCGCTGCCTTTCGTCGAACAGACTGCGGAGGGCTTCCGTCTGGTCGAGGAGGAAAACGCCGATGAACATCATGTCCATAGCTTCGGCCGGATGGTCGCGTTCCAGGGTCAGATGGGCATGTTCACCCGTGCGCTGACTTATATCCTCAGCCACGGTGCCGATGGCCTGCGCCAGGTCGCCGAGGATGCGGTGCTCAACGCCAATTACATCCTGCGTTCGCTCGACTCGACATTGGATGCGCCGTTCGGGGCGTCGGGGCCGTGCATGCATGAGGCCTTGTTCTCGGATTCGAACCTGGCCGAAGGCTTCTCGACCATCGACATCGCCAAGGGCCTGATCGATGAGGGTTATCATCCGATGACGATGTACTTCCCGCTCGTCGTGCACGGCGCGATGCTGGTCGAACCGACCGAGACCGAGAGCAAGGCGGCGCTCGATCAGTTCATCGGTGCGCTGCGCTCGGTCGCGGAACGCGCCAAGGCTGGCGATGTCGCACTGAAATCGGCACCGCACTTCGCACCGCGCAGCCGGCTCGACGAGACGCTGGCGGCGCGCAAGCCGGTGCTGGTGTGGAAGGACCCCGAACTGGCGCAAGCGGCGGAGTAGGATTGCCGTTGCGGTCCGGCCCGCGTTGCGCGAAGGGCGGTTAAAGGGTCAGGCGCGAGGGCGAGATGCAGGTTCAGGCGGTCCAACCAAATCAGCTCATCACCTATGCGATAAGCGGTGTGGTCATCGCGATCATATTGTTCTTCCGCATCCGCCGGATGAGTCGCGCAAGGCCGCTCAAGCTGGAGCGGCTCTGGGTGCTGCCGGCGATCTATTCGCTGCTGGCGATTTTCGTTCTGAGCCAGAATCCGCCGGTCGGAATGACCTGGCTCTATTGCGCCGCCGCGCTGGTTCTCGGCGCGGCATTGGGGTGGCAGCGCGGTCGGATGATGCGGATCAGCGTCGATCCGGAAACGCACGCGCTCAACCATCAACCGTCGCCCGCGGCGATCCTGTTCATCGTCGCGCTGATCGTGGTGCGCTTCGGCATCCGGGAAATCGCGCAAAGGACCGGTTCATCGACGCACCTCGATACGCTGATGGTGACCGACATCCTGATTGCGATGGCGCTTGGCCTGTTGGCGACTCAGCGGGTGGAGATGTACCTGCGCGCCCGGCGGCTGCTCGACGCGGCGCGAGCGGTTTGAGTCGGAAACGATGACCGGTCCGACGCCCTGGGTCGTGACCGAAGCGGGGCTGGAGGTGCGCAAGCATGCGCCGGCGACGCTGCGCAACCGCGAAGCGATCGCAACCCTGTTGCGCGATATCCTGCCGACGGCGGGGTTGGTACTGGAGATCGCAAGCGGATCGGGCGAACACTGCGCTTATCTCGCCGGGGTCTTTGCCGATCTGGACTGGCAGCCGAGCGATCCCGATATCGGGGGACGGACCTCGATCGCGGCATGGTGCGACGGACTGGCCAATGTTCGTCCGCCGCTTGATCTCGACGCCGCCGCGCGCGACTGGCCGATCGATCGCGCCGATGCGATCCTGTGCGTCAACATGGTCCATATCAGCCCTTGGGAAGCGACGCTCGGCTTGCTGGCCGGGGCAGGGCGGCTTCTCTCCGAAGGCGGACCGCTGATCCTGTACGGCCCGTATCGCCGCGACGGATATTCGACCGCGCCGAGCAACGAGGCGTTCGACGATTCGCTGAGGAGCCGCGATCCGCGCTGGGGGTTGCGGCGAGTCGAGGACGTCATCGCCGCCGCTCGGGAACAGGGATTGATCCTGGAGCGGATCGCCGAGATGCCCGCCAACAATCTGACCCTGATGTTTCACCGCAGCTGAGCTGCCGGGGCGGTTGTCCGTTCTAGGCCTTTTGTCCACGCAGATTCATAACCGACGAGATATGCTAAATCTGAGCTCACCGGCTCAAGGCGCTTGGGGCCTGACGTATGGCCAGGTGCTTAGAGCCAGATGACGTTAAGTCATCTCTTCCGTCATCCTCGCGGAAGCGGGGATCCCGCTGCCTTGCCCCGCAGCTAGAAGAAGAAGCGGGATTCCCGCTTTCGCGGGAATGACGGTGGAGATTAATCAAAAGCCATCTGGCCTAGGTGTTTAATCCCGGCCTTCAAAATGCATGATACCCGGCTTGACTCACATATATCTCTATGGTTATGGGTTAATCCATAGCTGGAGAGTTATCAATTGCAGATGCCCAATATTCATGCCACGCTCTTCAGGACCCTTGCCGACCCGACGCGCCTGGCTATTTTCGAGCGGCTGTGCCGCGACGGGGAGCAGACGGTCGGCGCGCTGACGGCTCGGGCGGGGGTCTCCCAACCGGCCGTGTCCAAGCATCTCGGGATCCTGAAACAGGCCGGGCTGGTGCGCGACCGTCATGCGGGACGGCAGACCCATTACAGCGCGCAGCTCGACGCGCTTTCCCCGCTGATCGACTGGACGAGCCAGATGGCCGGATTCTGGCAAAGCCGGTTCGACCATCTCGAAGACTTGCTGAAAAGGATGGACCAATGACCAATATTACGACCGAAACCCGCTCTGTTATTGTCGAACGTGCGATTGCTTATCCGCCGGAAAAGATCTGGCGCGCGCTCACTCAGCCGCACCTGATCGAGGAGTGGCTGATGAAGAGCGACTTCGCGCCCGTCACGGATCACCGTTTCAACTTTCGCGCGGAATGGGGAGCTGTCGACTGCAAGGTCCTGGAGGTCGAGGCGAACAAGACGCTGTCTTACACCTGGGATGCCTATGGTCTCGAAAGTGTCGTCACCTGGACGCTCACCCCGACGAGCGAGGGAACCCATCTGCGTATGGAGCAGGCAGGTTTCCGGTCGGATCAGGAACAGGCCTATCAGGGCGCCAAGCTGGGGTGGAAGCAGTTCCTGACAAAGCTGGAACTGACCCTGGTGGGGATAGACTGAGGTCCGCTCGTACAAATGCAAAGCCATGTTTTCGAAGAGGAGGTCCCATTGACCTGGAACAACTGGATTCGGCAGTTTCACCGCTGGCTGTCCATCGCCTTTACGCTGACCGTCATCGCCAATTTCGTCGCTCGGGCATGGGGGGAACCTCCCCTCTGGATAACCTACTCGCCGCTGCTGCCGCTATTCTTGCTCTTGTTCAGCGGTCTGTACATGTTCGCGCTGCCCTATGTCGCCAGGTGGCGCAGCGGGCGACGCGTCGGCGCAGTGGAGTGAACGCGATGAGCAAAAGCGAGGCCCCGGAAGAAAGGTCGCCATCGGCGATGATCGACAAGCGGATCGGCGAGCTTGGCGACTGGCGCGGCGAGATGCTTGCCCGGCTTCGCGGCCTGATCAAGCAAGCCGATCCGGAGATGGTCGAGGAGTGGAAATGGAGAGGGGTTCCGGTCTGGTATCATGACGGAATGGTCTGCACCGGCGAGACCTACAAGGCCGCCGTCAAGATGACCTTTGCCAAGGGGGCCGCGCTCGATGATCCGTCGCGCCTTTTGAACTCCAGCCTCGACGGCAACACCAGGCGCGCGATCGACTTCCACGAGGGCGATGAGATCGACGAGGAAGCGTTGAAGGCGCTTGTCCGCGCAGCCGTGACGCTGAACGTTGCGGGCGCGCGACGCTGATCGAATTGGGTCCGCCTAGATTTGCGGTACGGTTTCCAGGGTCAGTTGCGTGCGGCGGACATGTTCACGCCACACGATATACAGGCCGCTGGCGATGATCACCGGCGCACCGATCCAGGTCCAGGTGCTCGGCAGCACGCCGAAGATCAGCCAGCCATAGGCGGTCGCCCAGAGCAGCGACGAATAATCCATCGGCACCACGACCGAAACCGGACCGAGCCGCAGTGCCGAGGTCATGGCAAGCTGCGCTGTGCCGCCGATCAGGCCGATGCCGATCAGCAGCAGCCAGGTGACCGGCGCATGCGGTTGCATGACGAATGCATAGACGATGCCGAGCGGAACCAGCGACAGCGTGGAAAACCAGAATACCGTGGTCATTGTGCCTTCGGTCCGTGAGATCTGGCGCAGCAGGATCGAGACGCTGGCGGTGAGGAGCGCCGCGGTCAGTCCGCTGATCGCACCCCAGATGGGGAAATGCCCGCTGCCCGGCTGCGCGACGATCAGCACGCCGGCAAAGCCGACCGCGACCGCCACCCAGCGATGCCAGCCGGTCGGTTCGCGCAGGATCAGTGCGCCTAGGATGGTGGCGAAGATCGGCATGGTGAAGCCCAGCGTGGTCGATTCGGCGAGCGGGAGCATCAGGATCGCGCTGAAGGTGCAGGCCATCGCGCTGAGCCCCAGCACCGCGCGCGCGAGATGCGCCGGCAGGCGCCGCGTCGCGACCGACTTCAGTCCCGGTCCGGTGGCGATGATCGCGGTCAGCAGGATCGACGCGCCGAATTGCCGAAAGAACAGGATTTCGCCGAGCGTGGCGCCACGCTCTTCGGCAAGCTTGATCACCGCGTTCATGCTGGCGAACAAGGCGACCGACATGAGACGCATCGCGATCGCGGGCAGGATGCGATCGTTGGTCTCGGCCATCCTTCTCCTTTCCGCAATCTCTTGTCGCTGCGGCTATGAGGAAGCGGTCGCCGCTGAACAACCCCGCGCTATCGGCTTTTCCGCCTGCTCGGCGCGATTCAACCCGCTCGCCGACGTCGTCATGCCTGCTCTCCGGCATAGGTGCGTCACGGGTGAAAACTCATTCGACAAACCATTTGAAACGAGCAAGTCATGATTTCCGTCCCAGCAATTCCCGATATTCCCGCAGCGCCCCCACGAAATTCCCGTGCCGTTGCACCGATTTTCCCGCAGTTTTTCCCGCAGCTTCCCGCAGAACCCCCGAAAAAGCGTTTTCCCGCAATAATTCCCGCAGCTGCGGATAACCCCGCTGCGAAAACCCGTGGACCCCGGGGTGACGGCGCGATCCGATCCCGCTATCCGGCCTTCCCATGATCAAGCACGCACTCCCCGTCACCCGCGAGGCGGATTTTTCCGCCTGGTACCAGGCCGTCATTTCGGAAGCCGATCTCGCCGAGGAATCGGGCGTGCGCGGCTGCATGGTCATCCGGCCATGGGGCTATGGCATCTGGGAACGGATCCAGCGGCTGCTCGACGACCGGATCAAGGCCACCGGCCATGAGAATTGCTATTTTCCGCTGTTCATCCCGCTGTCCTATTTCGAGAAGGAGGCCGAGCATGTCGAAGGCTTTGCCAAGGAAATGGCGGTGGTCACGCATCACCGGCTGATCCCGGACGGAAAGGGCGGCCTGATGCCCGACCCCGCCGCCAAGCTGGAAGAGCCGTTGGTCGTACGGCCGACATCGGAAACCGTGATCGGCGTCGCCTTCGCGCGCTGGATCCAGTCGTGGCGCGACTTGCCGGTACTGATCAACCAATGGGCTAACGTCGTGCGCTGGGAAATGCGCACGCGCATGTTCCTGCGCACCAGCGAATTTCTCTGGCAGGAAGGGCACACCGCCCATGCCAGCGCCGTGGAGGCGCAAGAAGAAACGCTGAAGATGCTCGAGGTCTATCGAAGCTTTGCCGAGGAGTGCCTCGCACTTCCCGTCGTCGCGGGCGAGAAGCCGGAGAATGAGCGTTTCCCCGGCGCGGTCGCGACCTATTCGATCGAGGCGATGATGCAGGACGGCAAGGCGCTCCAGGCCGGCACCAGCCATTTCCTCGGCACCAATTTTGCGCACGCGCAGAATATCAGGTTCCAGAATGCCGGCGGCGAGCTGGAATTTGCCCATACGACCAGCTGGGGCGTGTCGACGCGGATGATTGGTGGCGTGATCATGGTTCACGGCGACGATGACGGATTGCGTGTGCCGCCGCGCATCGCACCGTGGCAGGTGGTGATCGTGCCGATGCTGCGCGATACCGACGAGGATGCCGCGCTCATCGACTATTGCAAGGCATTGCAGGCGGACCTTGCCCGACTGTCGGCGTTGGGCGAGCCGGTGCGTGCGTTGCTCGATCTCAAGCCGGCCAAGGCGGCGACCAAGCGCTGGGGCTGGGTCAAGAAGGGGGCGCCGGTCATTCTCGAGGTCGGTGGACGCGATATGGCCGGCGGCAATGTCTCGATGATCTGTCGCGACCGGCTGTATCGCAATGACGGCAAGCTCAACAGTATTGTCATTGGGCGGGATGATTTCACCACCGACGCGCAGGGGATATTGGAAGACATGCAGCGCGCACTCCATGTCGAGGCGAAGGGACGCCTGGAGGCGAACATTGCGCGGGACGTGACCGATTTCGCCGGTATCGAACGCGCCTTTGCCGATGGCGTGAAGAATCCCGGCTGGGTCGAGGTGCAATGGTCGAAGCCGGGCGGCGCGGCGCTGGACAAGGTGGTCGAGCGGTTGAAAGCGCTTAAGCTGACCGTGCGCAACGTGCCGACTGATGCGGCGGCGGCCGACGGGACCTGCGTGTTTACAGGGAACGCGGCGGTCGAACGGGTATTGGTCGGCCGCGCTTATTGAACCAATACGGACCAGAGGAATTGTCAGGTTCTCCATTTTCTTCCAATCATCTGATCGGCGTTGCTGCTAGCCCCTGACTGAAGGGACGCGGATCATGCTTTGGAACAAGGCGAAATGCCTGCTCGGCAAGCACGAGCGTGACGGACGGCTTGCGGCGTTCGACGGCGACGTGTTCGTATCGCAGTGCAAGCATTGCGCGACGCCGATGGCGAAGGATTTCGAGCGCGGCTGGATCGCAACCGCGTTCGCCGGTGCGGCACGGGGCGACCCCACCAATCAGGCTTTGTTCAATCCGGCCGATGGTGGAATGGGCGGTCACTCCAACGCCGACTGAGCGGGTGAATTTGCGGGATTGCCGGTCGGCGGATTCACCGTAGAAATGGTCAATGCGATTCCTTGACGATCGGGTCTTCAGGCCAAATGGACGGTGCCGCGTCGTTGCGATCGTGATCGGCATGGCCGCGCTGCTTGCCGGTGTCGCGCCGCCGCTCGCCTCGCCCGGATTCGAGCCGGTCGATCCATTGACCGTCATCGACGATGACTTCGCCCGTCACCGCGATCCCGCCGTATGGGCCGGCTTGTCGGCCAGCCGCGCGGTGTTTAGCGAAGGCGCGACGACCTGGCGGTTATGGCGCATCGCCAATGTCGCGCGGCCGGACGGGCCATTGTGGGTCGTCACCCACGACAACGAGAATGCGACATTTTCCGCCGCGCTCGATGCGGTGCGGTCATGGGGCGGGGTGGCGATGGTGGTTGATACCGGACCGGTCGACGGCAGCTATAGCGCGCGCTTCAATCTCGACACAGCAGGCGCACCGCCGATCGATCCCAACCGCAATTTCCGCGACTCGTTGCCGCTCTATGCCGGCCATGTGTTGGCCGATCTCAGGCCGAAGCCGCGCCTGATCGTCGCGCTTCATACCAACGCACCGGGGTTCGATGCAGGCCTGGCGGGCTGCGGCAAGGCGACGGGTGGCGGATCGGGCGAGATTTCGATCCGTCTGTGCAATGCGCGTTTCCAGCCGAGTCCGTCGCTCGCGCGGCGCTGGCCGTTCGACGATGACGACAGCCTCGCGCTGATTCCCTATCTGCCGGGCGCGGGCGGACAATCGGCATGGTGTGGCGACCGATTGGTCAAAGCCGATTTCAACGTGGTGTTCGAACGCGTCGTGAAGAGCGACGGATCGCTGTCGAATTACGCGGCGCAGCATGGTCTGCGCTATATCAATTTCGAGACGCGCGATCTTGGATCGAGCCCGGGCGGTATCGCCGCCGCGCGTTCGCGCCTGGTGCATATGATCGATGCGATGATGGATCGATGTGGCGATGTGCCGGATATCGATTTGAAACGGCTCGCGTCGCGTTAGGGTTTGGGTGACTGGACCGCGCCGACATGAGCTTCGCCGCGTGTGTGCGCTAGTAAGGCCTGCCGGTGCCGCTCGGCATAACCCGCGCGTTGTTCCGCGTCGCGCGTGTCGTGGCAGGCGGGGCAACTGACGCCTTCGACATAAAGCGGTGACAGCCGGTCCTCGGGGCTGACTGGCATGCGGCAGCCATGGCACAGGCTGTGCGTACCCCCTTCAAGCCCATGAGTGACCGCGACGCGCTGATCGAAGACGAAGCATTCGCCCTCCCAGCGGCTTTCGGCGGCGGGCACTTCCTCGAGATATTTCAAGATGCCGCCGTCGAGATGGTAAACATCGTCGAGCCCTTCCGCCTTGATGAAGGCGGTGGCTTTTTCGCAGCGGATACCGCCAGTGCAGAACATCGCGACCCTGGGTTTCTCGGCACCGCCGAGCAGCGCGTCGCGATTGGCGCGGAACCAGTCGGGGAATTCGCTGAAGCTGTGCGTGCCGGGATCGATCGCGCCGGCGAAGCTGCCGATCGCGACCTCGTAATCGTTGCGCGTGTCGATCACGATCGTGTCGGGCTGGTCGATCAGCGCGTTCCAGTCGGCCGGTTTCACATATTGGCCGACATCTTCGAGCGGATCGATATTGGGCTGACCCATCGTCACGATCTCGCGCTTGAGGCGGACCTTGGTGCGATGGAAGGGCATGGTCTCGGCCCAGCTGTCCTTGACCTCGAGGTCGGCGCAGCCGGGCAGGGTGCGGATATGGGCGAGGACCGTTTCGACCGCCTCGGTCGAGCCGGCGATGGTGCCGTTGATGCCCTCATGCGCGAGCAGCAGCGTGCCCCGGACGCCGCCGGCGGTGCAGGCGGCGAGCAAAGGGTCGCGCAAGGCTGCCGGATCGGCGAAGCGGGCAAAGCGGTAAAGGGCGGCGACGCGAATCATCTGCGCGTCATTAGCCCGGGAAGGCGCCCGTCCACCATTGTTCGAATCGGCTGCGTTGGTCGGACGACAGGCGCAGGCCGATCTTGCTGCGCCGCATCAACGCGTCCTGCGGCGTGCGCGCCCATTCGCGGTCGTGCATCCAGCGCGCCTCGATTTCGGTCAGGCCGGCGCCGAGATCGGCACCCATGCCCGCTTCGTCGGCAACATGGGCGAGCATCTCGCCGAGCAGTTCGCCATAGGCATGGCTCATCCGCGCCGACCGCGCCTCGCCAAGGAACGGCCAGCGCTTGCTGACGCTTGCCAGCAATGGCTCCCAGCCTTGGGCCCCGGCACCTGGGAACAGTCGGTCGCGCGTGACATGGCGCGATTCGAAACCGAGCGGATCGGCCAGCTTCTCCAGGGCTTCCTCTGCGAGATGCCGGGCGGTGGTGATCTTGCCGCCGAACACCGAGAGCAGGGTTGGGCCTGTGGTGTCGAGTTCCAGCACATAGTCGCGGGTCACCGCCTTGGCCTCGCTCGCGCCGTCGTCATAGAGCGGGCGGACGCCCGACCAGGTCGAGGTGACGTCGGCAGGGGCGATCTGGGCGATGAAATGCCGGTTCACCGCGTCGCACAGATAGGCGATCTCGTCGGCCGAGATCACCGCGTCCTCGGGTTGTTCGACCGGGATGTCGGTGGTGCCGATCTCGGTGAAGCCGTCCTGATAAGGGATGGCGAAGACGATGCGGCGGTCGGGCTGCTGCAGCATATAGGCATGGTCGCCATCGTACAGGCGAGGCACGACGATATGGCTGCCCTTGACCAGGCGTACGTCGGACTTCGCGTTGACGCCGAGCTTGCCGAGCATCTGATGGACCCAGGGGCCGGCGGCGTTGACCAGTGCGCGGGCCATGATGGTGCGGCCGTCGGATAGCCTGGCGTACCACAGATCGCCCTCGCGCCGGGCCGATTCCACCGCAGTCCCTACAGCGATGTCGGCGCCATTGTTCGCCGCATCCATCGCGTTGAACATGGTCAGCCGCGAATCGTCGACGAACGCGTCGGAATAGACGAAGCCGCGATCGCCGCCCTTCAACGGCGAAACATAGGCGGCGTCGCCCCGGCGCAGGCCGCGCGAGCGGGGCAGGGACATCTTGCCGCCGAGGAAATCGTAAAGGTACAGGCCGAGCCGGATCAGCCACCACGGCCGCAGCGAGTTTTCCTGCGGCAGGACGAAGCGCATCGGGCGGATGATGTGCGGCGCGGCCTTGACCAGCCGCTCGCGCTCGCGAAGCGCTTCGGCGACCAGCTTGAAATCGTAATATTCGAGATAGCGCAGACCGCCATGGATCAGCTTGGTCGAAGCGGACGAGGTATGGGCGGCGAGATCGTCGCGTTCGACGAGCAGTACTTGCTGCCCGAGCAGCGCCGCCTCGCGCGCGATCGCGCAGCCATTGATGCCGCCGCCGATGATGAGCAGATCGTATGTCATCGTTGTCATGTAGCGGGCCTCCAACTGCCCGTCATCCCCGCGAAAGTATAAGATGCCGCGCCGCACTTGCGCTTAAACTCCGCGCTGCGCTGAAGCATGGCGGATTCAGAGTAGTCGGGGATTGAGCTCTTAAGTGCTCGCTCATAATTCCATAAACATTTCCGGCGACCGCTCCGGATCATGCGATAGCGAGGTCAATTCGAGCCGGCAGAGGGCCGGGCGACACTGGATCGCGGCGTTGATGACCGAGATTGCATTTCGCAGCCTATCGCAGCCAATGCGGCGATCCGTGCGAAGCACCGTAAGCGGCCGCGGCTCTATCGTCGCAACCGCACTCACATATGTTTCAAAAGTAGATTGGTTTATCGGAGCCTCGTTCCACGACAGGTGATTGTCGATATCCAATTCTATGACGTTCTTGTCGCCCATGCCGATCGAACGCGAAGAGATGCCAGCCACTTTCGTCCATTGCTTGGTCGGCAGGGCGCAGCCTGGCTCGTTGACGCCAAGAGTCGAATTTGTAGCAACCCTCGGAGGCGCAGGAGACTGTGGACTGCATGCAGTTAAGATGAGCATGCCCGCCATGGCCGTCAGTTGAACGATGTTCATCATGCGAACCTGCCTGTTCGACCCTGCCATAACAACGGGCAATCCACTATCCATCGGAACTGAGGCGATAGCGATGCGGTGGAAACGGGATTGCCGCTTTGGCAGGGATGGCGAGTGGCGCGAACAATCTGCGCCGTCACGCCATTGACCACCACCGAGTCGGCCTGTATAGGCGCCGCTGCCCCAGAGGACCCGTTCCCCTTGGGCTGCTTGAACATTGCTGGATGCATTCCAGGGCCAAGGAAGGCGATATGCCTTTCCGATGGTCCTTATTTGTATTCCCGGATTCTTTAACCGGTGGGGCGCTTCGGCTCCAGCAAAGTAACCATTTGAAAGGTGAAGGCTTCAATGCCGACGATTAACCAGCTGGTCCGCAAGGGCCGCGATCCGCAGAAGGCCAAGTCGAAGGTCCCTGCAATGGAGCAGAACCCGCAGAAGCGCGGCGTTTGCACCCGTGTCTACACCACCACCCCGAAGAAGCCGAACTCGGCCCTGCGCAAGGTTGCCAAGGTCCGCCTGACCAATCAGCGCGAAGTCATCAGCTATATCCCGGGTGAAGGCCATAACCTGCAGGAGCATTCGGTCGTGCTGATCCGTGGCGGTCGCGTTCGCGATCTTCCCGGCGTTCGCTACCATGTGCTGCGCGGTGTGCTCGACACACAGGGCGTGAAGGATCGCCGCCAGTCGCGTTCCAAGTACGGCGCCAAGCGTCCGAAGTAAGCCGGTCGGCCAACCAACCGATGCAAGTCGGCGTCAGGTTCGTCCGATCACCAAGGCTGAAGTTTAGAAGGAAATTGAAATGGCACGTCGTCGTCGCCCAGAAAAGCGTATCATCCTGCCTGATCCCAAATATGGTGATGAGGTTCTCTCGAAGTTCATGAATTCGGTCATGCTCGACGGCAAGAAGTCCGTCGCGGAACTGATCGTCTATGGAGCGTTCGAGACCGTCGAGCAGCGCGCGAAGAAGGACCCGCTCAGCGTGTTCCATGACGCGCTCGCCAATGTGAAGCCGGGCATCGAAGTCCGCAGCCGCCGCGTCGGTGGTGCGACCTATCAGGTCCCGGTCGAAGTGCGCCCCGAGCGCGCCCAGGCACTGGCGATCCGCTGGCTGATCAATGCGGCCCGCGCCCGCAGCGAGCACACGATGGCCGCACGGCTGTCGGGCGAGCTGATGGATGCGGCGAACAATCGCGGCAACGCGGTCAAGAAGCGTGAAGACACGCATCGCATGGCCGAAGCCAACCGCGCGTTCAGCCACTACCGCTGGTAACAGCGGCGGTTACCGGTCTTTTTCCGGTAACATCGACTACCTATATCGGACAGGCCGGGGCGTGAGCCCCGGCTTCTCCACATCCCAAGGAACCGATCATGGCCCGCAGCCATCCGCTCTCGATGTATCGCAATATCGGCATCATGGCTCATATCGATGCCGGCAAGACGACGACCACCGAGCGCATCCTTTATTACACCGGCAAGTCCTACAAGATCGGCGAAGTGCATGAAGGCACCGCGACGATGGATTGGATGGAGCAGGAGCAGGAGCGCGGGATCACGATCACGTCGGCTGCAACGACGTGCTTCTGGAACGATCACCGCATCAACATCATCGACACCCCGGGGCACGTCGACTTTACGATCGAAGTCGAGCGTTCGCTGCGCGTGCTCGACGGCGCGGTTGCATGCTTCGACGGCGTTGCCGGCGTTGAGCCGCAGTCCGAGACCGTGTGGCGTCAGGCCGAGAAGTATCACGTGCCGCGCATGTGCTTCATCAACAAGCTCGACCGCACCGGCGCGAATTTCAAGATGTGCGTGCAGATGATCAAGGATCGTCTGGGCGCGCGTCCGGCCGTGCTGTATCTGCCGATCGGCCTGGAAGGTGACTTCAAGGGCTTGGTCGACCTGGTCGAGAACCGTGCGATCATCTGGCTCGAAGAGTCGCTGGGTGCGAAGTTCGAATATCGCGACATCCCCGCCGACCTGGCCGACGAGGCCGCGACCGCTCGTTCCGAGCTGATCGAGATGGCGGTCGAGCAGGACGACGATTTGATGGAAGCGTATCTGGAAGGCACCGAGCCGACCACCGCTGAGCTCAAGGCGCTGATCCGCAAGGGCACGCTGAACTTCTCGTTCGTGCCCGTGCTGTGCGGCTCCGCGTTCAAGAACAAGGGCGTGCAGCCCCTGCTCGACGGCGTGGTCGACTATCTGCCGTCGCCGCTGGACATCAAGGACGTCGAAGGGCTGAAGCTCGACGGTGTGAGCGCCGAATCGCGCCCGCCGGAAGACGATGCACCGTTCTCGGCACTGGCGTTCAAGATCATGAACGATCCGTTTGTCGGCACGCTGACCTTCGCCCGCATCTATTCGGGCAAGCTCGAGACCGCATCGCAAGTGATGAACTCGGTCAAGGACAAGAAGGAAAAGGTTGGCCGCATGCTGCTCATGCATGCCAATGACCGCGAGGACATCCAGGTGGCCTATGCCGGCGATATCGTCGCTCTGGCGGGCCTCAAGGACACCACGACCGGTGACACGCTGTGCGCCATCAATGCGCCGATTATCCTTGAGCGGATGGAATTCCCGGACCCCGTCATCGAGGTCGCGGTGGAGCCGAAGACCAAGGCCGACCAGGAAAAGATGGGCATCGCGCTCAACCGTCTCGCGCGCGAAGATCCTTCGTTCCGCGTGACCTCGGACATCGAGAGCGGCCAGACCATTATCAAGGGCATGGGCGAGCTCCATCTCGAAATCCTGGTCGATCGCATGAAGCGCGAGTTCAAGGTCGAAGCGAATGTCGGCGCGCCGCAGGTGGCGTATCGCGAATATCTCGCGAAGCCGATCGAGATGTCCTACACCCACAAGAAGCAGTCGGGTGGTTCGGGTCAGTTCGCCGAGATCAAGATCAAGGTCATTCCCGGCGAGCGCGGTTCGGGCTTCGTCTTCTCCGACCAGATCAAGGGCGGCAACGTCCCGAAGGAATATATCCCTTCGGTCGAGAAGGGCATGCGCGAAACGGCTGAAACCGGATCGCTGATCGGCTTCCCGATCATCGATTTCGAAGTGCAGCTGATCGACGGTAAATATCATGACGTCGATTCGTCGGCGCTGGCATTCGAAATCTGCGCGCGTGGCGCGATGCGGGAAGCGGCCCAGAAAGCCGGCATCAAGCTGCTCGAGCCGATCATGAAGGTCGAGGTCGTGACGCCGGAGGATTATCTCGGCGACGTGATCGGCGATCTGAACAGCCGTCGTGGCCAGATTCAGGGCACCGACAGCCGCGGTAACGCGACTGCGGTGGAGGCGATCGTGCCATTGGCGAACATGTTCGGCTATGTGAACCAGCTCCGCTCGTTCAGTCAGGGCCGGGCGCAGTACTCGATGCAGTTCTCGCATTATGACGAAGTGCCGGCGAATGTTGCCGAAGAAGTGAAGGCGAAATTGGCCTGACGCACCGGGGGTCTGTTTGAAAATTCGCGGAAAAGCGAATTTTGCAGACGGTGCCGGCCCGCTCCCCCTCCCGGCCACCCACAGCATATCCTGAATGGGTGGCCGGGAGGGGGAGCGGGCCGGCACAGCCGAAACGCGCTTTGACGCGTTTCCAAACGGGCTCTGAGCGCTAGGGCTGGCGTAACTTGAAATAGGTCGTTAAGGGGCCGCGTTCGCGTGGCGCCCAGAAGGCCGCGAATCTGATTCTAGAAGGTAGGAAAAATGGCGAAAGCAAAGTTTGAGCGGACCAAGCCGCATCTCAACATCGGCACGATCGGCCATGTCGATCATGGCAAGACGTCGCTGACGGCTGCGATCACCAAGGTGCTCGCTGAAACCGGCGGTGCGACCTTCACCAGCTACGCAAACATCGACAAGGCGCCGGAAGAGCGCGAGCGCGGCATCACCATCTCGACCGCACACGTCGAGTATGAGACGACCGCACGTCACTATGCGCACGTCGATTGCCCGGGCCACGCCGATTATGTGAAGAACATGATCACCGGTGCTGCCCAGATGGATGGCGCGATCCTGGTCGTGTCGGCCACCGACGGCCCGATGCCGCAGACTCGCGAGCACATCCTGCTCGCGCGTCAGGTCGGCGTGCCGACGATGGTCGTGTTCATGAACAAGGTCGATCTGGTCGATGACGAGGAAATCCTCGAACTCGTCGAGATGGAAATCCGCGAACTGCTCTCGAAGTATGATTTCGACGGCGACAACATCCCCGTCATTCGTGGCTCGGCGGTGTGTGCGCTCGACGACAAGCAGCCCGAGATCGGCCATGACGCCGTGCTCAAGCTGATGGAAGCGGTCGACACCTATCTGCCGCAGCCAGAGCGTCCGCTCGACAAGCCGTTCATGATGCCGATCGAGGACGTGTTCTCGATCTCGGGTCGTGGCACGGTCGTCACCGGTCGCGTCGAGACCGGCATCGTCAAGGTCGGCGAGGAAGTCGAGATCGTCGGCATCCACCCGGAAGTCCGCAAGACCGTCGTCACCGGCGTCGAAATGTTCCGCAAGCTGCTCGACCAGGGCCAGGCTGGCGACAATGTCGGCGCACTGATCCGTGGTGTTGCACGCGACGAAGTCGAGCGTGGCCAGGTTCTCTGCAAGCCGGGCTCGATCAAGCCGCACACCGACTTCCAGTCGGAAGTGTATGTGCTGTCGAAGGACGAGGGTGGCCGTCACACGCCATTCTTCGCCAACTATCGTCCGCAGTTCTACTTCCGTACGACGGACGTGACCGGCACCGTCGAGCTGCCTGAGGGTACCGAGATGGTCATGCCGGGCGACAACATCGCACTGGGCGTCAAGCTCATTGCGCCGATCGCGATGGACGTTGGTCAGCGCTTCACGATCCGTGAAGGTGGCCGGACCGTCGGTTCGGGTATTGTCAGCGGCATCTCGAAGTAATATAGACGCGCCTCCGCCCGATTCCCCAGGGGAGTCGGGCGGTTGCTATTTTATTGAGTTGCTTTGCCATTCAGGTGGCAAAAGTGTGAACAATCAAAGAGTTGTCGTAAGGCAGCCCGCTCTTTCGCATCGGTAGGGACTAAATGGAAACGCAGAATATCCGTATTCGTCTGAAGGCATTCGACCATCGAGTGCTCGATCAGGCGACCGGCGACATCGCCGACACGGCGCGCCGCACCGGCGCCCTTATTCGCGGTCCTATCCCTTTGCCGACGCGTATCGAGAAGTTCACGGTCAACCGCGGACCGCACATCGACAAGAAGTCGCGTGAGCAGTTCGAGGTTCGCACTTACAAGCGGATGCTGGACATCGTTCAGCCGACCCCGCAGACGGTGGACGCGCTGATGAAGCTCGATCTTGCTGCGGGTGTAGACGTGGAGATCAAGCTGGCCTAAAGGCCGCTTCTCCACACGAGATTCGGTTCCGCTTCGGCGGCACCTGATAAGGGATACCGCCGAGCTTGCTCGGGTCTGCGTCCCCCGTCACGTTCCCTAACGGGAACACCAGCCCGGGACGGGGCACGTACAAAATTGCTGGGCTGACACGCACGTCGGAAATCGTTCCGGCGTGCCTCTGTAATAAGGAGCATGATCATGCGCACAGGCGTGATCGCGAAGAAAATGGGGATGACCCGCTTGTTCAAGGATGATGGGCGCCATGTGCCCGTCACCGTCCTTGCACTTGAGGGCAACCAGGTTGTGGCCGTTCGCGAGGCCGATCGTGATGGGTATGTTGCCGTCCAGCTGGGCGCCGGCGTTGCCAAAGCGAAAAACGTTTCCAAGCCGCAGCGCGGCCACTTCGGCAAGGCCGAAGTCGAGCCCAAGGCGAAGCTTGCAGAATTCCGTGTGTCCGATGACGCCGTGCTCGAAGTGGGCGCCGAGATTTCGGCTGACCATTATGTTGCCGGCCAGATCGTCGACATCCAGGGCGTGACCCAGGGTAAGGGTTTCCAGGGCGGCATGAAGCGCTGGGGCTTCGGCGGTTTGCGCGCCACCCACGGCGTCTCCGTCTCGCACCGTTCGCTCGGTTCGACCGGTCAGCGCCAGGATCCGGGCAAGGTCTTCAAGAACAAGAAGATGGCCGGTCACATGGGCGACAAGAACCGCACCCAGCAAAATCTCGAAATCGTATCGACCGACGTCGAGCGCGGCCTGATCTTCGTCAAGGGCTCGGTGCCCGGCTCGAAGGGTGGCTGGTTGCTCGTCAAGGACTCGGTCAAGGTCGCGCGTCACGCCGATGCGCCGTACCCGGCCGGCCTGAAGGCCGCCGCGAACAGCAATGCCGCTCCTGCCGAGACGCCCGCTGAGGACGTCCAGGCCGTGGAAGCGACCGAAGGCCAGGAGGGCTGAACATGAAGGTCAAGATTCAGTCCTTCGACGCCAAGGCGAAAGCTTCGGACATCGAGCTCAACGATGAGGTCTTCGGCCTCGATCCGCGCGCCGACATCCTGCACCGCGTCGTTACCTGGCAGCTCGAAAAGCGTCGTGCTACCGCGCGCGGCACTCGTGAGCGTGCCGATGTCGCCCGCACGGGCAAGAAGTTCGGTCGCCAGAAGGGCGGCGGTACGGCTCGTCACGGCGATCGCCGCGCGCCGATCTTCGTTGGTGGTGGTAAGGCTCACGGCGCCCGCGTCCGTGACTTCAATCCGTCGCTCAACAAGAAGATTCGCGCGCTCGGCCTGAAGATGGCGCTGTCGACCCACGCTCAGGCGGGTTCGCTGGTGGTCATGGACAGCCTGGCGGTTGCGGAGAGCAAGACCAAGACGCTGATCGCGGATTGGGCCAAGCTCGGCCTCGGCAAGACCGCCCTCGTCATCGACGGCGACATGGTCGACAACAGCTTCGCGCTCGCCGCGGGCAATTTGCACACGATCAACGTGATGCCGGCCGCCGGCGCCAACGTTTACGACATCCTGAAGCACGACACGCTGGTCCTGACCCGCGCTGCCGTCGAAAAGCTGGAGGCGCGCTTCAATGGCTAAGAAGCAAAAGGCCGACATCGATCTGCGTCATTACGACGTGATCGTTGCGCCGCACATCACCGAGAAGGCGACCTTGCTCAGCGAGCATAACGCCGTCGTGTTCCGCGTCGCCAACGACGCCACCAAGCCCGAGATCAAGGCTGCCGTCGAGGCGCTCTTCTCGGTCAAGGTTCTGGGGGTCAACACGATCGTCCAGAAGGGCAAGACCAAGAAGTGGAAGGGCGTGCCCTACACCAAATCCGATGTGAAGAAGGCGATCGTCACGCTGGCCGACGGTCAGTCGATTGACGTCACCCAGGGGGTCAGTTCGTAATGGCACTCAAACATTATAATCCGACCAGCCCGGCACGGCGTGGTCTGATCCTGGTCGATCGTTCGGCCTTGCATAAGGGCGGCCCCGTCAAGGCGCTGACCGAAGGCAAGCGCAAGACCGGTGGTCGTAACAACAAGGGTCACGTCACCTCGCGCGGTATCGCCGGCGGTCACAAGCAGCGTTATCGTATCATCGATTTCAAGCGGCGCTTGTGGGAAGTCGAAGGCACGGTCGAGCGGATCGAATATGATCCCAATCGCACCGCGTTCATCGCGCTGATCAATTATGGTGACACGGAAGAGGGCAAGCCCAACGTCGCGTACATCATCGCGCCGCAACGCCTCGCTGTCGGTGACAAGATCATCGCTGCGAAGAAGACCGACGTAAAGCCGGGCAACGCGATGGAACTGGGCCAGATGCCGGTCGGCACGATCGTCCACAATGTCGAGATGAAGCCGGGCAAGGGTGGCCAGATCGCGCGTTCGGCGGGCACGTACGTGCAGGTCGTCGGCCGCGACAAGGGCATGGTGATGGTTCGCCTCAATTCAGGCGAGCAGCGCTATATCCATTCAAACTGCATGGCGACCGTCGGTGCGGTGTCCAACCCGGACAATGGCAACACCAACCTCGCCAAGGCTGGTCGCAACCGTTGGAAGGGCATCCGCCCGCTGACCCGCGGCGTCGCCAAGAACCCGGTCGACCATCCGCATGGTGGTGGTGAAGGCCGGACCTCGGGTGGCCGTCATCCGGTTACGCCATGGGGCAAGCCGACCAAGGGTGCGCGCACCCGTCACAACAAGTCGACGGATAAGATGATCATCCGTTCGCGTCACTCGACAAAGAGGAAGGGCTAACATGGCTCGCTCAGTCTGGAAGGGTCCGTTTGTGGACCTTCACCTGCTCAAGAAGGCAGAGACCGCGCAGGAAACCAATGCGCGGGCACCGATCAAGACCTGGTCGCGCCGCTCGACGATCCTGCCGCAGTTCGTCGGCCTGACCTTCACCGTTTATAACGGTCGCAAGTTCGTGCCGGTCTCGGTCAACGAGGACATGGTTGGGATGAAGCTCGGCGAGTTCGCGCCGACGCGTTACTTCCCCGGCCACGCCGCCGACAAGAAGGGCAAGCGCTGATGTCGAAGCCGAAATTCCCCCGCAAGGTCGGTGAGAAGGAAGCTCTCTCGGTCGGTACGCAGATCCGCGGTTCGGCTCAGAAGCTCGGCCTCGTCGCTGCGCTGATCCGCAACAAGTCGGTCGGCGATGCGATGAACATCCTTGCTTTCTCGAGCCGCGCGATGGCGGTTGATGCCCGCAAGGTGCTCGCTTCGGCGATCGCCAATGCGGAAAACAACCACAACCTCGATGTCGATGCGCTGGTCGTATCGGAAGCGAGCGTCGGCAAGTCGATCGTCATGAAGCGGTTCGCCACGCGCGGTCGCGGCAAGTCGACGCGCATTCTGAAGCCCTTCAGCCGCCTGCGCATCGTCGTTCGCGAACAGCAAGAAGAAGAAGCCTAATGGGTCAGAAAAGCAATCCGATCGGGCTTCGGCTTCAGATCAACCGCACCTGGGACAGCCGTTGGTACGCGGAGGGCGCCGATTATGGCCGCCTGCTCCTCGAAGACCTCAAGATGCGTGCCTATATCATGAAGACGCTGCCCCAGGCCGCGATCTCCAAGGTGGTGATCGAGCGTCCGGCCAAACTGTGCCGCGTGTCCATCTTCGCTGCACGTCCCGGCGTGATCATCGGTAAGAAGGGCGCGGACATCGAAAAGCTGCGCCGCACGCTCGGCAAGATGACCACCTCCGACGTGTCGTTGAACATCGTCGAAATCCGCAAGCCGGAAGTCGATTCGAAGCTCGTCGCACAGGGTATCGCCGATCAGCTCGAGCGTCGTATCGCTTTCCGCCGCGCCATGAAGCGTGCGGTTCAGTCGGCGATGCGTCTTGGCGCCGAAGGCATCCGGATCAATTGCGGTGGCCGTCTCGGCGGCGCTGAAATCGCTCGCTCGGAATGGTATCGTGAAGGTCGCGTTCCGCTGCACACATTGCGCGCGAATGTCGATTACGCCGAAGCGACTGCACATACCGCCTATGGCGTGTGCGGTGTGAAGGTGTGGATCTTCAAGGGCGAAATCCTCGGCCATGACCCGATGGCGACCGACCGGATCATGATGGAGGCTCAAACCTCCGGCGTGCGCCCGGCTCGATGAACGCGTCGCGCTAAGGAACATTTGATATGTTGCAACCGAAGAAAACCAAGTTCCGCAAGCAGTTCAAGGGCCGGATCCATGGCGATGCGAAGGGCGGCACCACGCTGAACTTCGGCTCCTATGGCCTGAAGGCAATGGAACCCGACCGGATAACCGCACGCCAGATCGAGGCGGCTCGCCGCGCGATTACGCGTCACATCAAGCGCCAGGGGCGTTTGTGGATCCGGATTTTCCCCGACGTGCCGGTCACGTCGAAGCCTGCCGAAGTCCGTATGGGCAAGGGCAAGGGTTCGCCCGAATATTGGGCAGCGCGGGTCAAGCCGGGCCGCATCCTGTTCGAACTGGACGGGGTTCCCGGCGACATTGCGGCGGTGGCGTTCAGCCGCGCGGCGATGAAGCTGCCGATCAAGGTAAAGGTCGTTGCCCGTCTCGGCGACACCTCGCACCTGGGAGTTGTATAAGATGGCTCGCATCGACGATTTGAAGGCGAAGACCGAGGACCAGCTGGGCGAAGAGCTCGGCAACCTGAAGCGCGAGGCGTTTAACCTCCGTTTCCAGGCCGCGACCAACCAGCTCGAAAAGCCGAGCCGGGTTCGCGAAGTCCGTCGCGACATCGCTCGCATCAAGACCCTCCAGAATCGCCGGGCGGCTGACGCCGCCGGTGGGCAGCCCGCGCTTTCGCGCGACGCTGCGGCCAAGTAAGGAACGATACCATGCCGAAGCGCGTGCTGACGGGACTGATCGTCTCGGACAAGGGCGACAAGACGGTGGTCGTGAACGTGGAGCGCAAGGTCAAGCATGCGCTCTACGGCAAGATCATCCGCCGTTCGAAGAAGTACCACGCCCATGACGAGGCGAACGAGTTCAAGCAGGGCGAAACCGTGCGGATCGAAGAGACCGCACCAATCTCCAAGCTGAAGACCTGGAAGGTGATCGATCGGGTTAACACCCATGCGACGCCGGAGCGGGTCGACGTCGACGCGTAACGCGCCGGCATTGTTTTAGGCGGGGTCCGGTCGGAATCGGCCCCAGAGTGAGAAGGAACCGGATCGATGATCCAGATGCAGTCCAATCTCGAGGTCGCTGACAACAGCGGTGCGAAGCGGGTACAGTGCATCAAGGTGCTTGGCGGGTCCAAGCGCCGCACCGCGGGCGTAGGCGACATTATCGTCGTCAGCGTCAAGGAAGCAGCCCCCCGTGGCCGCGTGAAGAAGGGCGACGTGCACCGTGCCGTCATCGTGCGTACGGCGAAGGACATTCGCCGCGCCGATGGCTCGGTCATCCGCTTCGACGGTAACGCAGCCGTGCTGGTCAACAAGAACGAGGAGCCGATCGGCACCCGTATCTTTGGCCCAGTGGTGCGCGAGCTCCGCGGCAAGAAGCACATGAAAATCATCAGCCTGGCGCCGGAGGTTCTGTAATGGCCGCTGCGAAAATCAAGAAGGGTGACCGCGTCATCGTCCTGTCCGGCAAGGACAAGGGCAAGACCGGTGAAGTGACCCAGGCCATGCCGCGTGACGGCAAGGTCATCGTGTCGGGCGTGAATGTCGCGATCCGTCACACCAAGCCGAGCCAGGGCGACCCGCAGGGTGGCCTGGTCCGTTCGGAAGCGCCGATGCACGTCTCGAAGGTCGCGCATGTGACCGCCGACGGCAAGCCAACGCGCGTCCGGTTCGAAACCCAGGACGGAAAGAAGGTCCGCGTGGCCGTCAAGACCGGGGAGAAGATCAGTGGCTGAAACTGCCAACACCAAGCCGCGCATGCGGCAGATGTACGATGACACGATCATCAAGGCGATGACCGAGAAGTTCGGTTACAAGAACGTGATGGAGGTTCCGCGCCTCGACAAGATCGTCCTGAACATGGGCGTTGGCGAAGCGACGCAGGACAAGAAGAAGGTCGAGCAGGCCGCCGGCGAGATGGAACTGATCGCAGGTCAGAAGCCCGTCGTCACCAAGGCCAAGAAGTCGATCGCGCAGTTCAAGCTGCGTGAGGGCATGCCGATCGGCGTGAAGGTCACCCTTCGCCGTGAGCGCATGTACGAGTTTCTCGACCGCTTCATCACGATCGCACTTCCCCGCGTTCGCGATTTCCGTGGCCTGAACCCCAAGAGCTTCGATGGACGCGGCAACTATGCCTGCGGTCTGAAGGAGCAGCTGGTGTTTCCGGAAATCAATTATGACCGGATCGACAAGGTGCGCGGCATGGACGTGATCGTCACCACCACCGCCCGGACCGACGACGAAGCGCGCGAGCTGCTCCGCCTGTTCGGCTTCCCGTTCCCGCCGGAAGCTACTGGCGAAGTCGCTGACGACGAAAAGAAGGCAGCATAAGATGGCTAAAGTCAGTTCTGTAAACAAGAACGAGCGCCGCAAGCGGATGGTGAAGAAATACGCCCCCGCCTATGCGAAGCTGAAGGCGATGGCGGCGGACAAGTCGCTCGACGATGGCGAGCGTTTGATCGCCCGCCTGAAGATGGCGCAGATACCGCGTAACGGTAACCCGACCCGCGTTCGCAATCGTTGCGAAACCACCGGGCGCCCGCGCGCTTATTATCGCAAGTTCCGTCTCTGCCGTATTCAGCTGCGCGATCTGGCCAACAAGGGCCTCATCCCCGGCGTTACGAAGTCGAGCTGGTAAGGATCACGAGATGGCATTGACCGATCCCCTGGGTGATATGCTCACCCGCATCCGTAATGGCCAGCGCGCGCGCAAGGACTCTGTCCTTTCGCCGGCGTCGAAGCTGCGCGCTCGCGTACTCGACGTGCTTCAGCGCGAAGGTTATATCCGCGGATATTCCGAAGAAGAGATGGGCCCTGCAAAGGGTATCCGCATCGAGCTTAAGTATTTCGAGGGTCAGCCCGCGATCAAGCACGTTGCACGCGTCTCCAAGCCTGGCCGTCGCGTCTATTCGGGTTCGCAGGATCTGCCCCGCGTGATGAACGGCCTGGGCATCACCATCGTCTCGACGCCGCGTGGCGTTCTGTCCGACGCCGAAGCGCGTGAACAGAATGTCGGTGGCGAAGTGCTTGCGGAGGTATTCTGATGAGCCGCATCGGTAAAAAGCCGATCACGATCCCGAGCGGTACCACCGCGACGATCGAGGGTCAGCAGCTCAGCGTGAAGGGCCCCAAGGGCAGTCTCGCGATGCCGCTGCGCGACGAGATCAGCTACACGCTGGAGGACGGCGGCATTTCGGTGCAGCCGGCCAACGACACCAAGCGCGCTCGCGCGTTCTGGGGCATGCAGCGTACGCTGGTCCAGAACCTTGTGACCGGTGTGTCGGACGGTTTCACCAAGAAGCTGCTGATCAACGGCGTCGGCTATCGCGCCGCCGCTTCGGGCCGCACGCTGAACTTGAAGCTCGGCTACAGCCACGACGTCAACATCAACGTGCCGGAAGGCATCGAGGTCAAGACGCCGGACAACACGACGATCGAGATATCGGGTTCGGACAAGCAGAAGGTCGGCCAGCTGGCCGCCGAAATTCGCCAGTGGCGCAAACCTGAGCCGTACAAGGGCAAGGGCATCAAGTACGACGGCGAGTTCATCTTCCGCAAGGAAGGGAAAAAGAAGTAATGAGCACCAAAGGTCTTTCCCTTTTTGCGAAGCGCCGTCTTCGCAACCGTACCGCGCTCCGTGGTCGTGCCGCTGGCCGTCCCCGTTTGTCGGTGCATCGTTCGGGCAAGCATATCTATGCCCAGATCATCGACGACGCGGCAGGCACCACGCTCGCTTCGGCATCGACGCTGGAAAAGGACGTGCGCGGCACGACCGGCGCGAACATCGACGCGGCGACCTCGGTCGGCACGCGAGTGGCGGAAGCAGCCAAGGCAGCGGGCGTGACCAAGGTCGTGTTCGATCGCGGAGGCTTCCTGTTCCACGGTCGTGTCAAGGCGCTGGCACAGGCCGCGCGTGAAGCCGGATTGGAGTTCTAAGAATGGCTGACGAAATCATCCCGACGGAAGCAGCTGCAGCGCCCGATGGCGCAGCCGTTCCGCAGGAAGCCCCTGGTCGTGGTCCGCGTGGCGGCCGTGGTCGTGGCGGTCCCGGCGGCGGCGGTCAGAACCGCGGCGGTCGTGACAATCGTGGCGGACGCGACAATCGCGGCCGTGGCGGTCCCGGCAGCGACGATGGCGGCGAAGAGCTGATCGAGAAGCTGGTTCACATCAACCGCGTCTCGAAGACGGTCAAGGGCGGCAAGCGCTTCGGCTTCGCGGCACTGGTCGTCGTCGGTGACGGCAAGGGCCGGGTCGGCTTCGGTCACGGCAAGGCACGCGAAGTGCCGGAAGCCATCTCCAAGGCCACTGCGGCCGCGAAGAAGGCCATGGTCCGTGTTCCGCTGCGTGACGGTCGTACGCTGCATCATGACGGCAAGGGTCACTTCGGTGCCGGTCTCGTCACGGTGCGTTCGGCACCGCAGGGTACCGGCATCATCGCCGGCGGCCCGATGCGCGCCGTGTTCGAATCGCTCGGCGTTGCTGACGTGGTGACCAAGTCGATCGGTACATCGAACCCGTACAACATGATCCGCGCGACCTTCGAGGCACTGACCTCGCAGGTTTCGCCCAAGTCGGTCGCGCAGCGTCGCGGCAAGAAGATCGCCGACCTGCTCGGCCGTGGTGGCTCGCAAGCCGCCGAGGCCGAAGCCGCAGCGATCGCGGAGTAAGACAGATGGCGAAGAAAAAAGAAGCTGCCGCAGGTGGCACGATCAAGATCACGCAGACCGGCTCGCCGATCCGTCGTGAGCGCGATCAACGCGCGACCCTGATCGGTCTTGGCCTCAACAAGATGCACAAGACCCGTGAGTTGCAGGACACGCCCGAAGTTCGTGGCATGATCCGCAAGGTCGCGCACATGCTCTCGGTCGAGGGTTGAACGACTTAGGGTAGGGGCGGCGTATCCGGGCGTTATGCTCGGTACTACTCCACCCCGACCCCTCCCCCGAAGAAGGGGAGGGGCTTTAGATATCCAGCGCGACAAAAGCGAAAGCGAGTGCACGACATGAAATTGAACGATCTCCGCGACAATCAAGGCGCCCGTAAATCCCGCATGCGGGTCGGCCGTGGCATCGGTTCCGGCAAGGGCAAGACCGCCGGCCGCGGCATCAAGGGCCAGACGAGCCGTGAAGGCGTGTCGATCGCAGGGTTCGAAGGCGGCCAGATGCCGCTGCACATGCGTCTGCCAAAGCGCGGCTTCAACAACATCTTCGCCAAGGATTATGCCGAAGTGAACCTCGGTTCGATCCAGAAGGCGCTCGACGCCGGCAAGATCGAAGACGGTGCGACGCTCGACCACGCTGCCCTGAAGGCCGCCGGCCTGGCGCGCGGTGGCAAGGACGGCGTCCGCTTGCTCGGCAAGGGCGAGTTCTCGGCCAAGCTGAGCTTCTCGGTGCATGGCGCGTCGAAGGGCGCGATCGAAGCGGTCGAAAAGGCCGGCGGCAAGGTCGATGTGATCCATGTCGTACCGGCAGCCGAAAAGGCCGCCGCCAAGAAGGGCGTGAAGTACAAGGAGCGCCAGGCTCACAAGGCTTCGTTCAAGGCATAATCCCGGCGTCCCCGGCCGTTGTGCCGGGGAAGACGCTAGGCAAGCCCGCTTGCGTGACTATATGAGCGGCGGGGCGGTGAAACGTTTCCCGCCGCTTTTGTTTCCCCCCTAAGTTCCAGGGACGATAATCATAATGGCATCCGCAGCCGATCAGATGGCCCAAGGCCTCAGCCTGTCGAAGTTCGCGCAGGCGACCGACCTCAAGAAAAGGTTGTGGTTCACGATCGGCGTGCTGATCGTTTTCCGGATGCTCAGTTATGTGCCGTTGCCGGGGATCGACCCGACCGCGCTCAACCTGCTGGTGCAGAAGACCAGCGGCGGCGTGCTTGATTTCTTCAACGCCTTTTCCGGCGGCTCGCTGTCGCGCGCGAGCATCATCGCGCTTGGCGTGATGCCCTACATCACCGCCTCGATCGTGGTGCAGCTCGCGACTTCGCTGTCGCCGACGCTGGCGGCGATCAAGAAGGATGGCGAGAGCGGGCGCAAGCGGCTCAACCAATACACGCGTTACGGGACGGTCGGCCTGACCGCAGTTCAGGGTTATTTCCTCGCGATCGGCTTCGAGAGCCAGAGTGTCGTGGTCGATCCCGGAATGCTGTTCCGCGTGGCAGCGGTGTTGAGCCTGGTCGGCGGCACCATGTTCCTGATGTGGCTGGGTGAGCAGATCACCAGCCGCGGCATTGGCAATGGCATGTCGCTGATCATCATGGCCGGTATCGTCGCCAGCCTGCCGCGCACCCTGGTCAACCTGTTCGAAGGCGGCCGTTCGGGTTCGCTCGATCCGGTCAAGTTCATCGGCATCGTCGTTGCGGTCGTACTGCTTGTGCTGTTCATCTGTTTCATGGAGCGAGCACAGCGGCGGATTCTGATCCAATATCCCAAGCGCCAGACGCAGCGCGGCATGCAGGCCGATCGCAGCCATTTGCCGCTCAAGATCAACACCGCCGGCGTCATCCCGCCGATCTTCGCCTCGTCGCTGCTGCTCATGCCGTTGACGATCTCGCAGTTCGCGGGTCAGCGCGTCGCGGGCGAGAGCGCATGGGGCGATGTCGTCATCGGGCTCAACCAGTATCTCCAGCACGGCAGCCCAGTCTACATGCTGCTGTACGGTGCGGGGATCATCTTCTTCTCGTTCTTCTATACCGCGGTGGTGTTCAACCCCGAGGAGACGGCGGACAATCTGAAGCGCTATGGCGGCTTCATTCCCGGCATCCGCCCCGGCAAGAACACCGAGACCTATTTCGATTATGTGCTGACGCGTATCACGGTGATCGGTGCGGCCTATCTGACGATCATCTGCCTGTTGCCGGAATATCTGGTGTCGGCGCTGTCAATCCCGTTCTACCTTGGTGGGACTAGCTTGCTGATCGTGGTCAACGTAACGATGGATACGGTGACGCAGATTCAGAGCCATCTGCTTGCGCATCAATATGGCGACCTGATCAAAAAGGCTAAGCTGAAGGGCGGACGCCTCCGTTAAGACGGGTGAAGTGAAGTCTAGGGGAGTGCGGCTGTGAATATTATCCTGCTCGGGCCCCCGGGGGCGGGGAAGGGCACGCAAGCGAGCCGTTTGATGACGGATCGCGGCATGGTGCAGCTTTCCACCGGTGACATGTTGCGTGCTGCGCGTGACGCCGGCACGCCGGTCGGCCTGAAGGTCGCCGCGATCATGGCGGCGGGCGAACTCGTTTCCGACGACATCGTCTCCGCGTTGATCGACGAGAAGCTCTCGACCATGCCGGCCGGGCAGGGCGCGATCTTCGACGGTTACCCGCGGACCGCGGCGCAGGCGCATTCGCTTGACGATATCCTCGCCAATCACGGTCGCACGCTTGACCATGTGATCGAGCTCGAGGTCGACGAAGACGCGCTGGTCGAGCGCATCACCGGCCGTTTCACCTGCGCCAAATGCGGCACCGGGTATCACGACAAATTCAAGCAGACCAAGGTGCCGGGCGTGTGCGACGTGTGCGGCTCGACCGAGTTCAAGCGCCGCGCTGACGATAATGAGGAATCGGTGCGTACGCGCATGGCCGAGTACCGCGCCAAGACCGCGCCGATCCTGCCGATCTATGACGCGCGGGGCCTGGTACGGCGGGTCGACGGCATGGCCGATATCGATCATGTGAGCGAAGCGATCGAGGCGATCCTCGGCGGGAAATAAACGCCGCCGTTCATTCCTGCTGTGCGGACGAGCAAGGTTGCGCATCGTCCCCGGGCGCATATGATACGGCGTTCCACCGGGGGCCGCCATATGAACCGCTTCGCTTTATTCACCGCCCTGGTCCTGCTGCCGCTCGCCGTGCCGGCCGGCGCGGATGTCGTCCAGGCGACGCCCGCCGGGTTCGAGATCAAGCAGGTCGTTACCATCGACGTTCCGATCGCGCATACCTGGGATACGCTACGCGCGCCGCAGAAATGGTGGAGCAAGGAGCACACCTATTCGGACGATTCGGCCAATCTCTATCTCGATGCGCAGGCAACTGGATGTTTTTGCGAGCGGATGAAGGACAAGGGGTCCGTCGAGCATGCCCGGATCGTCTATATCGCGCCGGGCCGGATGATCCGGCTGGTCGGCGCGCTCGGCCCGCTCCAGGCCGAGGCGGTAACGGGAACGCTGACCTTCCGCCTCGACCCTGAAGGGGCGAACGCGACACGCGTCACCCTGACATATGTCGTCGGCGGTTATGTTCGCGGCGGCGCCGATACACTCGCGCCCAAGGTCGACGAGGTGCTGGCGGTGCAGATGCTCGGCCTGAAGTCCGCGGCCGAGGCTGCATCCGAGCCCGAAGCAAATCCGAAAAAATAGACGCGACCTAATGCCCCGCATGACGCTTTTTTCATGCCGGTGTCATCGGATGAAGCCCCCGCCGCGCATTAATATGGCGGATGTCGCCATGATGCTGTCGTCCTCCCCTGAACGGCGATCACAAAGCGATACCTCGATCCGGTACCATGTTCCCGGTGGTGCCGGGGGCCGACGGGAAGCGAGGCTTTCCGTCGGCCCAGTTCGTTCGTACAAACCCATTTCGTTCGTCTAAAGCCAAGCCAGCAGCCATCGGACGCTCGCCCATGATCAAGATCCAATGACCCGCAAGATCCTTGTCGTTGAAGACGATCATACGACCGCCAGCTACCTGGCCAAGGGATTGGCCGAGGCCGGTTATTCGGTCGAGACATGTCATGACGGCCGCGACGGCCTGTTCCTCGCCAGCGAGGGCATTTTCGACGTCATCATCGCCGATCGCATGATGCCGGGCCTTGACGGGCTTGCTATGCTCGCGGCGATCCGGGCGGCCGGGATCAAGACGCCGGCGCTGATCCTGTCCGCGCTGGCCAGTGTCGACGACCGTATCGATGGGCTGCATGCCGGGGCGGACGATTATCTGGTCAAACCCTATTCCTTTGCCGAACTCCATGCGCGGATCGAGGCGTTGTTGCGGCGGAGCGACCGGGTCGCATCCGACCAGCAGGTGATTAAGCTCAATGTCGGCGATCTCGAGATCGACCTGCTCGCGCGCAGCGTGTCGCGCCAGGGCCGGCCGATCCTGCTCGGCGCGCGGGAGTTCAACTTGCTCGAATATCTCGCGCGCCATGCCGGGCAGGTCGTCACCCGCACGATGATGCTGGAGAAGATCTGGAACTATCATTTCGATCCGGGATCGAATGTCGTCGATGTCCATATCGGCCGGCTCCGGCGCAAGCTCGAAGAGGGTTTTGCCGCACCGATCCTGCACACGGTGCGCGGCGCCGGATACCGGCTCTCGGCCGACGGGTGAGGGGACCATCGGTCACCGCGCGCATCGCGCTGTTGGCGATCGCGCTGGCATTGGTGTCCAATCTCGCTCTGGTCGGTTTCGTCTGGCAGCAGATCCATGACGACGCGGTCGGCACGCTGCGGCGCGACACGATCGAACAATCCGACGCATTGGTCGCGGTATGGCGCAACGGCGGGATGAAGGCGCTCAACGAGGCGATCGAGGATGCGCGTGCGCCGGGCGACGATTCGCTGATCCTGGCGGTAATCGACGCATCCGGGCGGCGCATTGGCGGGACGGGCCCTGATCGTCTGACGCTCAACGGCGATGCGACGATCTTCCGGATCGGCCGGGCAGGGACGACGTCGCCCTGGTCGGATCGCGATGCGGGGTATGCGGTACGCGCGATCGGCCCCAATCGGCTGATCAGTGGACGGTTGCTGGACGATTGGGAACGCGAACAGCGCGACCTCGAATCCGCGCTGGCGCTTGCCGTGCTGTTGTCGCTGGCGCTGGGCATCGGTGGCGGATTGGTGATCGCGCGCTATGTCGGGCGGCGGTTGAACGGCATCGCCGGCGTGATCGAGGGTGTCGCGGACGGCGACCTGTCGCGCCGTGTGGTGATGCTCTCCGACAGCGGCGATGCGTTCGACCGGCTGGCGATCCGGCTCAATGCGATGCTCGACAAGGTCGAACGGCTGATGGGCGAATTGCGCATCGTCACCGACAGCCTGGCGCATGATCTGCGCTCGCCGCTCGCCCGGCTGCGCAGCAAGACCGAGGGCGCATTGTTGATGGACGATCCGGCGCAGCGCGAAGCCGCGCTCGGCGGACTGATCGTCGAGACCGATCTGGTGATGCGCATGTTGACCACGTTGATCGAGATCAGCCGGTCCGAATCGATCTCGCGCGATCGTTTCACCCTGGTCGACCCGGCCGCGCTGATTGAGGAGATTGCCGATCTCTACGCGCCGGTGGTGGAGGATGCGGGGCTGCGTTTCGTTGTTGCGATCGATGCCAAGCTGTCCGCTTTGCCGCTGCACCGTGAGTTGATGTCGCAAGCGATAACCAATCTGGTCGACAATGCGCTGCGCCACGGGGCGAACGGCGCATCAGTCACGCTTCGCCTGGCCGGCGACGCGCACGAAGTCAGGTTGCAGGTCGAGGATCACGGCCCGGGGATCGCCGCCGCCGATCGCGTCCAGGCGCTGCGCCGGTTCGGGCGGCTCGATACCGCGCGCACGACACCCGGCGCGGGGCTCGGCATGACTCTGGTCGAGGCTGTCGCGCGGTTGCATGGCGGACGATTGGAGCTTGGTGACAATGCGCCGGGCCTGATCGCGACGATCGTGCTGCCGGCCTGAATTCGATGCCATAGCCATGCCCGTTTGGTCGACCAGCGAGTTGCGCTAGGCATCGCCCGCCTGCTGGCGCTTCAGGCCAAAAAAGGGCAGGGGCCGGCGATGGACGCCCTCACTTTGTTCGGCCTGTTCGCGGTCACCTCAATACTCATCTGCTATATGATGGAGGCGGGCAGTCATTGGTGGACGCTGGGATTCGCCGCAGGCTGCTCGATGGGATCGGCATATGGTGTCCTGCTGGGCGCCTGGCCGTTCGGGTTGGTCGAAATCGCCTGGGCCGCAGTCGCGCTAAAGAAATGGTGGTCGATCCGTAGCCGGCGGGAACCGGCTGGTTGACTCCGTGCCTGCGCGCGCTTATCTGGCGGTTATTCCGAACCACCGGGTCCCGGCGGCGCTTGTCTGCGCTCGCCGCTATCGTGCGTTTCGGAATGTTTAACGCTATGAGATGGGGTGACTGCCATGTCGCCCTGTGGAGCAGGAGAATTTAGTTCATGGCTCGTATCGCCGGGGTCAACATCCCGACCAACAAGCGCGTTGTTATCGCGCTCACCTACATCCACGGCATTGGCAACACCAAGGCCAAGGCAATCGTCGCAAAGCTGGGCATCGCTTCCGAGCGTCGCGTCCAGGACCTGACCGATCAGGAAGTGCTGCAGATTCGCGAGACGATCGACGCCGATCACACCGTTGAGGGTGATCTCCGTCGCGAAGTCGCGATGAACATCAAGCGCCTGATGGATCTGGCCTGCTATCGCGGTCTTCGCCATCGTAAGGGCCTTCCGGTCCGTGGTCAGCGTACGCATACCAATGCGCGCACCCGCAAGGGCAAGGCCAAGCCGATCGCCGGCAAGAAGAAGTGAGCTTGAGCCGTCGAGAGGCGGCTCGCTCCCTCAGCTATCAGGGTTAGGAATACGATATGGCACGCGAACCTCAGCGCATTAAGCGGCGCGAGCGCAAGAACATCACCTCTGGCGTCGCCCATGTGAATGCAAGTTTCAACAACACGATGATCACGATCACCGATGCCCAGGGCAACGCGATTTCGTGGTCGTCGGCCGGCGCGATGGGCTTCAAAGGCTCACGCAAGTCGACTCCATACGCGGCGCAGGTCGCGGCGGAAGACGCCGGCAAGAAGGCCGCCGAGCACGGCGTCCGTACAATCGAAGTGGAAGTAAAGGGTCCGGGTTCGGGCCGTGAGTCGGCGCTTCGCGCGCTGCAGGCGGTTGGCTTCCAGATCACTTCGATCCGCGACGTGACCTCGATCCCGCACAACGGCGTCCGGCCTTCCAAGCGCCGTCGCGTCTGAATTTCGTCTCGACCGCGCGCGGTTGATCGCGCCGCGCGGCCGATTCTCTCATGGCCGAAGCTTCCCCGCTTCGGTCCAAAACCAAGGGGAAGCCCATGTCCGTCAATGCAAAGAATTGGCAGGAACTCAAAAAGCCCAACGGTCTCGAGAAAAAGGCCGGTGGTGATTCGAAGCGCAAGGCGACCTTTGTCGCCGAGCCGCTCGAGCGTGGTTTCGGCCTGACGCTCGGCAACGCGCTGCGGCGCGTTTTGCTGTCCTCGCTGCAGGGCGCGGCGGTGACCTCGATCAAGATCGAGAATGTGCTGCATGAATTCTCGTCGCTGGCGGGTGTTCGTGAGGACGTTACCGATATCGTCCTGAACGTGAAGCAGATTGCGCTTCGCATGCAGGGCGAAGGCCCGAAGCGTCTCCAGCTTTCCGCGACCGGCCCTGCCGACGTGAAGGCCGGCGACATCGCGGTTTCGGGTGACATCGAGGTGCTCAACCCCGATCTGCTGATCTGCCATCTCGATGAAGGCGCGACGCTCAACATGGAACTGACCGCGGACGTCGGTAAGGGCTATGTCGCGGCGGTCGCCAACCGTCCGGCGGATGCGCCGATCGGCTTGATCCCGGTCGATGCACTTTACTCGCCGGTCAAGCAGGTCAGCTACAAGGTTGAGAACACCCGCGTCGGGCAGGAACTCGATTACGACAAGCTGACGCTGACGATCGAAACCGACGGCACGGTGACGCCTGAGGACGCGGTGGCCTATGCCGGCCGCATCCTGCAGGACCAGCTCGCGCTGTTCGTCCACTTCGACGATTCGGCGATGACCCGTTCGGCCCCGATCGGCCACGCGGCTCCCGCAGCAGCCGGCGAAGCCTCGGGCGACACGCAGCAGATCAACCGTTACCTGCTCAAGAAGGTCGATGAGCTCGAGCTGTCGGTGCGTTCGGCGAACTGCCTGAAGAACGACAACATCATCTATATCGGCGATCTGGTTCAGAAGACCGAAGCCGAGATGCTGCGTACGCCGAACTTCGGCCGCAAGTCGCTCAACGAGATCAAGGAAGTTCTCTCCTCGATGGGTCTCCGCCTGGGCATGGAAATTCCCGGCTGGCCGCCTGAGAATATCGAAGAGATGGCCAAGAAGCTTGAACAAGAGATTATGGGGTAAGACTGTCCCGGCCCCAATCCGGCACCCCAGCACAGGCTGGGGTCTCGTGGTTCGGGCCGGGCTTTCTCCTCATGGAGATTCCGGTTTTCGCTGGGATGACGATAGAATGGCAGGCTCCATTGTCCCTGCCTGGTCTGGGGTTCCGTCAAACGGCCCCTTAACGAACGAAGGATCAAATCATGCGCCATCGCGTAGGCGGTCGTAAACTCTCGCGGACTTCGGCCCACCGCACTGCCCTGTTCCGCAACATGTCGGCAGCGCTCATCAAGCACGAACAGATCACGACGACCGTCGCCAAGGCGAAGGAATTGCGTCCTTATGTCGAGAAGCTGATCACGCTGGCGAAGAAGGGTGGCCTGTCCAACCGTCGTCTCGCGCATGCCCGCATGCTCGACGAGACGCAGCTGCAGAAGCTGTTCGACGTCTTGGCGTCGCGCTACGCCGACCGCAACGGCGGTTACACTCGCATCATCAAGGCCGGCATCCGCGCTTCGGACGCCGCGCCGATCGCGATCATCGAGTTCGTCGATCGCGACGTCAGCGCAAAGGGCCAGGATTCGGGTCCGGTGATGACCGACGAGGATTACGATCAGGCAGCCTGATCACTCCCCTTCGAGAAAAGTGAACAGGGGCTCCGCGAAAGTGGGGCCCCTTTCGTTTGTGCCGGCCTGGCTCGGGGGTTGAGTGATGTCCGATGGCTGATAGGGTGCCGCCATCCAGCCCTTATCGGGAGCGATCCATGCGTCCTGCGCTATTGACCCTTTTGCCCCTCCTTTTCACCGCGCCCGCAATCGCTGCCGGCCAGACCATGGAAAAAGCCGCCGCGATGCCGAAACCGACCTATCCCGAAACCCGCAAGGTCGATCAGGTCGATGAGCAATTCGGCGTGAAGGTCGCCGACCCCTATCGCTGGCTCGAGAATGACGTGCGCACCGACCCCGAGGTTGCCGCCTGGGTCGCCGCCGAGAACAGAGTCACCAATGCCTATCTCGCCGCCTTGCCCGGCAGGGATATCTTCAAGGCCCGCCTGAAACAGCTGATGGATTATGAACGTTTCGGACTGCCGGAGAAAAAGGGCGGTCATTATTTCTACACGCACAACAGCGGCCTGCAGAATCAGGCCGTGCTGTTCGTCCGCGACGGCGTGAACGGCGAAGGCCGCGTTCTGATCGACCCCAATAGCTGGTCGAAGGATGGTGCCACTGCGCTGGCCGAATGGGTGCCGTCGGAGGACGGCAGCAAGATCGTCTATTCGATCCAGGATGGCGGCACCGACTGGCGCACGCTCAAGGTGCTCGACGTCGCGACCGGGGCGATCGCCGACGACACGATCGAATGGGTGAAATTCTCCGCCTTCGCCTGGGCCAAGGATGGATCGGGCTTTTATTACTCGCGCTTTCCGGTCGCGACGGGCGAGAAAAAATTTCAGGCGCTGAACGAGAATCAGAAGATCTATTTCCACAAGATCGGGACCGCGCAAAGCACCGACACGCTGATCTACGCGACGCCCGAAACGCCGCGGCGCAACCATCAGGTACAAGTCACCGATGACGGCAAATGGCTGGTCATCACCACCACAGAAGGCACTGACAACCGATACGAGATGACGGTCGTGGACCTGGCCGCGCCCAAGCCGGCGCCGCGCACCATCTTCAAGGGGCTGGAGAATGAGTGGAGCTATGCCGGCAACCAAGGGTACATCTTCTTCTGGGTGACCAACAAGGATGCGCCGCGCTCGCGCATCGTCTCGACCAACCTTGCCGCGCGCTCGGCCGTGCCGCCGATCGTCGAGATCGTACCGCAGGACAAGGCGGTGCTCGATGGCGCCGGAATCGTCGGCGGCAAGCTGATCGCGGCCTACCTCGCCGATGTGAATACCGAGGTCCGCCGCTTCTCCCTGGATGGCAAGCCGGATGGCGTGGTTGCATTGCCCGGCATCGGCAAGGCGAGCGGGTTCGGGGGCGAGGCGGATGATCCCGAGACATTCTATTCCTTCACCAGCTTCGCCACGCCCACGACGATCTATCGCTACGATGTGAAGACCGGCCAATCCACGCCCTGGGCCACGGCCAAGGTCGCGTTCGACCCGTCGCTTTATGACGTGGCGCAGCGTTTCTATGCTTCGAAGGACGGCACGCGGGTGCCGATGTTCGTCGTCCGGCGCAAGGATGTGACCGGGCCGGCGCCGACGCTGCTGTACGCCTATGGTGGCTTCAACATTTCGATGACGCCCAGCTTCTCGGCGTCGCGGATTGCCTGGCTCGAACAGGGCGGAGTGCTTGCGGTGGCGAACATTCGCGGCGGCGGCGAGTATGGCAAGGAATGGCATGACGGCGGCCGCCTGGCCAACAAGCAGAATGTGTTCGACGATTTCATCGCGGCCGGTGAGTATCTGAAGGCGGAAGGGATCACGTCGAAGGATGGGCTGGCGATCCAGGGCGGTTCGAACGGCGGCCTGCTGGTCGGTGCCGTCACCAATCAGCGGCCCGATCTGTTCGCCGCTGCACTGCCCGCGGTCGGCGTGATGGACATGCTGCGCTTCGACCGCTGGACCGCCGGGCGCTATTGGGTCGACGATTACGGCTATCCATCCAAGGAGGCCGATTTCAAAACGCTCTACGCCTATTCCCCCTATCACAACATCAAGAGCGGCAAGCCCTATCCCGCGATCCTGGTCGCGACGGCGGACACCGACGATCGCGTGGTGCCGGGGCACAGCTTCAAATATACCGCAGCGCTGCAGGCGGCGGATATCGGCGACCGGCCGCATCTCGCGCGGATCGAAACCCGCGCCGGGCATGGCAGCGGGAAACCGACCGACAAGGTGATCGAGGAGGCGGCCGACAATTGGGCGTTTGCCGCGAAATGGACCGGGCTGACGGTCAAGCCTGTCCAATAGAAGCCCGGCTTTCGCCAGCTTAGGCCGATTCACCTGCAGTGCTCGCGCGGAGGGGGTTCCGTCTCGCGCGGCTTCTGTTATCTGGCCGCATGACACAGCCCCCGAACTTCAACCCCGACTCCATCCTTATCGTCGATTTCGGCAGCCAGGTGACTCAGCTCATCGCTCGCCGCGTGCGCGAAGCGGGGGTCTATAGCGAGATCGCACCGTTCCAGTCCGCCGAAGCGGCGTTCGAGCGTATGCAGCCCAAGGGCATCATCCTGTCGGGCAGCCCGGCTTCGGTGCTCGATGCGGACAGCCCGCGCGTGCCGCAGGTGATTCTCGACAGCGGCCTGCCGATCCTCGGCATCTGTTACGGTCAGCAGGTGCTTATGGCGCAACTCGGCGGGATCGTGACCCTCGGTGACAGCGGCGAGTTCGGCCATGCGGTGATCGAGGTGAGCGATCGCTGTTCGCTGTTCGATGGTCTGTGGGCCGAGGGTGAGAGCCATCAGGTGTGGATGAGCCATGGCGACAAGGTCACGGCGCTGGCGCCCGGTTTCCGTCCGGTCGCGGCGAGCCCCGGCGCGCCCTTTGCGGTGATCGCCGATGACGACCGGCGCTATTATGCGATGCAGTTCCACCCGGAGGTCGTCCACACGCCCGATGGCGCCAAGCTGATCTGCAATTTCGTGCGTCATGTCTGCGGCTTGCAAGGTGACTGGACAATGGCCGGCTTCCGCGCCGCCAAGATCGAGGAAATCCGCAAGCAGGTCGGTACCGGCCGGGTGATCTGCGGATTGTCCGGCGGCGTCGATTCTTCGGTCGCCGCAGTGTTGATCCATGAGGCGATTGGCGAGCAGCTTACCTGCGTATTCGTCGACCATGGCCTACTCCGCGCAGGCGAGGCCGATCAGGTCGTCGGCCTGTTCCGCAATCACTATAATATTCCGCTGGTCCATGTGGACGCCGAGGCGCTGTTCATGAATGGGTTGGCCGGCGTCACCGACCCCGAAGCCAAGCGCAAGTTCATTGGCGCAACCTTCATCGCCGTGTTCGAGGCGGAGGCGAAGAAGATCGGCGGCGCGGCGTTCCTGGCCCAGGGCACGCTGTACCCGGATGTGATCGAGAGCGTCAGCTTCACCGGCGGCCCGTCGGTGACGATCAAGAGCCACCATAATGTCGGCGGCCTGCCCGAACGCATGAACATGCAGCTGGTCGAGCCGCTCCGCGAACTGTTCAAGGACGAGGTTCGCGTGCTGGGCCGCGAACTCGGCCTGACCGATGCGTTCGTCGGGCGGCATCCGTTCCCCGGGCCGGGTCTTGCGATCCGCATTCCCGGCGAGGTGACGCGCGAGCGTTGCGACATATTGCGCAAGGCGGATGCGATCTATCTGGAGGAGATCCGCAATGCCGGGCTCTACGACGCGATCTGGCAGGCCTTTGCTGTCCTTCTGCCAGTGCGCACGGTCGGCGTGATGGGCGACGGGCGGACCTATGACTTCGTACTCGCCCTGCGCGCGGTCACCTCGACCGATGGGATGACCGCGGCGGCGTATCAATTCCCCGGCGACTTTCTGCCGCGCGTGGCGACGCGGATCGTCAATGAGGTCAAGGGCATCAACCGCGTGACCTATGACTATACGTCGAAGCCGCCGGGCACGATCGAATGGGAATGATTTTCACCCCTTCGGCAGTATCCCTGTGCATGCCAGAATGTGCCATAACTGGCTAATGTCGAATAATAACTGGCTTGCAGCGGGTGGTTTCGTTGTGACCGTCGGTTTTGCAAAGCGGGAGCTGGAAACGGACATCCAAGCAGAGACCAGTATTAACTCGGTTGCGGACGTACGACTCCCGAAATGTGCGAGTTTCGTCATCAGCCTTCTGAGCGAATCTCGTCTGCCGCCTCGAAATGCGCGATTTGGTCCGAATAAGCCTTCTGGAAAGCGGGGCGAGCGGTGACACGTTCGACATAGGCCTCAGTTGCGGGACGGTTGCCGTGCTCGCGGACCTTTGTGACGCGTAGCACGTCCGCCATGATGAGGTCGGCGGCGGTGAAGCTGTTTGCCGCCAACCAATCTCGTTCGCTCAGTATCGCCTCGATGTGAGCGAGCCGCATGTCCATCCAGTCGGTCAGAGCATTATCCCCGTCGCCGGAAATCGTGAGGAACCACCAGGGGACGGTCACCATCTCCATCGAATTGAGCGCGGCAATGATCCATTGCTGCGTTTCAGCTTCGCCGACTGGATCGCGCGGCATCAGCGTCGTGCTCTTGCCCGCCAGATGCAGCAAGCACGCACCGCTTTCGAAGATTTTGATATCGCCATCCGTCAGGAACGGCACCTGCCCAAAAGGCTGCCTGTCGAGATGGTTGGTCGCGCGATCCTCGAAGGCGACGGTACGTACATCATAGGAAAGGCCCGCTTCCTCTGCGGCCCATCGCAGGCGTAGATCGCGCACGAATCCGCGCGGACCCTCGGGCACCCAATCAAGAGTCCAGATGGTTATCTTTTGGGTCAGGTCGCTCATTCTGTCTCTCCAAGGAAAATCGGCAGTTTGTCGAGCAGGCCGCTCCAGCCTTGCTCATGGCTTTCGCGCGCCTCTTCATCGGGCAGATGTTCGTGGATCAGGGTCAGCTCGGTGCCGCCGTCGAGCGGCTTGAGCAGGAATGTCACCAGCGACTCCCGTTCGGGCATGCCGGGCCATTCCCAGGTGAAGACCAGTTTCTGCTCGGACAGCACTTCCCGATACACGCCGGTGGGATTGTGCTCGTCGCCGTTCATCAGCCGGAACATGATGCTAAACCGGCCGCCGGGCCGCACATCGGCCTCGGCCTTGAGCGTCGGCCCGGCATCGGGTCCCCACCATTGCAGCATCTGTTCGGGCCGGGTGATCGCCGCCCACACCTTGGCGGGAGAGGCCTTGATCTTGCGGACGATGGTCACGCTGGGCAGGCTGGAGTTCATTGCGCGTCATCCTCTTCGACAAAAACGACAAGCCGGTCGATGCTCGCCATCCAGAAGCGTTCATAGCGTTTGAGCCACGCCATCGCTTCCTGCATCGGCTCCACCGACAGGGTTACCGCCACGGTCCGGACGGTCTTGGTCCGGATGATCAGTCCGGCATCGGACAGGACATCGAGATGCTTCATCATCCCCGGCAGCTTCAGCGACAACGGCCGGGCGAGTTCGCTGATCGAAAGCCTCGGTTCGTCCTTCAGCCGCATCAGCACGCCCCGCCGCGTCGTATCGGCGAGTGCGGAGAATGTGCGGTCGATTGCGGATGCCTGATACTTCACCATTTAGCGAAGTATTGACGATGCCTGGGGCTGTGTCAACTTTCGGAGATCGAAAAAGGGTGACTGGCCGCGGCGAAGCGCGGGCGACCAGGGGGAATAAACTGGAAATAGCGGCTGCGCGCGCTCTTTTTGCGCGGGACGATTGGCTTGCCGTTCACTGTGCGGCACAATCCCGCAGATCGGCGAAATAGGCATCATCGACGCGCTCGGTCGGCGCGCTTGCGGCACCGTCAAGCAAAAGCCGTTTGAGGGTCTGGCGCTCAGATCCTTGCGGATAAGTGCCCGGACATATTCACTGCTCGTCCCAAAATCGCGATCGATCACTTATTGATCGACGAATGATTGAGCGTTTCCGGGAGCGAGATGTTCATGCATGACTGGTCAGGAGCGGGCACAATCGATCACGCCACCCGATTGGCGATCAGATCATCGACCACCGCCGGATCGGCCAGCGTGCTGGTATCGCCGAGCGACGAGACATCGCCCTCGGCGATCTTGCGCAGGATGCGGCGCATGATCTTGCCCGACCGCGTCTTGGGAAGGCCCGGCGCGAATTGCAGCTTGTCCGGCGCGGCGATCGGGCCGATTTCGCTGCGTACCCATTTGATCAGCGTGGCCCGCAGGTCGTCCGACGCCGTCTCGCCGGAATTGAGCGTGACATAGGCATAGATGCCCTGGCCCTTGATGTCGTGCGGCATGCCGACCACCGCGGCCTCGGCAACTTGCGGGTGGAGCACCAGCGCGGATTCGACTTCGGCGGTGCCCATGCGATGACCGGAGACGTTGATCACGTCATCGACCCGGCCGGTGATCCACCAATAACCGTCCTCGTCGCGGCGTGCGCCATCGCCGGTGAAATACTTGCCCGGATAGGTAGTGAAATATGTCTGGAAGAAGCGGTTATGATCGCCCCACACGGTGCGCATTTGTCCCGGCCAGCTTCGGGCAATGACCAGATTCCCCTCGGTCGCCCCATTGAGCACCTCGCCTTCGGCATCGACCAGTTGCGGATCGACCCCCGGCATCGGCCGTGTCGCGCTACCCGGTTTCAGGTCGGTCGCGCCGGGCATAGGAGAGATCATCGCGCCGCCGGTCTCTGTCTGCCACCAGGTGTCGATGATCGGGCAGCGACCGTCGCCGACCACCTCGTGATACCAGCGCCAAGCCTCGGGATTGATCGGCTCGCCGACCGTACCGAGCAGCTTCAGCGACGAGCGATCGGTCTTCGCGACGAATTCGTCGCCATCCTTCATCAGCGCGCGGAGTGCGGTCGGCGCGGTGAAGATGGTATGAACCTTGTGCCGGTCGACCACTTGCCAGATGCGGCTCGCATCGGGCCAGTTGGGCAGGCCTTCATACATCAATGTCGTCGCGCCATTGGCGAGCGGGCCATAGAGAATATAGGTATGTCCGGTGACCCAGCCGATATCGGCCGCACACCACCACACATCGCCGGGCCGGTAATCGAACGCCAGTTCATGCGTCAGGCTCGCCCAGAGCAAATAGCCGCCGCTGCTGTGCAGCACGCCCTTGGGCTGGCCGGTCGATCCGCTGGTGTAGAGGATGAATAACGGGTCTTCCGCGCCCATCGGCTCGGGCGGGCAAACCGTCGGCTGATCCACCGCCGCGTCATGGTACCAGACGTCGCGGCCCTCGTGCATCGTCACGTCGCCGCCGGTCGCCTTTACCACGATCACCTTCTTCAGCGCCGGTGCGCGCAGGGCCGCGGCATCGACATTGGCCTTGAGCGGGACTTTCTTGCCACCGCGCCGTCCTTCGTCGGCAGTCACGACGATGCTCGAATCGCAATCGGTGATCCGTCCCGCCAGCGCCTCGGGCGAGAAACCGCCGAACACCACCGAATGGATCGCGCCGATCCGCGCACAGGCGAGGATCGCAAACGCCGCTTCCGGAATCATCGGCATATAGATCGTGACACGGTCGCCCTTCTTCGCGCCTTGCGCCTTCAGGACATTGGCGAAGCGGCATACTTCGGCATGTAGCTGGCGATAGGTGAAGCGCTTCGGCTGTTCGTTCGGCGCGTCGGGTTCCCAGATCAGCGCGACCTGTTCGCCACGCTTGGCGAGATGCCGGTCGAGGCAGTTCGCGGAAACATTGAGTCGGCCATCGGCGAACCACTGGATGTGGAAATCCTTTTCCGCGAACGACCAGTCGCCGGCGATCTCTGGCCGCTTGATCCAGTCGAGCCGGCGCGACTGTTCGAGCCAGAAACTGCCTGGATCGGCGAGCGAGCGGCCGTAGAGATTCTCATATCCCGCCGCGTCGACACGCGCACGCTGCGCCCATTCGGGGGGCACGGGGTAAAGATCTTGATCGGCCATGTAACGCTCTCCTGCCACCCCATTTGCCGGGGGGAGAGGGGCGAATGCAAGCCCGGCTTGTCAAGAACTAGGTTTCAATATAAAACTTGATTTTTCCCGGGCGGAGCGGATCGATGGCAGGCACGGTGTTGGTGACGGGCGGCAGCGGTTATATTGGCGGCTATCTCATCAAGCAGCTCATTGGCGAGGGCTGGACGGTCCACACCACGGTGCGCTCTATCGGCCGCGAGACGGAGGTGCGCGAAACACTCGGCGTGTCGGGCCCGGAGCTTAAATTCTTCGCGGCCGACCTGATGAATGATGCCGGCTGGTTCGCGGCGATGGCCGGCTGCACCCATGTTGCGCACGTTGCGTCGCCTTTTCCGGTCGGTGCCGTCAAGAATGAGGACGACCTGATCATCCCCGCACGCGAGGGCGCGCTCCGGGCACTGCGCTTCGCGAAAGAGGCCGGCGTCCAGCGCTTCGTGCAAACCTCGTCGGTTGCGGCGATCGCTTATGGTCGCGGTGATTTGGGGCGACCGTTTACCGAGGCCGACTGGACCGACGTCAATTCGCCCACAGTAGCCGCATACCCGAAGTCGAAGACGATCGCAGAACGCGCCGCGCGTGACTGGATGGCGGCGAACGGCGGCGCGATGGAATATTGCTCGGTCAACCCGGCGGCGGTGCTGGGTCCGGTCCTGAGCGCCGATTATTCGGCTTCGATCGAGTTCGTCAAACGCGCGATCGATGGCTCGGTCCCGGGCTTTCCGCGGCTTGGCTTCGCCGTCGTCGACGTCCGCGACCTCGCCGATCTTCACGTCCGTGCGCTGTCCATGCCGGGTCTCGCCAATGAACGCTTCATTGCGGCTGGGCCATTCATGATGATGGAGGAAGTGGGGCAAGTGCTGCGCGACCGGCTCGGGCCCGATGCGAGGAAGGTACCAAAGCGCAATATCCCCGATTTCGCTGTCAGACTGATCGCACTGTTCGACGGCGGCTTGCGCCAGGTGCTTGGCGAATTGGGCCGGGTCCGCGCAGTCGATTCCAGCCATGCGTTCGAGGTGCTCGGCTGGAAGACGCGTCCGGCTGCGGACTCGATCGTCGACACCGCGCGCAGCCTGATCGACCTGGGCATCGTGAAGATCTGATTAAATCACATTCTCGGCGACAAAGCGGTGGCGCCAGGCGCGCGACTGGTCGTCGGCCTGTTGCTTCAATTGCGTGATGTGCGCCGTCCGTTCCGTCCCTTCCAGGCCCAGAAACGGGAACAATGCAGCGACATCACCCCATGCTACATCCTCATAGGCCAATCGCAACGGCTCGATCGCATGCCGTGCGAAAAAGGCTTCCCACTGCTGGCGATTGCCCTTGATCGTTCGAATAGCGTCGGCGATCGCGATGCTGTCATAGGTTAGCGATGTTGGCGGGTGCGATCGACGGGACGACCAGATATTGGTCTCTATCGCGCGCACCAACGATATCGCTTGCATGACGACATCGCGGCGATCGAGGAAGATGAGCTTGAGCGGCCCGGTCATTGCTTCGATCGGTTCTAGGCCTCGCCCGCCGATGCGGGTATATCGTTCGATATCATGGCGAAGGCCTGTGAACTGCGACCACATCAGCTTGCAGCCGAATACCCCGTTGGGCGTGGAGCAGAGGCGGAAAAAATCATAGAAATAAGCGGTATGGCTGGCATGGCCGTGATGGCCCGACCATGTCTGCTCGTCCTCCGACAAGCCATATTCCTGCGGATAGCCGACTGACCCCAGCGTCGCCAGCATATCGCACAACAGGAAGCTGCCGGTGCGGGGCAGCGCGGCAATGATGTAGCCCCGGCTGATGCCGTGCATCTTTCAGATCCAGTTGGTAAGCGCGAAGCGCCGGTCGGCGAAGCATGGCGTCGGCAATGACACCGGCAGGATTTCATGCAGCGTGTTCGATGGGAAGATCGCCGCGACATTGTGGCGCGGCACGATCATCTGCACCGGGCCGAAACGTTGCCTCGCTGCATCCTGAAAGCCATGCAGGGCCAACTCTCCCCCCGAAAAACGGCAGGGGCGGCGATGGAGATAGACCACGATCGTGAAGGATCGATGCGCGACGGGTGCCGCGCCGTTATCGCGGTGCGGGCCGAACCAATCACCATCGCCGCTCGCAGCCAATTCGGATTCCTCGACCGGCGTGGCCATGATTGCGTCGCCGAAGCGCGCGCAAAGCGCATCACCATGTTTCAGCGCGATCATCGCCATCAGGTCGCGATGCACGTGATGCTGTGTCAGCGTCAGCGCACTGCGATGGCGTCCGCTATGCAACTCCAAATGCGGCGATAATGTCAGCGCGTCGCCGAATAATGCCTCACTGGCGATCGCGAAGTCGAGCAACGCTGCGGCGTCGGCTTCGCGCAGCGCACCGGGCAGAACCAGCGCAGGTGCGATCGGTGCTGCCTCGACCGCAGCGCGCATGGGATAGGCCGATCTCCGGGCGGCGTCGCTCACCAGTAAAGGACCCAGCGCCCGGCGATGCGCAATCCATGCCCTTGCAGCGTTATCCGGCGATCATCGCTGCGGATTGTGCCGGGTGACGATATTCGGTGCAGCCATAATCCGCGGTGAATCAGTAATTGGCCGACAGCGTACGGATGATAGGCTAGGATCCGGCGACGCGCCATGTCGTCGAGCGTTGCGACGCGGCCGGCCTTGAATGCTCGATCGAAATCCTCGACCGTGATGTCCCATAAGTCGAGCCCGCTGCCTTCCGCCGGCAATTCGAGCGCCAGAGTGAACGATACCGGATCGTCCTCGATCGGACCCGGCGGGAAGCGCAGGTTTTCATACTGGATATCAAAATGCCGGCCGCTTTTTCCCGCACCTAGGATGCCGCTGCCCAGGAAGATGTGGAACCCAGGGATGGCCAGCTCATCTGCCAGCACCACATCACCCTGCAATTCGACGGAAAGTCGGTCGAGCAGCGATGTGTAAAGATCGCCGAATGTCGCCATCAACTCAGCGTTCGCAGCGTCGACCTTTCCATAATAAGCGTGTTGCGGCTGAATGTCCGGCGGACACGCATCGAGATAGCTGGCGCGCCCGAAGGTGAAGAAGGTCGCGTCGCCGCGTGGGCTGCGGTCGATCCACTTGTCCCGGTTGCTGGCCACGCGCTCGATTATCGAGCAGCAGGCGTCCACATTCAGCAGGTCGGTGGTCGTAATCATCGCCGCGTCTCAGGCCGTGCTTCGGTCAGCATCGCGACCAGCGCGGCGGTGATGCTGCCGTCCAGGCGATTGTCGTAGGAATTATAGCCGGGCATCGGATTGGCCTCGAGCAGCCAGAGCTGACCATCTTTGTCGAGCTTGAAATCCCAGCCGGAAAAGATCAGCCCCATGTCGCGCGCTGTGCGCGTCATACGATCGGTCAGCGCGTCCGGCAGCATGATCGGGGCGTATCTCGCTTCGCCATCGATGCGGTAATCGGTCGTGTCGCTGTCAATCCGCAATGCAAGCACGGCATCGCCGACGACATGCGCGCGCACGTCCGCGCCCTCTACCAGCCGTTGCAAATGCACTGGTCCACTTTCGGGTTGGAAAGCGATAAAATCATCCGGCGCCACCATCCAGCAATCCGCGCGGGTGCCGGAAATCGTCTTCACGATCGATGGCGCGCGCGCAAAGCTCATCAGCGCGTCGCCGTCCGAACTGGTCAGCGATTCCGGCACGAGGAAACCGCTGCGCGCCAGCAGCGCTTCGTGCAGTGGCTTCGATCCGTTATCCTGGAAATGACCCGGCCGATTGATCACGATCGCCTCACCGATGCTCTCCAGCCAGGCGCACAGCGCTTGCTGCAATCCCTGCCAAGACATGCGCCTGCGCGGTGACGAAATGGCCGGCGACACGTCGATCGGTCGAACATAGTAACGGCCGCCTGCGTACAATCGCCGTTCCTCGTCGCCGTCGCGCCAGATCGCATCCTGGCCGGGCAGCGGAAACATCCAATCCGCTAGCGCCAGGTCATGCAGATCGATCAACTCTACTTCGACACCAATCGCTTCGCATCGTGCCACGAAATGCCGAATGGTCGGATCCGTGCCCAGGCCGATCGCGGTGATCATTGCGTCAAATACGAAACGGCGGCGGCCGTAAACGCTTGCCAGGCAAAGGCAATATCTTCCCGGTGCGGCCAAGGGGCTACACGCGCCAGATACGGATCGCGCAGATCCGCCGACAGCGCCCAGACGATCAGCGCCATGTCGAGCCCGAGCCGTTCGGCCAGCGCCACGCTGTCTTGGGCAAGGTCATGACCGCTGACTTGCTGTCCGCTTCGGCACCACGCATCCTGACCCAGCACCAGTACGAATTCATATTGTTCGCCCGGCCTGACATACCGTCCGCGTTGCGGCCCGGGATAGGCCGCGCGCTGATCATGGCTCAGCGGTTCCAGCGTATCGGGCGATTTGAAATACCATCCCGCATCGCTTTGCGGCCATGTCGCGCCTTGCATGAAGGTTTCCATGCGATCGGTGCACAGTCCGCCGCGCAGTTCGTTCACCGCTGCCGACAGGCTGCAGCCGCCGCCAAAGCCCATCGGACCCGGACGACCAAGCACCGGCGCCGTGCTCAACGCGCCGATCGCCCATAATGCCGCCAGTGCTTCGCCGCGCAGAAATCGCGCATCCGGGCTTTGCGCGGGGGGCAGGCGCGGTGCGCGGATGACCATTGGGATCTGCGGCAGGACCGAGGCGTCGCCATCCTGGACCAGGATCGTGAACCGCCGCGCCGCCGCCATCGCATCAAGGCAAACCGGGGTCCAGCCCGCAGCAGTGATCGACTCCGTCAACCCATCGGCAAAGCTGTCACCCGGTTCGCCCACGATCAGCACGATTTTGTCGGTGCCGTCGCTCCGCGTCCCGGCATCAGAACATCTGGACACTCTTGATGAACCCCCGGACGCCATTGGCGTGTTGTTGCGCCACGCGATTCATCTGCGTCCAGTTGAGCCTCTCCACTTCACCGAAACGGCTGAAGGGGTCTGACGCCTCGCTTCCCGCCATCTTGCCGCCATCGGAGGTTTCCTTGCCGGCCTCCTTGGAGTCCTTGGATTCCTTGCCCTCTTTGCCCTCCTTGGAATCCTTGGATTCCTTGCCCTCTTTGGATTCCTTGCCCTTGGGAAATTTTGGCGGTTGCCAGGGGGAGTAAACTGTCTCATCGGCGACCTCTATGCCCCCAAGGCTAACGGCAATGCCGTCCATGCCACCATTCTTGCCATCCAGCTTGATCTCCTCCGGATTTCGCATGCCGTGCGCCACGGCGTCGTTCACGGCGCTGTCGAACGCACGAATACGCGTGCCTGCGAGCTGTGCCAGAAGGTCATGGCGATGCGTCGCGCCGATGAATGGAGTGGGATCGGCCTGTTCATTGGACATTGTTTCGCTCCTATTTCACGAGCAGAAGTTTAAGCAGCGAACCGATATTGATGCCGTCGATGACGAGTCCGTCAACATCACAATTCTTTAATTGCACCGCACGAAGCGAACAATTCTCGATGACGGCACCGTCGAATTCGCAAGCACTAAAATGCGTGCTTTCGAAATTGCTGCGATGGAAAGCAGAATTAAAAAAATTGGACGCGCCAAAAATGGAGTGCCCGGCCGACATATTGCTGAATGTCGAACTGGTTGCATCTTGGACAACGCAAATCATATTAGGCGATAATAACGGCTTTTGCTGGGTGTCGCTTTTCGTCATTCAAGCCTCCACTACTCCTGAAGCAGGAGAGATTGTTTGGCGCGGCCCGAATCACCAGATCATCAATCGCGTGATCTGTTGACTGTTTAGTACCACCGGCGAATGATGAGAGTCCATACTATAAGGTTGCTTTATTGAACGCCGAATAGGTTAATAATTTAAACCATATTGGCCCTATATCGCGGATCGTCGACTGACATCATGGGTGAAATGACTTTGCTCGGCCAGGGTGGGCTGGCGTCGGTCTGACCGACCCTAGACGATCCGGTACGGCACGATCCCGCGCAAGTCGGGGTCAACCGCGATGCTGCGGTCGGCGGGAGGAAAGGCGCGCTGGTCGCAATTGTCGCGCGGGCATAACCGGCATGATATGCCGATCGGCGTCGCGGCCGCGCGTCGGTCCAGTGCATCGGTGTAGACAAAGTCTTCGGCATGTTCCGCTTCGCAGCCGAGCGTGACTGCATAGCGCCGCGGCGTTCGCGTGAAGCTGCCCGATGGCTTGACCAGCCCCTTGGCCATCGAGACATAACGCACGCCGTCCGGCGTCTCGGCATGCTGCACCACGATGCGGTCGGGGATCGCTACCGCTTCGTGCACGATCCACAAGGGGCAGGCGCCGCCGAAGCGCGCGAACTGGAAACGCGTGGCTGAATGCCGCTTGGTGATGTTGCCGGCCATATCGACACGGCAAAAATAGAAGGGGATGCCCTCTGCGCCCGGACGCTGCAGCGTCGACAGCCGGTGGCACGCCTGTTCGAAGCTCACCCCGAAACTGCGACAGAGCCGGTCGATGTCGTGCCGGGCCGCCCGCGCCGCCGCACGGAATGCCGCATAGGGCATCATCAGAGCCCCTGCCGCGTAATTGGCGAGGCCGATGCGCAATAGGTTGCGCGCCACATCGCTGATCAGCGGTGCCCCGGCGACGATGTCCTTGATCATTCCGTCGAACTCCAGCGCTGCAAGCTGGTGCGCGATCAGGAAGCGACGGCTTTCCGGCGGTAGCGCGCCACCCAGCGTCAGCGCACCTTGTGTCCGATCGAATGCGCGGAGCGGCGAGGGGTCGTCGGTTGCGGTTTCGATCGAGATACCGTGCCGCGCGAGAGCGCCAATCAACGCTGCTTCGCCCGGCCCGAGCGTATCCGCCAATGTTTCCGCAGCCCGGTCGATCGTATCGACATAATTGCCCGCCTGATGAAACCAGTCGCGTACCGATTCCCATGGCATCCGTCCGCCCGCGCCTGAGGAGATCGTCTCCTCGACTATCTGCAGGCGCTCCTCCGCCGCACGCACCGCCCCGTGCAGCGCGATGATCCGTTCGGCGATCTCCGGTCGTTCCTCGGCAAGGCGGGCGATCGTATCGGGCGGCGGGGCAGGCGGGAGCAGCGGATCGGCCAGCGCGGCGGAAAGTGACGCGATGCGCATCGTCGGCGCGCTGTCCTCGATGTCGGCGAGCGCGTTGGGGTGGTTGCGACGTAATGCCGCGGTCACGGCGGAGGTCAGCGGGCGGACGCCGCTTTCGAGCTGCGACAGATAGCTGACCGACAGCCCAAGCCGCGCTGCCATCGTCGCCTGGTTGAGTCCCGCCGAGTGGCGCAGGGCGCGGAGCTGTTCTCCGGCAAACAGGCGAGTGGGGCGGGGCATAGTTCCTTTCTTGGCCCCTCTCATGAAAGGGAGGGGCTAAGAAGAGCCTACTTCACAACTTTGTCCTTCACAACTTCGCAAGTTCACATTTGCAAAACCCGCGACTCCTTGAAAGAGAGGCCGTCCGCACTTTCCGGAGAGCTGCATGTCGTCGACGATCGCCGAACTCGAACGCAAGCGCCAGGCGGCGCGCATGGGCGGTGGCGAAAAGCGCATCGCGGCGCAACACGCCAAGGGCAAACTGACCGCACGCGAGCGCCTCGACGTCCTGCTCGATGAAGGATCGTTCGAGGAACTCGACATGTATGTCGAACATAACTGCGTCGATTTCGGCATGCAGGATCAGATCATTCCCGGCGACGGCGTGGTTACCGGATCGGGCACGATCAACGGCCGCCTCGTGTTCGTGTTCAGCCAGGACTTTACCGTGTTCGGCGGCAGTCTCAGCGAACGCCACGCGCAGAAGATCTGCAAGGTGATGGACACCGCGCTGAAGGTCGGTGCGCCGGTTATCGGCCTCAACGATTCAGGCGGCGCGCGTATTCAGGAAGGTGTCGCTTCGCTCGGCGGCTATGCCGAGGTGTTCCAGCGCAATGTGCTGGCCAGCGGCGTCGTGCCACAGATTTCGCTGATCATGGGGCCGTGTGCGGGTGGTGCGGTCTATTCCCCGGCTATGACCGACTTCATTTTCATGGTGAAGGACAGCTCCTATATGTTCGTCACCGGCCCCGATGTCGTGAAGACCGTCACCAACGAGATCGTCACACAAGAGGAACTCGGCGGTGCCGTGACGCACACGACCAAGTCGGGGGTCGCCGATGTGGCCTTCGAAAACGATATCGAGGCGCTGCTCGCGGCCCGCGACTTCGTGGACTTTCTTCCCGCGTCGAACCGCGAGACCCCGCCCGAACGCCCGAGTTCGGATCCCTGGGACCGGATCGAAGACAGCCTCGACCTGCTCATCCCGGCCAGCGCCAACCAACCCTATGACATGCATGAGCTGATCCGGAAGACGGTCGACGAGGGCGATTTCTTCGAGGTCCAGCCGACCCATGCCGCAAACATCATCATTGGGTTCGGTCGGATCGAGGGGCGCAGTGTCGGCTTCGTCGCCAACCAGCCGATGGTACTGGCGGGCTGTCTCGACATCAATTCGTCGAAGAAGGCCGCGCGTTTCGTGCGGTTCTGCGACGCGTTCGACATTCCGATCGTCACATTCGTCGACGTGCCGGGTTTCCTGCCGGGCACCAGTCAGGAACTGAACGGCATCATCAAGCATGGCGCGAAACTGCTCTTCGCCTATGCCGAAGCGACCGTGCCGAAGATCACCGTGATCACGCGCAAGGCTTATGGCGGCGCCTATGACGTGATGGCGTCGAAGCATTTACGCGGCGACCTCAACTATGCCTGGCCGACTGCGGAAATCGCGGTGATGGGCGCAAAGGGCGCGGTCGAGATCATCTTTCGCGGCAAGACGCCGGAGGAGATCGCCGAGCGTACTGCGCAGTATGAGGCGCGCTTCGCCAACCCGTTCGTCGCCGCGTCGAAGGGTTTCATCGACGAAGTGATCCAGCCGCACTCGACCCGCCGGCGCGTGGCGTTAGGGTTGCGCAAGCTCCGCGGCAAGTCGCTCGAGAATCCGTGGAAGAAACACGACAATATTCCCCTTTGATCCCGCGAGGCCGAAACCATGCTCCCGATCCTCCTGCTGACTCTGCAAGCCGCTACGCCCGCCGCCGCACCTCCGGCGCCCGCACCCGCGCCTGTTGCGGCTCCCGCACCATGGACCGTGCGCGAGCGGACCGATGCGGCAAGCGGGGTCGCGACTACTTCGACCTCCGCGATCGCGCGCGATGGATCGTCGCGGCTGACCGTGAAATGCGACAAGGCAGCCGACTCGATCGTGTCGGTGCAGTTCATCACCAAACAGCCTTTGCAGACCGCCTCGGATACCGGCGAGTTCGCCGACAAGTCGGTCTCGCTGCGCTTCAACGGTGGCCCCGCAGTCACGGACAATTGGCAGTTCCGTGCGACGGCGGCCTATATCGCCAACTCCACGCCGGTTACTGCGCTGACGGTTCAGCTTGCCAAGGCGAAGACGATCACGGTCGAGACGACCACCGCCGGCAATTTCGCTTTCTCCGCGACCTTTGACGGTCCGGCGACCGATGCGCCGATCCGCCGGGTGTTGACTGCCTGCGGTTACAAGCTCGGCGAAGTTCCTCCACCGCCGCCTGCGGAAAAGCCGAAGAAGTGACGTTGGCCAAATGAAACTGGGCCGTCTCAACCATGTCGGCGTCGCCACGCCATCGATCGCAGCGTCGATCGAGACCTATCGCACCCTGCTTGGCGCAACCGCGATCGGCGAGCCATTCGATTTGCCGGCGCAGGGCGTGAAAGTGTGTTTCATCGACGCGCCCAATACTCAGATCGAGCTGATCGAACCCTATGACGAAAGCTCGCCGATCGCCGGGTTCCTGAAGAAAAACCCTGCGGGCGGCCAGCATCATGTCTGCTTCGAAGTGCCCGACATCCACGAGGCGGTCGCCGACCTGAAGGCGAAAGGCGCGACGGTGCTGGGCGAACCGCGCATCGGCGCGCACGGCACGCCGATCGTCTTCGTCCACCCCAAGGATTTCGGGGGTCTGCTGGTCGAACTGATGGAAACGCCTTCTGGCGATCATTGACGGAGAAGACGGTGCCTGAATTCGAAACGATCCTGACCCAGCGGCGCGGCGACGTGCTGCTGATCACGCTCAACCGGCCCGAGCGGCTCAACGCGGCGCCGCCGCAGATGGCCGACGATATCGGCGCGGTGCTCGATCACCTCGACGGCGCGCGCGCGATCGTCATCACCGGCGCGGGCCGGGCTTTCTGTTCGGGCGCCGATTTGCAGGCGCGGGGCGGGGGATCGATCAGCGGCGGGCGCGGATCCTACAACGCGCTTACCCGCCATTATAACCCGACGATGATCAAGCTGTCCGAGCTCGACGTGCCGATCGTCAGCGCGGTCAACGGTCCCGCCGCCGGTATCGGCTGTTCGATCGCGCTGTGCGGCGATTTCGTGCTCGCGGGGCGCTCGGCCTATTTCCTCCAGGCGTTCGTCAATATCGGGCTGGTTCCCGATGGCGGCGCGTCGTGGATGCTGACCCGGCTGGTCGGCAAGGCGCGTGCGACCGAGATGATGCTGCTCGGAGAGAAGATCGGCGGGGAAAAGGCCGAAAGCTGGGGCTTGATCCACAAATGCGTCGATGACGCGGTGGTGCTCGATGAGGCGCTGGCGCTGGCCGACCGCCTCGCCGGCGGCCCGACGCTCGCGCTCGGCATCATGCGCCGCAACATCGCCGCCGCGATGGATGGCACTTATGCCGAGGCGCTGACTCGCGAGGCCAATGGCCAGCGCCTCGCCGGCGACAGCGCCGACGCGATGGAGGGTGCGATGTCCTTCCTGCAAAAGCGCAAACCGACCTTCAAGGGCGCCTGAGCACCGCACCATGGCCATCGCTTATTACCTCTCCCATCCCCAGGTCGCGGTCGATCCGGCCGTTCCGGTGCCCGACTGGGGCTTGTCGGATGCCGGGCGCGACCGGCTGGCCGCGCTTGCCGGGCGGCAATGGCTGGCGGGTGTACGCCGCATCGTTTCGAGCGGTGAACGCAAGGCGATCGAAACGGCGGAGATCCTAGCCTCGATGACCGGCGCCACGGTCGAAGTGGTCGCTGCCATGCATGAGAATGACCGCTCCGCGACCGGTTTCCTGCCGCCCGAGGAGTTCGAGGCCACCGCCGACCAGTTCTTCGCGCAGCCTGGACAGTCGATCCGCGGCTGGGAACGCGCGGTCGACGCTCAGGCCCGCATCGCGCGCGCCGTCCGGCGCAGCCTGTCGGATCGCGCGGATGACGAGACTGTCCTGTTCATCGGCCATGGCGGCGTCGGCACCTTGCTGAAATGCGCCATCACCGGCGACCAGATCGACCGGCGCCACGATCAGGTGGCGACGGGCGGCCACCCCGGCGGCGGCAATGTGCATGCGTTCGAAGCCGATTTCTCCGCACCGCGCTTCGGCTGGACGGCAATGGAAGACCTGGCATGACCGACAAACCGACCGTCGGGCCAACGCTCGATCAATGGCAGGCCGCCGCTGCCAAGGAAGTGAAGGGCAGGGACCTGAACTGGCCGACGCCCGAGGGCATTACGGTCAAGCCGCTCTACACTGCGGAAGATGTCGCGGAGATCGACCCCGGCCTGCCCGGCTTTGCGCCGTTCACGCGTGGGGTGCGTGCGTCGATGTATGCCGGCCGGCCCTGGACGATCCGCCAATATGCCGGCTTCTCCACCGCCGAGGCTTCCAACGCTTTCTATCGCCGTAACCTCGCCGCCGGGCAGAAGGGGCTGTCGGTCGCCTTCGATCTTGCCACGCATCGCGGTTATGACAGCGACCATCCGCGAGTGACCGGCGATGTCGGCAAGGCGGGCGTGGCAATCGACACGATCGACGACATGAAGATCCTGTTCGACGGCATCCCGCTCGACAAGATGAGCGTGTCGATGACCATGAACGGCGCGGTGATCCCGATCCTCGCCTTCTTCATCGTCGCGGGCGAGGAGCAGGGCGTGCCTCAGGAGCTTCTGGACGGCACGATCCAGAACGACATTCTCAAGGAGTTCATGGTCCGCAACACGTACATCTACCCGCCCGAGCCGAGCATGCGGATCATCGCGGATATCATCGGCTACACGTCGCGGCACATGCCGAAGTTCAACTCGATTTCGATCTCCGGCTATCACATGCAGGAAGCGGGGGCGACGCAGCTGCAGGAACTGGCCTTCACCATTGCCGACGGTCGCGAATATGCCAAGGCGGCGATGGCCTCGGGCCTCGATCTCGATGCCTTTGCCGGGCGGCTGTCCTTCTTCTTCGCGATCGGCATGAACTTCTTCATGGAGGTCGCGAAACTGCGCGCCGCGCGCAAACTGTGGCACCGCGTGATGACCGATCTCGGTGCGAAGGACGAGCGCTCGAAGATGCTGCGCACGCATTGCCAGACCAGCGGCGTGTCGCTGACCGAGCAGGACCCGTACAACAACGTCATCCGCACCACGATCGAAGCGATGGCGGCGATGCTCGGCGGGACGCAGTCCTTGCACACCAACGCGCTCGACGAAGCGATCGCGCTGCCGACCGATTTCTCCGCCCGGATCGCGCGCAACACGCAGATCGTGATCCAGGAAGAGACTGGGATGACCAAGGTCGTCGATCCGCTCGGTGGCAGTTACTATATCGAGAGCCTGACGCAGGAGCTGTTCGATAAGGCGTGGGAGATCATCGAGCGCGTCGAAAGCGAAGGCGGCATGGCCCAGGCGGTCGCCGCTGGCTGGCCCAAGGCAATGATCGAAGAGGCGAGCGCAGGCCGCGCCGCGCGCGTCGATATGGGCCAGGACGTCATTGTCGGTGTGAACAAATACAAGCTCGCCGAGGAGGATGATATCGATATCCTCGACGTCGACAATGTCGCCGTCCGTGAATCGCAGATCGCCCGGATCAAGACATCCAAGGCCGGGCGCGACGACGCCAAATGCCGCGCCGCGCTCGATGCGTTGCGCGAAGGTGCACGGGGCACCGAGAATGTGCTTGGCCTCGCGGTTGAGTGCGCCCGTCAGCGCGCGACGCTGGGCGAGATCAGCCAGGCGATGGAGGATGTTTTCGGTCGCTACGGCACCAAGCCGACGCCGGTTTCGGGCATCTATGGCGGCGCGCATGAATTCGACAAACGCTGGCAGGGGCTGCTCGACGGGGTCGGTTCGCTTACCCAGCGCAAGGGCCGCCGCCCGCGCCTGCTCGTCGCCAAGATGGGGCAGGACGGGCATGATCGCGGCGCCAATCTCGTGTCTTCGGCGTTCGGCGATCTCGGTTTCGAAGTCGTGCCCGGCCCGTTGTTCCAGACGCCCAAGGAAGCCGCCGATCTCGCGATCAGCTCTGACGTCGATGTGGTCGGTGCTTCGAGCCTCGCGGCGGGGCACAAGACGTTGATCCCCGAACTGATCGGCCATCTGCGCGATGCTGGCCGCAGCGACATCAAGGTGATCGCCGGCGGCGTGATCCCTGCCCAGGATTATCAATATCTGCGCGACGCCGGCGTGCAGGGAATTTTCGGACCGGGCACCAACCTGGTCAACGCGGCGGGCGAAGTGCTCCGGCTGCTCGGGCACAATATGCCCCCAATCGATGAGGCTGCTGAATGACCGATATACTAGCCGTAACAAGCCCCACCCCTTCAGGGGAGGGGTTGGGGTGGGGCCGCGCCGCACAATCCACGAATGAGTGTATGCGGAACAGCCCCACCCCCAATCCCGCCCCTGAAGGGGAGGGGAGCCAAACGCGCACCGACTGGACCCGGCAGGAAATCGCCGCTCTGTTCGATCTGCCGTTCGACGACCTCGTTTTCCGCGCCCAGACCGTGCACCGCGGCCATCACGCGGCTGGCGAAGTCCAGCTCTGCACCCTGTTGTCGATCAAGACCGGCGGTTGCCCGGAGGATTGCGGTTATTGCAACCAGTCCGCCAGCGCCGAAACCGATCTCAAAGCGACCAAGCTGATGGACGTCCGCGCCGTGCTGCAATCCGCGGCACAGGCGCGCGACGCCGGATCGCGGCGTTTCTGCATGGGCGCCGCCTGGCGCAACCCGAAGGATCGCGACATGCCCGCGATCATCGAGATGGTGAAGGGCGTGCGGCAGATGGGGCTCGAAACCTGCATGACGCTCGGCATGCTCGAGCCGCATCAGGCGCAGCAACTGGCCGAGGCGGGGCTCGATTATTACAACCACAATATCGATACCGCGCCGGAGAAATACGGCGACATCATCACCACGCGCACTTTCCAGGACCGACTCGACACGCTGGAGAATGTGCGTGAGGCCGGGATCAACGTGTGCTGCGGCGGTATCGTCGGCATGGGCGAGACGCGGAGCGACCGGGTCGGCTTCATCCACGCGCTGGCGACCTTGCCGCGCCATCCTGAAAGCGTGCCGGTCAATGCGCTGGTGCCGGTCAAGGGCACAGTGCTCGGCAACATGCTCGCCGATACGCCGCTCGCCAAGATCGACGATATCGAATTCGTCCGCACCGTCGCCGTCGCGCGCATCACCATGCCGATGAGCATGGTGCGCCTGTCGGCCGGCCGCGAAAGCATGAGCGAGGCGACCCAGGCCTTGTGCTTCATGGCCGGCGCCAATTCGATCTTCACCGGCGACAAGCTGCTCACCACCGGCAATGCCGGCGACGATGCCGATGCGGCATTGTTCGCCAAGCTGGGCTTGCGGCCGATGGAAGGCGCGGAACCGATGCGCAAGGAAAAGACATGCTGCTGACCGCTCTGCTGCTCGCCGCGGCGACGCCGAATTGCGCCGATCCGCAGACCCAGGCGGACATGACGCAATGCGCCGGGCGCGCGGCGCAGCGCGCCGATGCCGAGATGACGCGTCAGTGGAATGCGACCTACGCATTCATGAAACGCCGCGACGCGCAGGACATTTCGCGCGGTGGCGGCTTCGGTTACGCTCCGGCGCTGCTGGCAAGCCAGCGCGCCTGGCTGAAATTCCGCGATACGCAGTGCGTGATCGAGGGCGGCCAGTTCGCCGGCGGCTCGATGCAGCCGATGGCGCAGGCACAGTGCAAGGCGGGACTGGCAAAGGCGCGCACAGCGCAGTTGCGCGGGCTGGTGTGGAAGTCGTGAGACGTCGCGAGGAAACGATGCGGGTAGCCGCATAATCATTCACCCCTCCCGCGAGCGGGAGGGGCAGGGGTGGGCTCGCGCTCACCATAATCGTTACCGTATAGCGGCAGGCCGGGCGCCCACCCCCAGCCCCTCCCGCTCGCGGGAGGGGAGTCAAAGAAGTGTTCAAGAAAATCCTCGTTGCCAATCGCGGCGAAATCGCGTGCCGCGTCATGCGCACCGCCAAGAAGATGGGCATCGCTACGGTTGCGGTCTATTCCGACGCCGACGCCCGAGCGCCGCATGTGCTGATGGCAGACGAATCCGTCCGGCTCGGGCCGCCGCCGGCGGGTGAGAGCTATCTGCTCGCCGATCTGATCCTGCTCGCGGCAAAGGAAACCGGCGCAGACTGTATCCATCCCGGCTACGGCTTCCTGTCCGAGCGCGCGAGCTTCGCCAAGGCCTGCGCCGAGGCGGGGATCGCCTTTGTCGGCCCGCCGCCGAACGCGATCGCCGCAATGGGCGACAAGATCGAATCCAAGAAGCTCGCCAAGGCCGCCGGGGTCAATGTCGTGCCCGGATTCCTCGGCGAAATCGCCGATACCGATGACGCGGTCAGGATCGCTGGCGAGATCGGTTATCCGGTGATGATGAAGGCGTCGGCCGGCGGTGGCGGCAAGGGCATGCGCCTCGCCTATGGCGAACAGGATGTCCGCGAAGGGTTCGAGGCGACCAAGCGCGAGGGCCTTGCCAGCTTCGGCGACGACCGCGTGTTCATCGAGAAGTTCATCGAAAGCCCGCGCCACATCGAAATCCAGGTGATGGGCGACCAGCACGGCAACATCGTCTATCTCGGCGAGCGTGAGTGCTCGATCCAGCGCCGCCACCAGAAGGTGGTCGAGGAAGCGCCGTCGCCCTTCGTCACGCCCGCCATGCGCAAGGCGATGGGCGAGCAGGCGGTCGCGCTGGCCCGCGCGGTGGGTTATTATTCCGCCGGCACGGTCGAGCTGATCGTCTCCGGCGCCGACACGACAGGGGAGGGGTTCTATTTCCTCGAAATGAATACGCGGCTGCAGGTCGAGCATCCAGTGACCGAAGCGATCACCGGGCTCGATCTGGTCGAATTGATGATCCGTGTCGCCGCCGGTGAACCTCTGGGTTTCAATCAGGATGACGTCACGCTGACCGGCTGGGCGATCGAGAATCGCGTCTATGCCGAAGATCCCTATCGCGGCTTCCTGCCTTCGATCGGCCGGCTGGTCCGCTATAATCCGCCGGAAGACGCACGCCCCGATTATGGCAAGGTCGACCCGCAAGGGGCGGGTTATGTCCGCGTCGATGACGGCGTGCGCGAGGGCGGTGAGGTGTCGATGTTCTACGACCCGATGATCGCCAAGCTGATCACCCATGCCGAAACGCGCGAGGCCGCGATCGACTTGGCAGTCGCCGCGCTCGACCAGTTCGAGATCGACGGGCCGGGCAACAACGTGGATTTTCTCTCCGCGCTGATGCAGCATCCGCGCTTCCGTTCGGGTGCGATCACGACCGGCTTCGTCGCCGAGGAATATCCCGATGGCTTCCACGGTGCGCCGGCGTCGCCGGACCTGTTGCGCAGCCTGTCGGCGATTGCCGCCTTCGCCGCCACCGCAGAGGCGGATCGTGCGCGCCGGATCGACGGGCAACTCGGCAAGCGCCTGCGCCCGCCGGCCGATTGGTCGGTCAAGATCGACGGCGCCGAGCATGACGTGACGATCTCCACCGACGGCGTCACGGTCGATGGCGAAGATCTCGACATCGCGCTCGAATACACGCCGGGCGACCGGATGGTGCATGCCGAGATCGGCGAAGACGACCTGTCGGTGCGGATTGTGAGAACGCGTAGTGGCTTCAAGTTGACGACACGCGGCGCGTCGCACATCGCCCGCGTGCTGCCGGCGCATGTCGCGCCCTACACCCGGCATCTGATCGACAAGATCCCGCCCGACCTGTCGAAATTCCTTCTTTGCCCGATGCCCGGCCTGCTCATGCGGCTCGACGTGGCGGCTGGCGACAAGGTCGAAGCGGGCCAGCCGCTCGCGGTGGTCGAGGCGATGAAGATGGAGAATATCCTGCGCGCCGAGAAGGCGGGCACGGTAAAGGCCGTCAATGCCGTTCCTGGGGATAGTCTTGCGGTGGACGAGGTCATTCTGGAAATGGAGTGAGGCGCGCTCTATTGATGAGTAGGGGTTGGGTGCATCTCGCGCAATCTGGAGCCTCGAGCGCTATATCAGACGAGAGAGTAGCGGCTCTGGCATGCGGGAGGCCATTGTGCTGGTGCCCTTTGGCGTTCTGTTTTCGACAATAAGAAAGAGCGCACCGGTATAAGCCCGGCAAGGGATGACATGCCAAACATTGTGTGATGGCTGAATCGACGCCGGCGCAATGGCTGTGGGGTGACAAGGCTGTGGGCACGGATGGCGAGAAGGCGGGCGGGAGATATGTCACACCCATATGTGACATATCTTTTCCACCGCTATCCCGGCTTGGGGACCGTTAAATATTATTGTATATCAGATAGTAAGATGATCAGACGGGCATTGGGCAGATCCGGGCGCAGGCTGCGGGGATTGCAGTCGATCGCGATTCCGGCCGTTGCAAAATATTGCTGCCAATAACAGGTAAGAACAAGGAAGGCGCGATGCGCCGCAAGCCGTTCACATCCGCGCAAGCGACAAATTGCGACAATAAATCGATGGACCAAAAGCCACCTCGCGACCATTTGGGCAGTATGGTTAGTTCGCGCATCTCTCTCCTGTTCGTCATCGCTTTGCCGCTTCAGGCTTGTGTGGTCGGCCCGAACTATACGCCGCCGGCCAGTGCGTCGCTCGGTGTGCCCGGGACGTATTCGACCGCGGCGCCGGCGGGGGCGCTGCCCGACATCGCGACCTGGTGGACGAGCTTCAACGACCCGCTGCTCGATTCGATCGTCGATCGCGCCCGGCGCGACAATCTCGATATCGCACAGGCTCTGTCGCGGTTGCGTCAGGCGCGCGAAGGCCTGGTCCAGTCGCGCGCCGATCTCCTGCCTCAGGTGGGTGCGTCGGCGGGCTATTCGCGCACCTTCAACCTGAAGGGCCAGAGCTTCGGCAACGTCACCGATGCCGGGATCGTCAACCAGAGCTATTCCGTGTCGGGCGACGTGTCATACCAGGCCGACATATTCGGCGGGGTAAGGCGTTCGATCGAGGCGGCACGCGGCACTTATGAAGCGAGCGGCTTCGACCTCGCCACCGTGCAGACCTCGATCGCGTCGGAAGTGGCGCGCAATTATATCCTCGCGCGCTCGGCCCAAGCCAATCTCGCCATCGCGCGCGCCTCGCTTGCGATCCAGGACGACAATCTCGAAATCGCCGGGTTCCGCGTTCAGGCAGGACTCGTGTCATCGCTCGACAGCGAACAAGCCCGCGCACAGCGGGCGCAGACCGCGGCGCAGGTGCCCTCGCTCGAACAGGGTTTCCAGCAAGCCGCGAACCGGCTCGGCGTACTGACCGGCCAGGCGCCGGGTGCTCTCAAGACCGAACTGGCGGCGACCGCGCCGATTCCGATCGGGCCCGCGGCAATGCCGGTCGGGCTGCCCGCCGACATCATCCGCCAGCGTCCCGATGTTCGCGCGGCCGAGCGCAGTCTCGCCGTCGCGACCGCGCAGATCGGCGTAGCCGAAGCGCAGCTTTACCCCGCGCTCAGCATCGGCGGCAGCATCAGCACCAATGCCGGCCTGCTCGGCTCGCTCGCCGATGTCATTACCGGCCGGTTGTTCGCCAATGTCGCGCAGACGATATTCGACGGCGGGCGTAACCGTTCCTTGGTGCGCGCACGCTAGGACGCGGCCGACGGGGCGTTCGCGGCGTATAAATCGACCGTACTGACCTCGTTGGAGGATGTCGAGAACGCGCTGACCGCACTCGATACCGCGAAGGCGCGCCAGCGTGAATTTGCAATCCAGCTCGACGCGTCGAACAATGCCGCGATCCTCGCGCGCAGCCAGTATCGCGCCGGCCTGACCGACATCACCACGCTCAACAATTCGGAAAGCTCGCTGCTGTCCGCCCAGAACGGGCTGGCAAGCGCAAAGGCCGATCAGGCGCAGGCGCTGGTGCAACTCTATCTCGCTTTGGGCGGCGGCTGGAACAGCGCCGAAACCCCGCAAGCCCCTCAGGAATAAGCCATGGCCGACAGCAATCTCGACGAATTCCTCGGCGCCAAGCCGCAGCCGGTATGGCAGCGCTATTTGAAATGGGTGCTGATCGCGATCGGTGTGATCCTGCTTGCGCTGGCGGCCAAAAGCTATTTCGGCGGCAGCGGCAGCCCCGACTACACGACCGAGAAAGTCGCGCAGGGCTCGTTCCAAGTGACGGTGTCGGCGACCGGCAAGCTTGCCCCGACCAACCAGGTGCAGGTCGGTTCGGAACTGTCCGGCCTGGTCACCAAGGTGGTGGTCGATGTCAACGACCGGGTCGTGGTCGGTCAGCCGCTTGCGCTGGTCGATCCTTCGCGCTTCCAGGATACGGTAAATCAGAGCAAGGCCGCGCTCGCCGCCAATGTCGCTGCCGTGGCTCAGGCTCGGGCGACACTTGCCCAGTCGAGCGCACAGTTGAAGCGCCTGCAGGAGGTCAGCCGCCTGTCGGGTGGCCGCGTGCCGGCCAAGACCGAACTCGAGCAGGGGATCGCCGATCGTGATCGCGCGGTCGCCAATCTCCGCGCTGCCCAGGCCAATGTTCAGTCGGCTCAGGCGGCCTTGTCGTCCAACGCGACTCAGCTGGTGAAGACCGTGATCCGCTCGCCGGTCAACGGCGTCGTGCTCGCGCGGCAGATCGAGCCGGGCCAGACCGTCGCCGCGTCGTTCAGCACACCGACCCTGTTCGTCATCGCCGAGGATCTGTCCGCGATGAAGCTGGAGGTCGCGATCGACGAAGCCGATGTCGGATCGGTCAAGCAAGGACAAAAGGCCAGCTTCACCGTCGATGCCTTTCCGGGCCAGACCTTTCCCGCCGATATCACTCGCGTCGATCTCGGCTCGAACCTGAGCGCGCAGACCACGACGACCACGACGACGACCGCGCAAGTGGTGTCCTATGGCGCGACCTTGAGCGTGGCCAATCCCAAGCTCGACCTGCGCCCAGGCATGACCGCCACCGCCGACATCGTCACGACGGCGAAGAGCAATGTGCTGCTCGTCCCCAATGCCGCGCTGCGCTTTAAACCCGACACCGGAGCCACACCGGCCGCGAGCAGCAGTGGAGGAATCGCCGGCGCACTTGTCCCGTCCCGCCCGCGTCGCGGCGGTGGGGGCGGTGGCGGCGCGCGCACCGCGACGATCGAGCGCGGCGGCCATCAGACCGTCTATATCAAGGACGAGACCGGGCAGCCCAAGGCGATCGACATCACCACCGGCGAAACCAACGGATCGGTCACCGAAGTGACGGGTGGCGATTTGAAGCCGGGCATGGAAGTGATCACCGGCCAGTTGGCAAGCGGCGACAAGGCGTCGTCGGGCAGCGGCGGTCAGCGCCGGCGCCAAGGCGGCGGTGGTTCGGGCGGCGGGCAGCGCAGTGGCCAGTGAGGTTTCCATCGACGGTCCAGGTGGCCCGCCGCTGATCCGGCTGCGCGGCGTCACCAAGACCTATGGTGAGGGCGCGACCGCGTTCCAGGCGCTGAAAGGTGTCGACCTCGACATCGAGGCGGGCGATTTCGTCGCGGTGATGGGTGCGTCGGGATCGGGCAAGTCGACGACGATGAACATCCTCGGTTGTCTCGACGTGCCGACCGGCGGGACGTTCGAATTTCGCGGCCATCATGTCGAGACGCTCGATCGCGATCAACGCGCGCTGCTGCGGCGCAAATATCTCGGTTTCGTGTTCCAGGGCTTCAACCTGCTTGCCCGCACCAGCGCGCTGGAGAATGTCGAACTGCCCTTGCTCTATCGCGGCGATGCCAAGAAGGCGCGCCATGACGCGGCGATGGCCGCGCTCGACAAGGTCGGGCTGGCCGAGTGGTGGGATCATACCCCGGCCGAACTGTCCGGCGGCCAGCAGCAGCGCGTCGCGATCGCCCGTGCGATCGTCACGTCGCCTGATGTGCTGCTTGCCGACGAACCGACCGGCAACCTCGATTCGGAACGCTCGGTCGAGATCATGGAGCTGCTCAGCGGCCTTAACCGCGACAATGGCATCACCGTGCTGATGGTCACGCACGAACCCGACATGGCCGCTTTCGCGCGCACCGTGGTGCACTTCAAGGACGGGCTGGTCGAGCGCATCGAAGCGCAACACCGCCAGGGCGAGGCGGTTTCGTGATTACCCTCCAACTGCTCAAGCCCCTCACCTTCAGGAGTTCGGCAGCAGCCCTGTCCCCCGGACCGGGCCAAAAGCTGTCGAACTGGGCTGGGGTGGGGCTTCTCCACCAGCGCAACGCCTGCGGCGCGGCCCTACCCCAAACCCCTCCCCTGAAGGTGAGGGGCTTAATCGCGCTCATCACCAACGGCATCGAGAAGCGCAAAGAAGGCAGACCGTAATGCTCGGCACCACCTTCCTGCTCGCGATCCGTTCAATCATGCGCCACAAGCTGCGCTCGATCCTCACCGCGCTCGGCATGTCAATCGGCGCGGCAACGGGGACCGGGATCGGCATGTAAAAGGAGACCACTCACGTGCCGTCGTTCTGGGGGATGTCGGCGTAGGGCGTAGCC